>JBGMOD010000223.1:0-38995 GCA_041424235.1 Hyphomicrobiales bacterium
AAGCTGCCCACGGCACCGTGACCCGCCACTATCGCGAGCACCAGAAGGGCAAGGAGACCTCGACCAACTCCATCGCCTCGATCTTCGCGTGGACCCAGGGCCTGTCGCATCGCGCCAAGCTCGACAACAACGAGGCGCTGGCAGTGTTCGCCAAGACGCTGGAGAAGGTGTGCGTCGACACCGTCGAGGCCGGCTTCATGACCAAGGATCTCGCGCTCTTGGTCGGCGCCGAGCAGCGCTGGCTCTCCACCACCGGCTTCCTCGACAAGGTTGCCGACAATCTCACCGCGGCGCTGGCCAAAGCCTGATTATAAAAGCGTGATCAAGATCTGATCACATGCGTCCCACGAACGACGGAGACCGGTGCGCAATTCACTCGATTGCGAACCGGATTCACCCGAAGCATTGAACCGATACGAGAGCGACCGCGTCTCCTCCTTTCTGACAACTTCTTCGGGAGACTGCTGCTCATGGTTCTTTTCAAACAGCTCGCCCTCACCTCGCTTGCCTTGATCGGGTTCGCCATGAGTGCCGATGCCGCCGACACACCGCTTCCCGACGCGATCGCAGCCCCCGGCTTCACGGTGGCGCTGACCCTGCATGCCGAAGGCGCCCAGGTGTACGAGTGCAAGGCGGATGCGTCCGGCAAACCCGGCTGGGTGTTTCGTGAGCCGATCGCGACACTGCTTGCGGATGGCAAGACCGTCGGCCGCCATTATGCCGGGCCGACATGGGAATATAGCGACGGCAGCGCAGTCGCCGGCAAATCGATCGGCAATGCCCCCGGCACGACGCCGCAGGACATCCCCTGGCTGAAACTCGAAGTGGCCTCGCAGCGCGGCAGCGGCGTGCTGACCGGCATCGCCCTCGTGCAGCGGATCAACACCAGAGGCGGCGCCGCGAGCGGCGCGTGCACCACAGTCGGCGCATTCCTGAGCGTGCCCTATTCGGCCGATTACGTGTTCCTGCGCAAGCCGAGCCGCGGCGCTTAATCAGGATCTTCTTCCATCTAGGCGCGAAATCCGCCCCGGTAGCGGGCCGGACTCGTATCGAGGCGGGTCCGGAAATGATGGCGCAGCGCATCTGCGGAGCTGAAGCCTGCGGCCGTCGCCACCTGCTCGATCGACAGCCGGGTCGCCTCCAGCAAGCTGCGCGCCCGTGCCGTGCGTTCCTGAAGCACCCACTCGCCGGGCGATACACCGGTCGCCTCCTCGAACCGACGGATGAACGTGCGCCGGCTCATCCGGACCTTCGTGGCCAGATCGTCGATCGTCAGGGCACGGTCGAGATTGTCGCGTACCCAGGCGCGCAATGCGAGCAGAGGATCGCCCTCGCTCAGCACCGGGCTTGGAATGAATTGCGCCTGGCCACCCTCGCGGTGCGCCGGAATCACCAGGCGACGCGCCACGCCGTTGGCGACCTCAGCCCCGAAATCGCGCCGAACGATGTGCACGCACAAGTCGAGACCCGCGGCGCGGCCTGCTGAACTCATGATGTCGCCGTCGTCGACATAGAGAACGTTGGGGTCGACGCTCAACAAGGGATATTTTCGCGCAAGCACCTCCGCATGCATCCAGTGCACGGCGACGCGCCGGCCGTCCAGCAGCCCGGCGGCGGCAACCACGAAGACGCCGGCGCAGATCGACGCGATCCGCGCACCGCGCGCGTGGGCACGGCGAAGAGCTTCAAGCAGGGCCTCGGGCGGCGCGGCATCGATGTCCTGCCACCCCGGAACGATGATGGTGCCGGCCCGCCGCAGCGACGCCAATCCTGCATCGGCGACCACCTTGACGCCGCCGCCGGTGGCCAGCGGCACGCCCGGTTGATCGGCGCAAACGATTACGCGGTACCAGTCTGGACCCATGTTCGACAGACCGAACACCTCGGTGGCGATGCCGAGCTCGAACGCATTGACCCCGTCATAAGCCAGCACGGCGACCACGGTGTTGTCCGGCCGCACAGGCCTGCGTCCCGTCGTGGCGCGTCGTGGGTTCGACCTCGGTCTTGGCATAATATCCACGATAACTGTCATTCGTGCCACTGGTCAATGCTGGCCCGGGCTCTCATTGTCGTGGCCGAAATTGCGTGGATGGCCGTGATGAACCAATCTCTGCGACAACCGCTGCTGTCCGGCAGCGACACGCCTGTGCACCAGGCTGTGCCGGCGGCTGCGCGCGGCAGTTACGCCAAGGGCGTGTTGTGCTGCCTGATCGCAACGGTCTCGTTCGGCTGCATGTTTCCGGTGATGACGAGCGCGCTGACCCGCATCGATCCCTTCACATTCACATCCCTGCGATACCTGATCGCCGGCGCGGCCTCGTTGGTCCTGCTTCGCGTCAGGGAAGGTCCCGGCGCACTGCATATCGAGGGCGAGCCGATCGCACTGGCGTGGCTGCTCGGCTCGATCGGCTTTGCCGGCTTTGGTTTTCTCGTCTTCCTGGGCCAACAACAAGCCGGGCGCGACGGCGCCTTGACCGCCTCGGTCATGGCGGCGACACAGCCGATGCTCGGCCTGCTGATTCATGCGATCATCCGCCGCGTGCTGCCGCCGCGATATACCGTGCTGTTTGTGCTGCTGTCGTTTTGCGGTGTGGCCCTCGTCATCACCAAGGGTGACATCGGCGGCCTGCTGAAACAGCCGGGAGATTATTCGGCCTATGTCTTGATCGTGCTGGGGATGCTGTCCTGGATCGTCTACACCTTCGGCGCTGCGAAGTTCACGCGATGGTCGATCCTCAAATACACCACAATGACGATGTGGCTGGGGCTCACGACCATCGCCGTCATCAACCTGCTGCTGTTCGCCACCCACATGGTGCCGGTGCCCGGCGCCGCCAGCCTGGCTGCGATCATTCCTCATCTTCTTTATATGAGCCTGATTGCCAGCTTTATCGGCGTGCTGTGCTGGAACATCGGCAACAAGATCCTCACGCCGTTGAACGGGATCCTGTTCACCGATGTCGTGCCGGTCACGGCGTTCGTCGTGTCGTCGATCGCCGGCGTGATTCCCACGGAGCTTCAGATTGTCGGAGCCTGCATGACCGGTGTCGCCCTCGTGCTCAACAACCTCTATCTGCGATTTCGCGCGCTGCCGGCCGGCCAAACCTAACGGGATGGTTTCAGGCAGAACCGCGTTCATCAAGAATTCGCACGCCGTCGAACGCCGGCGGTGTTGGACCTCCTCGACTGGAACAATCCCATGCAACTGAGATTATTGCGAAACGCGACCTTGAAACTGAGTGTCGCCGGTCGGACCGTGCTGATTGATCCGTTCTTTGCGCCAAAGCACAGCAAGCCGTCCTATGCCGGACGTTCGCCCAATCCACTGGTCGAACTTCCCGCCCCTGTCGACGAAATCCTCGAAGGCGTCGAACTCGTCATCGTATCACATCTGCATTCGGACCACTTCGATCAGACGGCCCAACTTGCCATCCCGAAGCATCTGCCCCTGCTCTGCCAACCGGGAGACGAGGCCAAAATTCGTTCAGCCGGTTTCGAACAGGTCACGCCTCTTGTCGACGCGATTGATTGGCGCGGCATCAGACTAACGCGGCACGAAGGCCGCCACGGCTTCGGGTCCGTTGTCGAGAAGATGGGATCCGTCATGGGATTCAGCCTGAAGGCAAAAGACGAACCGACACTCTACTGGACCGGCGACACGGTGTTCTACCCGGCGATCGAGGACGCCATTCGGATCATCGCCCCCGACATCATCGTCATTCATCCCTGCGGAGCGCTCTGGGACGAGACTCTGATCGCCATGGACGCCGAACAGGCGATCGCACTTTGCAAGACGTCTCCCCGCGCGATCGTGGTCGCAACCCACATGGAAGCCCTGGACCACGCAACGGTCAGCCGGCACGATCTTCGCAGCCTTTCGCTGGCCCAGGGCATCACGCCCGGACAGCTACGCATTCCGGACGACGGTGAGGTGCTGACATTCGGTGCCCACGGGATTGCAGAGCACTGAGCAACTGCCGCAGTCATCTCGGGAAGGACATGTTGCTGCTCGCTATGCGGCCGACGATCCGGTTGCGACGGTCGGCGCCGCCGGAACTGCGATCTGCGCGATCATTGCCCGGGCGATCTCGAGCTCCCCCATGATCACCGACGTTGCGCCGTGACGCTTCAGGTGCGCAATCTCCTCCTCCGAATGCGCGCGGGCGATGATCGCAAGGCCCGGTGCGAGAGCACGTGCCTTCGCCACGATCTGGCCGCCCTCGAATGCATCGGGGATCGCCACCAGCAGCGCGCGGGCGGCAACAACATTGGCCGCCTCCAGCATTCCGGGCGCGGCCGCATTGCCGGTGATCACCTCGACCCCGCCCTCGCGAAGCCGTTCGACCGAGCCGGCAGCGTCCTCGAGCACGAGAAACGGCGCATTGTCCCTGCGCAGGGCGGCGCTGACTACGCTGCCGACCCGGCCGTGACCGACCAGCACGACATGATTGCGCAGGTCGCTCACCGGCAGCGGCTCGCTTGGCGCCGCGGACTTGGCGATAGCGGCCGGCTCCTTCGTGGCCGCCGGCTTCGCCGCCGAGGCCAGCACCCGGTCCAGGATGGCAAAGAACACCGGGTTCAGCAGAATCGACACGATCGCCCCTGCCAGCACCAGGTCTTTTCCCTCGGCCGGCAGCAACGCCAGGCTGGTGCCGAGACCTGCCAGAATGAACGAGAATTCGCCGATCTGGGCAAGGCTCGCCGAGATCGTCAGCGCTGTGGATGTCGGATGTCCGAACATCCGCACGATCGCGAACGCGGCGAGCGATTTGCCCACCGTAATGATCAGCACCGTGACCAGCAGCTCCAGCGGTTCCCGCATCGCGATGGCCGGATCGACCAGCATGCCGACGGACACAAAGAACAGCACCGCGAAGGCATCGCGCAGCGGCAGTGTTTCCTGCGCGGCGCGGTGGCTGAGCTCGGACTCGCTCAGGATCATTCCGGCGAAGAACGCACCGAGCGCGAACGAGACATCGAACAACACCGCGGCGCCGAACGCCACGCCCAGTGAAATGGCGAACACCGCGAGCCGGAACAGTTCGCGCGACCCGGTGTGCGCCACATAATGCAGCATCCAGGGGATGACGCGGCGTCCGACCACCAGCATGAACACGACGAAGGCCGCGACCTTGCCAAGCGTCATCAGCACCGGCCAGACCAGCGATGACAGACCTGCCGCCGACGCCTCATTCTTGAGCAGACCGGCGAGCGCCGGCAGCAGCACCAGCGTCAGCACCATGGCCATGTCCTCGACGATCAGCCAGCCGACCGCGATCCGGCCCCGTTCGGTATCCAGCAGCCGCCGCTCCTGCAGCGCCCGCAGCAGCACCACCGTGCTCGCCACCGACAGCGCCAGCCCGAACACCACGCCGCCACCGATGGACCAGCCGAGTGCCCATGCGAGGCCCATGCCCAACAGCGTGGCGACCGCGATCTGCACAATGGCGCCGGGGATCGCGATGGCGCGAACCGACAGCAGATCCTTGAGGGAGAAATGCAGGCCGACGCCGAACATCAGAAGGATGATGCCGATCTCCGCGAGTTCATTGGCGATGTTCTGATCCGCGACATACCCCGGCGTGAACGGCCCCATGATGACGCCCGCGAGCAGATAGCCGACCAGCGGCGAGATTCTGAAACGTTGCGCGAGCGTGCCGAGCGCGAAAGCCAGCACGAGGCCGACGACGACAGTCGACATCAAAGGCGTATTATGATGCATCCATGGTCCTTGATGATGTGGTTTGCGACGCGACGCCGCAGGGCTCAGCAAAGCCCGTCCGGCGCGAGGGCGACAAAATATCGCGCCGCAGCGCACGCAAGCCAACTGCGCCATGTGCCGCGCTTGAAAATTATCGTCAGCGACAGGTCCGTCTTGTCGACGATTGGTTGGTCACATCGAGATGATGGACCGGTCACATCGAAGTGAACAGAGCAGCGCTGCGACAAAACGCGCAGGACTGACCGCGCTTGGCGCGTCACGGCTCAGACGTATCCAAAGACCTTACGGGAGGAAAGACCTTACGGAAGGATGGTGTCAGTCCGCCGAAGATCCCACCACGGTCGTGGTGGTCCGGCACTGATGGCATTCGAAGATCTTGAGCCGCCCGTCGCTTTCCAGCGACTCGCAATAGGACAAGCGCATGGCCTGACCGCATTTGGCGCACGGCATCGCGGCCGTATCGTTGTTGCTCGTATCGCTATTCGTTGCGACTGCCACGAGATTCCCCAGTCCAAACGATCCCGATGACATTGCGCCCCGCGGGTCGCGCCACGCGGGGCGCAAGATCACCCCCAGCGCACCGGGGAGCCATCCCCGGCCAGCCATGGACAGAGATACATGGTTCGGTCTTACGATGCGCGGACACAAACGCACCTGATTCGGGATTCGCGGTTGCCCATGCACGGCCTCGCTGGAGAAAACGAATCGCAGTTCCCGCGCGCCAGTCGCGACGCGGATCCGCTGCTCGTGGAGGCCGCACTGCTGCGCGCCCGGCCCGGCTTTTCGCAAGCCGTCCGGGCCTATACCGCCAGCCTCGTCCGCTTCCGTGGGTCGCTGCAACTCGCCAACAAGCTGCTGGCCCAGGAAACCCGGTTCCGGACCTTGCGCCTTCTGCTTTATCTTGATGCCGACCACGAACGTTATGGACCGAACGGCGGAGCAACCTACGGGCGGCTGCTGGAGCTTTGTACGCGGCGCAAAGAAATCAGCCCCCGTGTTCTGAAGACCGTGCTGGCTCTGCTGTCGCTTACGGGTTTCGTCGAAACCCGGCGCAGCGACACGGACCGGCGGTTGAAGTTCTACCGTCCGACCGCACGCATGCTGGCGTACGCCAAGCAGCGGATCGCTCTTGCGCTGGAGGCACTCGACATCGCGCAGCCGGAGATTCGGCGCATGCAGATGCTGCAGGACAATCCCGATCTGATCCGGCAGGTGCTGGCGTCGGCGGGACGCGAGCATATCCGCGGCGCGCCCCTGGCCGACCGGATGCCGGACTTCATGTCGTTCTTTGGCGGACGTGAAGGTGCCGCGCCGATCGTGTACACGATCATGCTGGCGGATATCGACGACACGGTGCCGCCGAGCCGGGCCGAGATGGCCAGGCGATATGCCCTGTCAAAGAGCCAGGTGTCGAACGTCATCGCTCAAGGAGAGGCACTCGGCTACTTCGCGCTGGACGCGGCGGGGGCGCCGTCAGCAACACCGCACCTGCGAGACCATTTCGCGCGCTGGATCTCGATCGATCTCGCGTTCCATGCGCGGCACATGGGCCCGGCGAGCCTCGGTTACTGATCGCGCGGCAGCCGCCGGTAGTGATAACGATGCAGTTCTGTCGCCATGCCGAGGCTGCGATAAAGTGCGAGTCCGGCTGCATTTTGGCTCTCGACCTGCAGGCAGGCCCCCGTCGCCTGATTGACCTGCGCCCAGTGAAACAACGCCGACATCAGCCGCCGGCCGAACCCTTTGCCGCGATGCCGGGCACCCGTCACCACGGATTCGCAGCACAACAGGTCGCCGTCGAGCACCGCGTAGGCCATCGCCACCACCTCACCCTCCTCGCGCAGCGAGGCAAACGCCGCCGGCACCGCGATCGACTGGATGATGTCCTCGTAAATCTCGCTCTGGGCCGGCGTGCGGCCCTGCATGCCATGAATCAGCGACAGCCAGGCTTCATCGGCCTCGCTCTGAATTCGCGCCGCCGGATCCGGCTGCGCCAGCAGTGAGCCGATCTCGCCATAGATCGTACGACTTTCGCCCTCCGCCTGGTAGCCGAGCTGATCGAGCCTGCGATCCACAACCGGATCGAGCAGCCACGGCATCCGGATGATCAGAGGCAGATCGTGGCCGCGAAACAGGTTCTCGAAGAACTGCAGGCTGGGCCCATCCATGGTGGCGCCGCCATGCAGCGGATTGACCGAATTGGCGCGGCGGGTCAGCCCATCGGCGAAACGCGCCACCCAGCCGTCATGAAACACATTGGACAGCGCCGGCCACGCGTTGAGGCAGGCGTGCTCGGCGCGCCAGGATAATGTTGACGACAGGGCCAACGGCACCGACGCGGACAACTCCGGCTGTGTCACGTCAGGCTCCGATGGCCGCTTCAATCGCCTTGAGCGCTGCACCGGCCTTCGATCCATCGGGACCGCCAGCTTGCGCCATGTCCGGACGGCCACCGCCGCCCTTGCCCCCCAGCGCCTCGGAGGCCGTCTTCACCAGTTCGACGGCACTGTAGCGTGCGGTGAGATCGGCGGTGACACCGACCACCACGCCGGCCTTGCCGTCCTCGCCCACATTGACGATGGCGATCACGCCGGATCCCAGTTGCTTCTTACCCTCGTCGGCAAGGCTCTTGAGATCCTTCATCTCGATGCCCTGCACGACGCGCCCGAGGAACTTGACGTCGCCGATGGTGCTGATGTCGGCGCCGTGGCTCGCGCCGTTGGCCGTGCCGCCGCCGCCCATGGCGATCTTCTTCCTGGCGTCCGACAGCTCGCGCTCAAGCTTCTTGCGCTCGTCCATCAGCGCGGCGATCCGCGCCGGCATGTCGTCGAGCGTGGTGCGCAGTTCAGCCGCCGCCAATTTGGCAAGCGCCATGGTCTCATTGGCATGCTGCCGCGCATGATGTCCGGTCAGTGCCTCGATGCGGCGCACGCCGGAGGAGACGGCGCTTTCGCCGAGCACGGAGATCAGGCCGATGTCTCCGGTGCGCCGCACGTGGGTGCCGCCGCACAATTCCACCGACCATCCCAGCGCGTTGCTGCCGCTTTCCCGCGGCAGCTTGCCCATCGACACCACGCGCACTTCGTCGCCATATTTTTCGCCAAACAGCGCGCGAGCGCCGGCTTCGCGTGCATCGTCCACCGCCATCAGGCGCGTGGTGACTTCGTCGTTTTCGAGTACGACGTTGTTGGCGATGTCCTCGACGCGGCGGAGTTCGTCGGCCGTGATCGGCTTCTGATGCACGAAGTCGAAACGCAGGCGATCCGGTGCCACCAGCGAGCCCTTCTGCGCGATGTGATCGCCGAGCACCTGGCGCAGCGCCTCGTGCAGCAGATGCGTCGCCGAGTGATTGGCGCGGATCGCGGAGCGGCGACCGTGATCGACGTCGAGCGCCAGCGCCATGCCTTGTTTCAGCTCACCCTTCTCGACAGTGCCGAGGTGCACGAACAGATCGCCGGCCCGCTTCTGCGTGTCGGTGACGCGGAAGACGGCCCCCTCGCCGGTCAGCACGCCGGTGTCGCCGAGCTGACCACCGGACTCCGCATAGAACGGCGTCTGGTTCAGCACGATGGCGCCGGTATCGCCGGCCTTGAGCCGATCGACTTCCTTGCCATCATTCACGAGCGCGGTGATGGCGCCTTCGGCGCGCTCGGTCTCATAACCCAAAAACTCCGTGGCGCCGAGCTTCTCGCGCAAGCCGAACCACACGGTTTCGGTCGCGGCTTCTCCCGATCCCGACCACGACGCGCGCGCCTTGGCCTTCTGCTTCTCCATCGCATCGGTGAAGGAGGCGATATCGACCGAGATGCCGCGGTTACGCAGCGCATCCTGCGTCAAATCGAGTGGGAAGCCGTAAGTGTCGTACAGCGTGAAAGCTGTCTCGCCGTCGAACATATCACCCTGCTTCAGCGATACGCTCTTGTCGTCCAGAATCGCGAGGCCGCGATCAAGGGTCTTGCGGAAACGCGTCTCTTCCAGCCGCAGTGTTTCTTCGATCAAGCTCTCGGCGCGCACCAACTCGGGATAGGCCTGGCCCATCTCGCGCACCAGCGCCCAGACCAGGCGATACATCAGCGGTTCTTTTGCGCCGAGCAACTGACCATGGCGCATGGCGCGGCGCATGATCCGGCGGAGCACATAGCCGCGGCCCTCGTTCGACGGCAGTACGCCGTCGGCGATCAGGAACGAGGACGCGCGCAGGTGATCGGCAATCACGCGCAACGAGGCCTTCATCGGTCCCTGCGGATCGGCACCGGTGAGATCGGCAATCGCGCGGATCAGCGCGACAAACAGGTCGATGTCGTAATTGTCGTGCTTGCCCTGCAGCACGGCGGCGACGCGTTCAAGGCCCATGCCGGTGTCGATGGACGGCTTCGGCAGCGGGACGCGATTGCCGGGCGCGATCTGGTCGAACTGCATGAACACCAGATTCCAGATCTCGATGAAGCGATCACCGTCTTCATCCGGCGAACCGGGAGGACCGCCCGGGATGTGATCGCCGTGGTCGTAGAAGATTTCCGAGCACGGGCCGCACGGGCCGGTGTCGCCCATCTGCCAGAAATTGTCCGAGGTCGGGATCCGGATGATCTTCGACTCCGGCAGGCCGGCGATCTTCTTCCAAAGGCCGAACGCTTCGTCGTCCTCGGAATAGACCGTCACCAGCAGGCGGTCTTTCGGCAGCCCGTAGTCCCGGGTGATCAGATTCCAGGCGAGCTCAATGGCGCGATCCTTGAAATAATCGCCGAACGAGAAGTTGCCGAGCATCTCGAAGAAGGTGTGATGCCGCGCGGTGTAGCCGACATTATCCAGATCGTTGTGCTTGCCGCCGGCGCGTACGCATTTCTGCGAGGTGGTGACGCGCTGGTAGGGCCGCTTCTCGAGACCGGTGAACACGTTCTTGAATTGCACCATGCCTGCATTGGTGAACATCAAGGTGGGGTCGTTGCGCGGAACCAATGGCGAAGACGGCACGATCTCGTGGCCGTTTTTCGCGAAATAGTTGAGGAACGCAGACCTGATCTCGTTAACGCCGCTCATGACAGTCCAATCGCATTATCCGGGCTCTTCAGCCCCGGATACCTGAAATCCACGCTGAATGCTCATTATTTGCTGATGTGAAAGCAGATTCCGGCGAAACCGGATACCGGTTTTTACCGATCTCGCTCTCGTGGCATACCACCCGCAATTATGACGGGCGCGGCTGCCTTTGTCCCGCCCTGCTTTTACTGGGACGGGATCACCCTGTCCAGAAAGTGTGCAACGAGACCAAAGACTTATCAATTCGAACAAGAACCGTTGATAGAACCGGGCGGCGCGTTGACAGCCTCGGTGCCGGCGTGTTCTCTGCGTCCTATAGAGCATGATCTGGTCCGGAAAACCGGTACCCACTTTTCCGGATCATGCTCCAGTACGACGACATCACGTCGGGAGAGATCGGCCTTGCGCCGGCGCCGAAGGAGCAACCGCCCCGGAAACTCTCAGGCAAACGAACCGCGTGATGGGACGACATCTGGAAAGAGGCGCAGCCGGGTCCGATCAAAAGGCTCCGGAGAGTCGCCCGCCGACGGGATAATACTCTCAGGCACAGCGACAGATGGGGCTTCGACGGGTTTTTGAGGAATGGTCCTCGATCGCCGTCTGGAGTCCGCCAGATGTCTTCCGACACTCATCCCGCTCTCGACAAGCCCCTGAAACGAACCCCGCTCCACGCGCTGCATGTCGCGCGCGGCGGAAAGATGGTGCCGTTCGCGGGCTACGAGATGCCGGTGCAGTATGCCCCCGGCGTGCTCAAGGAGCATCTGCACACCCGCGCGGCTGCCGGCCTGTTCGACGTCTCGCATATGGGACAGCTCCGGCTGCGGCCGAAATCCGGGCATATTGAGGATGCGGCGCGCGCGCTGGAGCGGCTGGTGCCGCAGGACATCGTCGGGGTCGCCCCCCGCCGCCAGCGTTATGCGCAATTCACCAACGACCGCGGCGGCGTCCTCGACGACCTGATGGTGGCGAATTTCGGCGACCATCTGTTCCTGGTGGTCAACGCCGCCTGCAAGGAGGACGACGAGGCGCACCTGCGAGCGCACCTCGCGGAGACCTGCGAGATCGAAAGCCTCGGCGACCGCGCGCTGATCGCGCTGCAGGGACCGAAGGCCGCAGAGGTGCTGGCGCAATTCTCGTCGACCACCGCCGCACTGCGTTTCATGGATGCGGGCCCCCAGACCGTAATGGGGATCGACTGTTTCGTCTCGCGTTCCGGTTATACCGGCGAAGACGGCTATGAGATCTCGGTGCCGGCCGACAAGGCCGAAGCGCTGGCCACCGCTCTGCTCGATCAAAACGACGTCTTGCCGATCGGGCTCGGTGCCCGCGACAGCCTGCGGCTGGAGGCCGGCCTTTGCCTGTATGGCCACGATATCGATGTCGCGACCACGCCGGTGGAAGCGGCGCTGGAATGGTCGATCCAGAAAACACGGCGCACCGGCGGCGCGCGCGCCGGCGGATTTCCTGGTGCGGAGATCATCCTCAAGCAACTGGTTCATGGCGCATCGCGCCGCCGCGTCGGCCTGCTTGCCGAGGGACGCGCACCGGTGCGCGAAGGCGCCCGGCTTTTTGTCGAGCAGGATGATCCCGCACCGGCAGGCTACGTCTCGTCCGGCGGGTTCGGACCCAGCAGGATCGCCCCGGTGGCCATGGGCTATCTGCCTAAAGCCTTCACCCAGGACGGCACCACGGTGTTCGCCGAGGTGCGCGGGCAGCGACTGCCGATGCAGGTCGCGCCGATGCCGTTCATCACCAACACCTACAAACGCTAACACTGAGGTTTCTGTCATGACCACCCTGTTCACATCGGACCATGAATGGCTGAAGATCGATGGCGACGTCGCCACCGTCGGCATCACCGACTACGCCCAGACCCAGCTCGGCGACGTGGTGTTCGTCGAACTGCCGAAGGTCGGTCGCCAGTTGAAGAAGGCGGAAGCCGCAGCCGTGGTCGAATCCGTCAAGGCCGCCTCCGACGTCTACGCGCCGATCACCGGCGAGATCGTCGCGATCAATGACGCGCTGGCCGCCGAACCGTCGCTGGTGAACACCGATCCGGCCGGCGGCGCCTGGTTCTTCAAGATCAAGATCGCCAACACCGGCGAACTCGACGGCCTGATGGATGAGGCCGCCTACAAGGCCCATACGGCCTGACCTGCTGAGCTATTGAGACATCGAGCTGCGAGAGGACGATCATGACCGCGCATCGCAAATTATCCAACGACGCCGCCACCACCTTCGCGCGCCGCCATATCGGGCCCTCGCCGCGTGATATCGCCGGTATGCTGGAGACGGTGGGAGCCAGGAGCCTCGCAGCGCTGATGGACGAAACGCTGCCCGCGTCGATCCGCCAACAGGCGCCGCTCGATCTGGGACACGCGCTGAGCGAGAGCGAGGCGCTGGCGCACATGGGCGAGATCGCCGCGCAAAATGCCATGGTCACCTCGCTGATCGGCCAAGGCTACAACGGCACGCTGCTGCCCGCGGTGATCCAGCGCAATATCCTGGAGAATCCGGCCTGGTACACCGCCTACACACCCTACCAGCCTGAGATCAGCCAGGGCCGGCTCGAGGCGCTGTTCAATTTCCAGACCATGGTCTGCGATCTTACCGGACTCGATGTCGCCAATGCCTCGCTGCTCGACGAGGGCACGGCGGCGGCGGAAGCCATGGCGCTGGCGCACCGCGCCTCGCAAAGCAAGAGCAACGTGTTCTTCGTCGATCGCGACGCCCATCCGCAAACCCTCGCGGTGCTACGCCAGCGTGCCGAGCCGCTGGGCTGGACCGTGACCGTCGGTGATCTCGGCGACCTCGACAAGGCAGATGTATTCGGCGCGCTGCTGCAATACCCCGGCAGCCATGGTGCGGTCCGCGATTTGCGACCGGCGATCGCGGCATTGCGGGCCAAGGGCGCGCTCGCCATTGTCGCCGCCGATCCGCTGGCTTTGACGCTGCTGGCCTCGCCCGGTGATCTCGGCGCCGACATCGCCGTCGGCTCGACGCAACGCTTCGGCGTGCCGATGGGTTATGGCGGACCGCATGCCGCCTACATGGCGGTGCGCGAGACCCTGAAGCGCTCGCTGCCCGGCCGCATTGTCGGGCTGTCGATCGACGCCCGTGGCGAGCCTGCCTATCGCCTGGCGCTGCAGACCCGCGAGCAGCACATCCGCCGCGAGAAAGCCACCTCCAATATCTGCACCGCGCAGGTGCTGCTGGCGGTGATCGCCTCGATGTACGCCGTTTATCATGGTCCCGAGGGCCTCGCGCACATCGCACGCACGGTGCACCGGCGCACCGCGGTGCTGGCGGCCGGGCTGAAAAAGCTCGGCTTCGCGCCGCAGTCCGAGAGCTATTTCGACACCGTGACGGTGGCGGTTGACGGCCAGCGCCAGGAGATCATTGCGCGCGCAGCGCATGAGAAGATCAATTTGCGGCTCGACGACACCTCGGTGAGCATCGCGCTGGACGAGACCACGACACCGGCGATCGTGGAGAGCGTCTGGCGCGTCTTCGGCGGCAGCCTCGCTTATGCCGAGCTCGAGGCGGAGGCACCCGACGCCCTGCCCGCCGAACTGAAGCGCACCAGCGCCTATCTCACCCACCCGGTGTTCCATGCACACCGCTCGGAGACCGAACTGCTGCGCTACATGCGCAAGCTCGCCGACCGCGATCTTGCGCTCGATCGTGCCATGATCCCGCTGGGATCCTGCACCATGAAGCTGAACGCGACCACGGAAATGATCCCCGTGACCTGGCCGGAGTTCGGCGCGCTGCATCCGTTCGCGCCACGCGAGCAGGCCGCCGGTTATCATGCCATGTTCAAGACCTTGGAGCGCTGGCTGATCGATATCACCGGGTATGATGCAATCTCGTTGCAGCCCAATTCCGGCGCGCAGGGCGAATATGCCGGCCTGCTGGCGATCCGCGGTTACCACGCCGCACGCGGCGAGGCCCATCGCACCATCTGCCTGATCCCGTCCTCCGCCCACGGCACCAACCCGGCGTCCGCCAGCATGGTCGGCATGGACGTCGTGGTGGTGGCCTGCGACACCCGCGGCGACGTCGATGTCGAAGACCTGCGCAAGAAGGCCGAACAGCACAAGGACAAGCTCGCCGCCGTCATGATCACCTACCCCTCGACCCATGGCGTGTTCGAGGAGCACATCCGCGAGATCTGCGACATCGTGCATGCACATGGCGGCCAGGTGTATCTCGACGGCGCCAACATGAACGCCCAGGTCGGCCTCGCCCGCCCCGGCGATTATGGCGCCGATGTCAGCCATCTCAACCTGCACAAGACCTTCTGCATTCCCCATGGCGGCGGCGGCCCGGGCATGGGACCGATCGGCGTCAAGGCGCATCTCAAGCCGTTCCTGCCGGGCCACCCGGCGGTCGACGGCGGCACCGCCCCGGTCGGCCCGGTCTCGGCGGCGCCCTACGGCTCGGCGTCGATCCTGGTGATTTCCTATCTCTACATCCTGATGATGGGTGGCGACGGCCTGACCCAGGCGACCGAAATCGCCGTGCTCAACGCCAACTACATCGCCAAGCGGCTCGATCCGCATTTTCCGGTGCTGTATCGCAACGCCCGGGGCCGGGTGGCGCACGAGTGCATCGTCGATCCGCGCGGATTGAAGGTGACATCGGGCGTCACCGTCGACGACATCGCCAAGCGGCTGATCGACTACGGCTTCCACGCGCCGACCATGAGCTTCCCGGTGCCGGGCACGCTGATGATCGAGCCGACGGAATCCGAATCGAAGGCGGAGCTCGATCGCTTCTGCGACGCCATGATCGCGATCCGCCGCGAGATCGCCGACGTCGAGGCTGGCCGCTTCGCCATCGAGGCCTCGCCGCTGCGGCACGCGCCCCACACCGTGCACGACATTGCCGACGACAGCTGGAACCGGGCCTATCCGCGCACCGAGGGCTGCTTCCCCGCCGGCTCCTCGCGCTCAGACAAATACTGGGCGCCGGTCGGCCGCGTCGACAATGTCTATGGCGATCGCAACCTGGTGTGTTCGTGCCCGCCGGTCGCGGACTACGCCTTGGCGGCGGAGTGAGTTAGTCAATTGATGGCGGAGTGAACGGCCAAACGCGGAGATAAGCCGGCGGGTCAGCGGAAGCCACGACCCTGCCTGCTCATCCCCGCAACGCTCACCAACGCGCGACCGTTATAAGCGAGCGGCAGACAACACAACGGGCGCTGATGACATCGGCAACTCAATGTCCTCAACGCCCGTGTGGTGAAACCCAAGTCACCGTGTACTTCAAGTCACAGTGGACTCAAGCTCCAGAGTCCGGAACTCCCAGTTCCCTGCAATCACGCCCGATCAACTCAGGCGTGGCCCATCTCTCGCAACCGGATTCCACCCTCGTGGTTGCCCCACGAAGCGGCTTCGGAACATGGACAACGCGCTCAACAATGACCCTGGAAGCGCCCGGATGAATTAGTCTTCCGCCGGCTCCTCGCCGTCGGCATCGCGCTCCGGCGTGCCGGCGAGGATCTGATCGGCGATCAAGCCTGAATTCTGGCGGATCGCGGCTTCGATCTTCGCGGTCATATCCGGGTTGGCCTTGAGGAACGCTTTCGCGTTCTCGCGGCCCTGGCCGAGGCGCTGGCTGTCGTAGGAGAACCAGGCACCGGACTTTTCCACCAGGCCCGCCTTGACGCCGAGATCGAGGATCTCGCCCATCTTCGACACGCCTTCGCCGTACATGATGTCGAATTCGACCTGCTTGAACGGAGGCGCCAGCTTGTTCTTCACCACCTTGACGCGGGTGGTATTGCCAACCACTTCCTCGCGCTCCTTGATCGCGCCGATGCGGCGGATGTCGAGGCGCACGGAGGCGTAGAATTTCAGCGCATTGCCGCCCGTGGTGGTTTCCGGCGAACCGTACATCACACCGATCTTCATGCGGATCTGGTTGATGAAGATCACCATGGTGTTGGACTTGTTGATCGACGCCGTCAGCTTGCGCAGCGCCTGGCTCATCAGGCGGGCCTGCAGGCCGGGCAGCGCGTCGCCCATTTCGCCTTCCAGTTCGGCGCGCGGCACCAGCGCCGCGACCGAGTCCACGATCAGCACGTCCACCGCGCCCGAACGCACCAGCGTATCGGCGATTTCCAGCGCCTGCTCGCCATGGTCGGGCTGCGAAATCAGCAGCTCGTCGACATTGACCCCGAGCTTGCGGGCATAGACCGGATCGAGCGCGTGCTCGGCATCGATGAAGGCGCAGATGCCGCCCTTCTTCTGAGCCTCGGAGACGCAATGCAGCGCCAGCGTGGTCTTGCCGGATGATTCTGGCCCATAAATCTCGACCACCCGGCCCTTCGGCAGACCGCCGACGCCGAGCGCAATGTCCAGTCCCAGCGATCCGGACGAGATCGTCTCGATGTCCATCGACCGGTCGTTCTTGCCGAGCTTCATCACCGAGCCCTTGCCGAACTGACGTTCGATCTGGGACAGGGCGGCGCTCAAGGCCTTTGATTTGTCCATGGAACTTCCTTCAACAACACGCAAAGCAGTCTGAGACATCGGTCGCGCTCCTTATGGACGGGATTCGCCGGGGGGACAATGAACGGCTGGGTCGGCAGGCCCGAGACTTGTGAAAGACTTGCTCGAGACTCACCAGCTCCAGTGATGACACCAATGTACGCTATTTGTTCTCTGTTCGCAATATGTTCTTTTAGCGATTTCGCACGGGCCGCCTCCCCAGCGACCTGTTTGAACGATGATGCGCCCATCAGCCGCAGGCCGGAGCGCCAAAGGTAAGGGATGACTCGACCTTGACCCACTTGCGGTCACCTGTCGGGCACTGCTGAAGGATCGGGGGTGCGGCCGCCAGCCTGGCGTCGCCACGGCCCAATGATTTGAGATTGATGACCGGGGAGAACAAACAATGGCAGAGCTTTTGGGCGCAGTTCCTGGGACGGCCTTGTTCAACATGCTGGCTTTCTTCATCACCAAGACTTCATCACCAAGACTTCACCAAGACTTGGCCGATGTCGCTTCAGAAAATCCTGATCGTCAGCGGCGCCATGTTCCTGCTGTTGCTGTTCGCCGATAACACAGTGCGAGATGAGCCCCTCGCCACAACGGCATTCAGGGTTGGCATCGCCCAATCGGCCGTCGCCCTCGTCCTCATCATCCGTTTCTTGAAACGACAGTCCGCATGACCGGCACGACGCCGGCCCCGCGCCGTTATTTCAGCTGGCGAGGCGCGTGTCGTTTGGGACGTCATCAAACAGGGCTCTGAGAAGCCGCATCAGTTCGTACTGGCCTTGGCCGGGCTCCTTCAGAAACGCAGTCACCTCCATCTCGTCCGTGCTGGTGCTGTAACCGGAGCCTCGCATGTCGCCGCGCGTCTGTTCATGCTCGACGAACAAGCGGTTGACGTCCGTGTCCAGGACCAGGCGCCATCGATCCTCGTCCGCGCCGTCGTTTCGCTGATAGAGAGGTTTTCTCAACAGGGGCATGCCGATCTCCGTGCTTTTGTTGCTCCAAGCGCTTGCGTGCCTTGTGCGAAGCATATTGCCGCTTGTGGCAGGAGTGGGACGCACCAGCCGGAGTCTGACCAGAAATTTCACACCGAGGCTCAACCGGCGGTGCGCGGCCGCAGTTGCCGGATCGACTGCTGTCTGTCTTACTTCATGATCATGTCGGACAATCCTCGAACGACCGCGAACCGTCCGGCTGGCGCGCCGGGTGGGCCGCGCGGGTGTCGGTGAACGCGTTGCGCAGAAAGATGCCGGTGATCGTGGTGCCGCGATATGCGCAGGCCTCGGAGGTGCCGCAGATCGCGGCGCTCTATCATGCGATCTGGCATGAAACCCACGCCCGCTTCATGCCGGAGCAGGAATGTGCGCGGCGCGATATCGCCTTCTTCCATGACCGGATGGCCATGCTCCAGCCGGCCACCCTGGTCGTCGCACACGATCGCGCCATTGTCGGCTTCGCCGCCTGGCACGACGACGTCCTCAGCCAGGTCTTCGTCGCCTCCGCACGGCGTGGAACCGGGCTCGCTTCGCGATTGATGTCGGCGGCGGAACGCGAGATGGCCGGCCATGGCGTCTCGCTGGCAAAACTGCACTGCGTGGTCGGCAACGATCGCGCACGCTCGTTTTACGAGCGCCACGGTTGGGCGGTCCTGGAGCAGTTCGTCGATCCGAAGACCGGCAGGCCGGACGGCGTCCCCTTCTGGCGCATGGTCAAGCACTTGAGCAACCATTCGAGCAACCACCGCGGCTCATGAGCGACCACCGCTTTATGCCCGGCTCCCCGACTCGGATACGCTGGCGCCATCGCCGGAATGTGGTTGGGGGCGATTGTGGTGCTCTGCGCGCAGGCTGCCGCAGGTTGCTTTCGGAGGTTCGCCATGGGACGCGCCCGTCCGCCCCAGGGAGACCGGCCGCCGCCATCCGATGATCACCCGCATGACGGCGACCGCTTCGACATGCCGTCGTTGGGTATGGGAACCCTGGATGTGCGCGCACTGATCGAGGAAAATGCCCGGCTGAAACAGCTGGTGATCGCGCTGTCGCGATTGGTCCTCAAGAACGTTATCGACCGCGAATAGCCGAGACGTTGCATCGTATGAGATGCCGGGAGCCGCACCATGAAGATCGACGGACGCTGTCATTGCGGGGAGATCACCTTCGAGGCCGATGTCGATCCGACCGCACTCGGGATCTGCCACTGCACCGATTGCCAGATGCTCTCCGGCTCCGCGTTTCGCACCACCTTTTCCGCCGGCCGGTTTCGTGCTCCTGACCGGTGCGCCGAAGAGCTACGTCAAGATGACCGAGAGCGGGAGCAAGCGCCGGCACGCCTTCTGTGGAACCTGCGGAACGCCGATTTTGCCTGTGCGCCAGTCCCCCCCCAGAGCTATTCGCTGCGGGTTGGAACCATTGCCCAGCGCGCCGCCCTGTCGCCCCGCCGGCAAAGCTGGCGACGCTCGGCCCTGGTGTGGGTGGATCGGCTGGCCACCGTGCCCGGCAGCGAAAAAGGCTGAATCGCCCCGAAAACCCGCGAAACGACGCTTCACGCCGCAGCAGCGCTATGCGATAGAGCTCCATGTCGGGGTGCTCGACAGGTCGGCATATGCGTCGGGCCCGTGAAGCCGGGGGGAACTCCCGGAACAAGATACCATTCAGGTCACGTGGCGGACCCAGAAAAGCCAAATTAGGCGGCAGGATCGTTGCTGACAGAACTATTATTCGAGATAACATTTAAATAGTTTTTGGGGACGAAAGCGCGATGCCGGATCAGAAGGAAAATCAGGCTCCCAACGAAGAAGCCCTCAAGACCGAGGAAGCACTGCGCCTCGTCAAAGCGTTTCGCGCCGTCGACAGCCAGCCGGTTCGCGAGGCTTTGATCGTTCTGACCGAACACCTCGGCGCCGCTCGGGATCGGTTGCAATAAGAATCATCCGCGAGATCGCGTGCAACAGCATTGAACTCCGGACATCGTGTTTTATTCCGTAACACGAATGTGCGCGTCAAAATCGCCCAGCACTCAGCCGCAAAACTGATTTGTATTGCGACTCGCTCGAATCAGGAATTCGATGCGGATGGATCTGAGGGGGTCTGGGAGGATTTCCATGAACAGCCCATTTGCAGCGGCAGCTCACATCGGACCTGCATGTCTCGAACTGAAACGACTTGCAGAAAAAGCCGATTTGAAATTGCTCGCCCACCTACTCGACATGGCAAGCCTGCAAGCCTCGAAGGATCAGCTTGCGGCCGTCACCACCAAGGTCGATGAAAAGCGCGACAACACGGTCGAGCTGCGCAGCGTGCGCCGCTCCGGCTCCAGCAAGATCAGCGAAGCAGTACGCTGATCAAGTCTGGCGCGTGACCATCGCCACTGTGGCGCGCGTGAAGAATTGCGTCGCACTCGCTCGAAGTGGCTCGCACGGCGCCCGGATGTTTGCATGCCGTTCTCGGGACCCCGATGGGATCAGCGGAGCGACCGACGATATTTGGTGCGCGCGTGCCAGGTTAACGCTCCCCAATTCCCGCCGCAAAAACTTAACACTAACTCAACGATACGGCGCGCCCGACGGCCGTATTTCCCGGCAATACGGCGTTGCACCGCGCAAACTCACAACAAGTCCTTTCCCGAATTGCGGCAATTGACGCGAATTCATTGAAGGGGTGTGAACGCGGCGCTGCTACAACACCATGGTACTTCTCGCATAGTGCTATTTCCCCGTTTGCCGGTCGGTTCATTATGCCCAAGATTTTGGCACATATCATCGAGAGAAGGCACAAGCGGTTCGAGCTTCGCCGGCCGGGTTTTATTTTTTGCGGCGCAGCGTCGCCGCTTTATGAGTGCTTCATTCTGGATATCTCCGAAGGCGGCGCCCGCCTTGAAGTCGGCGAACTGATCCCGCCAAAGGCCTTCGTTCTGCTGCTGACACCAAGCGGCAGCGTCACGCGGCATTGCCTGACGGCCTGGCGGCGCGGCGCCGAGATCGGCGTGCGGTTTCATCGTCCGCGGCGCCTGGTCAGCACTCCGGCCAGCTTGCGGGACGCCGCTGCACCGGTAAAGCAGGTCGTTCTGCAGGCCTGAAAGCCGCAGCGAAGATCTGCCGGCGCAGCCTGCTGATGAGGCTTCTGAGAATCAACGCGGCACTCTATGATCGGCACCGCTGCACGGACGTCGCGCCGCTCGTGCAGGCGTTATTGTTTGCGTACAATCGATTTCGACGATCTTCGACGTTTGCTGTGTCGCCGGAATTAATTGAATAGCCAATAAACCCTTTGCGGATACGACGATCGCCACAGCCGCGGATGATCTGTTCCGGGCCATGACTTGGCGATCTGTTGATGTGAACGGGTCGGACTCACAATTGGGGCCATACAATTGGGGACATCCATGGGCGACCATAGCGGCGGCGGTTATCGAGACGGCGGGACGAGCGTTCGCGTATCCAGGGGCGAGGGTTTTACCCCCGAAGAAGGACTGGAGTTGCTCCGGACGTTTCAAAGCATCCCGCGGCGCGCCGACCGAAATGCAGCCCTTGAGATCGTCAAGCGTATCGCGACACAGGCGCGCATCGCAGAGGACGACACCGTCCTCGCCAGGAAGCCGCGCGTGATCTGACCGCTTGCGGGCGATCGAGGCACGTCAGCCTGTCGACCGTTACGGACTCGGGTGTCATCCAGGCCGCTCGTGCCATTCACCAAGCGCCAAGGCCGGAACAGATCCGCCCGCCGTATTGCATTCGCGCATCCCTGAGCGCTCTGACGGACCGGCGCCTTGATGCGGCGGCGAACCTCTTGAGCGATTCGCCGCCCACGACATTCGGTTGGCATGCCCTTTGCTTTTTCAGTTGGCATGCTCTCCACATGGACCACGCCTGACCTCACCCTACTGTTTCTCGGAGTCATCCTCGGCTTGGGATCGGCCGTGCTGCTGGTGCTGTGGCAGATCGAGCATCAGCAACCGCAACGAAAACGTCGCACCCGCTGACTGGAGTCCAATTCACGCGCTGATGCGCCGCCCGCTATCGCCGGCAGGACGCGCACAACCACCGGCGGCAACCGGAGCCATCGGTTGCAACCGAAACTGTCCCACGACGTGCAACACAAACAAACCATGCGCGCTCTGCTGCCGCAGAGATCGAGATAGTGTCTCGCACGAACGCGCCGGTAGTTCGAATTAGGCCGCGGCTTTGTTCTTGATGGCCCCGACGATCGCCGTCAGCACCGCACCGGCGACACCGCCACCGGCGATCTGGCCAACCATCGCGCCGATGTCCGGTGTCGAGGCGGAATTGGCGAGCAACGGGATCAACATCCCGAGAAGCTGGCCGCCGGCTCCGCCACCGATCGCCCCGGCAATGGTGTTGCCGATGGTGCCGAGATCAATGTTCTTGGCCGCGCCTCCGGCCACGTTTCCGCCGATCGCACCGCCGACGATCTGGATGATTAAATTGATCAGTAGCCCTGACATGGTGCCCTCTCCGATCCAATCTCAACGGCGCGCCGACTCACGGCCGCCGTGACCGCAATGCTAGGCCGAAGGCTGCGACGGGTCACGCCGCGGCGCGGTTTCGCTGCCCGTCCATTTGTGCTGCAATAGCGAACGCGACACGCGCGACTGCGCATGCCCGCTTGATTCATCCCCCGGGATGCGGATGATCGTCAGCATGACACCGCACGCCGGGCAGACACAGCGCCCGCTGAAAGACCGGCGTTGCCCAGGAGATCCCGCCATGACCGATCAGGAGATTCTTGCAAATCTCAACCGCGACTATGTCAGCTCGGTGCAACACTCCGACGTCGCGCGCTTCGACGCCATCCTGGCAGACGATTTCTACTGCTCCAATCCAGACAAATCGCTGGTCGATCGCGCGGGATTTCTGAAGCAAACCGCAGCCCCCGTGGCCATCCGCGATCTCAAGGCGCACGATGTCGACATCCGGATCATGGGCGACTTCGCCATCATCCACGCACGGACGAGCTACACCCTGCCCGACGGCGGCACGGGCTCCGGGCGCTACACCGATGTCTGGGCCAAGCGCAACGGGCAGTGGCTGGCCGTGTCCGCTCACGTGTCGCGCTAAGGCGTTTTCCAGCAAAGCATGCCCCCGGACTTGATCCGGGGCGGATACCGGTTTCCTCGCGACAAGCGCGAAGCAGCCGCGCCAGACAGCGCCAGAGCGCGGTCACGCTCGCGTCAGATCCGGATTATGTTTACTGCAGATTCGTCGGCGGCTTGGCCTGGGTGGTTTTGGCCTGCGCCTTGGGCTGCCCGTTTTTGGTCGACGCTGTTCTGGCGGCCGGCGCCTTCGCAGGGGCGCGCGACGGCTCGACGCTGCGGACATTTCCCCAGGGATCGGTGCTGGCCTTGCCGTCGGGAATCTTCTTCAGCGATTCCTTGTAGTCGCGCTCGATCGCCTGATCACGCTCGATCTGCTCGGGCGTCTTGGCTGGCGCGTCGGGAATGATGTTGGTGCCAAGGCTCTGCGCGCAGGCCGGACCGGCCAGCAGCGCCATGATCAAGGCTATGCGAAACGTCCTCACCTCTGGTCTCCTCAATCCTGTCTCTGCGGTCGGCCTCATCGACCAAACGGGTCCCGCTCCGGTCTCGTCTGCCGCAAAACTAGCTCATTCTCACGCCGGGTGGAAACCCGCAAGCCGCCACATCCGCGCGGCCGGCGGCCGGTTCCCGCCAGATCCCTTCGCGGGATTCTCAACAACGCCACACAAGATGCGGAGAAAGTTGGGCGGATTTTGTTGGATCACGGCATCGTTCCCTCTCCCAAAAACGGTGATCTGCCGCTAGATTGCCGGCTCACCCCTCGCACAGCCAAGCCGGGAGACTGATGATATGAAACGGGTTCTGGTCGTCCTCTCGATCATGACGATGGCCGCGCCGGCCTTTGCAGCACCGGTGAAGGGCAGCGATGGCCCCGCTCCGCCGACGGAAGCCCAGCAGCGCGCGCTCGACCGCAAGGCCAAGGAGGACGAGCGGGCCTACAAGGACGCGCTGGACCGGATTCCGACGTCCACCAAGAAGCAGGATCCCTGGGACAAGATGCGCTGACGCCGAGAGCCCTGCGCGTCTCGCCCCGCGAAGAGATACTCAGATTCCTCGCGGAAACCTCCAGACACGATCGGCGTGAAGCGATCCGCCGTTTCAACAAGGCTGCGTGATTTATCGGCAGTTTGTGCGCAAACTGCCGATAATTTCGGAACACAAGATTAAGGATGCCGCCCTAGCGTGAGGCGCGATGCATTTGCTCGTTCAAGCTGCAATGCTATCGAACAATACCGTTTCCGAGTTCGAGTTCACAGCCATGGAAGAGCACCGCACCAGTCCGCGCCAGCGTGTTTTGAAAGCCGGCACCATCTCTTTCAATGGAGATGCCGGTATCAGTTGTACCGTTCGCAATCTCTCGGCCAGCGGCGCCGCGCTTGAAGTGGCAAGCCCGCTCGGCATCCCCGATCGCTTCACTCTTGTGTTCGAGAACGATCACACCACCAAGGCCTGCCACATCGTCTGGCGCAAGGAGAAGCGGATCGGGGTCGCGTTCGATTGAGACCGGCTGGCGCGCTGTCGAACAAGCAATGCCTTCGGACGTCACCCGGATGGATTCCAGCCGATTGAGGAGAAGGCAAGTCTCGACCGGATTCTAACGCTTGGCGACCTTGCCAGGCGCGACGGCCGCGGTCTTCGGCGGTGCAAGCCACTCCATGGCCGACGCGTAGCGGCATGTCGCGTCGCCCGGCTTCAACGGCGGCGCACCGGGCTTGATGTCGATGCCCATCACGGCACGCGCGGTACCGAAGCTCACCACAATGATGTCACGAGTGCGTTGATCGGGGCGCGGCTGCGCATCCTCGATCCGCAGCAGGCCCGGCTCATTCTGGCGCAGCTTGCCGGCCTTCCACCATTTGCCCGCACGCGCGTCCCGGAAATCATCGACGGTCTCGCCCGTGAAAGCGATCTGCCCGATCGTCACCCGATACCCGAAACGAGCGAAATGCTCGACGATATCGTTGTCGCTCATCGGAATACGTTCGCGTGCGTTCTGCATGCCGTGGTCCCGTGCCAGCACCGCCCCGCAAGAAAGACCAGGTCCGGCGCGTGAAAATAACTGCTTCGCAATCATGTCAGGCGCAACCGGCAGCCCGGTAGCATGGTGCCCGCCAAACTTGATGAAAAGGTTTATCTGCGCAGTCGGCAACGGCGGCGGCTCCGTTGCCGCCATTCATGGTGAATTAAAGATTAATCCAACCGGCGCATTTTGACGTTCCTGCCGCACGTAATTTTTCAATGTCCCGTTTAGGGTCGGTGTCGTGACCATGGATCCGAAGCGCGACGACGGACCGCGCCGACATGGCCACGGGGGACAGGACTGGGGAACGCAACGTGACCGACGCAGCCGACATGACGCAGCTGACACAGGCGCGACGCGCGGCAACACCGCGGACGGGCCACGATGCAGAGATGTCCTGGATCATCCGCCATGCGCAACCGCGGCTGCGCAGCACGCCGCTGCGCCACGATCGCCTGGTGCCGCTGACCGACATCGCGGCCGAGCAATGGCAGGGACTGGCGGATCGCGCCGTCGAGCCCAACGCATATTACCTGCCCGACTGGGAAGCCGCGGTGAATGCCTCCGCTCGCGATCGCGGCGGCGCCATGGCACTCACCGCCTGGGGCCATGTCGATGGCGCAGGCGACGCAACGGCGCGCCTGATCGGCTTGCTGCCCGTGGTCTCCGCCTGGCGCGCTTACCGGATTCCGATCCCGGCCCTGGTCAGCGCCGACGCCTACGGCCCGCTCGGCACCGCGCTGCTCGACCGGGATGCTGCGGATGAGGCCGCGCATCGCATGCTGCGGCAAGCGCGTGAGGCCGGAACACGAGCGCTGATCCTGCGCGATGTTCCGCTGCAGGGGCCTGCACTTGCGGCCTTCACCCGCACTCTCGCTGCGGACGGCCTGACGCCGCACGTGCTGCAATCCCGTGATCGCGCCGGCCTCGATGCAACGCGCGACGTCGAGGACCTGCTGCGTGACGCCCTCGGGCCCAAGAAGTTGAAGGAGCTGCGCCGGCAGCGCAACCGCCTCGCCGAACATGGCGAGGTGACCTTCACTATCGCACGCCGGCCGGACGAGATCGCGCGCGCACTGGACATCTTCCTGGCGCTCGAAGCCAGTGGCTGGAAGGCGCAACGCGGCACCGCGATATCCCAGCACGACGGCGATCTGCATTTCATCCGCCGCGCCACGGCGGCCCTGAGCGCGCGCGGACAATGCGAAATCGCGACCTTGATGGCCGGGACCACGCCGGTGGCGTCGGGATTGCTGCTGCGGCATCTCGACCGTGCCTACTGGTTCAAGCTCGGCTTCGACGAGCAGTTCGCCAGGACATCGCCCGGCGTCCAGCTCGCACTCGATCTGACGCGGCACCTGTGCGGCGATCCCGCGATCGCCTTTGTCGATTCCTCCACCAACGCCGGCCCCTCCATGATCGATCCGATCTGGCGCGCCCGTCTTGCGATCGGCGACGTGCTGATCCCGTTGCGGCGGAACGATCCAATGATCGCCGCGATCCGCATCGCGCTGCGTCTGCGCAAACTCGCACGCGAGCCGGCCCGCCGGCTCGTCCACAGCCTTCGAGCCTTCCAGGAGCGCCGCCGATGAATGCCGCGTCACAGCTGTCCCCCGTCATCAGTGCCGACAAGGATGCGCTGAAGCGGGACTTCCCGCTGAAACCGTTCGCGATCAGGCACAAGCTGGCCGGCCACCCGCTGCTGTCGCTGCCGAGCATCGCAAGACTCGCCTCCGAGCTGCCGCGCGACCTGATCGAATACAATTCCGGCGACGCTGCGATCAGCCAGGATCCCGACAAGGTCAAGTCAGTCGACCTCGACCCGGTCGAGGTGGTGCGGCAGATCGAAACCGCAGGCGCCTGGATGGTGCTCAAGCGCATCGAAAAATCGCCGGATTATCGCGTGCTGCTGGAAGACACCCTGCTCTCCGTGGCGCGCGCGCGCGGCTTCAACAGCCTGAAGGACGCCGATTTCGAGCAGGTCGAGGGCTTCCTGTTCGTATCGTCGCCGCATTCGACCACGCCGTTCCATCTCGACAGCGAGGACAATTTCTTCGTCCAGATCCGCGGCGAAAAGTTCTTCACGATCTACGACAACACCGATCGCGCGATCGTCTCCGACGACGAGATCGAGCGTTCGATGACCAAGCACCGCAACCTGACCTTCGATGACGGTTTTGCGCCGCGCGCGACCGAATTCCATTTGTTCGACGGTGACGGCTGTTACGTGCCGTATCAATGGCCGCACTGGGTGCGCACCGCCTCGACCACGTCGATCTCGATGGCGATCACCTGGAAGACGCCCGCGGTCCGCCGCAACAACGACCTGCACTTCTTCAATTCGATGCTGCGCGGTATCGGCCTGCCGCAGAAGCCTCCGGGCGTCCATCCCGCCCTTGATACGCTGAAGCTCGCAGTCTATCGCAGCGTGCTCGCCGCGATCGCGCCGCTGCGCGGCAGCGCAAGACTGCGCCGGGTGTTGCGTCGCATCGCGCTCGGCAAGAACGCGAACTATTATCTGAAGGACGCCTGAGGCAGCACGCTCGAATTAAGCCGCCGGTGGCTCTGCCATCTCGGCCGCAACCTGGCGGATCGCCGCCGCCAGCTGCTCCGCCGGCTGAGCGCCGGAAATACCGTATTTGTTGCCGAGGATGAAGGTCGGCACGCCGCTGACGCCGGCTTGCGCCGCGGACTGCGCCTGCTGCGAGATCAGTTCGACATCTTCGTCGGTCGCAAGACGTTGACGGATGCTGTCGGCATCGAGACCGCAGTCGGCCGCGGCCTGCACCAGCACCTCGCGGTCGGTCAGATCACCACCGTCGCGGAAATAGAGCTCCATCAGGCGCTGCTTGACGGCCGCGGACTTGCCGGAGGCCTCCGCCCAGTGGATCAGGCGATGGCAGTCGATGGTGTTGGGCTGACGCTTGACCTTGCCCGGGTTGTACTGAAGGCCCTCGGATGCTGCCGCATCGACCACGCGGCTGGCGATCTTGCCGTAAGCCTCGACCGAGCCGAACTTGGTGGTGAGGTATTCGTCGCGGCTGATGCCCTCGCGCGGCACCCACGGATTGAGGAAGAACGGATGCCAGCGCACCTGGACATCGATATCGCTGACCTCGGCCAGCGCGCTCTCCAGCCGGCGCTTGCCGATGTAGCACCAGGGACAGACCACGTCGGAGACGACGTCGACGGTCAGCGATTTCGAAGCATGGCCGGTCATCGGTGCATCCCCTCGTTCATGGTGGTGGTGACCGGCAAATAAGCCGCTGTCCGGCGACGCACAAGTGGTTCCATGCCGGTAACCCGGAAGTCCCGGAAGGCTCAGCTCTCGGCCCGATCGCCCCGCAGCGACGACGGCGCCTGCCCCATGGCTTTGCGGAACGCCGCCGCGAACGCGCTGGAACTGCGATAGCCGTTGCGCGCCGCCACCCGCGCGATCGGCTCGCCGGCGACGATGGCCTCCAGCGCGTTGTGAAAACGCACGCGCTGCCGCCAGGCTGCGAAACTGAGGCCGGTTTCCGCCTCGAACAGCCGCGCCAGGGTGCGCACCGATGCGCCGGCGGTATCGACCCAGCCCTCCAGGGTTTGCCGGCTGGCGGGATCAGCCAACAGCGCGGTGCACACCCGCAGCAGCCGGGCATCACGCGGCATCGGGATCACCAGTGAGCGCCGTCGGGCGTGGGCGATCTCCGCCAGCAGCAGGAAGGCGACCGCGCCGGCGCGCCCCTTCTCGTCGTAGATCACGGGCTCCTCGATCATCGCCAGCACCAGTTCGCGCAGCAGGCTCGAGACCTCCAGCACCGTCGGCGCCACCGGCAGATCGTCCGATGCGTCGCGAGCAATGTAGAGCGTGCGCATCTCGACCCGGCCGCGAATGCTGATGCCGTGAACGGTCTGCGCCGGCAGATAGACGGCACGGTCCGGCGGCACGATCCAGGCCTCCCGCGCGGTCCGCACCCGCATCACGCCGGTCACCGCGTACACCAGTTGGTCGCGCGCATGGTGGTGCGGGGCGATCTCGTACCCATCGTCGAAGCTCTTCGCCATCGCCGCCAGCGGCCGTGGCACAAACTGATAGTCGTCGGGATCGCTGCTGCGGAGATTGCGGTCGCTCATCGCGGTCTCGGTCAGGAAGGGGAACGATACGGCTCGCAGCCATGACCGTTTCTCGATGAAAAATGGCATGACAACGCTAATATGCCAAGGTTACTTTTGTAGCCTCAACTGCCGGGGCTGCCATGACTCGCGATCGCATCCATTTCCTGTTTCTCAACATCGGCCACTTTCTGGATCACCTGTTCACGCTGATTTTCGCCTCCGTCGCAGCGCTGGCGCTGTCGCGCGAATGGGGCCTCGGCTACGGCGAACTCCTGAAATACGCCACACCCGGCTTCTTCGCCTTCGGGTTGTTCTCGCTGCCGGCCGGCTGGCTGGCGGACAAGTGGAGCCGCGAGGGCATGATCAGCGTGTTCTTCATCGGCATCGGCCTCGCCTCGATCGCGACCGCCTTCGCCGCGACGCCGCTGCAGGTCGGCGTCGGGCTATTCGTGGTCGGCGTGTTTGCCGCGATCTACCATCCGGTGGGACTGGCCATCGTCACCCAGCGCTGGAAGAACACCGGCATGCGGCTGGCTGTGAACGGCGTCTGGGGCAATCTCGGTGTCGCCAGCGCGGCGCTGCTCACCGGTTATTTCATCGACCATGGCGGCTGGCGCACCGCCTTCGTCGTTCCCGGCATCTTCTCGATTGTGATGGGCATTCTCTACACCATCGCGATCTGGCCGGAGATGGTGCGCGGCAATGTGGCTGCACCTGTCACAGCAGCTGCAACAACCACGGCGGATCACAAGGCACTGCTGATGCGGATCTCGGCCATCGTGTTCCTCACCACCGCGGTCTCCAGCATCGTGTTTCAGTCCACCACGTTCGCGCTGCCGAAGATCTTCGACGAACGGCTGCAGGGCATCGCAGGCGCGATGGCACACTGGCTGAACACCACCGGCCTCACCGCCAGCTCCGACGTCGCCACGCTGGTGGGCGCCTTTGCCTTCATCGTGTTCGCAGTGGCCTCGATGGCGCAATTGATCGTGGGCAGCATGCTGGACCGTTTCGGCCCGCGCGCGGTGTTCCTGACGGTGGCGGCCATGCAGTTCGTCTTCTTCGCGATGATGCCCGGCCTGCACGACGGCTTTGCGCTGGCGGTCGCCGTCGGTTTCATGCTTGGCGCGTTCGGCCAGATCCCGATCAACGACTTCATGATCGGCAAGATGGCGAGCGGCGAAGCCCGCGCCCGGGTCTACGGCGTGCGTTATGTGGTGAGCTTCACCGCGCTCGCGGCCGCCCTGCCGCTGATCTCGATCGTCTACGAGCGCTGGGGTTTCGACACCCTGTTCAAGATCCTGGCTACTGCGGCCTTGATCATTTTCGCCGCGGTGGCCTGCCTCCCCGCCCGACTGCCGACGCCCGCACCCGCGCGGGCGTAGCAGCGGACGGCTAGGATACAGACGCCGCCAGCGTCCGCATCCGCTTCGCCGTCACCTCGTCCGCCGGGAAAAATGTCTCGATCGCCAGTTCAGACAGCGTGATGTCCACCGGGGTGCCGAACACCATGGTGGTCGAGATGAAGCTCAGGATCTCGTCGCCGAACCGCATCTGGAAGGGCACCGCGACGCTGGCCGCCAGCGCCGAATGCGGCGTGCGCCGCGCCGGAATCGGAAACGTCTTCAGTTCATCGTAGAGCGCGATCAGCACCGGATCGGCAGTGGCTTCGCACTGGCGCTGCAGCCGCTCCAGCAGATGCGAGCACCATTCGGCGAGATTGACGGTGCGCTGCGCCAGCCCCTCGGGATGGAAGCTCAGGCGCATCACGTTGAAGGGATGGCCGAGCAGCCGCTGCGGCACGCCGTCGAGCAGCGGCGTCACCATGCGGTTCGCCGCCACCAGGTTCCAGTGCCGGTCGACAGCCAGCGCCGGATTGGGCTCGTGCGCCTTCAAAACCAGATCGACCGCCTGGCGTGCCGCCTGCAGCGCCGGATCGTCCAGCGAGCGCTGCGGAAACGCCGGCGCAAAACCTGCCGCCACCAGCATGACATTGCGCTCCCTTAATGGCACGTCGAGCCGCTCCGCCAGCCGCAGCACCATGTCACGCGACGGGGTCGATCGCCCGGTTTCCATGAAACTCAAATGCCGCGCCGAGATCTCCGCTTCCGAGGCGAGGTCGAGCTGACTGAGACGGCGGCGCTGGCGCCAGTCGCGCAGATACTCGCCGATGTGGACGGGCTGCGCGTTGCTGGCTTTGGGTGGTGCGATGTGGGTTGTCATCATGGGTGAAAACCTAACATGCACGTTTCGCACGATCCATTACCTCGGAGGTAATCGATTTGGAGGCTCGCGCCCCCCATCCTCGTGTCACGGTCAAGAACCGACCGCACAGGAGACGCCGCCATGATCCACATTGTGCTGCATATGGGCCGCTCGGTCGCGACCAATCCAACCACCATCCGCATGGCGGCGGCGCTCACCGGCTGGCTTGTCGCGATCGCGACGCGGCTGATTGCCCGCTCCCTCGACATGCCCGAGGCGCTGCTGCGCGACACCGGCGCTTTCGTTGTCGCCTATGTGGCGGCCGTGGAGCAGCGCTCCGGGCTGGTGTGTCCGCGCCGGGTGATGAAGGACGTGCGTCAGCAGCGCCAGGTCGCGCCCCGCTGCCCTTCTCAGCGCTGAATCATCCCTCCCCCAACCGCAACCAAGGAGACCTGTCATGATCAATCCTTCGCCGCTGCTTCGCCGTATCCTGGTCATCGATGCCGTCTTCAGCGGCGTCTCGGCGCTGTCGCTGGCTGCCGGCGCCTCGCTCGTCGCGCCGCTGCTTGGCCTGCCCGACGCGCTGCTGCGCGAGAGCGGCCTGTTCCTGGTTGTCTATGCCGCGCTGGTTGGATGGCTCAGCAGCCGCCCAGCCCTGACGGCCGGCGCGGTCTGGGCCGTCATTGTGGTGAATGCGGTTTGGGTGCTTGCCAGCGCCGCGCTGCTGGTCAGCCAGGAGGTATCGCCGAACTGGCTCGGCGAGGCCGCCGTCGTGCTGCAGGCCATCGTGGTCGGCGTGATCGCCGAACTGCAGTATGTCGGCCTGCGCCGAAGCGCGGCCGCGCTCGGCGCTTAAGGCCGGGCGCTCGAACCAGCCTTGGCAGCTCGCTTGGAGACGCTTGCTGCTGAAGATTTGGCCGCCGTCGAAGTCTTGCGCTTCGCGGCGGTTTTGCTCTTGCCGTTCAAATGAGCGCTGCCGTTCATGTGCGCCGTCTTGCCGTTGGCTTTCGCCTTGCCGGCGGCCGCATGTCCGTTCATCGCTTTTTTCGCGGCCCGGGTTTCGGCGCGCTTTTTCGCGGTCTTCTTGGCGGCGCGCTCCTCGGCACGCGCGATCTTGCGCTTCTTCTCGCAGGAATCGCACTTGCATCCGATCGGCTTGAGGAATTCCTTGAAGTATTCCGTGCCGTAATCGTAATTGATCTCTTCGCCGGGCTGGATGTTCTTGATGGCGCGGATGAACACCTTGCGGTTGCGCGGCTGCACATCGGATTCCGCATTCGGCCGGCAGGCGTGATTGATGTAGCGGGCGATGTTGCGACGAACCGAGCCGTCGATGGTCCAGCGGCCGTTCAATTCGAACAGGTACTTGTTCTCGATCTCATCGTGTTTTTCGTTCCGCGAATCCAGCAGCGGCCCGAAATACTCGATGATCTCGTCGCCTTTCTTGATCGGCTTGGTGGCGAACAGGCCGAGCCCGGTGCGGGAACGGCCGATGCGGTAGGGCTTGCGGCTTGAGATGGCAGGCATGGACGAAGCAACTGACCTGAAAATGTGAACGGGCGAACGGGAAGAGCGGCTTGGGGCCTGCAAGAAACGCCTCACGGACCTCAGCGATTCCCGGCGGACGATCCTCTATAGTGATTTCTAAGCAAAAGTCATGCCTTTGACTGCCTGATGGCCGAGCCGATCCACATCTGATTTCGGCCCGTCCTCAGATCCGTGGTTTTGGTTCCACCCCCCGATGCCGCCAGCCTGCCGTCGTTTGTTATCACCATGCTGACGGTTCTCAGCTTTTCCCAATGAGCCCCCACACGGCGCGTCAAGGCTGCCGTCGCGGCACCCGACGCCTGCGCCCTGCGTCCGGGGGCGAATATCGCGGCGGAAATGTGAGCCTGATCACAATCGGGCGTTCGACCGAATGGTATGCATCGATACCGGTGCGAGTTCACCGGCGACTTCCAGGCCTGCGTGTAAATTTTTTGCACAACCAAATTGCATTGGTCGACGGCGGGAGTATGCGATGTCGGGACACGCTGTTGGGCTGGCCCAGGGCCAGCACGATCATTTTTTAGAGTTTGCCGAAGATCCGGGAGTTTCGAAAGATCCGAGAGATTCGATTGCAAGCATTCTCGCGGGACAAAATCCCGGCCGGGCAATCACCGCCCTGGTGCGGGATCTGAGCCGACCAGACTACTCGATCAAGGACCTGCTGGCCGATATCAGGCACTTCAAGCAGCAGGTCGCAGGCGCGGAGACCACCACCGAGCGGCTGATCGAGCGATGGACCCTGCTCGATGGCATTGTCGAAAAATGCCTCGCGTTCACGACCTTTTCGCACGAGGATTTCTTCGACACGACCGAGCACGCGTTCTGCCACCACGACAGCGCCGGCATCATTCTCAGCGCCAACAGCAAAATGCTAGCGCTCGATCAGCATTGCCTCGGCAAGGAACTCCCGCGCTATTTCGGCGCCATGGAGGCCGAGGTTCGCCAGATCGTCACGACCCACGCGCGTCGGCTTTGCGAACTTGAGTTGCGTACCGGGACAGGCCCGTTACCCGTGCTGGCGGAATTCGGAACGACGCAAACCGACGCACACCAGGGCGGCTATGCGCTGCTTGTCGACATGTCCAGTCTCGTGGAAGCCGAACAGAAAGCGTTCGAGTCCGCTCCGTACGGCATGCTCAAGCTCGATTCAAGGCACCGCACCCTGTATGCCAGCCGCAAGGCGCTCGATCTGCTCGAACTGTCACGCGATGACCTGCTCGGGCGCGATGCGCGCCGCCTGATCACGGACAAGGAAAGCCTCACCACCGCCATCAGGCAAAGCGTGGAACGACGGCGCGGTGTCGGCGGTCAATTCGAGATCAGCTACACCACCCCAAAGACCAACAAGCCGTATCGATTGCGAATAACCAGCATTCCGAGCTTTGACGCACACGGCGCGTTTTCCGGATCCATCATGCAGGTGCAATCGATCAACCAGAATGATGCGCGTCAGCGGATTGCGCATCTGGTCGCGACGGTGTCCGATCATGACAAGCTGTATGACGGCATTGTCGACATCCTGAAAGGCTTCGTGGACTTCGACTGGGCCAATCTTTTCGTCTATTCGCCCAACCGCGACTTTTCCCGCATCGTGTGTACACGGGGCCCGGAAATTCCGTTTGTGTCCCGGTGGTTCGCAACTCCGGCTGGCTACCTCAATTGGCTTGGTGAGCCGAATACCTGGATGGACGACTTTCAGGGGGTGATGTCACAGACGTCGCCGGAGTATCTTGAAAGGACCGACACCAAAACAGCCATCGCCGCGGGCATGAGGGCCCTCGTCTGCCTGCCGATACGCGCCGGCGGCCGGATCATCGGCGGCTTCTGCCTGATTTCGAAACAAAAAGGCATTTATGATGCCGGCTCCCGCGCGCTCCTGGAGAAGCTCAATCTTGAACAGGCCTTTCTGCGCCTGTTCGACATCATCGAAACCGTGGAGCGCGAATTTGTCAGCGGCCTCGTCAGGCAGATCGCGCACTCCGAAGACATGCGCGACGTGGCCGAAAAAGTGGTTGGGGAGTTGGCAAGGTTCTACCAGTACCAGAACGTGTCGATCTTCAAGGTCAATGTGTTGCGCGGGCATGTCCAGTTGCTCGCGCAAGCCCTCGGGCCCCGTGGCGGAACGCCAATGCCCGTCGGGTACTCGCAATCGACGGATGAAGGAGTTCTTGGCCTCTGTTACCGGCGCGGCGACTGCGTCATCCTGAGGGATCGCGAGGACAGCAGCGAGGAGGCGAAGGCTTATGTCCAGGTTGCAAAGGAGATCCGGTCCGAACTGTGCATTCCCATCCGCCTGTTCAACAGGGTTCTGTGGATCCTCAATCTGGAGGACTGCCTCGGGGACGCCTTTACACCTATCGAGGTCGAAAAGCTGCAGAGCCTGATCCAGCAGATGCAGGCCACCCTGGAGCGGATATTCCAGGGCCTCATTCTGGTGAAGGTTCTCGATGTCTGTCCCGCAGCCGTCGTGATCACCGATCAGCGGCATAACATTCTGCGGTGCAACCGGCAGGCCCGTCAGATCATGCAGCAGGACAGCATTTCCGAGGCGGATAATTTTGAGGAGTTCATCGACGTCGCGCCGGCAACCCTCACCACGACTCCGCTCGCCGCCACCCTCCTTGGCGCCAAGGGGCGCGGAAAGAAAACCCAGGTCCTGGCGTCCCGCTTCACGCTGGAGGAAGAATACGACCAGGCGGTGTTCATGCTGCAGAATGTCGCCGACCTGGAATGGACGGCCAAATTCGAAACCCTCAGGGCGGCGCTGGCCGAAACCACCGCGCAGGTCCGCGTTCCCGTCTCCCTCCTGTCGAGCTTCACGCAGCGGATCGGACAGCTGACCGAGGACGAGAAACTGCAGGATCTCGCCAGGAAAGCAACGCGCCAGCTTGGTCGTATCGAGCTGACCTACGATCGCGTGCTGGCCTCCTACGAGGCGGAGAGCCCGACCGTGGAAAGAGGCACAGCGGTCGATGTCAAGCGTGCCCTGGAGCTCATCCTTCAGGATCTGCCCGATCTGGAACGCAAGAGCATACGGCTGTCCGAAAAACTGCCGGACGCGACGGTCATCTGCGATCCCTATCGCGTGTTCTTTGCCCTCAGTTCAATGCTCGCCTATCTGTTGCGCCGGCGCCCGAATGCCGAACCCATCGTGATCACATCGCGCGAGCGAGATGCGATGATCGAGATTTCAATGACGGGTGCGGTTCCCAAGACCGCGCGCGTGCGGCACCTCGCCGCCATGATCGAGGCGACACGCGCCGAGATCGCGCTGGGAAAAGACGCTCTCGTACGTATCGCCAGAAACACCGGTGGAGATTTTTCGCTTCAGCGCCAGCAAAACGGCCGCGAACGGCTGAGCCTGAAGCTTGGCGCTCCCGCGAAGGAGAAGGCACATGCTGAACATCATCGTCGCAAGTAGTGACGCCGACCAGCTCGACGAGCTCGTAAACGGCGCCTGCGAGATCGGCCAGCAGATGAACCCGCGCGTTCGCATGGACGTCAAGCTCGCCACCTCGATGCAGCAATTGGAACAGAAGAAGAATTCGCACACGGCGCTGGTCATTGTGTCCGACGCGCTCACGGGACAGGATCAGGACATCAACGCGGTGGTCACCTACGCGAAATCGCTCGCCGTGCAGGTCCAGCCGCCGGCATGCATCGTCGTTTCAGACCGCATGGAGCTGTATCGAACCATCCAGACGATCAAACGATGTGAGTTACTCATCGTGGACAACTCCACGAACTACGTCGATCAGTGCGTGCAGCTGGCCCGTCGGCTCGACATCATTCCGGACGACCCGACTGCGCCTCCCGAGGGGCCTTCGAGCCCGGCGGAAACCCGGGCCCCCCCGTCACCCGGGCCCGCCATCTCGAGCACGGGACCAAAAACGAAATACGCCCTGCTTGAGGTCGAGTTGCCGCGCGACCCCAATTTTGGGCTGGTTTATCTGGAGCTCCATGAGGAGTCCGGAAAGATCTGGAAAGACCAAATCCAGCCGCTGCGACTCGATAAGAGCGAACTCGAGGAGTTGATAAAGGACAGCAATATCCTCAAAACCAACCTGTCAAAATGGCAACAAGATCCTGTCAAATGGAAGCGGCACTACGATGAGTGGCACGCCGTGTATCGCAAGCTCGGCGAACGAGTCGCCCGACTGTTATGGGGCAGCAAGTCGTTTAGCGCATACTACAACAATGGAAGAGGCTTCGCGAAGGACAACATCAGGATCCGCTTCAATCTTGAAGAGCCATGGTTCGACGGGCTTTGGGAGGCACTTTCCGCCGAACAGGACAGTCGGAACCTGATCCTGGAAAACACTCTGACACGCAGAGTGATTCTCCAGAACAAGCTGGAGCAATTTGGTAATGGCGAAACGCAGATCGATGCCGAAGGCGGCACGCTGAACGTGCTCGTCATCCAGTCCGATGTTTCGCACGATTCCGTTCCGAACGGCCCCGATGACCCGCTTTGGCGAAGATATTGGGCAAGCTACAAGGGCACGCTCCCGTCGCTCCCGCATCTCGAACAAGAAGTGAAGGCACTTCGGGATCTCAAGAAGTTGTACGGAAAGAGCGCAGGCAACCTTCGGATCAACGTCGAGGTGCTCCCGCACAAATCCGCCCCGCCCGGCAAGAAATGGTCGCTAGCGCAGAAAGTGGAGGATCATCTCGCTGACGTGTCCGCGCGCTATGACGTTGTTCATTTCGCCGGCCATGCCCTGTTTGCCGAAGGCCCCGTCAAGAGCGACGACCGGGGTTATCTGGTGTTTTCCGGTTTTCCGCAACCGGAAGCCGTTCCGATCGCCCGGGTCGCCTCGTGGCTGAAGAACGCGGGCGTGCAACTGGTTTATCTGAGTTGCTGCCGCAGCAGCGCAGCATCCGCCGCGCTTGAATTCTCGCGTTGCGACATCCCGATGGCGATCGGCTTTCACTGGGATCTCGACGACGCCAAGGCCCCGGTCTTCGCCAGGCAGTTTTACCAGGAGCTCCTGGCCACAAAACTCAAGGTCTGTCCTGCGGTAAGCAACGCCAGGCGAAAGCTGTTTCAGGAATACGACAAAGGGGATCCGATCTGGGCATCCCCCGTCCTGATCGCGCAGCCGAAGGACTGGGCGGCGATCGAAGAGGTGTTGAAAATCGCGGCGAGAGAGAAGCAGATCGCCCGCAAGCCGGTTGCGCGTCCCGCCAAAGCCAGGCCGGCGGCCTCACCGGAGAGCCGGCCTGCAGCCTAGTGCCCCCCATCCGACGTTGGTGCTACATCGCAGCGCCCTCTGACACGAGCTTCGGATGGATCAGGGGCACGAGCAACTTTATGATTTGATTACCGCTTTTCGATCTGACGTTCCTGGGAAGATTTGTGGCAGGTGGTGCAGGAACTTCAGATCGACGGTACTAGAGCTCCCAGCATCAGGCGGACAACGTGATCACGTGCCTGGGCGAGCCGGGCTCCAGCACCTCCAGGGTGTAACCGTACGCGACGGGATCAAACGTCCTGCGGAGCTCTCGCGTACTCTCCGTCTCGTTCGTCACAACCAGTGTGATCGATCGTGGCCGGCCTTTTGCGGACGATACGATCCATTGCAGCGTTTCGAGATCAGGTTGGCCATACCGGCCGCCGGCCGAGATCACGTAGGTATCCGCGGTCACCGATCGAAAGAAGGCCTCATCCAAATTTCGGCGGCTGCCATGCTGCGGCACCGTCAGCACATCGACGTGCAGTTTCTTCCCTTTCGCAAGCCCGGCGGCAACCAGGCCTGCCCGGATATGATCCCCGCGCGCGTCGCCGGTGAGCAGCATCGTTTTGCCGTC
>JBGMOD010000224.1:0-4251 GCA_041424235.1 Hyphomicrobiales bacterium
AAGCGGCACGAAGCCGCCGATCGAAAACACCACCGTGCTCAGCGCTGAGCCGACGCCGCCGCCGAGGAAGATGCTGGTGACAAACGCCGCATTGACGCGACCGCGGATCTCGGCCGGCAGCTTGTAGATTTCGCGCTGTCCGCTCACCAGCGTGCACTGGACGCCGGCGTCGATCAGGATGCTGGCGCCGACCAGCGGTACCAGCGAGCCGGTGCTGCCCAGGAACGTCAGTACGAAGGCCGCGGCGGCCAGCGCGATGCCGAGGCCGGTGACGAAGCGGCCGTGGCCACGGTCTGCCAGCCGTCCCACCACCGGCGCAACCAGCACACCGATGGCGCCGCTGAGCAGGAAGGCGGAGAGGCCGAACGTGCCCAGTGAAAACGGCGGCGCCTGCAGCAGCACCGGGACCGCGGTGAAGAACAGGCTGATCGAGCCGAACATGCAAGCCTGGTAGATCGAACGCCGTTGCAGCACTGGATTGTCGCGCAGCACTGGCCATAGCGATCCGATCAACTCGCGGTAGCTGGTTTTCGCTTTGGGCCGGCGGCGCGGCAATGCCATTGCCAGCAGGATGGTGATCGCGCTGACCACCAGCGCCGACAGCCCGAACACCGCGTGCCAGCCGGCGGCGCCGGCAACCAGGGTGGCGATCGGGCGGGACAGCAGGATGCCGAGCAGCAGCCCGCTCATCACCTTGCCGATGACTTCGCCGCGGCGCGTCTCGGGGGCGAGATGGGAAGCGACCAGGAGGATGATCTGAGTCACGCTGGTGCTGAAGCCGAGGACCAGTGCAGCTGCCAGGAAGATCCAGACCGACGGCGCCAGCATGGCCGCGATGAGGCTTGCGATGACAGCGCACAGCGCGACGAGGATGAGCTTCTTGTTCTCGACGATATCGCCGAGCGGGCTCAGCAGCAGGAGACCCGCGACATAGCCGGCCTGGATGGTGGTGACGATGAGGCCGGAACGGGCAATATCGATGCCGAGCGACTGGCCAATCGGTCCGATCAGGGGCTGGGCGTAATAGAGGTTGGCGACCGCCGCGCCGGTCCCGGCAGCGAGGCAAAAGATCAGCCATGCCGGCAGGGTGCCGTGGCGAGCGGAGAGGTCGTGCATGAGCAAATCTGGAGCTGTTGTCGGGGCAGGGCCGGCTGTGCCAGCGATTCCCTGTCAAATAATCTCGAAGCCTTTGAATGCAAGGTAAATGCCCGAAATATGTGCGGTTTATCTGCATGATCGCTGACGCGGCGCGCTGTGGATGACCTGTGGACGACATGGGGACAGGCCGTCCACCTATGGTCGCCGTTCCTCGCCGCCTATATTGGTGATCGATCCTTCTGACCGTTGGGAGCCATGCGCTTCACGCCCCAATTCCTCGATGAACTGCGTGCACGGCTTCCGGTGTCGGAAGTCGTGGGCCGGCGCGTCAAATTGAAGAAGGCCGGGCGTGAGTGGAAGGGGCTGTCGCCGTTTCAGCAGGAGAAGTCGCCGTCCTTCACGGTGAACGACCAGAAGGGCTTCTATCACGACTTCTCGTCCGGCAAGCATGGCGACATCATCAGTTTCGTGATGGAGACCGACGGCGTCGGCTTTACCGAAGCGGTTGAGCGCCTTGCGTCGATGGCCGGGCTCGCGCTGCCCGCGGTGACACCGGATGCCGCGCGACACGAGCAGCGCCGCCGCACGCTCCACGACGTGATGGAGATGGCGACCACGTATTTCGTGGAAACGCTGGCGTCGCGCGTGGGCGCCAAGGCGCGCGGCTATCTCGCCGATCGCGCGATTGCGCCCAACACCCAATTGCAGTTCCGTCTTGGTTACGCGAGCAGCGAGCGTTTCGCGCTGAAGGAACATCTCGGCAAGGCCGGCGTCTCGGTCGAGGACATGGTCGAAGCGGGTCTCTTGATCGGCGGCGAAGACATCCCGGTGCCGTACGATCGTTTCCGTGACCGCGTGATGTTTCCCATCACCGATCTGCGCAACCGCGTCATCGCCTTCGGCGGTCGTGCGCTGGAAAAGGATGTTTCAGCGAAGTACCTGAACTCGCCGGAAACCCCGCTGTTTCACAAGGGCGACAATCTCTACAATTTCGCCCCGGCGCGTCAGGCAACGCACAATGGTGCGCCACTGATCGTGGTCGAGGGCTATGTCGACGTCATTGCGATGGTGACCGCGGGGTTCGCCGGCACCGTTGCTCCGCTCGGCACCGCGCTGACCGAGAACCAGCTCGCCCATCTCTGGAAGATGGCGGACGAACCGATCCTGTGTTTTGACGGCGACAAGGCTGGCCAGCGCGCAGCCTATCGGGCGGCCGATCTGGCGCTGCCGCATCTCAAGGCCGGCAAGAGTCTGCGCATCGCGCTGCTGCCGCAGGGACAGGACCCCGATGACCTGGCTCGCAGCGGTGGACGCGGCGCGATCGAGGACGTGATAGCTGCGGCACGCTCGCTGGTGGATGTGATCTGGTCGCGCGAGGTTGAGGGCGGCAACTTCAACACCCCGGAGCGGCGTGCCGCCCTCGAAGCCCGTATCGGCGAATTGACCAACGGAATCCGCGACGAGGTGCTGCGCCGCTATTATCGCCAGGACCTGATCGAGCGGCTGCGGCAGACCTTTGCCCCGGATAACGGCCGGGGCTATGGGCGCGGAGCGGGTTTCGGCGGCGAATCGGGGCGCCGATTCGGGGCGCGCGGGGGCCAAAATGGCTTCAAGGGTGGCGGGCGGGGCGATCCGCGCGGGGGTCGTCAACAGTTTTCCACTGTTGCTCAAAGCCTCGGCCGCGGGCCCTATCAGGCGGCCAGTCCGCAGCTGGCGGCAAGCCCTCTGATGCGGGGGCAGCGGACGGCGCTGTCGCGTCGCGAGGCGCTGATCCTGCAATCCCTCATTAACCACCCCTGGCTGCTGCACGACCATCTCGAAGAGGTGGCGGCGCTGGAACTGGCCCATCCGGAGGCGATCCGGCTGCGCGCGGGCATTATTGCCGCCTTCGCCCATGATCATCACCACAGCGCCGACCCGTCCGAACACAGCGAGAAATTGCGGGGCGATCTTGAGAAATCAGGATTGTCCGATATTCTTCAAAGGGTTGAAGGGTCCATCACGACCGCGGCGGTGTGGGGAGCGCAACCCGGCGCCGCGGTTGAGGATGTGCTCGCCACCTGGCATCAACTGATTGTCTTGCATCGGCAATGGCACTCCCTACTTAGGGAGTTGAAGGATGCAGAGCTGGCTTTGGGCGAAGTGGCCAATGAGGCGAATTATGCCTGGCTGCGCGACGTCAAAGCCCGGCTTGCAGAGGTGGATGGCACGGAGGCGCTGATCGAAGGGTTCGGCGAGTCCTCCGGCCGGTTCCTCAAGTCGGTGTGAGCCTGAAGTTTCGCCAGCCCGGCCTCGGGGAACCGCAATTAAAGACTCGCAAAACTGACATTTTGGACGCAAAAACAGGGTTAAGGGCCGCTTAACGGCGTCAGGCGAGAGTGGCGAAATCGATTCGGGGTGGCGTTGCGATAGCGCCGCCCTTTCCGCGTCAAAGGCGGGTTGATACAGGAGCGTGATCCGGAAGGGCGGTATCCCCGGTTTTCCGAAAGATCATGCTCAAACACAACATGGGGCGCGATTGCGCTCCGGGCAGCGAGGGCGGTGACGCCCCCGTGCGGGTAGCGCGTTTCAGGAGCAGTGAATGGCCAGCAAGGCGAAGACGGCGCAAGTCAAGGAAAAGGAAAAAGACGAGAAGGTCACCGACGCGCCGGAAAAGGATGCTTCTGAAGCGCCGGGGCCGTTGCTCGATCTTTCCGACGCCGCCGTCAAGAAGATGATCAAGCAGGCCAAGAAGCGCGGCTATGTGACCTATGAACAGCTCAATGCGGTTCTCCCCTCCGAGGAAGTGACCTCGGAGGCGATCGAGGACACGCTGGCGCTGCTCTCCGACATGGGCATCAACGTCATCGAGTCGGAAGACAGCGATACCGACGAGGAAGAGACCAAGGAAGAGGCCGAGGACGAACCCGACAACGAGCTTGTCGAGGTCACGCAGAAGGCCGTCACCGAGACCAAGAAATCCGAGCCGGGCGAGCGCACCGACGATCCAGTGCGGATGTATCTGCGCGAGATGGGCACCGTCGAGCTGTTGTCGCGCGAGGGCGAAATCGCCATCGCCAAGCGCATCGAAGCCGGCCGCGAAGCCATGATCGCCGGTCTCTGCGAAAGCCCGCTGACCTTCCAGGCCATCATCATCTGGCGCGACGAGCTCAA
>JBGMOD010000225.1:0-38827 GCA_041424235.1 Hyphomicrobiales bacterium
CCAACTACTTCCAAGCCGCTGGATACGAGCCAACCTGATCGGGAACCGCTCTAGCGGCGGGTCGCGTCAAGCAGCGCTGTCGCCAGCGCGCGAGGAGACGCCGGCTTGAGCAGGAAGCCGTCGGCACCGGCCCGACGCGCAGCCGCTTCATCCTCGCCGCGGCCGGACACGCCGATGATGGCGATACGTCCCAGCGGCTTCGGCTGGGTTCGGATCCGCCGGATCACCTCGACACCGTTGATGCCCGGCAACACCATGTCCATCAGCACCGCATCGAAGCCGCCCTCGGCAAGCCGCCCGAGCACCGCCTCGCCCTCGCCGACGAATTCGGCGTGGTGACCAAGTTCGGTGAGGATGGCATTGAGCACGACGCGGCCGAATGGATTGTCCTCGACACTGAGGATGCGCAGGGCCGGATTGGCCTGGACCGATCGGCCGATACCATCCGGGGCGGCCCCATCGGCAACCGGATCCGTGGCCCGCACCAGCGTGACGGTCAGGGTGAAGGTCGTGCCGCCACCGCGCCGTTGCGTCACCGCAATGTCACCGCCCATGGCGCGCGCGATCTGCCGCGCCGAAGCCAGGCCGAGGCCGGCGCCGCCGAACCGCGAGGCAATGCCCACATTGGCCTGCGAGAACGGCCGAAACAGCCGCTTCACCTCCGCAAGCGACAGCCCGATACCACTGTCGGACACAGCCAAGGCAACGCTCACCTTGTCGGATGACCGGCGCAGAGCGCCGACCTTCAGATCCACGCGGCCCCGGTCGGTAAACTTCACCGCGTTGTCGATCAGATTTTCCAGCGCGGCCCGCAACCGGACCGGATCGCCGGTCACGAAGGCCGGCAGCTTGTCCGAGATCCGGATGGACGACCGCAATCCCTTGGCCGCCGCGCGGCCCAGCAGCGAATCCGCAGCGGCCCGCGCCAGTGCGCGCAGATCGAAGAAATCGCGGCGCAGATCGAGACCGGCCTTGCCGCTGCGCGCCGCGTCCACGAATAGCGTCGCCAGCGCCGACAAATGATCCGCACTGGCGCGGATGGTCTCCACCCAGCGGCGTTCGCGCTCATCGAGGTCCGACGTCACCAGCAGGTCGCTGACGGCGAGAATCCCGGTCAGCGGCGTGCGCACCTCATGGGCGAAGGCCGCCAGGGCCTCTTCCACGACACGCGGCGGCGCAACGCCGGACTTCGCCGCGGATTTGCGCTTCGCGATCTTGCGCACCAGCGGTTTCGCGCCACGCTTCTTCTTCGGCGGCGCCTTGTTCACCAAGGAAGTCTTGTTCGCCAAGGAAGTCTTGTTCGCTAAGGAAGTCTTGCGCGTCCGGCTGCGTGATGAACGCGACGTTGTGGCCACCATCCAGAAAACCCCTGCCCCGAATCCATTTTGGCATGGCTCATGACGGCGAGTCACGCCCGGGACCGGTCCATTAGGCGTAGGGTAAACCGACGCGGCGGCGGATGTCCTCGGCTGTCTCCCCGGACGCCCGCAACTGCCGGAGCGCCGTGGCGCCGGTCGATTTGGCGAGCTTCTCGCCGGCATCGTCCAGGATGAGGCCGTGATGGGCGTAGCGCGGCGCGGGCAACCCCAGCAGGTCCTGCAGCAGCCGATGCACGCTGGTGGACCAGAACAGGTCGCGGCCGCGCACCACGTCGGTGACCTCCTGCAAGGCGTCATCGATCACAACGGAGAGATGGTAGCTGGTCGGGATCTCCTTGCGTGCCAGGATGACGTCGCCCCAGGCCTCGGGGCGCGCGATCACGCGGCCGGTTTCTCCAGCCGGCCCGGCGCCATCCTCGGTCCAGAACGGCCGCCACGACACCTCCTCGCCCTGTCGGCGCGCCGCGTCCATGTCCAGCCGCAGCGCGTAGGTCGCGTCGGTGTGCATTTTATAATCGCGCACATGCTGGGCTTCATCGGCCGCGTTGCGAGGATAGAGCGGCGCTCCATCCGGATCGCGCGGCCAGGGCCCGATCGCATCACGCGCGGCGATCAATCGCGCGATTTCGGAGCGGCTCTCGAACGCGGGATACACCAGGTCGTCCCGGATCAGGCGCTCGACGGCGGCGCGATACACCTCGAGATGCTCCGATTGTCGCCGCACCGGCTGCTGCCATCGGATTCCAAGCCAGGCCAGGTCTTCGTAAATCGCGTCCTCGAATTCCGGCCGGCAGCGGGTGGCGTCGATATCCTCGATGCGCAGCAGGAACGTGCCGCCGCTTTGCCGCGCCATGTCGAAATTCAGCAGCGCCGAATAGGCGTGGCCGAGATGCAGATAGCCGTTGGGACTCGGCGCGAAGCGGAAAACGGGTGGCGTCATGATCCCGACTATGATGAAGGCGCGTGAATCACGGCAAAAGTCATACAACGGCGAATCAGGTGGCGTCTCGGCTTCAACCTCCCACAGGCTCAAGGAGATGGGGATGCGCCAATTTGCGCCATGGCGAGAATCCCGCCATCCTGTGGGGCTCATGACACCCCATTTCCACACCCAGGACGATCTCGAGCGCGCACTCGCCGAATTGCTCGCGCGTGATCCGCGTCTCACCCCTCTGCTCGCGCAAACGGGCATGCCGGCGCTGCGCCGCCGCGCCGCCGGGTTTCCCGGTCTCGCCGCGGTGATCTGCGGCCAGCAATTGTCGACCAAGGCTGCGGCCGCGATCTGGGCGCGGGTCACGGCGGCATTCGATCCGTTTCATCACGACGCGATCCGCCGTGCGCGCGCCGACCGGCTGGGGCGGCTGGGGTTGTCGGCAGCGAAGATCAAGACGCTGAAGTTCATCGCCGGCGAGCTCGCCAACAGCCGGCTCGATCTTTTGGCCTTGTCGGAGATGCCCGCCGACGATGCCCACAAGGCGCTAACCGCGTTGCATGGCATCGGCCCGTGGACCGCCGACGTCTATCTGCTGTTCTGCCTCGGTCATGGCGACGCCTGGCCGGCCGGCGACCTGGCGATCCAGGAGGCCATCAAGCTGGCGTTCGGCCTGCCCACCCGGCCGACGGTGAAGCAGATGGCTGACATCGGCGAAGCCTGGCGGCCGTGGCGCGGCGCGGCCGCGCATCTGTTCTGGGCGTATTACAAGGTCGCCAAGGCGCCGGGCTTCGAAGCGGTGCTGCCGCCTGACGCGGCGACAACGACCAAGGCCCCGGCCAAACCGCCTCGAAGAACAACCGCCGCGACGGTCAGCCGGCTGAAGCGCCCGGCCCCGGCGTCGGATGGCGGGTCGCCGCCCAGAACAGCAGCGCGACGGCGCTGATGGTGGCGCCGAGACCGCAGACGCCCAGCCAGCCCGCCCAGGCATAGATCATGGTCGAGGCGATCGAGCCGCAGGCGCTGCCGATCGAATAGAACACCATGTAGCCGCCAACCAGCCGGCTGCGCGCCTCCGGCCGCACCGCGAAAATCAGGCTCTGGTTGGTGACGTGAACCGCCTGCAGCGAAAAATCCAGCACCACGATGCCGACCATCAGGATCCACAACGACACGCCCATCAACGCGACCGGAATCCAGGCCAGCAGCATCAGCGTCAGCGCAATGCCCGTGGTCCATTGCGCGAGACCGCGATCGGCCAGACGGCCGGCCCGCCCGGCCGCAAGCGCTCCGGCCGCGCCGGCAAGGCCGAACAGGCCGACCTGGGTATGCGACAGCGAGAACGGCGGCGCACTCAGCGGCAGGACCATCGCAGTCCACAGCGCGCTGAAGGCTGCGAAGATCAGCAACGCCAGGGTTGCGCGGACGCGCAGGATCGGCTCGTCGCGAAACAGGCCGACCATGGACCGCAGCAATTGCGGATAGGACGGCGCGGCGACGGCTGCGACATGGCGCGGCAGCACGCGCAGCAGACACCCCGCCATCACCAGCGTCAGCAGCGCTGATGCCAGATACACCGAACGCCAGCCGGCGACATCCGCCACGGTGCCCGAGACGAAACGTGCCAGCAGAATGCCGATCACGACGCCGCTCGTCACCCGGCCGACCACGCTGCCGCGTTCCTCCGGCGCGGCCAGCGTCGCGGCGAAGGCAACCAGCACCTGCACCACGACGGCAAGCAGGCCGACCGCCATCATCGCAGCCAGCAGCGTGATCGCCGTGGGCGCCCATCCGACGGCGATCAGGGCCAGCGCCGACAGCGCGGCCTGGCCGACGATCAGGCGCCGCCGATCCAAGAGATCGCCGAGCGGAACGATGAAGATCAGGCCCAGCGCATAGCCGATCTGCGTCATGGTCACCACGATGCCGATCGATGCGGGGGCGACCGCGAAGTCGCGCGCCATGGCGTCGAGCAGCGGCTGGGCATAGTAGATGTTGGCGACGCTCAGCCCGCACGCCACCGCGAACAGCAGCACCACGCGGGCCGGCAATTGGCCTGCCGACGGCACGGGTTCCATCGCAGCCCCGGTGTGATCCGCGGGTTCCGACCCTGCCCCCTTGCCGCCGATCCGCACCGGCACCTGTCCGAATTCCATGGCTCAACTCCACCTTCAATCTAGTCCTATCATAAGACCGATTGCGGGACGCCTGTCTAGTCCTATGTTAGAACTAATGGGGTGAGTGCCAGGAGGGCTTCAAAAGGGAGGAACGCCATGGTGAAACGGGTCAGTCTGACGACGGCGAGCTGTCCGGTGGCGCGTTCGCTCGACGCGATCGGCGACTGGTGGTCGCTGCTGATCGTGCGCGATGCGCTCGATGGCCTGCGCCGCTTCAGTGAATTCCAGAAAAGCCTCGGCATCGCCAAGGGCATCCTGACCACCCGCCTGCGCAACCTGGTGGATCTCGGCATTCTGGAAACCGCGCCGGCCTCCGACGGCAGCGCCTATCAGGAATACGTGCTGACGAAAAAAGGCCGCGAACTTTTTCTTGTCGTGGTCAGCCTGCGGCAATGGGGCGAAGACAACTGTTTTAAACGCGACGAGGCCTATTCCGTTCTGGTAGACAATGCGAGCGGTCGCCCGGTTGGTCGATTGGAACTGCGCGCGCGGGATGGACGCGTTCTGACATCGACCGACGCGACGGTGAAAAAGATCGAGCCGCCGCGGAAGCGCGGCGCGAAGCCGGTGCAGGCAAAGGCCTCGTGACGATTGTCACAAGCGCGTTGTCATCCCGGTCAAAGATCAATCGGGATCATGGCGGGACCAGCGAATGAAAACGGCCGAATTGATTGTCAGGCGTGATGACCTTGCCAACTGCAGATTCATCGAGACATCGCTGCCGGAAGGCAACGAGCTGCCGGATGACTGGCTGCTGCTGAAGGTCGATCGCTTCGCCTTCACCGCCAACAACATCACCTACGCGGTGATCGGTGAACAGTTGAAATACTGGTCGCTGTTTCCGGCGCCCTCGGGCTATGGCCAGATTCCGGTGTGGGGTTTTGCCGAGGTGCTGCAATCGCAGCATGCCGACATTGCCGTGGGCGAGCGATTGTTCGGTTATCTGCCGATGGCCACGCACCTGGTGATCGAGGCTGCGGGCGTCACCCCGAAGGGCCTGCGCGACGGCGCGGCGCATCGCCAGGAGGTCTCGCCGGTCTACAACACCTATACGCGCGTGAGCGGCGATCCGGCGTTTGCCGGGCGCAAGGGCGACGAGCAGGCGCTGATGCGGCCGTTGTTCATGCTGTCGTTCCTGGTCGACGATTATCTCGCGGAGAACGAATCCTTCGGGGCCCGCAGCGTGATCCTGTCCAGCGCATCGAGCAAGACCGCGTTTGGCCTCGCGCATCTGCTGCACACCCAGCGCAAGCCGATCAAGGTGATCGGCCTGACCTCGAAGGGCAACGTGCCGTTCGTCCAATCGCTCGGGTGTTATGACGAAGTCGTGACCTATGACGACGTGCCGTCGATGCCGAACGAGGGGGCGGCCGCCTATGTCGACATGGCCGGAAGCGCAGCGCTGCGTGCCGCGATTCATCACCGTTTCGGCGACAGGCTGGTCTACAGCGGACGCATCGGGCTGACCCATCAGGATGCGGCGCCGGAGCCGGACAGCCTGCCGGGCGCCAAGCCATTGTGGTTCTTCGCCCCCGACCAGATCCGCAAACGGGTCAAGGAATGGGGTTCCGGCGGCCTTGAACAGCGAATCAGTGCGGTCTGGCCGGGCGTCACGGCGCTGCTGGAGCAGTCCCTGACCATCGTGGAAAGCCGCGGAAAAGCCGCAGTCGAACAGGTCTATCTCGACACCCTGAACGGCCGCGCAAGCCCGGAACAAGGGCATATCCTGTCGGTTTGGGACTGACCGGCACGAATGCCGGGACCGCGGCAAACGCTCTTCACAATGCCGTCACGCTGCATGTAGTATGTCAGCGCTACACTGCTTCGCAGCCGTTGGATTGGGGATACGAGGAGCGCTATTTGAACGCGCACGTTCCACAAGGCGGGTGGCCGGCACTGGTGTTGAATGCGGACTTCCGGCCGCTCAGTTACTACCCGCTCTCGCTTTGGTCGTGGCAAGACGCGATCAAGGCGGTGTTCCTCGACCGCGTCAACATCGTCGCCAATTACGACCACGCGGTGCACAGCCCGTCGTTCGAGATGCAGCTGCCGAGCGTGGTGTCGCTCAAGTCGTTCGTCAAACCGTCGACACACCCGGCCTTCACCCGATTCAACGTGTTCCTGCGCGACAAGTTCTCCTGCCAGTACTGTCACGCCAGCGACGACCTGACCTTCGACCACATCATCCCGCGCTCGAAGGGTGGCCAGACCACGTGGGAGAATGTCGTCGCCGCATGCTCCCCCTGCAATCTGCGCAAGGGCAACCTGACGCCGCAGCAGGCCCACATGTTTCCGCGGCAGACCCCTTACGCGCCGACCGTGCATCAACTGCACCGCAACGGCCGGCTGTTCCCGCCGAACTACCTGCACGACAGCTGGCTCGACTATCTCTACTGGGACACCGAGCTGGACCCGTAGAGCGGCATAGCGTTTTGTGCCGGGCCTCACGGGGGTGTCCTGTTTCGAACAAGAGAGCAATCGAACGCCGTGCGCATGTCGCGTGGTGATTTGTCTCGATGATCGTCGACAATGGGCAGCAAGGACCGGGACCAGACATGGGTGAACAGGCAGACGGCGCGGCCAAACCAAAGATGATCATGGCGACGCTGTTTCTCGAGCAAGAGGCGCCCATCGACTATAACGCCATGGTCGCGCGGGTCGGCAACACCCTCGGTCTCGACGCAACCAAGCTGGACCATCAGAAGCCCAACGCCCCAATGGTGCTCCCCGTGGATGGCGACGTCGTCTTCGGACTGCGAATGAATTTTCCCTACCCCGAGACGCTGCAACAACAGGCGCAGTTTGCCTATTGGTGGCCAAACGCTCTGAACGATCTCGCTCGTCAGAAGGCGCATATGATGGTCAGCTGCGCGTGGACGAAACATTCAAGACTGGACGCTCACATGCGCCATCTGGTGCTGGTGCGGGAGCTGGTCGAACAATTGCCGGTGATCGGCGTGCTATGGGGCAGCAGCCTGATCCAGACGGATGTGTTCAAGGGCGAGTTCGCAAATGCCCTCAAGGGAGGGGTGCCGTTTTCGCTCTGGGTCCTGATCCAGTTCTCCAAGCAACCCAACGGCAATATCCTGATATCAACTTTGGGAATGCGCGACTTCGGAAAGATGGAGATCGAAACCGAGAGCAGCCTGCCTCTCGACCAGACGTTCGACCTGGTCCGTAAGTTCGGCAGTTACATCCTGGCAAAGGACGCGGAGGTCAAGGACGGCGATACGTTCGGACTGTCCGAGCAGCAACACATCAAGGTCCGGCATACCCGCTCGTTCCGGCCGGATGTCAACGCGCCTGTCTACTGGATCGAACTCACCGAGCAGCCGACCGTGCGCAAGCCCAAGGGCTTTTTCAGCAACTTGTTCGGCTCGACCAGCAAGCAATGACGTTCATGCCCAGGCAAGACCTTGAATGACGACATAGTTGTCGTCCTCTTTCTTCAGTCGACCGGACAACCGTTTTCGACGGGTCGCGCTGGTCGCACGGCGGTGACGAAAATCCAGCCGTTGCAGACCGACAAGCACGCGGCTCATGAGCTCGGCGGTACGCGCGAGCGCCCGCCTTGCGAGGAACAAGACGGTTGCGGCGCGGCTCAGGATACCCAGCAGGACGATCAGCGAAAAGATATCGAGATAAGCCAACACGTCGCCGACCAGCATCAATTCAGGAGGAACTGGTATCCTGTGCATGTAAGCCAGGATCAGAATGACGACCGGTATGAATGCGATGACCTTTCTCAGCGTCAGCCGGTCGAGAAAAGCCGCCAGTTGCACGACCAAAATCTCCCACAGCCAATCGCCAAGGGCTGCCGGCCGATCGATCGTCCAGGTCTTCCAGATCCGCTTCCACATCGGAGATGCCTGTATCCAACCTTCCACCTCCGTATTGTATCACTGCCACCCCGCGTTCGTCTCGATGAGGTTAGAGCGCGAGCTCGATTCGGCCCTCCCCCGGTCCCTCCTGCTCCGCGGGGACAGCGATGCACGGCAGCACCTCGTCATCCGCCAGTGCCACGGCGGGCTCCTTCAGATAGGTCACCGCACCTGACGACAATTTGGTCCGGCAGGTTCCGCAGGTCCCCGTCCGGCAACTGAACTCGGGACTCAATCCCCGCGATTCCGCCAGTTCGAGCAACGTCCCCGCCTCCGGGGTCCAGCGCGCCTCTTTCAGGGTGTTGGTGAAAACCACTGAAACCGGTTTGGTGGCCGCCGGCCGGCGCGGCGGCACAGCAGCGCTGGCGGCATCGGCCTTTCTCACCAGGGATGAGGGGCCGAATGCCTCGGCGTGAATCCTCGCATCCGCGATGTTGTAGGCGCGCAGCCCGTCATAAAGTGCCTGGGTAAACGACGGCGGCCCGCACAGATAGAAGTCGTAGTCGTTGAACGGCAGGAAGCGGGACAGAAGCGCCATGTCGATCCGCCCCATGGCGTCATAATCGGCGCCTTCCTCCGCGCCGGCGATGTCGCTGAGCACGCGGACGATCCGCACAGCGCCCTGCGCTGCATTCGCAAGCTCCGCCAGCTCTCTATCGAACGGGCGCTCCATCTTCGAACGCGCCGCGTGGAAAAGAACGGTCTGCCGAACGCTCCGGGTGCGCAGCCCTTCGTAGACCACGTGGCGCAGCATCGCGAGCATCGGCGTGATCCCGACACCGCCGCCCAACAGCACAACCGGGCGCTTCTGGCGCGGATCGATGGTGAAATCGCCAGCCGGCGCACGCGTTTCGATGATGTCGCCGACGCGGACGTTGTCATGCAGATGCTGCGATATCACCCCGTCGCGCTTGACACTGATGCGGTAGATCCCGTCCGAAGGCGCCACCGACAATGTGTAGGTGCGGAGCAGGGGCTTGTCCATTCCCGGAACGGACAGGCGGATCGGCAGATGCTGTCCCGCGTCGTGCGGGATCAGTCCGGCCCCGTCGTTTGGCTGCAGGTGGAACGAGCGGATCGACGGGCTCTCGTCGACAACCCTGGTCACCCTGAACGGCCGCCATCGCGTCGCAAGCTCGGCCGCCCGGATCCGATCGGCGGCCTGCGTCCAGTCGCCGGTCATCAGCGAATTGGGCGACCAGCCGCTGTCCCGAAAGGACCAGCGCAGCGCAAGCGCACCGGCCCTGCGTAAGACATGGCGCGCGCGGAATTTCCAGAGACGCTCAGCCCCCTGGAATGCGGCAATCTCCGGCGAGTCCAGAATCACCTCGGCGTCACCGGTCATCTGAAGCATGTCGCCGGTCGTGAAATCGACGAACACCAGCCCCGCTTTGCCGTTCAGCAGGATGTTGCCCAGCGTGGCGAAAAAAAGATTGCCGGCGAAATCCGGGATTGTCAGCGTGCCATCGTCGGCAACACGGACGAAGCCCGCCTTGCCGCCACGGTGCGACACGTCGACCTGACGGCGATTCTCGCGCTCGGCGTAGGACGCGACGAAGAAGGTGTCCGCTGCGCCGATCACGTCGCGCGCCTTCTGGTCGAGCCCGGAGGTCTCCTCGACATCTCCCGCAAACGGCTCGCGGGGATCGCGGACCAACGCGTAGTCCCGCAGCTGGATGTACTGCGGACAGTTCCCGAAACTTTGATCGACCTCGAAACGAAGTCCATCACCGTCGGATCCGCGGAGAATGCCGTTGACGCGATTGCGGCGCCGGGTGTGCAGCTCGATCCCGAGCAGCCCGATGGCGTTGCCGTCGCGCAGCCCTTCGCTTGCCGGATCGCTGGGCTCGCGCCGCACATCAATGTCGAGCGTGCGCGGTGTGGGAGAGGAGATGAAGCCCGGCTTGCCCGCCACCAGCGTGGCCCAGGCGTCGCCCTCGCGGTCGACGCTGCCGAGAACGATGAAGGGAATCTGGGAGTAGAACTCGCGATGCTGGTCCGGCATGAAATCCCGGATCACCCGCTGGCCGACGCCCTCCATTCGCTCAGCGACGCCGATTTTCTCCTGAATGGCCTTCTCACCGGCGTGCCAAACCGCCAGCTTCGCCGTCGTTCGCCGGTCGCTCATCTGTTAGCCCTCCGATTCAGCTTGGCCGGGCGCGCGCGGTGGCGCGCCCGATCTGCGCGTCACGCCGCGGCCGAAAGGCCGACGGGGGTCTCGACAAAGGGTGTGAAGCCCGGCAAGGCCTCGATCCGGCGCAGGAAGACGTTCACATGCGGATAATCCGACAGGTCGACATTGCCCTCGGGCGCACGCGCCAGATAACTGTAGATCGCGACGTCGGCGATCGTCGGCCGTTCGCCGGCCAGCCACGCGCGGTTGCTCAGGTGGGCGTTGACGGTCTTGAGCAGGCTGTGCGCCCGGCCGATCACTTCCTCGGGATTGTGCTTTGAACCGAACACGGTGACGAGCCGCGCCGCCGCCGGGCCATAGGCCACCTCCCCCGCCGCGACCGACAACCAGCGCTGGACTGCGGCAGCACCGCGCGGATCCTCGGGCAGCCATTCGGTGCGTCCGTGCTTCTTGGCGAGATAGACCAGGATCGCATTGGAATCCGCAACGATCGTCCCATCGTCATCCAGCACCGGCACCTGCCCGAACAGATTGAGCGCCAGAAATTCCGGCGTCTTGTGAGCGCCCGACGCCAGATCGACCTCGATGAGATCGTGCGGAAGCCCCAGCAGCGACACAAACAGACGCGCCCGATGGGAGTGGCCCGACAGAGGATGATAATAGAGCTTCATGGTTTCCGGTCCTGATTCCATGGATTGGGGCATTCCCGATCCGCCTCCAGAACATGGGGGAATCTGCCTCCAGTGAGAATTGTCGGTCCCGGCACTTCATTATTGCCGCAAACGCAATGATCCGGCGCCGGACCGGACGCCTTCGGCCATGGCACGGTGCCCGATCGGCGCATTCGCCAACCAGATCAATCGAAGGCACGTGGGCTGCGACTTCCGTTCGTTCGGATTGGAAGCTTTTTTCACGCGGACGTCGCCATGGGCGCCGCCCGACGCCGCAATCTAGCTGGCCGCAACCGGCGGCAGCTGGATCATCAGCGTGGGCACGCCCGAGGTTCGATTGCGCACGGTGAAGATGTGCGTCTTCGGCTTGCGGCCGGGCCGCACCTCCGAGACATCGAAGCCGGCGGCGGCAAGCCGGGCTTGCGTGGCCTGCGCATCTGCGACACGCCAGCTCAGCCCCATCAGCCGGTCGGCGGGCATGGCCGTCGCGTCATTGAGCCGCTGCGCGATCTCCACGATCAGGTCACCGCAGCGGAAGAACATCAAATGCACGCCCCAGTCCGGCCGCGTCAGGTCGAGCCGCATGTCGAGACCGAGACGCGCGCCATAAAGCGCGGCCGCGCGCTCGCAATCCCCGGTCGAGATCACCAGGTGATCGAGGCCGGTCACAAGCGCCGGCCCCGTCGGCTGCGACGCCGGACGCTCATCGCTGCGCTCCAGGAAAAACAGCTTGACCTCATGGGTCGCGGCGGGTGCCGCGCGTGTCCGCCGCCAGCGCAGCGTTGCGCCATCGATCAGGTTGACGCTGCCGGCCTCCGCCACCGGTTCGGGCTGCAGTTGCAACTGGGACAGCCGACGGGCCATGCGATCCACGTCGTTGACACGAAAGCAGACACTGGCGAGCCCCTCGCCCTGCGTATCGAGCACCGCGCGGACGCGTGCGCCGGCGGTGCCGTCGCCCACAGGCGCCATCAGTTCGATGGAGGTGTTGGCGAGGGTGAAGATCGCGGTCTCCGCGCCATCGCCTCGCGCACGCCAGGCCACGCCTTGGCCAAGCAGCGCCGTGTAATCGTCGACCGCACGGGCGATGTCGCGGGTCAGCACCGTCATGTGATCGAGGCCAGTCATCGGTGTGGTCATTGATGGCCTCGCGGCATGTCCGGGAGCCGGCATGTTTCGATGGGCGGGCGGCTTCCGTCAAGCAAGGGACGTGTCATGGGTGCCATACCCAGCCACGCGCGGGTTGAGCCGCGGCAGCCCGACGTCACAGCGGCTGTGGCGTTGCGTATCCATCAAGACCGAAATTCTGCCGGGCTTCCGCCATCAGCGGCACCAGGGCATTGGGATGAATGAAATCGTCCCTGAAGCACGGGTACAGTTTCGGATCAAAAATTCGCCGGAGCCAGTCGACAACGATCTTGTGGCGTTCGGAATTCTTGAATTCCTTGTGATAGGTCAGCCACAAGTCCATGTGATAATTGACCCCGAGATCGACGGCGACCAGCGGCGCACCGAGCGCGACCGCGGACGTCGGCAGGAATCCGATTCCCGCGCCGCGTTCGACCGCATAGAGAACCGCCACGCTCGAATTGGTGGAGATACCGACGATTCCCTCCAGGGATTGCAGCCCCAGAATTCGGGCATAACCCGTCTCGTCCAGCTGGACACCGTGCTGCCTGATGATCCGGTGGTTCTTCAGATCCGCCAGCGACGTCGGCACGCCATAGGCATTGCGGTACTGCTCCGAGACGAACGCGTAGATGTGCAGCCTGCCGAGCTTGGTGACGATCAAATCAGGATTGGGCGGCTGCTCGAACTGAATGGCGATATCGGCTTCGAGGCGAGCGACATCCGCCTGCGCCATCGCGCAGCGCAGATCGACGGTGATCTTCCGGTAGGTCTTCTGGAAATCGATCAGCCGCGGCATCACCCAGAAATTTCCGGGACCTTCGGTCACCGCCACGCGCACCATGCCGCCGGTCTCGGCCTTGGCCGTGGCGCGGCGAAAGATGTTGAAGCTGAGCCGCTCCATCTCCTGAACCTCGACCAGCAGGCCACGTCCTTCTTCGCTCAGCGACAGGCCGGACTGATCGCGCAGGAACAGTTTGAAGCCCAACTCCTCCTCGAGCCGGTCGATCTTGCGCATCAGCGTGGTCCCGGTCAGGCCGAGCGCATCGGCGGCATTGCGAAAACTCTGGTAGCGGGCGCAAAGCAGAAAGGCTCGCAGGTCTTCCCAGGAGGCGTCGGGATGCTCGTCGAGTTTCTTGCGCTGCACTGGTGCAGCACCCCGCTGCAAACGTTGCTGCATACCTTCAACTCCCGATCAATATGATTGCACCGGCACCTTACGGGAAAAACATAGATGCAGAAAATCCTCATAGAAAGCGCGGATTTATCAACGCGCCATGCCCTGGACGGGCTTTCGCCGACGTCGGCGGTGGAGGTGCGGCTGGCGGCCTCCGGCCAGCTCGGCCAGTTGGCCGATATGGCCAACCGCGAGATTCCCGGCGTTGCGGTGACCGAAGCCGATCTGGTTCAATTCCTCCGAGACGACCCCGAAAGCATCTTCGTCTTCCAGCGCGGCGGGCGACTGCTGGGCGGCGTGGCCTTCCTCTACCTCAACGACCGGGGTTTTGATGCCCTGGTGCTCGACGACATCGACCTGACGGCGCCGCGGCGGGAGTTTCTGGCGCGCGCAGGCGAAGACGTCTCGGCCATCTATACCTGGGCGCTCGCTGGCCACGGACGCGCGGTGCTCGGCCTCGGCAATGTCGCGGCCTATTTGAGGAAGCCCCGATTCATCGCGGCCGATCACTACGCCCAACCATCGACTGCGGCAGGCCGCGACCTGCTGGTCGCGCTGGGGTTCAAGCCCACGCCAAGCTTTCAGCCGGATCTCTGGTGTTTCCAGCGATCGCGACATATCGACGCGAGCCCCCCGGCCATCAACACAGGATCAGGAGCTCTTCACCATGGTCGTTTCTGACATCGCCAGCCGCAACACCGCAGCATCTCGAACCATATCGGTCCGCCTCGCCCGCGACGCCAACGACCTGATGCTGGTCACCGCGATTCGATCCGCCGTCTACCTCGCCGAGCAGGATTGCCCGATCGAGGAGGAGTTCGACGGCAATGATCTCGTCGCCGCGCATTTCATCGGGTTCATCGGCAACGAACCCGTGGCCTGCCTGCGCGTGCGCTTTTTCGGAGAGTTCGCCAAGGTCGAGCGCCTCGCCGTGCGGCATCAGTACCGGCGCTCGCGAGTCTCGTTCAAGCTGGTTCAGGCGAGCGTCGATTACGTCAGGCGCAAGGGCTTTCGCAAGATCTACGGCCAGGCGCAGGACCGGCTGGTGGACTTCTGGGCGCATTTCGGCGCCAAGCCGCTCGGCCACAACCGCAAGATCACGTTTTCCGACTTCTCCTATACCGAGATGGTGCTGGAGATCGAGCCCGACGCAAACGCCATCACGCTCGACAGCGATCCCTATGTCATCATTCGCCCCGAAGGAGACTGGGACAGGCCCGGCGTGTTGGACATGTCGGCCGGACGTGACGCGACCAGCCCGCTTCGCAACATGTGAACGGCCATCAAGATGATGATCGCTGATGACCGCGCCGGAAATCCCGCGCACAATCCACCGGTGCTGATATGCGCCGACCTCCAGATGGAATACCTGATGGAAGGACGCCGCCACCTGCTGTCCGGCGCGGAAGCGATCGCCACGACCTGTCACGAAATCCTGACCTTCTGGCGCAGCAGCCTGTGCCCCATCGTGCACTTGAAGCGCGTCGCGCAAGCGGCGTGGTTCAACCCCGCATCGAACCTGACCGACTGGATCCAGCAGCTCAAGCCGAAGCCGGGCGAACTCGCCTTCGAACATCCGCTCCCATCGGCCTACAGTTCGGCGCGCTTCGCCGAGTACATGACCAACATGAAGAACCTTCGCTGCATCCTGCTGGGATTTTCGCTCGACGAGACCATCCTGTCGACCGCGATCGATGGCTACCACCGCGGTCATCGCTACCAGATCATCAAGGACGCGGTCGCGTGCAAGAATCCAAGAGACGGCGATGCCACCGCATACCGGAACGCCGTCATGGAAGTCATGAGCAACTATGTCACGTTCTTGAAATTGTCGGATCTGCCGGCGATCAGCGCGGAGACCGGTGCATGACCGAATTGCCTCAACCGGACCGGCGCAGCAATTGTTCAGCCAGAACGATCACCGACTGCCGATCCGCGGCGCTTCTGATCCGCGAGAAGACACGGATCAATCGCAGGGCCTCGGCCGGATTGGTGTCGTCCGGAGGATCCGATGTGTGATCGACTTGAAACAGCATTCTCAAATTATTGCGGTTGCCGTCGGAATCGTCGGTGCTCACAACACGAACTCCAAAGCGAGTAAACGACCTTGACCCGCGAGCATGATCTCGATGAACTGGCGATCGACATCTCGTCGACGCTTGCAAAGGCCCGACACCTCAACCTTGACATGGTCCACTATATTTTGTCGATGGCCCTGATGGAGGTCCTGGAAGCCACCGAGACCACCTTGCGCGAGCGAAACAGCGAGCCGGAATAAGCACATAGCGCCCCCTGCAGGGGACGCCGAGGCCATCGGCAGAACATCACGCCTCCCGCTGTACGCCGCGTGCACGGCACGCATCGGCCTCCCTGACCATCACCGCGCAAAAGCCGTCATGGACCGCGTGCCGATCGATATCGGCACGATAAACAGCGCGGAAAGGGCTCCGGAATTTTCACGATAGAGCGGGATGACTTATCTTCGAATCGTCATCCCGCTCTATCTCTTTGTTTTGAGCATGATCTTTTCGGAAGACCGGTACCCACTTTTCCAGATCATGCTCTGGTGAAAGCGAGCGCAGGTTCTCGTTTCCCGGTCGATACGCGACGGCGCGCACTTTGACACGCCCGGTCGATATGCTCTTAATTGCGCGCCCGCCTCGACGGATCAAAACCAAGACGCTCAAAACCAAGAAATCCAAAACCAAGAAACCTGGGAGACCTGTAATGCTGATTCCGATTGCCGACGTGCCGCGCTGGTATGCCGAACGCAAACCGAGCGACACCATCGCGGTCCGGCACGGCGCTCAGGAACTCACCTGGGAACAGCTGGAACGCGGCGCCAATCGCCGGGCTCGCGCATTTGCCGCACGCGGTGTCAACGCCGGAGATTTTGTCGCCATCGGCCTGCCCAACAGCAACGCATTCTACGAGACGAGCTTTGCGATCTGGAAACTGGGTGCGACGCCGACCTCGCTCTCGCACCGGCTGCCGCGCGGCGAAGCCGCGGCCATTCTTGATATCCTGAAGCCGGCTCTGGTGGTCGGCGGCGAGCCGGACTGGAACGCGCCAAATTCCGTGCCGCAGGATTTCGTCCCCGAAGGCGTCTCTGACGAGCCGCTCGATCGTCCCGTGGCGCGCTACTGGAAGGCAATGACCAGTGGCGGCTCGACCGGCCGCCCGAAAGTTATCCTCGACCATCAACCGGCGGTGACCGATACCACGGCCGCCCCGCCGCTGCAGATGCAGATCGGCGCCGCCCTGCTCAACCCCGGCCCGCTCTATCACAATGCGCCGTTCATCGTGTCGCACTTCGCGCTGTTCGCCGGCGGCAGCGTCACCGGCATGACCAAGTTCGACGCCGAGGAAGCGCTGCGCCTGATCGATCGCTACAAGCTGGAATGGATCAACTTCGTTCCGACCATGATGCACCGGATCTGGTCGCTGCCGGAGGACGTGCGCAGCCGCTATGACGTCTCCAGCCTCAAGACCGTGTTCCACATGGCCGCGCCGATGCCGGCCTGGCTGAAGGAAAAGTGGATCGAGTGGCTGGGGCCGGAGAAAGTCTACGAGCTCTATGGCGGCACCGAGCGCCAGGGCCGCACCGTGATTTCCGGCACCGAATGGCTGGCCCACAAGGGATCGGTCGGCAAGGTCGATCCCACCGCGTGCGGACTGCGCATCATCGGTGAGGACGGCAACGAGGTGCCGCAGGGCGAAACCGGCGAGGTCTATTTCATGCCCCTCGACGGCGTCGGCACCACTTATCACTACCTGGGCGCGGCGCCGAAGCGGCGCACCGACGGCTGGGAATCGATCGGCGACGTCGGCCGGCTCGATGCGGACGGCTACCTCTATCTCGGTGACCGGCTCACCGACATGATCCTGCGCGGCGGCGCCAATATCTATCCGGCGGAGGTGGAAGCCGCCGTCGTGGCGCATCCGGACGTGTTTTCCAGCATCGTGGTGGGATTGCCTGATCCTGAACTCGGCAACCGCATTCACGCCATCATCGAGATCAATCCGGGCGCCGACCCGCAGGCTGTCGTCAACAGCATGCCGGCGCTGCTCACGGATCTGCTCAGCCGCAACAAGCATCCGGAGAGCTACGAGATCTCGACCGTCACGCTGCGCGACGATTCCGGCAAGACCCGCCGCACCCTGCTGCGCGACGAGCGGCTGGGGTGGCTGAAGGATGGCCGCGAATTCCGCTTGCGCGCGGCGAAGGCCAAGTCCTCGGATTGAGCTGCAGCCTCACATCTCCACCTTCGCAGTCTCTGACGTTTAACCGATGCGAACTGTTCCCTCCCCCCTTGTGGAGGAGGGTTAGGGAGGGGGGTGCATTCCAAAGCACGGCTCATCAGAGATTTTCACACGACCATCACAATCGCAGAATGCTGGATGCCCCCCTCCCCGCCCTCCCCCACAAGGGGGGAGGGAGCCGAAAGATCACCGTCTCCTCAAGATGAGGCAGGCACCCGCTGTGTGATGTCGGGGATGCTGCAATGCGCTCCACGTGCCTCGACATCACGCCGGTGGTGCGGATAATCTCACGACTATGAGCGATCATGATCATCATCACGACCATTCGGAATTGTCGGACACCGAGCTGCGGGTGCGCGCGCTCGAAACCGTGCTCACCGAAAAAGGCTATGTCGACCCCGCCGCGCTCGATCTGCTGATCGAGACCTATGAAACCAAGGTCGGCCCGCGTAACGGCGCTCAGGTGGTCGCCCGGGCCTGGACCGACCCGGATTACCGGGCCCGGCTGCTCGCCGACGGCACCACGGCCATCACCGAGTTCGGCTTCAGCGGCCGCCAGAGCGAGCACCTGGTGGTGGTCGAGAACACACCGGCCGTTCACAACATGGTCGTGTGCACGCTGTGCTCCTGTTATCCGTGGGCAGTGCTGGGCTTGCCGCCGGTCTGGTACAAGTCGGCACCTTATCGTTCGCGCGCCGTGATCGACCCGCGCGGCGTGCTCGGCGAGTTCGGGGTGACGCTTGCGGACCACATCAACATCCGGGTCTGGGATTCCACCTCCGAGATCCGCTACCTGGTGCTGCCGCAGCGGCCCGCCGGCACCGACGGCTGGAGCGAGGAGCAACTCGCCGAGCTCGTCACCCGCGACAGCATGATCGGCACCGGATTGCCGAAGCAACCAAGCGAGGTTGCCTGATGGACGGCGCGCAGGACATGGGCGGCCGGAACTACGGTCCGGTCGAACCCGAGCCGAACGAGCCGGTGTTTCACGCGGAGTGGGAACGCCGTGCCTTCGCGCTGACAGTGGCGATGGCCAAGCCCGGCGGCTGGAACATCGACATGTCGCGTTTCGCGCGTGAAGATCGGCCGCACGCGGACTATCTCAGCATGAGCTATTACCAGATCTGGCTGGCGGGCCTGGAGCGCCTGATGCTGGAGCGTAATCTCGTCACCGCGGACGAGATCGAGGCCGGACGCGTCTTGCAACCGGCGAAAGCCGGGGTCAGCCCTCTGACGCGCGAGACGGTGCTGCCGACACTTCGCCGCGGCAGCCCGACCCTGCGCGATGCGGCAACGCCGGCGCTGTTCAGGGTTGGCGACAAGGTGCGGGCGAAACAGATGAACCCACCGACCCACACCCGCCTCCCGCGCTATGTTCGCGGCCATGTCGGCGTGATCGATCTGGTGCATGGCTGCCACATCTTTCCCGACACCCATGCCATGGGCGCAGGCGAGCAGCCGCAATGGCTGTACACGGTGCGCTTCGACGGCCGCGAGCTGTGGGGCGACAAGGCCGACCCGACCTCCTCGGTCTCGGTCGATGCCTGGGAATCCTATCTGGACCCTGCGTAATGTCGATCAACGCACAGGCTGCGGCGCGAGTGACCGAAGCCCTGCCCGGCATCCCCCGCGATGCCGAGGGACCGGTGTTCCGCGAGCCGTGGGAAGCACAGGCGTTCGCCATGGCGCTGGCGCTGCATGAGCAGGGCTTGTTCACCTGGACCGAATGGGCCGCCGCCCTGGCGCGCGAGATCAAGACGGCGCAAGCCAACGGCGATCCCGACACCGGCGAGACCTATTACCGCCACTGGCTCGCGACGCTGGAGAAACTGGTGGTCGAAAAACGCGTGACAACCACGGACACCCTGCACCGCACCCGCGACGCCTGGGACCACGCGGCGGATCGCACCCCGCACGGCTCACCGATCGTGCTGCGGCCGGAGGATTTTGAGGGGTGAGCCCGTACAGCACGGCAAAATAAGCCGTCATGGCCGGGCTTGTCCCGGCCATCCACGTCTTTCTTGTTGCAATGCTGTGAAGACGTGGATGCGTAGCAAGTCGGATATATCCGACTTGCGGCACAAGGCCGGGCATGACGCAGAATGTGACGAGACGCCAAACATCCCACTTCAGCAGCGACAGGATACCCTCCTCACGCCGCCGTCGACGCCCCGGCACGCTTGCGCGCCTCTTCCTCGTAAAGCTCCTTCTTCGACAGCTTGCCCACCGCGGTCTTCGGTAACTCCGGCCGGATGTCGATCGCCGACACCATCTCGTGCTTGCCGAGCTTGTCGGCGAGAAACGCCTTGATCTCGTCGAGCGAGAAGGCCGCGGCGCCCTGCTTGAGCTTGATGAAGGCTTTCGGCGACTGGCCGCGATAATCGTCGTGGATGCCGATCACGCTGACTTCCTCCACCGCGGGATGGGTGTAGATCGCTTCCTCGATGGTGCGGGGATAGACGTTGAAGCCGCCGCACAGCAGCATGTCCTTGGTGCGGTCGACGATGTAGATGTAGCCATCGGCATCCATGTAGCCGACATCGCCGGTGCGCATGAAACCGTCAGCCGTGGTGATGGCGGCCGTCGCATCCGGCTTCTTCCAGTACCCCTTCATGATGTTGGCGCCGCTGACGCAGAGTTCGCCGCGCTCGCCCTGCGGCACATAGGTCTTGCCATCCTCGACACTGAGGAATTTGAACGTGATCCCGGGGCTCGGCACGCCGCACGATCCCGCTTTCTGCGGGCCGGGCACCGGCGTGAACGTTCCGGTCGGCGAGGTCTCCGTCATGCCCCAGCCCTCGGCCAGCCGGCAGCCGGTCAGCGTCTGGAACGCGTTCTGCACCTCGAGCGGTAGCGGCGCGCCGCCGGAGTTGCACCAGCGCAGCGAGCGAAGGTCGGCCGTCGCTGCGCTCGGATGATTGATGATGGCCACGAACATGGTCGGCACGCCGGGAAATGCCGTGATCTTTTTTTCCGAGATGTCCTTGATGGCGGCAGCAGCATCGAAGCGGGTATGCAGCACCAGCTCGGCGCCGAGCCGCAGGCCCAGCAGCATGTTCACGGTCAGCGCATAGATGTGGAACGGCGGCAGCACCGCAAGGATGCGCTCCTGGCCCGGTTGCAGGACCGGCGGCTCGGTGCGCGTGGTCTCCACGCACTGGCTGGTGGCCGCACTCAGATTGCCGTGGGTCAGCATGGCGCCCTTGGGCAGGCCGGTGGTGCCGCCCGTATACTGCAGGACGGCGATGGCCTGCGTCACATCCGCGATCGGATGGCGCCGATAGGCCGCGCCCTGATCGAGCAGGCTCCGGAAGGTCCGGTGCCGATCGTCGAACGTGACCTCGGCCAGTTGTTTGCCGGCGATGAGCTGCCCCCGGACGGCGTCCGGATGCGCCGACATCTCGGCGAGATCGCCAATGATCAGGGTCTTCAGCCGCGTGGTGCCGAGCAGCCGCGCCATCTGCGGATACAACAGCGCCAGGTCGAGGGTGACCATGATGTCGGTCTGGCTGTCCTCGACCTTGTGCTCCAGCACCTTCTCCGCGTCGAGCGGCGAATAATTGACCACGGTGCCGCCGGCCTTCAACACGCCGAAGAAGCTGATCAGATAGTGCGGCGTATTGGGCAGATAGAGCCCGACATGAATGCCCGGCCCGACGCCCAGTTTCTGAAAGCCTGCAGCCGCGCGGCTCGCCAGTTCATCGAGCTCGCGGTAGGAGATCCGCTTGCCCATGAAATCGACCGCCGGGCTGTCCGGCCAGCGCGCGGCCGCATCCTCGAGAATTTGCTGGACCGGCATCAGGGGGATATCGGCATCCCAGCGGACGCCCGGCGGATAGGATTTGGTCCACGGCTGTGTGGTCATCGGCGTTTCCTTCTTCCCGTCTGCAAGACCATTCGGTCCGTCGTTTTTCTGTCAGAAGCTATCGGTCGATTTGCGCGACGGCGCAAGATGTCATGCATCCCCGGCTGGGATAAGCGATCACCGGCGCGTCGTACGCACCTTCCAGTTGCCACCCGTCGCTCCCGGCGCATCGCCAGGTGTGGCCTCGATTGTCAGATGTCGGCCATAGGCCGCGAGCATGCCCTCCACCAGCCCGATGAGCGCCTTGCGGCAGGCCGGATGAAAATCGGCTACATCGCGCATCAACCTCCATTGCACCTGGTCGAACTCCACCTCCGACTTGCTCACGACCTCATCGCCTTCGGCGAGAAAGAACGTCCGCAGCAGGTGTGCAGAGCCCGGCGCGCCCTGCCCCGTTTGCACATCAAGCGCAGCCGCGATCTGGGGGCCGTACTGCATGCCGATCAGGCGGCCGGTGATGTGCAGCAGGTGCCCGCCTTCGTCCGGACCGAACAGATTGACCATGATCGGCAACGCGGTGCGGACATATTCCATGGCGTAATCGCGATAGGCGCGCGCGAGGCGCTCCGCCGGCCAGGTATCGGCGGGCAGCACCGGCGCCTTGGCCGGATCGAAATCCGGCGCCTCCAGATGGCGCGCGAACACCAGCCGTTGGTCCGGATCGAGATCGTGGTCGTACTCGCAATAATAACCTTCAAGGCCGTCCTGGCCGTCCACCGTCTGCTTGGTGCAGACAAAGCCGAGCCGTGGATTGCCGAGCGAGACGCCGTTGTGCGCATGCCAGCCGCGCAGCATCGCTCGCGAGACCTCGCCTGGAATGGCGCAGATCGCGGTGCCGCTCCAGATCCAGCGCGGCGGCGGATAGCGGATCCAGGCCTTGCGATCGGTCTCCCGCATGTACTCGACGTTGACGCCGCCGATCCAGTTCGAGAGGTAGTGATACTGCGCCGCGGCGACGGCCGGCGGCAGACCGGTCAGGCCCAGCTTGGCCAGGCCCGGGAGGAAGCGCTCATGATGCTGCCGCCGGAACACCCGGAACACGAACTCGGCGGCGTCGGCCGCGCTTCGGCGTGTCACCACACTGATGATCAGCCCGGTGAAATAGGCGTGGTGAAGATCAGCGACCGCCCGCCATTGCGAGACTCCGACCCGGCCGTCCTCCATGTGACCTCCCGATTTTGCCGCCGCGACGCATCGGGCAGGCTCCCAAGATAAGGGAGAACGGGAGGTGACCTCAAGCGGGCCTTCTCAGGCTGCCACGGCGTCCGTGGCCAGAATCCGCCGCGACCAGGCGCCGATCGCCGCCATGATCGTCGCGGTTTCCGGCAACCACGGAAATAAGGGAAACACATGCACGGAGTCCGCGACCAGTTCACGCGTGACGTCGACCCTATGAGCGCGGGCGCGTTCCGCTAGCCGGATCGTGTCGTCGAGCAGGACCTCGCCCTCGCTGGCGGTGAGGAACAGCGGCGGCAAGCCATGAAAGTCACCGAATAGCGGCGACACCAGCGGATCGCGCGGCTCGTGCCCCTGGAAGTAGGAGGCCGCCAGAAATGTCAGGCCGTCACGGTTGGCGGCCGGATCGTTGCCATTGAAGCGGCGGACGCTGGCGCCGCTCAAAGTGAGATCTGCAAACGGACAGATGGCAATAATTCCGGCCGGCAACGGATCACCGGCGGCCCGCAGCGCCATCGCCAGAGCAAGCGCCAGCCCTCCGCCGGATGACTCGCCACTGAGAAGCACATGGCGCGGATCGACGCCCGTTGCGAGCAGGCCGCGATAGGCATCGAGCGCATCATCCAGCGCCGCGGGATAGGCATGTTCCGGTGCCAGCCGATAGTCGACGGTGAGGCACGCCGCACCGACGGCACGTGCGAGACGGCCGGCAAACTCGCGCGAGCTCGCCGCCGAACCCAGCACATAACCGCCGCCATGAAAATGCAGCACCGTCGGCCCCGAACGCGATGTGCTCCTGGCGGTTTCCGACGCGGGCAACGCGAGCCGGATGGCGGGGACACCGCCGACATCGACGTTGGTCTCATTGAGTGATGGGTCCAGCGGAAAATTCGATGCCAGAAACCGCTCATACCCCCGGCGCATGCCGTCATAGCCCTGTGCCGCATCTTCGGGTGTCAGCGCATGCTTCCACAAATCGAATGCACGCCGGCTTTCCGGGCGCGCCAGCTGGAAACCTTCCCGGGTGGCCGACACGCCCAGCACCTCGCCCGCCGACTGATTGACTGCCGACAGCACATCATAATCCCAGGCAAAGCCCCATGTGGTTTCCGCCAGCGGATCGATTCGCGACATCCCCTTCCAGCGGCCGTTGCGCACGCGAATGCGCTGCACATCGTGCTCGTGCACCAGCTTCACCATCGCCCGCGCACCGGATTGAATCCGTGTCGTGCGTGGTGCGCGGCGGCACTGATACGCGAGCAGCGCTGCGGGAACGTCGTTGTCGCCCCGCGCCAGCAGTGTCGCCAGCGTCCAGGCGTCTTCCATGCCTTGACAGGCGCCTTGCGCGAGGAACGGCACCATCGGATGGGCGGCGTCTCCCAGCAGCGAAATACGGCCATCGGTCCAGCTGTCGATCGGATCGCGGTAATACATCCCGGTGATGAAACCGGTCTGCACCTGATCGAGCAGGCCCTGCAACCGCGGCTCGGCACCGGCAAACGAACGGCGGAAGTCCGCGATGTCGCCGCTTTCAGTCCAGGATTCGCGCCGCACCTCGTTGTCGGGGACGGACGCAAGAATGCTGTAGAGTTTTTTCGGCCGCACCCAATAGGAGATCACCGTGCGCCCCGGGCCCACCCAGTAGTTGCCGCGCTCCTCCAGATCCACCGACGTCAACCGCTCGGCCGGCACCAGGGCCCGCCACATCAGCAGGCCCGCGAAATGTGTCGGTTCCTCGCCATGCAGACGCTTGCGCACGGCTGAATGAATGCCGTCGGCGCCGATCAGGACATCGGCTTCCAGTGTTTCGCCGGACTGAAGCTTGACCCAGGCTTTGGCGTCGCTCTGGCCGATGTCGATGCATTGCGCGCCCAAGCGCACCACGCCCGGCGGCAACGCGTTCACCAGCAAATCGATCAGATCGGCGCGGTGAACGTTATAGAGCGGTGCGCCGTAACGCCGCGCCGCGTCTTCGCCCAATGGCGCGCGAAACAGCAGCCGGCCGGTCTCGAATTCCCGGGTGTCATACGACAGCGGGACCACCCCAAGCCTGGCAAGCTTTGTCTCAAGGCCCAGTTCGCGCAGCACCAGTGCGCCGTTGCTGGCAATCTGGATGCCGGCGCCGATCTCGCGAAATCCGTCCGCCTGCTCCAGCAGGGTGACATCGATGCCTTTTCTGATCAGCGCGATCGCCGCGGTCAGGCCCGCGATCCCGGCTCCGACAATGATGACTTTCATGGCTCCTCCAGGCGTCCGGATTTATATTTTTATCCACTCGGAGTAATTTAATGCTCCAAGTGGAGTATTTTGTCAATCGACATCAGAACCAGGGTCGGCTAGCCTGCCCGCCATGCTGAAATCCAAGACATCAGAGCAGGACATCACCGCACCAGAAACGCTGTCCAGAAAAGGCGCGCAGCGGCGAGAAGCATTGCTCGATGCGGCGCTGCGGATCATCGCCCGCGACGGCCATCATCAGCTCAGCCTGAGGACCGTGGCCCGCGAAGCCAACGGCAGCCACGGATCGGTCGCCTATTATTTCGGGTCTCGCGACGCCCTGATGTGCGCGGCCATGGAATATGCCGGCGCCTATCTCGCCGAAACATCGGCGAAGATCATTCCCGACCTGGAACGCAGCGCCGATAATCCCAAGCAATTTGCCGGGATCGTCGCGCGCTACAACAACGACATGCTGATCAGCGACCGCAGCATGGGGATCGTGGTCTATGAGCTGAACCTGGCCGCGGCCCGCGAATCCTACCTGCGGCCGATTCTCTACAAATGGGGCAAGGTGCATGCGGAGCTGTATCGCACCGCGCTGCTGAAACTCGGCTCGAAAGACCCCGCCTCCGACTACACGTTCCTGCTGCACACCATGAGCGGATTGCTTGTGGCGCAGTTGTCCCTGCCCCGCAGTGATTTTGAAAAGCGGATTTTTCTTCCCGGCGTGGAGCGCGTGGTCGCAAGCATTGCATCCACCCGCAAGAAGGCCACTCGATAACGGCGCTCATCGCACCAGCAAAGTGACCGCGAGCGGCACCAGCAGCGAGGTCACCAGCGCGTTGAGGCTCATGGCGATACCGGCGAACGTACCGGCAACCTCATCGACCTGAAACGCCCGCGCCGTTCCAATGCCGTGGGACGCAAGCCCCGCAGCAAAGCCGCGGGCGCGAAAATCCGTGATTCCCATCCGGTTCATCATCGGTGTCACCACGATGGCGCCCATGATGCCGGTGAGAATCACCGCGACCGCGGTCAAAGCCGGATCGGCCCCCAGGGTTTCGCTGATGCCCATGGCGACGCCGGCGGTGACGGATTTCGGCGCCAGCGCCAACACGATCTCGCGCGGCAGCCCGAAGGCCCGCGCCAGCAGCACCACCGAGGCGATCGCCGTGGCACTGCCGGCCACCAGTGCGACCAGCATCGGCACCAGTGCACGGAACACGATCCTGCGGTTCTCATAGAGCGGCACCGCCAGCGCCACCGTGGCCGGCCCGAGCAGGAAATGCACGAACTGCGCGCCGCCGAAATAGACGCCGTAGGGCGTCCCCGTGACGTACAGAAACACCCCGATCAGCCACATCGCATGCAGCACCGGGTTGGCGAGCGGATGCCGATGGGTCTTGAGCGACACTGCATCGGCCAGCGCATAGACCGCGAGCGTGACCGTCAGCCACAGCAACGGCGTTTGTGAGAGATAGACCCAGAGCGAGAACGGATTCGGGCTCATGGCTCGTCTCGCGTCGAGGCCAGCCAGCGTCCGGCGATCAGAAAGGTCCCCACCGTCACCAGCATGGTGAGAACAACCGACAGCGCCAGCACAGCGAAAATCGCGATCCCGTGCGCGGCAATCAGGTCGAGCTTCTGCACCACGCCAACACCCGCCGGCACAAACAGCAGCGAGAGGTGCGACAACAGCCCCTTCGATGCGCCTTCCACCGCACCGCCGTCGAGCGGTCCGCGGGCCAGCATGGGAAAACGATCCCGCCCCAGCAACAGAAGCAACAGCAGCACGAAGCCGAGCACCGGGCCAGGCACCGGCACGCCCGCCGCACGCACGCAGATCTCGCCGACGAGCTGGCAGATCAGGATCAGGCTGAAGCTTGCGATCACGAGAATACCCTTCGCGTGCCGTCAGTTTGTCTCTTTGCGAACCGCATCAGCAATGCTTTTCCAAAGGGCGTCCTTGAACTGCGTCGCCACCGGGCTGGCCGGGATCTCCGGCGGCTCGGTGCGCTTGCGACAGTCCTCCACCAGTTGCAGCACCCAGACCTCGCCATCGGTGAAGTACAGGTCGCCGCCGCCATTGCGCGCGATCAGCGTCGGCCCAATGCCGGAGACCTGAAAACGCGCCTGCAGCAGGCCGGCGTCCTGCAGGCTCGTCGCCATGAACTCGCGTTCCAGATCGATGTCAGGCGAAATGTGGTGGGTGACCGCACCGGTATAGCGGCTGAAGCCGACACCGCGATCGAACGTGGCGGCGGCGAGCCAGACCGGGCGCTGCTGATCGCCCTCATTCAGCACCTGCCACATCCGGACATGATGCCGCCGGTCGGCGCTGTTGCCCTCCGCTTTCTCGAAGGCAAGGTCTTCGCGCCGTCCGGCATAGAACAGCGGGCTGACCGGCGCCGTCGGATAGGGGCGATGCAGCAGCACACTGCCGACGATATCGATGCTCGAGCGCAGCGTCACCGGATCGGCAGGGTGCCAGCCGGCATCGTTCATGGCGCAGAGAATATCGCGGGACGAACCGACAAAGGCCAGATTGATCGGATCGCCCGGAATACCCTGGGCGGTGGAGGTGACCATCGGCAGGCCGGCGAGCTTCTTTTCCCGCTCATGGTGCCGCCACAGCGCCGGCAACGCGACATAGGCAACGAGCACGTAAACCACCACGGCAAAGATGGCCAGCGTGGCGGCGCGCCGAATGCTGGATCGGGTCGGCTTCGGGGAGTGTGGCACGGAAACGTTCGATGGCACGCCCGCATCACCTCGGATTAAAGGCGCGACATGATTGAATGTGGATCAGACATGAATGCAGGTCGAAAACGAATGAAGTCAGACGGCCACCGCCGTCTGACTTCATGGACAAATACAATGCGCTCAGCCGGTCAGGCGGCTCCCTTCAGCTTCTTGGTGCATTCGCTGTAGTAGCCGCCACCCTTCTGGATCCATTTCAGGCCGCCATTCTCGTTGCTGGCCTTGTTGGCATTGTACTGATCCACACAGGTGTGCATCCGTGCTTTGCCGGGCGATTCGCTGGAATATTTCGGTGAGACGGCGCTCGGGAACACTGCGTTGCCGACAGGCGCTGGAGCTGCGGGGGCGGCGGCAGGGGCCGCTGCTGTCTTCGCTGCCGGCTTGGCGGCTTCCGCCTTGGGCGCAGCAGCAGGTGCGGCGGGCGCCGCAGGCGCTGTCGCCGTTGCCGCGGCCGGCGTCGCATCGGCGCCGCACTGTGTCTTGCGGAAATCATTCCACTTCTCACCGCCGAGCGTGCCGCCTTCCTTCGCCGCCTTATATTTTGCGCTGCACTCCTGCATCGTCAAAGCTTGAGCTGGCAAGGCCGCGCCGCACAGCAATCCGGACAGCAGCGCAGCACCGAATAGTTTCCGTTGAATGTTCATTGCGAACCTCCCTTGCAAAACCAGATCCCTAACGGAGCCAGTGGATCCGGGGATCATCCTAGCCCACCACGCCGACGTTACAACGCCGGCGTGTTCCCGCCGCCAAAAAAACGTGATTGGAAACGCTTGCCCATTCACCTGCTGTTCAGGAGCGTGCCGCGAACGTGCGCTCCCTCGTCGGCTGTCCCACCGGTCGACTCAACACGAGGTTACAACATGACACTTGCGTCCCGCGCCGCCGCCGTTGCATTTGCTTCCCTGTTCCTGATGGGCACCGCATTCGCCCAGACCCCGGCCCCCGCGCCGGCACCGGCGGCCCCAGCGGCTGCTGCTCCAGCCCCCGCCGCAAAAGCTCCGAAGGCCAAGCCCGAACAAACCGCCGCCTCCAAGGAATGCTCGACCGAGGCCGACGCCAAGGGCCTGCATGGCAAGGAGCGCAAGAAATTCCGCTCCGAATGCAAGCGCAACGCCAAGGCGGCCAAGTAATACGGCTGCCAACGGCCAATCTTCGGCGGAAGGGGCGGAGCACATCCGCCCCTTCCTGCACGATTAATCGGCAGGACGGTCCATACGGCAGCTCCCCAGGCTGCCTCCCATAAGCCATGACACTTCCAAGCCATGACCCTTCTCAAGCCATGACCCTTCTCAAGCCATGACACCTGCGCCATTGCCCATGCGCAGACTTATGATTGCGGCCCGCGGTTTGCGTTGCGATAAGATGACAACGCGCACCAGAAGCCTTTCATGCCGCACGCATTGCCTGGATATTTTTTGCCCGCCCGGTTTTGGCCGACCCGATCTGCCGCACTGCAACTGATCGAAACGGTGGCATTCGGAGCTGCCGGGGGCCTGCTGTTCGGGTGGGCGCAACTGCCCGGCGGCCTGATTTCAGGCGCGATGATTGCCGTGGCAGCGGCCGCGATCGCCGGCCGGCCATTGGCCCTGCCGCCGGTCTTCTCCCATCTCATCCTGATGACACTTGGCATCTCGCTGGGATCCATGGTGTCGCCGCAGATGCTCAGGAACGTCAGCGATTATCCGCTCACCATCGGCGTGCTGGCACTGGCCACGTTCGGGGCGACCTTCGGCAGCAGCTTTTATCTGCAGCGTTTCCACGGCTGGGATCGCGCCTCGGCGTTTCTTGCCGGCAGCCCCGGCGCACTGTCGCAGATCATCCTGCTCGCGACCGAGAAGAACGCCGACGTGCCGGGCATTGGTCCAGACCATGCGCGTCATCATCCTGACCGCAGCTCTGCCGCTGGTGCTGGGCCTGATCGGCCTGATGCCGCACACAGGGATTGCAATGCGGGGGCCGGCGGCGGCGCCGCTATCGCTGGCCATTGTGGCGGCAGCCGCGATCGCGCTCGCCCTGCTGCTGCGCTGGCTGAAATTTCCAGCGAGCTGGATGTTCGGCGCAATGCTCGCCTCCGGCGTGCTGCACGGCAGCGGATGGGTCGAGGGCGGCCTGCCGCTGTGGGCCTACATGGTGGCGCTGACCGGCATCGGCACGCTGATCGGGACCCGCTTCGCCCGCATCTCCGGCCGCACGTTGCTGCGCCATATCCTGGCGGCGCTGGGATCGTTCACTGTGGCGATCGCCATCTCGGCGGTCTTCGTCGCCGCGCTGGCGTTCACCACAAGCGCGCGGCTCAGCGATCTCATCGTCGCCTTCTCACCCGGTGCGATGGACGCCATGCTGGCCCTGGCGCTGACGCTGCACATCGACCCGGTGTTCGTCGGCGCGCACCATCTGGCGCGGTTCGTATTCGTGTCGATCGCAACGCCCGGAATCGTGCATCTGTTCGGCAAGGACGACGACGAACTCGACGATTAGAGCATCCGCAGCTGGCGCATTGCGGCCGCTTCGGGCTACCAATACGGTGACGTATCAGAGGCTGCGGATGAACGAGAACGGGCGCGATGTCTGGATCAAGGCCGGTTTCGCGGCGCTTGCCGCCGGCGGCATCGAGCGGGTGCGGGTCGAGGTGCTGGCCGAGGGACTGGGGGTCACCAAGGGCGGCTTCTACCGCCGCTTCCGGGATCGCCGGCACCTGCTCGACGATATGCTCGCCACCTGGTCGGCCGGCCGCATTGCGGCCATCGAGCAGCAGACCCGGCGTGACGGCGAGAGCGCTCGTGACCGGCTGATGGCGCTGATCCGGCTCTATGCCGAGCGCATCAACACCGAGGCCATGGCGGTGGAGTTGGCGATCCGGCAATGGGCCCGCAGCGACGTGCAGGCCGCGGCAGCGGTGGCTGAGGTCGACACCGCACGGCTGAAGAACGTGGCCCAACTCTACGGCACGGCCGGCTTGTCAGCCGAAGATGCCCGCGCGCGGGCGTTCCTGCTCTATTCGTTCGTGTTCGGGCAGAGCCTGATCCAGCTCGAGTCATCGGGCCCGCGCCGGCGCGACCGGCTGATGGAGGCGTGCGGTGCGCTGCTGACCGATACGGACGCGATGGCGGCAGATTAGGCCCGGCGCTCCCCAGCGCGCAGGCCCCACAGCGCCAGGACCGCCATCAGCAGCGAAATCAGCACATTGTATCCGGCAAGCGAAATGCCGAGGAAACGCCACTGCACCTCGTCGCAGCGGATCACCTTCACGGTGTCCAGCTGTTCGAGCAGGTTGCCGGCATTCCCGAGATTGACGCCCGAACCAGTGCATTCGGTCGGCCCCGGCCAGAAGCCCCATTCGACGCCCGCATGATAAGTGCCGAGGCCGGCATTGGCGAGCAGCGCCAAAGCGAGAATCAGGAAGCCGCCGACCAGCAGCGGCCGCGCCGCCCCGCGCCTGGCGGCAAACGCGAGCAGCACGGCCAGCGGGATCGCCAGGTAATAGGCGTAGCGCTGCTCGAGGCAGAGCGGACAGGGGCGGATATCGAGCACCAGCTGGAAGAACCAGGCGCCCGCGATGGTCGCCGCGCCGATGACGGCGACGGCGGTTGCAGCCATCGCCGCGGGACTGGATTCAAGGCCTGAGACGACAGGCTTCACGCTGGTATCGACGCTCACGATTGCGCTCCCGATTGCTGTCGCGTCGTATCGCGAGGGCGACCGGGTGTCGAGACACCTTCGTTCACGAATGGGTGGCCATGGCGATCCCAGCAGGAATGAAAGCTCGCCGAGGCACGAAAGCCGAGCCCCTGGCGAACGCACCGAACGGTCGGTTGATTACACAGGCCGGCCGGCTACGGTCCCGCCGCGGCCGCGAGCCGGGACGACGCCGGGAGCGAAGAGAAGGAAACATCAATGCCGATCGTGCATCTCAATCCCGAAGGCCTGCACCACAACCCGTCCTTCAGCCAGGCGATCATCGTGCCCGCAGGCGCCAGAACCCTGGTGACCGGCGGGCAGAACGCCGTTATGGCGGTGCTGCCGTGACCGCCCAGTCCCCCTCGGCCGATCGTCTGATTCGTCCGCGGCAGACCATGCCGGCTTTCGTTCGCACCGCCCTGGTGCGGCAGGAGCTCATGGCCTTGTACGCGGCGCGGCCGGCCTATCAGCGCAACGATTATCTGATGTGGATCAACAAGGCCAAGCGCGAGGGGACCCGGCTCAAGCGGCTGCAACAGATGCTGGGCGAACTGGCCCGCGGCGGAGTCTACATGCGGATGGCCTGGAGCGGAGGGAGTGGAGCCCGCTCCGGACCGAAAAACCCGCAACGCGCGCCAGCGGCCGGCGACACGGCCAAACGAACCAGCCGGGCGGCCAAAAAGGCCAAATCTCGCGCAAAAGGCCGGTTGACCCGAAAGGCCGGCCGGATATAGTCCGCCCGCTTCGCGGTCCCCTGTTTTACCACATGGGCCTCGTGGGCCCCTGTGGCGGAACTGGTAGACGCGCTCGACTCAAAATCGAGTTCCGCAAGGAGTGCTGGTTCGATTCCGGCCAGGGGCACCATCCTGCTTCGCCCTCCGAAGCCTTGGCGTAGGAGGGCTGAAGCCCGCGGCATCAAGCCGCTTTCTTCTTTTTCGCCTTCACCGTTTTCTTGGGCGACTCTGGCTTCTTGGCCTCTGGCTTCTTGGCCGGTGCGGCCTCCGGCTTCTTGGCCGTCAAAGCCTCTGCGGCATTGCGCATGGAGCGTGCGTAGCTGTCCGCGGCGTTGTCGGCGGACGTCTGCAATCTCCTGGCCGCCGCGGTGCCATAGAGCATCGCGTCCTTTGCCAGCTGCTTGAACCGGGCCTTCTTGTCCTTGTCGGCCGTCTTCGCGGCAAGCGCCAGAAACGCGTCGCGCCGCTTCTTGACCGCCACCGTCAGGCTTTTGGTCTGCGATTTCGCCAGTTGCCGGATAACCACGTCCAAATCTGCTTCAGCCATTCCCTGCCTCTATGAATGTTCCGGCGATGATCGCGTTGCTGCTGTTTTCGCTGATCATTTTCTGAGTGCTACCCGCAAATTCGGAAAGCCGCAACACGCCGACCCGCGCTCCGGCCCAACAGGGATAACACCGGGTTGCGGGTTGAGCCGGACCGAGACGATGGGCGTTGCGGACCGCGGTGGGGCGCGGAGATCAAGGTCCTCTCCCCGCCCCCATCGCTCGCGGACGGCAAAGCCCCGATAACCCTGCCGCAATCGCGGCGTTTACATCGGCCTTATTTGAATTAGCATCCGCCTTTTGAAATTTTGGGCGCGCCGAGATCGCGCCCGACATTGATTGAGAGGGGATCATATGCACGACATCGATATGCGGATGTTCGCCAGGAATGCGGGCGTCAACGTCACCTTTCCGGCCGACAGCATCGTGTTCAGCCGCGGCGACCAGGGCAGCTGCATGTACGTGATCCAGTCCGGCGTGATCGAAATGCTGATCGGCGACAAGGTGGTGGAGGTGTGCGGCCCCAACGAGGCGATCGGCTTCATGTCGATGATCGACGAATCGCCGCGCAGCTCGACGGCCAGGGTGCGGGAAGCCGTGGAAGTGTCCGTGCTCGATCAGCGCAAGTTCCGCTTCATGATCGACGAGATCCCGAACTTCGCCATGTACATCATGGGCGCGATGGCGCGGCGCATCCGCGGCATGAGCAAGGTGATTTGAAGAAAGCGGGTGGCGCTGACGCCGCGTCAAAACAAATCGGGCGAACGCAAAGCGCTCGCCCGACGGTCGTATAGCCTGTGTTGGCTCTGACGCTCAGTATTTGGCGACCAGCGGGCCACCCCAGTTGAAGTGGTAGTTCAGGCCGGCGCGAACGATATTCTCGCGGAAGTTGGTGGTCGGGGTAAAAACGACACTCGGTAACGTCGATGACGGAGTGGCCACGGACTGCCGGCCAAGATCGACATAGAGATATTCGACCTTGACGCTCCAGTTCGGGGCCAGCATCGTCTCGACGCCAGCTCCCGCAGTCCAGCCCACACGAAGACTGGACGATGATCCGCTCGCACAAAGCGACGTGCCGGCGACACACCCTGCAACAAGATCCACCGAGCTGAAACCGAGTTTGGTCTCGCCATAGGCCAGACCGCCCGTTGCATACAGAAGCCATTGCGGGGTCGCCAGGAAACCGACGCGGCCGCGAACGGTCCCGAACCAATCGATCGATTTGCTGACGCTGGTCGAGGTGGCGTTAAAGCCAACCGGAGACGCGGCCTGGGTCGCCGTCCCCTTGACGTCGGAGCCCTGCAAGTCGGCCTCAAGACCCAGAAGCCACGGCGAGGACAGTTGCCAATTGTAGCCAATCTGGCCGCCCCCGATCACGCCCTTCGTCGAGGGCGACAGCGATGCGGGACGGGCTCCGGAGGCGACGACTGCCGCCAAGGCGGGGGCGAGTGCCGGATCCGTGGTCGTGAGCGGCAAGCCCACTGAGCGGCTGCCCCAGCCATATCCGACGTTGCCGCCGATATAGAAGCCTGACCAGCTTGCTAGGGGTGCGATGACCGGGGCCTTGTTATAGACCGGGGCTACGGCAAGATCGGCGGCACTCGCCGCCTGCACCAGTAACGAGGCCGCGCTGGCCAGCAGCAGCTTCGTGACGATGTGCGATGCCATGACAGCCGGTCCCCGAATCAGAGCGATTTCCAACAAACCCTATGGTTGTGGTGATTGTATCGGACAACGCTCTCTGAAACTGTGGCAGTTCGGCAACGCCGGCAAGATGTTTCATGGCGACGGCGGCGCAGCACGGCAGCCGCTTACCTCTCCTTGAAAGCCTCGGACCCGATTTGGGTTAACGGCGAGAAAAGGTATTCGAGAATACGGCGACTGCCGGTGCGAATTTCGACGGTGACCGCCATGCCGGCGCCGAGCGGAACCTGGACGCCGTCCACGTTCACAGACGTCTGATCAAGCGCCAACGTGACGGGGAAAACCAAATTCTGTGTGCGCTGCGCACCGTTCGGCGTCGGGCGGGAGGGTTGGGTCGCATCCTTCTCCTGCAGATCGGCCTCCGGCTGGGGAATCGCATCGCGCGCAACCCCCCTCACCGTGGCCTGGATCGTGCCGTAACGCGTGAAGGGGAAGCTCTCCACCTTGACAATCGCCGACTGGCCTTCCTTGACGAAACCGATATCCCTGTTTTGCAGGTAAGACAGGATTTCGAGGGATTCGCCTTCGGGCACGATACGCATCAACTGCTCACCGGAGGTCACGATCTGGCCGACAGTGGTCAGAGCGGATGCCTGCACGGTGCCATCGATCGGGCTGCGCAAGGTCATGTTGCCGAGCCGCGCCTTGGCCTTGATGAGCTTCTGCGCCAGGTCTGCCGATTGCCGCTCGGCTTCAGCCGCCTTTTGCGCATTGTCGGCGACGAAGGTTTCCTGAATGCGCTGTTTTTCCCTGGCGATGACGGACAGATTGGCTTCTGCCTCGAGAAGCTGGCCCTTCTGCTGCGCCAATGTCGTCTTCTGAGTTTGCAGTTCACTCATGGAATCGAGCAGGAGCCCCCTGGACCCTGCGTTCAGGTCGATCAGTTTCTCGCGCATGGACACCCGTTCCTGCAGCGTCGCGATCAACGCCTCCTGCGCCGCGATCATCGCCTCCAAGCGCCGGTGTTCTGCATTCTTCTGCTCCGCCTGCGCGGTCTGGCTCGCGAGTTGCGCGAGGAGCTGCCCCAAATCTGCATTCAGGACGCGGTCTTCGCGCTGGCGATTGGCCTCGGGAATTTCGTCCGGCCAGTCCATATCGATGTGTGCCACGATCGGCTGTGACTGGGCGGCGAGGATCGCCACCTTGCGGCGCCGCGCCTCCGCGCGGTAGGACGCGAGCGAGGCCTCCGACGCCGCGACGTCCGCGGCGGTTTCGCTCGGATCAAGCTCCACCAGCACGTCGCCGGTGTGAACGTGTGCGCCGTTTTCGACTTTGGCCGACAAGACGCGGCTGGTGTCGAGCGGCTGGATCACCTTGACACGGCCTGTCGGCTGCAGCTTGCCCTGCGCCACCGCGAGGATATCGATCCTGCTGAAATAGGACCAGACCAGCGCAACGGCGAAAAATGCACAGATCAAAAGCAGCAGAGCCAGCTTGATCGGCGAAGGCGGCGTCTCCAGGACTTCGAGAGCCGCAGGCAGGAACTCGCGATCGGATGCTTTGAGTTTCGCGGGCTTGAAGGTGCTCACGGATGGCGCGGGCGTGACCTTGGCATGCGCGGTCATTTCATCGCCTCATGGGTCTGATCGGTCTGGATTCCCCAGAGATGGGCATAAAGCCCGCCCTTGCGTGCCATCAGTTCCTCGTGCGTGCCGATCTCGACAATGCGCCCTTCGGCGATGCCGACAATGCGGTCGCAGCGGCGGACGGAAGCAAGGCGGTGGGCGATGATGATCACCGTGCGCCCTTTGACGATATGCGTCATGTTCGCCTGGATGATGCGTTCGCTTTCATAATCGAGCGCGCTTGTTGCCTCGTCGAAAATCAGAATCGGCGGATTAGTCGCAAGCGCCCGTGCAATGGCGATGCGCTGGCGCTGGCCGCCCGACAGGTTCGCGCCGCGCTCCTCGACCAGCGTATCGTAGCCCTGCGGCATCTTCGAGATGAATTCGTCCGCGCCCGTCAACGTCGCCACGTCGATGACGCGGGCGCGGGACATCGCCGGATTGGCGAATGCGATGTTGTCGTGGATCGAACGGTTGAACAGGATGTTCTCCTGCATCACCACGCCGATATTGGAGCGCAACCAGCTCGGGTCGACATTGTTGATATCGTTGCCGTCGAGCAGCAACGTTCCCTGATCCGGCTGGTAGAGACGCTGGATCAGCTTGGTCAGCGTCGACTTGCCGGATCCCGAAGGACCGATGATGCCGATCACCTCGCCTGGCTTGATCTGGAGCGACACGTCGCGCAACACGTCCGGTGAACCCGGCCTGTAGCGGAAATTGACCCGCTTGATCTCGATCAGACCACGCGGCCGGGGCGGCACGAAGGACTGGACGGCGCTGCTTTCCGTCGGGTAGTTCAGGATGTCGCCGAGCCGCTCCACCGACACCTGGACCTGCTGGAAATCCTGCCAGAGCTGCGAAAGCCGCAGAATCGGCTGAATGGTCTGGCCGGCGATCATGTTGAATGCGACCAGCGCGCCGACCGTCAAATCACCGTTCATGACCGCCTGCGCGCCGAACAGCAGAGTCAGCGCGGTCGTCAGACGGCTGGCGTATTGGATGGCGTTCTGGCCGGCCGCGCTCACCATGGTGGCATCGAAAGAGGTCTTCACATAGGCGGCGAGCCGCTCCTCCCACTGCGCCTGCATCATCGGCTCGACAGCACTGCCCTTGATTGTCGGCATGCCGACAATCGATTCGACCAGGAACTGCTGACTGGCCGCCCCCCTGTTGAATTTTTCGTTGATCTTGTCGCGCAGCACGGGCCGTATCGCAAAGCCGATCAGCGCATAAACCGGGATCGTCGCCAGCACGATCAGGGTCAGCGGCCAAGAATAGACGAACAGAACGGCCACGAACACCAGCGCAAAGATGAGATCGAGGCCGGAGAACAGCGCCTGCCCCGTCAGGAAGGCGCGGATGTTTTCAAGCTCGCGGACACGCGCCACCGTCTGGCCGGCCGCACGGGTCTCGAAATAAGAGAGCGGCAGCCGCATCATGTGATGGAACAGGCGGCGTCCAAGCTCGACATCGATGCGGTTCGACGAATGAGACAGCGCATAAGTCCGCAGATATTGCAGAACCACGTCGAAGATACCGACCAGCACGAGACCGGCGACCAGCACATATAGGGTGGAATAGACCCGATGCGTCAGGACCTTGTCGATAATGACCTGAAAGAAAAGCGGTGTCACGAGCGCGAAGATCTGAACGAACAGCGACGCCAGCAGCACATGCCCGATCGGGCGCCGGTAGCGCCAGATCGAGGGCAGGAACCAGCGGAAGCCGAACGTCTTCGGATCAATGCCGCTGCCGGCGAACCGGCGTGTAACGAGAACCGTGCGCGGCAGGATCTCCGCCGCGAGAACCGCGGGATCAAGCTCACGCAGAATCTTCGTGATCGGATCGACCACACGATAGAGTCCTGCGGCATCGCGAGCGACCACCACAGCGAACTGCCCATTGCTCATCTGCACGATTGCCGGCAGCGGAGCGCTTTTCAGGCGCTCGGTCGTAACCATGTCGATGACGCGCGCCTTCAGGCCGACGAGCTTTGCCGCACGGACCAGATCGTCCGGAGTGGCATCACGATCGAGTAAAGCGAGCTCGCGCCGGATGTGCTCGGGATCTGTCGCGATGCGGAAGAACGACGCAATGCCGCAGAGCGCCAGAACGCCGGTGTCGACTCTTTCAGCCGCAGGCTGGTTTGGAACCACGTTCACGACATCGATGTCCTAGGGCAGAGGAAAGCCGCGGAATAATAGCAAACGCCGGCCATCCTGGGGGCTGTAATATCGCGGCGGAGTGCCCAACGTTGCCTGGCGGTTAATGACCACAGGGTGATCCGGGACCTGGCTGCGGGCAGCTCCCGATCGTCAGCCTTCCAGCCCCGGCCCATACGGCAAGGAGTGTTGCCCTGCCGTCGGGCCCGGATACCTTGTCCCCGGCTGCCAAAATCATCAGGCAATCTTGAAGCCGGTCTCGATCTGCGATGCGAGATGGGTCACGGCTTCAGAACCTTCGGCAATGCCGAGGGCGACAGAAGCCCGTGATGCACCCAGATTGAGCTGGTTGACCCAGCCCTGTCCACCGGACGGATCAGGCGGCCGGCCGAGTGCCCCTTCATAGAGAGCGTTGACAAACTGGGCGTTGGTCGTGTTGCCGAAATGGGCAGCGTATTCGGAGGAGCCGATAAAATCCGAGGCGATGGTCGTGAGCGACATCCCCTGGGCGAAGGCGCCCTCCCAGCTGGCGAGCCCCCCGGCGTCGGGAGCGCGGTCGAGGACGCCGTAGTAGAGCCGCGCGATCGCCGCGTCGCTCGCGCTCGGCACGAACACACCGGTCTGGAAGGCCGGCGCGAGATTACCCTGCGCCTCCTGCGACAGCGCGATGT
>JBGMOD010000226.1:0-37881 GCA_041424235.1 Hyphomicrobiales bacterium
CACCGGACTGCCGCTTTTGATTCAGCGTTCCACTCACAGGCCGCGTTGCCTACTGGGTCGCCCGGTCAAGCCGGGCGATGACGCTGAGAGTGTTGAAGCGCATCGGCTCATCCATCTCGTCATCAAAACCCTCGCGCGCGCGGCTGGGGCGGGCCGCGCGCGCGGTGAAGGAAGTGGGGACGGCTTCCTTCATCCGGCGTCAGCGGGTGGACTGGCGCCGGTTGAGCATCAACATCGCAAGGCTCAGCATCAGCAGCACCGAACCCGCGATCATCTGCAGTTCGGAGTCGGTCGCGGTCTGCGGCAGTTGCACCGCGGTCGGCGCGGGGGCAACAACCCGTTTCGCGGCTACGCTTGCGTCGGCGAGCTGGACATGGCCGGCATCCGTGCGGCGTTCCTCGGTGGGATTGCTCGGCGGCACGACCTGCTGCGGGCGATCGCCGAACAGCTTGGCGTAATCCCAGCCGGCCGGCAGGTTGATCGGCAGCGCGCTCAGTTTCAGCGGCTCGCCGTCCGGACGGCTCGGGGTCTGGTCAACCGCAACCAGGCTGGTGAGCCGCGAGACAAGCTGGTGCTCGAGCGCCAGCGACAGGATGGCCATATCAGCGTCCTCCGGTTTGATCTGCCGCATGGTGCGGGCGATCTCGGCGTCGGCGATCTTGCGCCGCGCCCACAGTTTCGACAGTCCCTTGCCTTGCGCAGCGCCGGCCAGCGGCAGTGTCACGCTCCACGGGCGATCGCCGATGCGGCCCTTGATGGCGACGGTGCCGATCAGGCGATCGAGCCGCGCCGCCAGCACCAGCGGTTCGCCGCGATAGATGTCCGGCAGCGCCGCCGGCGTGATGTCGGCATTGGCATCGGAGAACGTCGCGGTGAGACCGGTGACGGCGGGGTTTTCCAGTTTCGCGAACAGGCCGCGCATGCGCTCCTCCACCTGCTCGACCGAGCCGATGTGGGTGAAGGTGCCGCGGCCGAGTTCGGCGGCGCGGGTCATCAGGTAGGTGTTCGGCGCCGATCCGATGCCGACCATGAAGATGCGCGAGCGTCCGCGCATCTGGGTGATGGTGTCGAACAGCTGCTGCTCGTTGCCGATGGCGCCGTCGGTCAGGAACACCACCTGGCGGAGATAACTCGCATCACTGGTGTTGCGATCGGTGAGCGCCGCCTGCATCGCCGGCACCATCTCGGTGCCGCCGGCCGCCTGCAGCCGGTCGACGAACGCCTTGGCCTGGCTGACGTGGTCGCCATCCGCCGGCACGGTGGAGGGAAACAGCACGTCCATGGTGTGATCGAAGCGGATCACATTGAAGCGGTCGCCGCTTTGCAGCCGGCCCAGCGCATAGATGAGGCTCGCCTTCGCCTGCACGATCGAGGTGCCGCCCATCGAGCCGGAATTGTCGATGACGAACACCACTTCGCGCGGCAGCGGCTTCTGCTCGGATTGCTCCACGCTCGGCGGAGTAACGAACGCCAGCAGATAATCGGCGGTGCCGACATGTTCGCGGAACAGGCCGACCGACGGTGCTTTCGCCGCAGCCGGTTTCCAGGTGAGTTCGAAATCGCGATCCGCCGGCACCGCGCCGTCCGCCAGGGTGATGACGCGGGTGGCCTCGTCGGGGCTGTCGACCTTCACCGCGTGATGATGACTCCTGACCTCGCCGAGCGGAAAGCCGGCCTGCAGGCGCACCGTGATGGTGGTGGGATTGATCGGCGCATGGGTCGCGGGATCGAGCACCTCCGGCGAGATGCTGTTACGATCCGGCACCGGATCGCTGACGGTCGTGCCCCAGCCGCCGCCATCGGCGCGCAGATCGACGCTCTGCACCAGCGGCGCGGGATTGTAGCGCGGCGCGATCACCATCGGCACGCGCAGCGAGAACTCGTCGCCGGACTGTGCGACCTTCTCCTGGTATTCGACCTGCACCAGCACGGTTTCGCCGGGGCCGATATTGGCCACCGAATTGGTGAACAGGTTCGGCCGCTCCTGCTCCACCAGCGCCGCCTTCTGGCCGTCGGCCTTGGCGCGCTCGTAGATCACGCGTGCCTTGGCGCGCTCCTTGATGTCGCCGATGATGATGCGGTCGCCGACCAGCATCTTCAGTGTGTCGACGGCGCTGTCATCGGGCAGCGGATAGGCATAGACCGCCTCGACGAAATTCTTGGTCGGGTTCCTGAACACCTGGGTGACGCGGGCGCGGATGGTCGGCCCGGACACCACGAGGTCGACATCGATGCCGAGCCGCGTCGCTTCGGTGTAGCTGTCGCCGTCGCCCTTGAGCAGCAGCGAGCCGGCGCGGACGTCGCCGGGCTTCATCGCCACCGGCGTCGGGGTATCCGCAGATCGTCCGGGCTGCACGTTGAGAAAGAACGCCGCGCAGCCGAACAGGAGTGCGGCAAGGCCGCGTCCGCGGCGACGCCAGGACGGCTTCGGCGGGCTGGCGGGATTGAGTTGATATCCGGAGTGGACGAGGTGGCAGGCGGTCATGGTGAGCTTCCCGAGATCAGAGATTGATCGCTCCCTGTTGTCCAATGACCGCGCCGTGCTCGCGAGCGTGATGATCCGGAGAGTTCCGCCACGACCCGTGAGGATGCGCACCGGCGGCGGCGCAGGCGTCCGGATTTTTGGCTGAAATGTGCGGGTTTGTGATGAATTGTACGTCTGTTAGGATCGCAGCCGGATTCGAAGGGAGAGATGATGGCGGCATCCGACAAGGAGCTTTCGGCCCAGCAAAGCCGCGACGTGGCCGCGACCATCCGCGAGGAACTGGCGCGCCGCCACATCTCCCGCCAGCATCTCGCCGAGCAGGCCAAGATCAGCCTCTCCACCCTGGAAAAGGCGCTGGGCGGCCACCGCCCGTTTACACTCGCCACCACCGTGCGGCTGGAACAGGCGCTGGGGCTGTCGCTGCGGCAGGCCAAAAGCGGTGAGACAAACGGGACGCCGGTTGCCGCGCCGTCCAACGGCGACGTCGCCCCCGACAGCCTCGGCGCCTATTCGCGCCGTTCGGTCGACTGGATCGAGGACCGCTATGTGACCATCCGCCCCTCGTTCGGCGACAAGGAGGCGATCTATGCCTATCTCACGGAGATCGCCTGGGACACCAGCGCATCATGCCTCGCCTTCCGCGAGGGCGAACGGCTCGACGCGGCGTTCACGCAGTACGGCGAGGTCGCGGTGCCCAATCAATCCGGCCACGTCTATCTCGTCACCAACCGCCACGGCCAGCACCGCCTGATCACGGTGTCGCGCCCGATCTATGGCGAGATGTACGGCATCATCACCACACTCCTTGCCGGCCGCGGCTCGCTGCTGACGCCGATCGCAGCGCCCATCGTGTTCGTGCCGATGAAAGCCATTCCCAGCCCCACCTTCGGCCGCATCGGCCCCGCCGACGCCAACCACGCGCTGTACCGCAAGTATTTGCAACGCATCGCCGAGGAGCCGTTCGCGCTGTTCATGCAGGGGTGAGAAGACTCGTTCCCTCCCCCCTTGTGGGGGAGGGTTAGGGAGGGGGGTAATGGCAAATCCGCAGCCTGACAGATCGGACGCCGTTACATCACCATCTCAGAACTCGGCCAGCCCCCCTCCCCAGCCCTCCCCCACAAGGGGGGAGGGAGCCGAGACATCACCGTTGTGCGTGACGAAACGCATCATCCCTTCGGCCACACCTTCTCAAGAAACCCCAGCACCGCCGCATTGAACACCGCCGGACGCTGCAGCGGCGCGAAGTGGGTGACGCCTTGCAGCAGGATCAGGTCCGCGCCGGGAATGCTGCGGGCGAGATACTGCGCATGCTCAAGCCTGATGAACTCGTCGTCCGCGCCCTGCACGATGCTCACCGGCACGCGGATCTCGCCGAGCTCGCGCGCCGTGGTGTTCGGCTGCGTGGCCATCATCTGCCCGACGGCATCGGCAAACGCCTTGAACTGGTCCGGCGTGGCGGAGAGTTCGGCATAGTCCTTGGCATGCCGCCCGAGACACCGCTCCAGGATCGGCTTCATCACGAACGGCTTGGTGCCGCTGGGATCCATGTTGCAGGCGAAGAAGAACACGCCGGCGATCCGCGCCGGGACCTGCATGGCGAGAATGAGCGCGATGCAGGCGCCGTCGCTCCAGCCCACCACCGCGGCCTTGTCGAGATGCAGCGTGTCCATCACCGCCAGCACGTCGGACGCCATCAGCTCGTATCGGAAGGGACGGTCGTCGCGCGTGCTGCGGCCATGGCCGCGGCTGTCGATCAGCACCACGCGGCGGCCGGCGGCGACCAAAGCGGGCACCTGAAATCCCCAGTTGCCGCTGTGGCCGAGGCCGCCATGCAGCAGGATCACCGGCGGTCCGGCGCCATAGGTCGCGTACCAGATCCGCGCGCCGTCATGGAGCACATGGCCGTGCTCGTTCGCGACCGGCAGCGGAGCCGCGCCACGGGCCGCGAAGGTCAGGAGATCGTCGTCGTGCAGGTCCATCTTCACCAGGTTCTCAGAGGAGATCGATGCCAAGCCGGCGCATCACGCCAGCGCGCGCAGGCCGGCGCGCAACATCGTGCCGTCGGTGTGCGGGGCAAGCTGCGCGTCGATCTGGCGATGGATCAGCCGCCAGATCGGCACGGCGGCTTCCAGCAGCGACCGCCCCGCCTGCGTCAGCGTCACGAGCCGCCCGCGCCGGTCGGCCGGATCGACCGCGGTCGACACCAGCCCGCGCCGCTCCAGCGGCTTCAGGTTGGCGGTCAAAGTAGTGCGATCCATCACCAGCAGCGCGGCGACCGCGCCGATCGACGGCGGGCTCTCGCGGTTGAGGGCATTGAGCAGCGAAAACTGCCCGCTGGTCAGACCGAGCGGCCGCAGCGCCTCGTCGAACCGCCGCGCCAGCGCCCGCGCCGCCCGCTGCGCCGCGAGGCACAGGCAGTGGTCGCGGACATGCAGCGTGGTCGCGTAGGACGTCTCAGACGACATGGCTTCAGACGACATGACTTCAGAAGACGCGGCTTTGGAAGACGTCGTTTTAGAAGACGCGGCTTTAGACATGGCTTTGTCGTTTGACATGCCCGCTTATGTTGATATCAACCTATTTTGTCAAGACCATGGGAAGCGCGCGGAGGCCGTCGGCATGAAGTTGCATTATGGCTGGGTGATCGTCGCCGTCGGCGCGCTGATGACCTGCGTCGGCATCGGCGCGATGTTTTCGCTGGCGGTGTTCCTGCAGCCGATCTCGGCCGACACCGGCTGGAGCCGCGCCGGGATCTCCAGCGCCATGACCCTGGATTTCCTGGCCATGGGCGTCGCCGCGTTCGGCTGGGGCGCGCTGAGCGACCGCATCGGCACCCGCACCGTGGTGCTGATCGGCGCCGTGCTGCTGGGGCTCGGCCTCGTGCTGGCCAGCCGCGCCACCAGCCTCATCCAGTTCCAATTGACTTACGGTATCCTGGTAGGCATCGCCGCGGGCAGTTTCGTTGCCCCGATGATCGCGGCGACCACCACCTGGTTCGAGGCCCACCGCAGCCTTGCCGTCTCGCTGGTGTCCGCCGGCCTCGGCGTCGCGCCGATGACGATCTCGCCGTTCGCGAGCTGGCTGGTCTCGATCTCCGACTGGCGCACCGCGCAGATGACCATCGGTTTCGTCGCCTGGGTGCTGCTGATCCCGGCGTCGCTGCTGGTGCGCCGGCCGCCCGCCGCGGCCGCGACGACGGCCGGCGTTGCCGCCGATGCGCCGGCCATGAGCCTGGTGCAGGCGTTGAGTTCGCCGCAGTTCCTGGTGCTCGGCCTCACCTTCTTCGCCTGCTGCGCGGCGCATTCCGGGCCGATCTTCCACACCGTGAGCTACGCCATGGTCTGCGGCCTGCCGGCGATGGCCGCGGTCACCATCTACAGCGTCGAGGGCCTCGCCGGGCTGGGCGGACGGCTCCTGTTCGGCGTTCTCGCCGACCGCCTCGGCGTCAAGCCGGTGCTGGTGGCGGGACTGCTGGTGCAGGCGCTGGCGGCCGGCGGCTATCTGTTCGTCGCCCGCCTCGAGGGATTTTATGCCATCGCCGTGGTGTTCGGCCTCGCCTATGGCGGCGTGATGCCGCTCTATGCGGTGCTGGCGCGGGAGTATTTCGGGCCGCGCATCATGGGCGCGATCTTCGGCGCAGCCGCGATGCTCTCCAGCCTTGGGATGGCGCTGGGGCCGCTGGTCGGCGGCTGGATCTTCGACAGCTTCAACAGCTACAGCTGGCTCTATATCAGCTCGTTCGCCGTTGGCCTCGGAGCCGCGGCCATCGCGCTCGCCTTCCCGCCGCTGCCCTCGGCCCGCGGCGTGCCGCAGCCGGCGTAGACGCTATACTCCCGGCGATTCGCCGCCGCCGAGAGAGCCATGAACGAAACGCTGATCGCCGCCTGCCAGATGTTCCTGGTTCCCGCCACGCTGCTGTTCGCCGCGCAAGGGGTCGCCAATACGCGCGGGCTGAAGTTTCTGGTGTGCCTGATGGGCGTCGCCACCACCGGGCTGTGGCTCTATCGGGTGTGGTTCTGGACCGGACTGTCGGTGATGGACCGGCGGGTCGCGCTGGGTCTCGCCGGGCTCTATGCGATGGCCTGGGTGTTCACGCTGCTGGTGCAGGTGAAGAACCTGGTCGCGCCCGGCTACGACCGGCGCTAGCTCAGGCGTTCACCCCCAAGGGCGCCGCGCCCGCCCTGTCACGCACGCCAGGAGCAGCGCACCAGGCGACGACCATTCAAGCAGGATTTGGAGTTCAGGTGCGGCGCTGACCGGCCGCGTGCTGGAACGAGTCATAGGCATGGGCGAGGAAAATGCCTGCGCTCAACAGGCCACAACACATGGCAACGATCTGCAGCATCACAACAGTCCTTAAGGCCCCAGCCTTCCAACGTATCACCACGTAACGGCACGGGGCCCCGCACAGTCAACGAGAGTCATTTCGCTGCCAGTGCATTCCATCTTCAGTGTCGCATTCCTGCAACGAACCGCGTGCAATTGCGCCGATCGCGCGGCAGGAATCGGCCGCAAAGCCGGCGCGGCCGCCGAGCGCAATCCCATTGCGGACACGCTTAGCGTTAACGCTTTTCGTAACCCGCGCGATTTGAAACCGCGTCGCAAGCGAGCCGCAACCGAGTCGAAAGCACGCCGGGCGGCTCAGTCGCAGGCCGCGCGGTTCGGCCAGAATCACATCGGGGACTGGACCATTGACCGCAAGCTGCTCACCCCGATCCGGCCCTCGCCAACGCCGTGAGCGGGGGCGCCGGTAAGGTTGACTGGTGAGGTTAAAACCCAAGATTGGTCGGATCGAAGCCCCGGTCCGGATGTCGATTTCCGCAGGCCTGCTAACGCTGGATGGGTTCCGCGCCGTTGCCGGTGACCCCAGAACTCCCCGGCGGCGATCACGCGGGACAGGGGCCGCCGATCCTGTTGCGTACGGCGGCCCCACCCCCACTCCTCCGAGACCGTCACAGGCTCAACCGAGATTGGGCACGGCCGATCGGATCAGCGCTTGCCTCGCGCAGACCCCGGCGGCTTTTTGGCCGGCGCGCCGGTGAAGCCGCGCTCACGCGCCCAGACGATGGTGGCGGCACGGCTGTGCACATCGGCCTTGTTGTAGATCCGCGCGACGTGATTGCGCACGGTGTTGCGCGTCAGCCCGAGCTTTTTCACGATCTCGGCGTCGCTTTGGCCCTGGCAGATCAGGCCGAGGATCTCCTGCTCGCGCGGGGTCAATTCTGAAAGCCCGGCCGCCGGTGTCTTGGCCCGCCCCGTATGGCGCAGATTCGCCATCTTCTCGATCACGGTGCGGCTGAACCAGGACGTGTCCTGCATCACCGTCTCGATGGCGGCGATCAGTTCCACCTCGGAGCGCTTGCGCTCGGTGATGTCCTGGATGACGGTAAGCACACATTCCTTGCCATGGATGGTCACGGTTTCCGCCGACAGCAGGCAATCCAGCACCTCGTCGCGCTTGGTGCGCAGCTGCGCCTCGACATTGCGGAAGCTGCCGCTCTTCTCCACCTCGCGCTCGAACTGGCGGCGCGAATCGGCACCGACCCAGATCGGGAGCTCGCGGCTGGCGCGGCCGACCGTCTCCTCCTGGCTGTAGCCGAGCACGGCGACGAAGCTGTCATTGACGTCGAGCAGGCGCAAATCCTCCCGCGCCGAGAGAATGGTCGGAACCGGCGTCAGGCGGAACGAGCGGGCGAACCGCTCCTCGCTCTGGCGCAGCGCTTCCTCGGCCTTCTTGCGCGGCTCCAGATCCATGAAGGTGAAGAGCATGCAGTTCTCTTCGCCCAGCTCGATCGGCTGGCCCGCGACGATCACAAATTTGGACCCGCCACCGGGAAGCCCCAGCGTCGCCTCGGTCTGCGGGATGGTGTTGCCTTCGCGCAGGCTGGCGATGGCGCTGTCGCGGTTCGCCGCGTTTTCCAGCACATCGACCTCGTAGGCGGAACGACCGATCACGTCGTCCCTCGCATAGCCGGTCATTTCCAGGAAACCCTGGTTGACCTTGACGTAACGCAAATCCGCCAGCCTGCAGATCACGGCCGGCGCAGGATTGGCGTTGAATGTCCGCTCGAAACGTTCTTCCGCAGTGAACCGCTCGGTCATGTCCTCGATGACGAGTGCATAGGATTCCACATCACCCCTGGCATCGGTCAGTGCAAGGCCGCGCAGTTGATGGAAACTACGCCAGTCGTCGCCCTCCTCCGCCGCCGCCCGCCTGACTTCCACGATCACGTCCCGAAACGTGTCGCCAGAAAGCAGCCGGTCGATCGGATACTGGCCATCGATCAAAGCATGATTGTTGCGGTACTTGAGAGCGAAGCGCTGACGATAACCGTCCGCGGTCATACCGAGATCCGCAAGTTCGGATACGTCGTGCAGCGCCAGCGCCCGATCATTGGCCCAGACGATGCCCTCCACCGGGTCGATCAGCAGGATGCCCTCGCCGAGGCCCGAGATGATCTCCTGCAACTGCCGCCGGTCGACCTGCTGTCGCAAGGCTGCTTCGTCGGGGACCTCTGTCGACATGCCGGCTCCGGGAAGAAATGAGATGTCACACAACAGGAAACCGGCCGCGGCGGCAATCCGGAAAACACCATGGCCAGCCGCGTCGAGTCACGCAGCCGGACCATCGCGCTTTGCCGGGGAGCATCCCCGGCAAAGCCGAGGCTTGAAAATCGCTTCAGATCACGACTTCCATTTCCCGTCGTACTTGAAGGCCGGCGCAGCCTTCAGCTGTTCGGCGGTTGCGTTCATTTTGGCATGCCACTTCTTGGCCGTGGCGTCATAGCTGACGTTGAGCGCGGAAGGCTCGACCACGACATAGTGTTCACCCATGCCCAGAAAGCCGCCGACTGACACGATGACCCCCTGCACGCTCTTGTCCGCGGCAAGCACGAGATCCTTGATCTCACCCACGCTCTGATCACCGGCATTGGTGACGGTCAGGCCGATCAGGTTCGAGGTGAGTGCGCTGGAATCGGTCACCGACACGAATCGCGGTGCAGTGGCCGGCGTCGTGGTCTCGGCAAGCGCCGGGACGGCGGTCGCGCACAGGATCAGCGCGCCAATGAATGCATTACGCATGAAGGTCTCCTTGAATGGTCTGAATTCTTGAGAAAAGAAATGTCGAACCACGGCACGCTGTGCAAAACGCGCCGCGGTCTGCGACCTACTTCTTGAGGGCGTCGCGCGCGGCATCCTTGGCGCCGCCGACAGTATTCTGAATCTGGCCCGCGGCCTTCTCGGCCTTGCCTTCGGCTTCGGTCTTGGCATCGCCGGTTACCTTGCCGACGGTTTCCTTGATGGTGCCCTTGACCTGCTTGGCGACGCCTTCGATGCGATCCTTGTCCATAGTCAGTTCTCCAGAGTTGATGCTTCCAAACCGAAGCGAGTTGTCCGGTGGGGTCGGCAGGGCGACGCGCCATGCCGTTCCGGTGCTCTGAAGATGAGGAGAAGTCACAGCCGCCAACAGATGCCGATGGATCAGTTCGGTCTGATGCAGTTGCATCAGGAGAGGAGAGAAAGACTGGCCACAGCCCAGGCTTACATCGCGCCTCTCAGCCGGCAGGAGGTCGAGCAGGTCAAGGTGTTGCCGTTCTCGCAGACCTTGCAGGCCCTGACGCACTGATCGAACTCGCGCGGACGAGGGCTGCCAGTCGCCCCGGTGGTGCATTGCTTGACCGCGTCGCTGGTTTCGGTCTCGCTGTCGCAGGCTGCGAGCCCGAAGGCCAGCACCACCATCAGCATAGCCAGCCAGCGCATCGTCCCTCCGAACAGGATGGCGCCCCGGGCGATGCACCGGCAGATCCGGGCATCACGCGACGAAGCAGCTAGAAAGCGAACCTCGGGCCGCCGAGTGGGCTTTTCTGTGACATTGGAGGCAAAAAGTGGTTCGCAAGCCGTAAAAAGCAGCTTTCTGATTGTAGCAAAGTCCTGATTAAATGCCGGGCGAACGGCGGGGGCGCCGGGTCCCCGCATTCTCCGGGCTTGAACGCGAGTCAAAAACAGGTATCTCACGCCTCGGATCGCGCTAACATGATCCGAAGACCAGCCATGGTCCAAAGCAAGAAAATTCCACAGTCAGACGAGCTCGATATGAAAAAGCACGATGTTGAGGTGTTCCGCCAGGCCGTCGCGTTGGCCGCCACGGGTGACCACCCCGACTGGAAAAGCGTCCAGGCGAAACTCGTGGAAAAAGGCTTTCGCCGGGCGCCGGATCTGCTCGACGGCCACAAGATCCGCGCCATCATCGATGCCCAGTGCAACATCGGCCGCGCCCCCGGGAAGGGCGACAAGAAAACCGACAAGAAGCACTGAGACGCACACCGTCGCGAGGGGCCTCGATAGTTTTTCGGAACGATCGACATCGAGGTCCATCGCGCTGGTAGACCAGCATTCGGCGGCCGATTGTTCGGCACCAGGCCATCGTCGGCGAACTTGCAGGGCGTCGGTATGACCTTCAGTGAAAGAGCCGTGGCGATGAGTTCTCGTGACGCCGATCGCGTCCCTAGGAGCTGCCCATGCGACCGATAACCACACTTCTCATTACCGTTGTCGTGCTGCTGAGCGCCTTGGTCATCTCCCTTCACGGGTTGCAACTGGCGCCGGGCAATTTGCAGATTGTCGGCTACCTCGTCGGCCTGATCAATGCGGCGGTCGCCATCACCGCGATGCCGAGCCTGGCGTGGGGAGTCTATCTCGTCGTCAGCCTTGCCTGCCTGGGCCTGATCGGCGAGCCCACACCGATCACCGCCATCTGGACGCTCGGCGCTAGGCTGTCCGATCAACTGTTCCCGTGACCGTTCCACGCGGCTACTTAATCGATCGGCACCAGGTACGCGATCGGCAGATGCGGGGTGACGCGGCTGCGCAGTGACTGCTGCAGTTCATCGGCAATGTCGCCCTCGGCGGGTCCGATGCGCAGCTTCGATAGGCCGTTCCAGAGCGGGCGGCCGTTCGATGTCAGCCGCCGCAGATCGCCAAGCAGCCAGCGTTCGCTGGTCAATTCACGCGCCTCGCGCGCCGAATGCGCCTCGAAGGCCAGGATCGGCTTGCGATCGATTTCAAGCACAAACAGTTTGAGCGCTGGCACAAACCGTACCGCACGTTTCAGAGCCGGAGATTTGACGTCATCGGTCCGCATGCGAGGGACAATCTATTTCGGCGGCTGAAGTTCCCTGCTGTCCAGCCGATCGATCGCCAACGCTAAAGTCGAACCGCGCATCACACGCTCGTCCGACCAACTAAATCATTGATTTTATTTAAATTAACTCGCGTTAAAGAGATAGGCGCCTCACGGCGCGAGATACTGCAGCAGCCTCGGATCGTCGCGCACCTCCTGCGCCGGTCCGGCAAGCGCCACCCGGCCGCGATCCAGCACATAGGCCCGGCTGGCGACGCGAAGCGCAAGATCGAGGTGCTGCTCGACGATCACGACCGCAATGTTTTTCGCAAGGCCGATCAGCCGCTCGGTGATTTCCTCGATCACGCCGATCCACACGCCCTCCGTCGGCTCGTCCAGCAGCAGCACCTTCGGATCCGACAGCAGCGCACGTGCAATCGCCAGCATCTTGCGCTCGCCACCCGAGAGCGTGCCCGCCGCCTGGTTCAGGCGTTGGCCGAGCTTCGGGAAGATCGTCAGCACGCGGTCGAGCGCGCCGCCGTCGCGGTTGGTCAGCAGGCCGACCGCAAGGTTGTCGCGCACCGACAGCCGCGCGAACACCGCATGCTCCTGCGGCACATAACCCACACCGAGCCGGACCCGCTGCTCGGTCGGCAACCGCCCGAGGTCGCGGGCATCGAGGTTCACCGCACCGCCGCGCAGCGGCAGCTCGCCGACGATCGCCTTCATCAGCGTGGTCTTGCCGGCGCCGTTGCGGCCGAGAATGGCGACACCGCCGCGCCAGGGCACGCTCATCGACACGCCGAACAGCACCTGGCTGCGGCCATAGCCAGCGTCGAGATCTTGCACATCAAGGAATTTATCGTCAGGCACGGCGCAGATAAACCTCCTGGACCTTGTGGCTGGACTGGATCGCCTGCACCGTGCCGGTGTCGAGCACGCTGCCCTGATCGAGCACGGTGAGCCGGTCGCAGATATCGCGGATGAAGTCCAGATCGTGCTCGACGATCACCAGCGAGCAGCGCTGCTTGATCGGCTGCAGCAGTTCACCGGTGACGCGGCGTTCCTCCAGGCTCATGCCGCCGGTGGGTTCATCCAGCAGCAGCAGTTTCGGCTCCGCCGCCAGCGCCATGGCGATCTCGAGCCATTGCTGCTGGCCGTGCGACAGAGCGGAGGCCGGTTCATCGGCACGCTCGGCGAGACGGAACTGTTCCAGCATCGCCATCACCCGGTCGTGCAGTGCGCCACGGGTGCGCGAGACCATCAAGCCGACCAGCGAGGTCTTCGCCTGCAGCGCCAGCAGGATGTTGTCGTACAGGGTCAGCGCCGGCAGCACGCTGGTGATCTGGAACTTGAGGCTCATGCCGGCACGGGCGCGCTCCGACGGAGCCGTGGCCGTGATGTCGACACCGGCGAAGCTGATGCGGCCCCTGGTCGGCACCTCGGCGCCGGCCACGCACTTCATCAATGTGCTCTTGCCGGAGCCGTTCGGCCCGATCAGGCCGTGGAATTCGTTCTCGGCCACGGTAAGGGCGGCGCCGTTCAACGCCGTGAGCTTGCCGAAGGTCTTGACGATGCCGGAGGCCTCAAGCAGCGCCATCGCGCCCTCCCCGGCGTGATGCGGCAGCTGAGCGGCCAAAGCGGCCCACTCTTTCGCGCTCGCTCAATACCAGGCTGATCAGCCCGGCGGGACGGAACATGATCACCAGCAACAGCAACACGCCGAGAATGATCGGCCAGATATCCTGATAGTTGTTGGAAAGCCAGAAGCTCAGCGCCTCGATCACCACGGTGCCGATCACGGCGCCGATCAGCGTGCCCGCACCGCCGAACAGCACATAGAGCACGACCTGGGTCGACATCACCACGCCGAGCATGTTGGGCCAGACGAAGCCTTCGTGAAACGCGTAGAGACTGCCTGCGAGACCGGCGATGGCGCCGCTGAGCGAAAAGACGATGGCCTTGAGATGCTGCACCCGGTAGCCGAAGAAGGTGATGCGCTGTTCGTTCTCACGCAGCCCGGCCAGCGCGAGGCCGAATTGCGAGCGCACCAGGAAGCGGCAGCCGAGATAGACCGCGAGCAGAAGGCCGAGCGCGAGATAGTAGAACACCGGCCCTTCGGTGAGATCGTAGGATCCGACCGTCATCGGCGGGATCGATGGAATACCGTTCTGCCCGCCGAGATAATACCAGCCGCGCGCCAGGCGATCGGCGGCATAGGCGCCGGTCAACGTTCCCAGCGAGACAAAAATCACACTGGCGGGCCGCCGCCCAAGCAGCAGGAAGCCACCGAGCAACAGCGCGCTGGCGAGCCCGATCAGCACACCGGCCGGCAGCACCACCAACAGCGACGCGATGCCGAGATCGCGCGCGATCAGCGCCACGCCATAGCCGGACGCGCCGAAGAACAGCGCCTGGCCGAAGCTCATGATGCCGGCGTAGCCCCAGACCAGATCGAACGACAGTGCGAACAGGCACAGGATCAGCACCCGCGTCGCATAGACGGTGAGATAGTCCTGCAGCACCAGCGGCAGCACGAGGCCGATCGCCAGCACGGCGAGCTCGATCAGCGGCAGCACGGCGCGGCGGCGTAGCGTGCGGGATGACGCGGTGAGGTGCAGAGCTTGTGATGAGGTGGTTTCGGTCATCGCATGGCCTGGCCTGGTAACAGGCAATGAGCCTCAACACCCCGTACCGTCATGCCCGCGCTTGGCGCGGGCATCCACGTCTTAACGACATCATAGCGAGAAAGTCGTGGATGCCGGGCACAAGGCCGGGCATGACGCGGAATGTGACGACACGCGTTGCATCCCACGTCGAGTCCTGTCCGAATCGAATCCAGCCCCATCAGCATTCCTTCGGATCAACGAGCCCCGAACTGCGCGCGACCAGCTCGTAATTGCCGTTCTTCGCCACCGCCGTGTACATCTTCATCTTGCAGTGGCGTTGTCCCGGCACCATTTCGGCGGGGCCGCCGGGGCCTTCCGCAATCTTGGCGTGATCGAGTGCCGCGGCCACCGCATCGCGATCGACCTTGCCGGCCTCCTTCACCGCGGCTTCCCACAGTTTCAGGCCACGATAGGTGCCGGTGGCCGCGCTGCCGCCGGCGAACAGGAACGTGCCGGGAAACTGCTTGTCGTAGGCGGCCTGGATCTTGGCGCTGACGGGATCCTCGGGCGCCAGCGCCTTGAAGTAGTCGAGGCAGCTCGCCAGCCCCTCGATCTCGTTGGGCTGGTTGATGCTCAGCGTGTTCTCATCATAGTAGACGCAGGCCAGCCGGCCGCCATTCTTGAGGAAACCCGCCTCATAAAGCTGCTTGAAGAACGGACCGACGCCGGGCGGAATCACCGTGTTGAAAACGACATCGACCTTGTTGGAGATGATGCGGTTGACGGTCGAGGAAAAGTCGATCTGGTCCAGCGGGTAGTATTCCTCGAACACCACTTCGCCGCCGCTCGCCTCGATCACCTTGCGGGCGTAGGTGTTCAGCGTGTGCGGCCAGACGTAATTGGCGCTCGGCAGCGCGAACTTCTTGCCGCCGTTCTTCACCAGCCACGGAATGAACTCGTCGCACTGCTGGGCCGGCGTCGGACCCGTGCAGAACAGATACGGCGTGCATTCCTTGCCCTCGTAGAGCTGCGGGTAGATGTAGAGCGTCTTGCCGCGCGCCACGATCACATCCTTGATGGCGTTGCGCATCGAACTGGTGATGCCGCCAAGCACGACATCGACCTTGTCGCGCTGGATCAGCTTGCGAACATTGCCGACGGCGACCGATTCGTTCGATGCAGTGTCCTCGATCAGCAACTCCAGCGGCCGTCCGAGCAGCCCGCCGCCATCATTGATCTCCTTCACCACCATGCGCGCCACATTGGCATCGGCGTTGCCCGCATAGCCCATCGGACCGGTGAGGTCGGTCGCGATGCCAACCTTGATCGACCCGGCAGCCGCGTTCGCCCAGTCGGGACGGATTACCCAGCTGCCGACGCCGGTGGCGACGGCGGCGCTCGCGAAGGCGAAGTTGCCGAGAAACCGGCGGCGGTTGAGCTCACGCGTGTCGTTGAACATCGGATTAGACCCCTCTTCCCGATACAAGGCCCTGCGGCCGGAATTTGACGAACAGAATAGCCAGCACGAACACCAGCACGTCGGCGACCACCGGCGAGATCACCCATGGCAGCGCCGCACTCAGCGTGCCGATCAGTCCGGCACCGGCGACGGGACCCGCGAACGAGCCGACCCCACCGACCATCACCGCCACGAAGCCCTGGATCAGGAACCGGATGCCGAGATCGGCGAACAGCGAGAACACCGGCACGATCAGCGCCCCCGCCAAGCCGGCAAGCGCCGCGCCGAACGCAAAGGTGGCGCTGTAGATCATCGGCGTGGAAATGCCGGACGCGCGCGCCAGCGCCGGATTCTCCAGCGAGGCGCGGATGCGCAACCCGAACGAGGTGCGCGCGAGTAACAGGTAGCTGCCGGCCATCACCAGCGCCGTGATCACGATGATCAGGAAGCGCCAGGCGGAGAAGTGCATGGCGCCGAGCGTGATCGAGCCACCGATCGGCTCCGGCACCGAGATGTAGAGCCCACCGATCAGGCCGCGCACGATTTCCCGGATGATCAGCCCGAGCGCATAAGTGCCGAGCATGGCCACGATGGGCGCGGCATAGAATCGCCGCACCACGAGACGCTCCAGCACAAACCCCAGAGCGCCGACGGCAAACGGTGCCGCCGCCATGCCGAGCCAGACCGGCAGGCCGGCGGTATGCACAAGATAGGTGACATAGGCCCCGAGCAGCACGAATTCGCCCTGGGCGAAATTGAAGATGCCCATCATGCTGGCGATGATCCCGAGCCCCAGCACGACCAGAACCACGATCGCACCGAAGCTCAGGATCTCGAACAGGGCGATGAACAGGTTATCCATGAGAGCTCGCGTTTATCCCGTCATCCTGAGGTGCGAGCGAAAGCGAGCCTCGAAGGATGAACGGCCGAGGTGTCTCCGGTCGTGGCCATCGCCCTTCGAGAGCCGTGCTGCGCACGGCCACCTCAAGGTGACGGATCGAGGTAACCGGGCTTGTGGCCATCACGCTGAACATCACATTTTCTTCCAGTCGCCGCCCTGCTCGAAAGCGTGCGCGGCCCGGTAGATCGTCATCTCGTCGAAATGCTTGCCGACCAGCATCAGGCCCACCGGAAGGCCATCGACCATGCCGCACGGCAGCGACATCGCCGGATGATGCGTAATGTCGAACGGCGCGGTGTTCGTGATCATTTCCAGCGCGCGGGCAACAATTTCCTCCCGGCTTGCGCCCGGCCCCGGCAGTTTGGTCGCTTTCATCGGCGTGGTCGGCATCAGCAGCAGATCGTAGCTGTCCAGCACCTTATCGTACGCCGCGGTCAGGCGGCGGGAGATGTTCAGTGCCTTGCCGTAATAACGTGGGCCGAAGTTGTTGTTGATGTAGGTGCCCAGCAGCAGGAACAGCTTGGTGGTCTCCGACAGCGAGTCCGCCTGGGTGCGCCAGCCGCGATGGAAATCCATCAGCGACGTGGAATAGAGATCACCACGGCTGAGACCGTAGCCGTCGCCCCACATCATGGTCTGGGTCAGGCCCTCGGTGCCGATCGGGGTCCACAGCGCCGGGCCCGCCAGATGCATCGGAATCGAGACGTCTTCCACGATGGCGCCGAGGCTCTTCAGCCGCTTGGCGGCTTCCTTGACGCTCTCATTGACGGCGGCCTCGGCCGTGGCCTGCTCAAAGCCTTCCTTGACGATGCCGATCTTCAGGCCCTTGATGTCGCCGGTCAGCGCCTTGGTGTAGTCCAGCACCTTCGGCGACTTGATGCGTGGATCATAACCGTCGTCACCGGCGATCACCTCCAGCAGCAGCGCATTGTCTTCCACCGTCGCCGTCATCGGTCCGGTATGATCGACATAGATCTCGATCGGCATGATGCCGGTGTAAGGAACAAGGCCCCAGGTCGGCTTCATGCCGTACGTGCCGCAGAACGACGACGGCATGCGGATCGAACCACCCTGATCGCCGCCGATCGCCATGTCGACTTCGCCGAGCGCAACCACCACACCGCTGCCCGATGACGAACCACCGGCCGAATACCCCATCTTGTGCGGATTGTGCACCGGTCCGGTGGAATTGGTGTGGCTGCCGCCGGACAGACAGAAGTGCTCGCAATGCACTTTGCCCATGATCTCGGCGCCGGCATCCAGCATGCGGGTGACGATGGTGGCGTCGAAATCCGGCACGTAGCCTTCCAGCGTCGAGGAACCGTTCATCATCGGCACGCCGGCCAGCATGATGTTGTCCTTCAGCGCAACCGTTTTGCCCTTCAGCTTGCCCCGCGAGGCGCCCTTCACCACCGACTTGCGATACCAGGCGTTGCGCGGATTTTCTTCCGGATCGGGACGGTAGCCGGGCGTGCGCGGATATTTCACGACAGGGACCTCGTCGGGCATCATCCCCACCGCATTGTAGGCCTCGATCGAACCCTGCATCAGGCCGCGGAACGAGGTGACATCCTCGTCGGTCAGCGCGAGGCCGCACTGGTCGGCAACAGCGCGCAGTTGATCGGGCGTGGGAAGCGTGACGGTCACGGGCGTTCTCCTGATTGTCCGGCCACGGTTTTGCGAAAGGCCGAGATCTTGCGAAAGCGAGGTCTTGCGAAGAATGTCTTGCGAAACATGGAGTGCATGACGCTCGGGTCGTCGCGCCCGCATGGGATGCGGGTCGATTGAAAGGAAAACGGACGCCCCGGCGGCGTGGGTACAATAGAAACGGAAATATTTTCCTTTTCAAGTATTATTTTGCAGCTCGGCAGGCCTTGGGAGATTGCGCGCGTGCGATGCAACTCGGCGCCGGCATCCATGTCGCCGCACCCCGACAGCTTGGAAGGGAAGAACGACATGCATGACCGGGATGAGCCAAGGCATGACCCGAGCGACACGGCGAACCTCAGCAAACGCCGGCATCGTATCGCGGCTCAGAACGTCTTGATCACCTCAAAATCCAGTCCCGCGGCTTCCGCGAGATAGATCGGCATTTGCGCGCCGCGATTGCGGATCGCGATTTCGCCACGCGCACCGCAATAGGTGGTGTTTTTCGCGGCCGCCAACAGCGGCCCGACCTCAAGAGTGCCGGCGCGGGCCGCAACGGCCTCGAGGAACTTGAGACCTTCGTAATTCGACTGCGCGACCGAGCCGACCGGCGGTGCCTGGCGCCCGAATGCAGTCTCGTATCGGTCACGAAATGCATCGTTGTCGCGCGAGGCCTGGTCGGCGAAGTAGCCGGACGAGCAGTAGACGTTCTCGGCGTTCTCGGCGCCGATACCGAGCAGCACGGTTTCATCCATTGCGCCGACCAGGCGCAGCATCCGGGATGCCAGACCATGCTCGGCGAAGGCGCGATTGAAGATGATGCTGTTGGTCCCGATCAGCGAGACCAGCACCACGTCGGGCTTCGCCTGCTTGATGCGGGCCAGATGCGCCTCATGATCGTGCTGGCCCATCGGCACGAATTCCTCGCCGACCACGCGGCCGCCCGACGCGGCGATATAACGCTTGACCGCCCGGTGCGAAAGCCACGGCCAGACATAGTCGCTGCCGATCAGATACCATCTCTGCGCGCGCTTGACTTCGGCGAGCCACTGAATGGTCGGCAACGACTGGCCGCGCGGAGTTTCCCCGATCGCCATCACGCCGGGCGTGCGCTCGCCGCCCTCGTAGACCGGGGTGTAGATGTACGGGATGCGGCCGGCCACCACCTCGCGCAGTGCCACCCGCACCGCACTGATGTGCGATCCCATGATGAGATCGGCCTCATCGGAGGCGACGATGTCGGCCGCGTTCTCCACCACCTCACCGATATCGCCGCCGGTGTCGTGAAACGTCACCTCGATCTCGCGGCCGAGAATGCCGCCGCGGCGGTTGATCTCCGAGACGGCAAGCAGTGTGGTGTTGATCGACGCCGGCCCCCAGATGCCCGGCGTACCGGATAGGCCGATGAAATTGGCGATGCGGAGCTTTTTGCGATCGCGGCGCGGGCGGAACAGATCGAAATCAGGCGTATCGCTCAGCGACCCGATTGCCGAAAAATCAGGCAGGCGCTCGAACAGGGACGGAGGCAGCGGCAAGGGCAAACCGCCGGCAAGACCCGTGCTCACGGATGGGAGCATGGACGACGGCACGCTTTTCCCCTTCTGCTTGCGTCCCACAACGACTGCGGCGGCCACGTCTGACCGGCCTACGACGAATGTCCTTGATGGACAGTACCGGAAAATATTGAATATTCAACAATTGCCGTGCATATAGAACCGGCATGCGGTGCCAAAGATTCATTCGCCGCAACACCGCGTTATCGTCAACAACCAGCATTGCGAAGTCCAAGCCGTGGCCAAATCTCCTTCGCGCACCACGCCCCCGCGCAACATCCCGATCACCGAGCATCTCGCTTACCTGCTGGCGCAGGCGAGCCGCGAGATCAACCGGCAGCTCGAGGCGCGACTGCGGCAGGAAGGCGTGCCGGTGGAGCAGTGGCGCATCCTGAAGGTGCTGTCGGACGGCAACGGCCATTCGATGGGTGATCTAGCCGAAGCGGTGCTGCTCAATCATCCGACGCTGACCAAGATGATCGACCGCATGGTGTCGGACGCGCTGGTCTATCGTGCCCAGGATCCCGACGATCGCCGCAAGGTGCTGATGTATTCCTCCGACCGCGGCAAGGCGCTGACCCAGCGATTGAACTCGCTGGCGCAGAGCCAGGAGGCCTTTATCGCCGAGAACTACGGCAACCGCGCAACCGCGGAACTGAAGCGGCTGCTGGAAGATCTGGTCGACAGTGCGAGCCCGGCAGGCTGACGGCGCAATAGCCCCTCCAGACGCATTGCGCAGACCTAAGTCGCCGCATCACGCATCATGGCCTTCAGCATTTCCGCAAGTACGCTGGCGATGGCGCTCGAGCCGCGCTCATGGCCGATCAACATCAGCGTCTGCGTCTCCGGCGACAGTTCGCGCACCGGCACATAGACCAGCCGACCCAACCGTCGTTCGAACTCGATGTCGAACGGCGTCAGGAAGGTGATGCCGTTGTCGAGGATGGCCGCATGGCGCATGATCTCGATGGCGTTGGTCTCGATGATCGGCATCGGCTCCAGCGACGCCTTCGCAAACGCCGTGTCGAGATAGGGCCTGATCACGGTCGAACCGTCGGCGATCACCAGCGGATAGTCGATGCAGTCGCTGAGCCGGACCTGGTTGCGCTTGGCGAGCGGATGGCTCGGCGCCATCACCGCGCCGAGTTTGCCGGCCGCGCGCGCCAACACTTTCAGGTGACTGCCGCGGGTGAAGTCGAAGCCGATGCCCAGATCGGCCTCGCCGCTGGCCACCGCCGATTGAATGTCCTCTCCCGTGGTCAGCAACGTCAGATGCAGCCGCACCCTCGGGTTGGAAGTGCGGAACTGCTTGACGGTGCCAGGCACCAGGTTTGAAGCGAGCCCGCTCATCATGGCGACAGTAATCTCGCCCCGCCGCAGGCCCTTCAACTCTTCGATCTTGCCCTGCGCCCGCGTCAGGTCCTTCAGGGTCTGTCGGATGTGGCCGATCAGGACTTCACCCGCGGCGGTCAGGATCAGTTTGCGCGGCAGACGCTGGAAGATCGGCGTGCCGAGCTCGGTCTCGAGAGCAAGAATCTGGCGGCTGATGGCGGAGGCCGCGACATTGAGATGGGTCGCCGCCTTGCGGATCGATCCGGTGCGCGCCACCTCGTCGACATAGCTCAGCAACCGGCCGTGCAACATCCTGATCGCTCCAGGTCTGGAAAAAGCCGAAACAGCTCCGCCGCGAAGGATGCGGCCGTGTTGCCTGAAAGGCAACAGTATCTGCGAAATAAAGCGCTTTTATGCAGGCCGTCCAGCGTGCTCAATCGGCGTTGAGCTGAGGTCGTTGGACCGGAGGATGGAGTTGTGAAGTCGCACTGGTGGTGGGATCTCTCGACGCGGGACTTTGCCGGGCTTGATCCCGAGCGCACGGTCGCCGTCATTCCGGTCGCGGCCGTCGAACAGCACGGGCCGCATTTGCCGGTCCGGGTCGATGCCGCAATCAATGCGGGCATCATTACGCGAGCGGTCGAACTGATGGACGCCGACTGCCCGGCGCTGGTCCTGCCGATGATGCCGATCGGCAAATCGGACGAGCACCTGGCGTTTCCGGGCACGCTGTCGCTGTCGCATGAGACGCTGGCGCGGGTGTGGTTCGAACTCGGCGAGAGCGTGCACCGCGCCGGCGTGCGCAAGATCCTGTTTCTCAATTCCCACGGCGGCCAGCCGCAATTGCTGGAGATCGTCTATCGTGATCTGCGGGTCAAGCTCGGGATGTTCGCGGTATCGGCGATGTGGTCGGCGATCGTGGAACTGACCGAATTGTTCGGCGCCGAGGAAACCCGCCACGGCATCCATGGCGGCCGGATCGAAACCAGCATGATGCTGCACCTGCATCCCGATCTCGTCCAGATGGATCGTGCCGAAAACTTCATTCCAATGTCGGTCGCGCTTGAGCGGGAAGCACAATTTCTGCGCCCCGAAGGCGGGGTCGGCTTCGGCTGGCAAACCCAGGATCTCCACGCCAAGGGCGCCTGCGGCAATGCCGCGACGGCGACCGCTGCGCTCGGCCGGGTCACGGTGCAGCGCGCCGCGGAGCGGCTGCTCGTGCTGATCGACGAAATCAGCCGCTTCCCGCTGTCGCGCCTTACACCCCACACGGCCTACAGCAACTGACATCCCGCGACCGGGAGGAATGGAGTTCACCCCATGGCGTTCAGCGTTGAAAACCTCTCCCAGGCAAAGGCGTTCCGCATTTCACCGACCGACACCAACTACTTTGTCATGCTGTTCGATCGCGAGAGCGCCGGAATCGACAACATCTTCGTGATCGAGATCTTCCGTCCGGGCGGTGCAACGCCGCCCAACGAGCACGCCGCCGCGCACGAGTTCTTCCATGTCCTGCACGGCGAAGGCATCGCCCGCTGCGACGGCAAGGCGCTGCCGATCAAGAAGGGCGATTCACTGCTGCTGCACCCCGGCTCCGAACACGTGGTGGAAAACACCGGCGCCGGCAAGCTGTATTGCCTGACCGTGATGACCCCGAACGAGGGATTTGCCGAACTGATCCGCGGCGGTGAGCGCGTCGAAATAGAGGCCGACGACATCCGCATCCTGCAGGGACGATAAGGGGCGAGCAACGATGACCGACACGCCGCTGCAACCTGTCGACGACCTCAAACCGCTCGGCCCCAGCGTCCGCAACCGCTGGACGGTGTCGGCGACCCAGGCGAACCTGGTCAGGCTCCCGGCTCGGCCGCAGCCGGCGACCGTCGACGCCGGTGACAAGCTCGTGACCTTCGATCTCGCCCGCACCGCGATCGTCGTCATCGACATGCAGAACGACTTCTGCCATCCGGACGGCTGGCTCAGCCATATCGGTGTCGACGTGACGCCGGCCCGCGCGCCGATCCAGCCGCTGCAACGGCTGCTGCCGGTGCTGCGTGACAACGACGTGCCGGTGATCTGGCTCAATTGGGGCAATCGTCCGGATCGGCTCAATCTCAGCCCGGCACTGCTGCATGTTTACAAACCGTCCGGCGTGGGCGTCGGGCTCGGGGATCCGCTGCCGGGCTCTGGCGCAAGAGTGCTGGAGCGCGGCAGTTGGTCGGCCGCGATCGTCGAGGAGCTCGCGGTCGCCCCCACCGACATCCATGTCGCCAAATACCGCATGTCGGGCTTTCAGGACACCGAACTGGACAGCATCCTGCGCAACCTCAACATCACCACGCTGCTGTTTGCTGGCGTCAACGCCGACCAGTGCGTGCTCTGCACGCTGCAGGACGCGAATTTCCGCGGCTATGACTGCCTGTTGCTGCGCGACTGCGCGGCCACCACCTCACCGGACTATTGCATGGCGGCGACCGTCTACAACGTGAACCAGTGTTTCGGTTTCGTGGTCGACTCTGCCGTTCTCACCGCCGCGCTCGCCGGACGCGGGCACCGATTGCCGAGGCCGACCGCGCCATGACCGATGTATCCCCCCTCGATGTCTTGCCCGGCCCGATCTCGCCGAATCGCGCCTCGACCCAGGCGCTCGCGGCGCTGATCGCCGATCTCGGCGATATCCCGGTGGTGACCGATTCCACCATCGTGCGCCGCCGCTCGCGTGATTTCTTCTGGTACAGCCCGATCCTCAACGAGCAGCTCAATGGCAAAGCCGCCGACGTGATCGTCGCGCCGCGCGACGAGGTTGACGTGGTACGGGTCGCCGCCGCCTGCGCGCGTCACCGCGTGCCGTTGACGGTGCGGGCCGGCGGTACCGGCAATTACGGCCAGGCAGTGCCGCTCGCGGGCGGGGTGCTCCTCGACATCACGGCCCTCGACGCCATCGAGTGGATCAGGCCCGGCCAGATCCGCGTCGGCGCCGGCGCCAAGATGAACGCCATTGACGCGGAAACCCAGCACTCGGGGTTCGAACTGCGCATGCATCCGTCCACCAAGCGCACGGCAACGATCGGCGGCTTCGTTGCCGGCGGGTCCGGTGGTATCGGGTCGATCAGCTATGGCGGCTTGCGCGAGCGCGGCAACATCCTCGCCGCGCGCGTGGTGACACTAGAGCCGGAACCGCGCGTCATCGAACTGCGCGGCGACGCCGCGCAGAAGGTCAACCGCGCCTATGGCACCACCGGCATCATCACCGCACTCGAGATGCCGCTGGCGCCCTCTTGGCCCTGGATCGATGTGGTGGTTGCCTTCGACGACTTCATGGATTGCGTCGAATTCGGCTTCGAGGCCGCGCTCGCCGACGGCATCGTCAAGAAACTGCTGGCGCCGGTGACCTGGCCGCTGCCGTCCTATTTCGGCGCGCTGAAATCCTGGTGCCCGGAGGGCAAGAGCATCCTGATCGCCATGATCGCCGAACCGTCCCTGGAGAGTTTCAAGGCGCTGCTCGGCAGGCGCGGCGTCATGACGCTGCAGACGCCCACGGACGACGGCCCCGGCAAGGTGCCGCTCTACGAATACACCTGGAACCACACAACGCTGCAGGTGCTGAAAAGCGATCGGACCGTCACTTACCTGCAATGCCTCTATCCGCACGACCGGCTGCTGGCGAAAGTCGCGGAGATGCGCGCGATGTTTCCGGACGAAGTGCTGCAGCATCTCGAATTCATCCGCTTCAACGGCCAGGTCACGTGCAGCGGGCTTCCCGTGGTGCGCTACCGCGATGCGCAGCGGTTGAACGAAATCATCGCCTTGCACGAGGCCCACGACGTTCATATCGCAAATCCGCACGTCTACACCGTCGAGGACGGCAACCGTTACAAGCGCGTCGACGTCGATCAGCTCGGCTTCAAGCATGAGGTCGACCCTTACGGCCTGCTTAACCCGGGCAAGATGCGCAGCTTCACCGCGAGCCGGTGACATGCGTGTGCTGTACGTCTACTGCCATCCGCTCGACGACAGCTTCCACGCTGCGATCCGGCAGGAGGCCCTCGCCGGTCTCGCCCGGGCCGGCCACGCGGTCGATCTGCTCGATCTCTACGCCGAGGGCTTCGATCCGGTGCTCACGGCGGAACGGCGACGCGACTACCACGACGCGGCCTGCAACCGCGCCAACAACCAGGCCCATGTCGACCGGCTGATGGCTGCCGAGGCCCTGGTCGTGCAGTTTCCGACCTGGTCATTCGGCCCGCCGGCGATGCTGAAGGGATGGTTCGACCGGATGTTCGGTCCCGGCATCGCGATGGATCTGTCCGATCCGGCCCATGCCAGACCGCTGCTGCAGCACATCGCGCGGATCACCGGCATCTCGACCTACGGCCGGCCGCGCTGGAAGGCGATCGCCATGGCCGACCCGCCCCGCAAGATCATCACGCGTTACCTGCCCTGGTTCACAGGCTTCAAGGCCAAGGTGCGTTATCGCGCGCTCTACCACATGAACATCGCAACGGTTGCGCAGCGCGGCCGCTTTCTGGCAAAGGTACGCAGCGACATGGAGCGGCTTTAGCCGGCCCTCCTTCACACGTGAGCTTTTACGCGACAGGCGTCAGGACAGAGCATGACTTCCCCCTTCGGCGAGACAAACTGGCGCGCGATGAGCCAGGAGCAGCGCGACCTCGGCCTCAACAACAGCATGGCCGTTGCCGGAAGCGCAGAGCTGGTGGCAGGCTGGGAACAGCGGTCGGCCGATCTGCGGGCACGCCATCCCGCGCATCTCAACCTCAGCTACGGCCCGCGCGAACGCAACCGGATCGATTTCCTGAAGGCCGCCGACGGCGGCCCGACACTGGTGCTGATCCACGGCGGCTACTGGCAGATGCGTTCGAAAGAGACCCTCACCTGCTTCGCTGAAGGACCGATGGCCCACGGCATCAATGTGGCGCTGATTGGCTACACGCTCGCGCCGGACGCAACCCTGGAGGAGATCGTTACCGAGATCCATCGCGGCATCGACGAGCTGGTTGACCAGTTGCCGGCGCTCGGCGGCGATCCCAACCGCATTGTCGTGACCGGCTGGTCCGCGGGGGGACACCTGACCGCGATGGCGCTGTCGCATCCGAACGTGAAAGCGGCGCTGGCCATCAGCGGCATCTTCGATCTCGAGCCGATCCGCCACAGCTATCTCAACGTCAAGCTCAAGCTCGATGAGCCGATGTCCCGGCGGAATTCGCCAGTGCTGCAGGACGGTGGCCCATCCGCACCGCTATCCCTTGTCGTGGGAGGCGCCGAACTGCCGCTGCTGCGGCAACAGACCGCCGACATGGCCGCGTTTCGCGCCGCCAACGGATTGCCGGTGGCTTACGAGGAAATCCCCGGCGCGGATCACTTTTCGATCATGAACGAGCTGGGCTCGCCCACCGGGCGGATCACCACCCTGATCCGGCAGCTGTTCGAGCGTACCTGACCGACAGAGCAAGCCGCGACGTCAGCCCGGCAGCTTCGCGCTCCTCACGTCGTACAGCAGCTTGATGAATTCCCGCGCTGCGTAGTCGGCCGTGAGCCGACCCTTGTCGGCGGTGGCCTTGTGCGCCTCGCCAACAGCACCGCCGGGATTGAGATCATCCGCGATCCAGGCATAGGCGATGAAGCCCGTCGGCCGGAGATGGCTGAACGCCGCTTCGTCGTCTTCCGCGACGGAGCGAAAATCCTGCGCCCGCGCCATGTCGACCAGTTCCGGTCGGAAATGCAGCATCAGAGATGTTTCGAAATCGCCGCCATGGATGCCGAATTTCAGCTCACGCTCGCTGTAGAGACCGGACGGCTTGCCGAGCCGCGACCACGCGGACTTGGCCACCAGCATGTTGGCCCGCACCCGCAATTCGCGCGCGACGATCCCCATCACCTCATCGTTGCCGCCATGGGAATTGACGATCACGAGCTTGCGCAAGCCGGCGCGCGCCACCGACAGGCCGAGCTCGGTCCACGCCTCGATCAGCGTCGTGGCGGGAAGCGTCAAGGTCCCGGGCATCCGCAGGTGCTCGTTGGATTTTCCGACCTCTTGCACCGGCAGGATGCGGATGTCGAGATCCTCCGGCAGACGCTCGATCAGTGCCGCCAGCATGCCGCGGTTGATTGCGGCATCGACGCCGACCGGCAGATGCGGCCCGTGCTGCTCGATGGCGGCGATCGGCAGGATGGCGATGGTGGTCTGCGGATCGAAATCCCCGAACTCACGCGATGCGTATTCATCCCACCAGACCCGCCGCCGCTTGTCCATATCCGCTTCCCTTCACCCGCCCGTCGCGCGCAAGCGCGCGCAGCCTCCGTTTCGGACTATTGCATGACGCCGCCGTTGACAATGGTCCTGCGCAGGTCCGCGCGAGGTCTTTTGTCTGTTGCCTAAAAGGCAACGTATGCCTCGAATCAAAATGCTTCCGGATGACAGAGCGCCCGTGCATCTTTTGCCCGCCGGGAACGTCTTCGTCGGGATTCCGCGTCGTCGGGATTCCATCTGATCGAGATCATATCGAGGTTGCCATGAACATCGTCATGACCATCCTGTCCCGTGCCGCCTTCCTTGCCACCGCATGCCTTGCCTTCGCCGTTCCCTCACATGCCGCCGACAAGGTAACGCTCCTGACCAGTTGGTTCGCCCAGGCCGAACATGGCGGTTTCTACCAGGCCAAGGCGACCGGGCTGTACGAGAAAGCCGGGCTCGACGTCACCATCAAGATGGGCGGCCCGCAGGTGAACGGCTCGCAATTGCTGCTGGCCGGCGAGACCGATTTCCAGATCGGCTACGACATCCAGGTGCTGAAGGGCCGCGAGCAAGGCCTGCCGCTGGTGATGGTGACCACGTCGTTCCAGTTCGACCCCCAAGGCATCATGGCCCATGACGACGTGGCGGATCTCGCCGCGCTCAAGGGCAAGCCGATCCTGATTGCCGGCTCGTCGCGGACCACGTTCTGGCCATGGCTGCGCGCCAAATACGGCTACACCGACGACCAGATCCGCGCCTACACCTTCAACCTGCAGCCGTTCTTCGCCGATCCCACGATGTCGCAGCAGGCCTATCTGTCGTCGGAGCCGTTCCAGGCGCAGCAGCAGGGTGCTAAAACGAAGTTCTTCCTGTTCGCCGACGGCGGCTATCCGCCCTACGGCGGAGCGGTTGTCACCACGGAAAAAATGATAGCCGACAAGCCCGACGTGGTGGCGCGCTTCGTCAAGGCCTCGCTGGAAGGCTGGCGCGACTACATCAACAATCCGGCACCGGGCAACGCCCTGATCAAGATCGACAACCCGAAGATGACCGATGCGCAGATCGCGTTCGCCATCGAGAAGCTGAAGCAGACCAAGGCGCTCGAAGGCGGCGACGCCGCCACCCAGGGTATCGGCATCATGACTGCGGCACGGTGGAAGCAGACCTATGACTTCCTGGTCGCAGCCAACCTGCTCGATCCAAAGACGGAATGGCAGAAGGCGTTCACCGACCGCTTTGTCAAAGACCTGAAGATCGGGTTCTAGCACACGATCCGGGTCCCGTTGGCGTGAAGCTTGCAACGATCCGGTGATGAGGAACCATGCCAAGAAGCCTGTCATGAATGCTCCCTTGCCCAGCGAATCCTTGGACACGCGTGCGACACGCAGCCCCGGTGATCGTCCACCGGCGGTCGAGGTGCTATCAGCGGAAAAGATCTTCGCCAATGGCACCCGTGCCCTGGCGCCGATCGATCTCACAATCGCCGAGGGTGAATTCCTTACCCTGATCGGCCCCTCCGGCTGCGGCAAAAGCACACTGCTCAAGCTGATCGCCAATCTGATCCAGCCATCCGATGGGCGGCTCTTGTGGTGGCGCGGCAATTTCGGACAGGTGGGCCAGGACGGCCGCCGTTTCGCCTTCGTGTTCCAGGAACCGACCCTGATGCCATGGGCGCGGGTCGACACCAACGTGCGGTTGCCGCTCGACCTCGTTGACATGCCGCGCAGCAAGGCCGATCCGCGGGTTACCGACGCCATCGCCCGCGTCGGCCTCTCGGCCTTCGCACGGCATTTTCCGCGCCAGCTCTCCGGCGGCATGAAGATGCGGGTGTCGATCGCGCGCGCTCTCGCCACCGACCCGAACCTGCTGTTGATGGACGAGCCGTTCGGCGCACTCGACGAATTCACCCGGAACAGGCTTGACGACGATCTGGTGAGGTTGTGGTGGGAACGCAAACTGACCACGGTATTCGTCACCCACTCGATCTATGAGGCGGTGTTTCTGTCGACCCGGATCGTGGTGCTTGCGGCCAATCCCGGCCGCATCTTCCGCACCATGACCATCGATGAGCCGCAGCCGCGCAATCAGGACTTTCGCGACAGCCCGCGGTTCGCCGCCTACTGCCGCGAACTGTCGACCTGGCTCGCAGAAGCGTCGCTGCCGTCCACATCGGGAGCCACACCATGAAGCCTTTGTTGCAATCGGAGACCTTCGTGCGGATCGCGGCCCCCGCCGCAGTCGGCGTGGTGCTGGTCGCGATCTGGGAGATCGGCTGCCGTCTCGGCTCGGTCCCGGTGTATCTGTTCCCGAAGCCGAGCGACATTCTCGCCAGCCTGATCAAGGACGGCCCGTCGCTGCTACGGGCCTTGCTGATCACGCTGCGCATCACCCTGCAGGCGTTCGCCGCTGCCGTCGTGCTGGGAACGCTGATCGCCTTCATGTTCGTGCAAAGCCGCGCCATCGAGGTCAGCCTGTTCCCCTATGCCGTGCTGCTGCAGGTGACACCGATCGTGGCCATCGCGCCATTGATCATCATCCTGGTGAAGAACACGCAACTCTCACTGACGCTGTGCGCGACCTTGGTGGCGCTGTTCCCCATCATCTCCAACACCACACTGGGTCTACGCAGCGTCGACCCCGGGCTCGCCAGCTATTTCCGCATGAACCGCGCCAGCCGATTGAAAACCCTGCTGCGGCTTCGGATCCCCGGCGCGCTGCCCTATTTCTTCGGCGGCTTGCGCATTTCCTCCGGGCTTGCGCTGATCGGCGCGGTGGTCGCCGAGTTCGTTGCCGGTACCGGCGGCCGTTCGTCCGGATTGGCCTACCAAATTCTCGATGCCGGCTTCCAGCTGGACATCCCCCGGATGTTCGCTGCACTGTTCCTGATCACCGTCACCGGCGTGTTGCTGTTCGCCGCGATGGTCGGATTGTCGACGCTCGCGCTGTCGAACTGGCACGAGAGCGAGATCGGGGCCGAGGCATGAACGCATGCTGATCGAGAACGCCGAGGGAATTTTCACCGGGCTTGCCGGCGGCGCGATGCGTGCTCGCGGGTCAATCCGGATTCGCGATGGCGTGATTGCCGCAATCGGCGCGCTGGATCCCGAGCCCGGCGAACAGCGGCTCGAAGCCCGGGGCTGCGTGATCTATCCCGGCCTGATCTCGACCCATCACCACCTGTTCCAGAGTGTGTTGAAGGGCGTGCAGGCCGGCATCAACCAGCCGTTGGCCGGCTGGCTGCGGTCGGTGCCGTATGCGTACTGGTCGAAGATCGACGAGGAGGCGCTGGCGGTCGCGGCCCGGATTGGCCTTGCGGAGCTGCTGCTGTCCGGCACCACGACGGTCGCCGATCATCATTATCTGTTCAGTGACACCTATCGTTTCGATCCGGCGGCAGTCATCTTCGAGGTCGCGCGCAGCCTCGGGCTGCGCCTGGTGCTGTGCCGCGGCGGCGGCACCAAGACCAGCCATGTCAGCGGCGGCGAAGGCGTGCCGACGCCGGTTGAACCGCTCGAGCGCATGCTGGCCTCCGTCGAAGCCTGCGCCCAGCGTTTTCATGACTCCTCTCCCGCCGGCCTGACAAAGGTGGCGATGGCGCCGACCACGCCGACATGGTCGCTGGAGCCGGGCGAACTTCGCGACGTGATCGCCGCCGCACGACGGATGAAGCTGCGGCTGCACAGCCACCTGTCGGAAACATCCGACTATGTCGATTTCTGCCTGTCGGTGCACGGCAAGCGTCCGGTGCACTGGCTTGCCGACCACGACTGGCTCGGCCCCGACATCTGGTACGCACATATGGTGCACCTCGACCATAACGAGGTGAGGATTCTCGCCGACACCGGTACCGGCATGGCGCACTGCCCGCAATCCAATTGCCGGCTCGGCTCTGGCGTCGCCCCTGCTGATATGCTGGCCGCATTCGGCGGCGCCGTGTCCCTCGGCGTTGACGGCGCCGCCTCCAACGAAGCAGCCGACATGGTCTGCGAGATGCACAGCGCCTGGCACACCCATCGCGCGGTGAAAGGCGCGGGCAGCGTCACCGCCGAGGACGTGGTGCGCTGGGCCACGGCCGGTGGCGCGCGCGTGCTGGGATTGCCTGAGATCGGCACACTGGCGGTGGGGCAACAGGCCGATATCGCGATCTTCGATCTCGATCATCCCAGCCATTTCGGCATGCATGACACGTTGATCGCACCAGTAACCTGCGGCCATGCCCGCGTTCGCCACCTGCTGGTCGGCGGCCGCACCGTGGTTGCTAACGGCGCGATCCCGGGCCTCGACCTGCAACGCCTTCGATCCGATGCGGCGCGCGTGGTGACGCGCCTCGCCGCCTGACATCCAAAGGGAGACCGCCATGCTGGTGACCAAACAACCGGTGCTTCGCCGCTTCTGGTATGCGACCATGCCGCTGACGCAACTGGAAGGCGGACCGCAGCCGTTCACGCTGCTGGGCGAGCCGATCGTGCTGTTCCTCGATGCCGAGGGCAAACCGGCCGCGCTCGAAGACCGCTGCTGCCATCGTACCGCGAAGCTGTCGAAAGGCTGGTGCCGCAACGGCAATATCGTGTGCGGCTATCACGGCTGGGAGTACGACCGCGACGGCAAGCTGGTGATGATCCCGCAATTTCCGTTCGAGCAGCCGATCCCCGACGCCAAGGCGCGCTCGTTCCGCACCCAGACCCGTTATGGCTATGTCTGGGTGGCGCTCGACGAGCCGCTGACCGACATCCCGGATATTCCGGAGGATGCCAATCCCGGCTACCGCCGCATCTTCCAGTTCTACGACACCTGGAACACCGCGGCGCTGCGGCTGATGGAGAACTCCTTCGACAACGCGCATTTCGCCTTTGTGCACAAGAACACTTTCGGCGACATCAACCAGCCGCGGCCGGAAAAATACGAGATCGTCGAAACCGACTACGGCTTCGAGGCTGAAACCATCGTCACGGTGAAAAATCCGCCGATCGCCGCGCGGATCTCGGGATCGACCGAGCCGTACACCAAACGGCACATGCGCAACAAATGGTTCATGCCGTTCTGCCGGCGGCTCGACATGGAATATCCGTCCGGCATCCGCCACATCATCTTCAATTGCGCGACCCCCATCGCCGACGGCAAGATCCAGGTGGTGCAGCTCCTGTTCCGCAACGACACCGAAGCAGACTGCTCGGCCCAGGAATTGATCGACTGGGATGCCGCCATCATCGCGGAGGATCGCGACATCCTGGAATCGACCGACCCGGACGCTATCGTCGACATGGGCCGCAAGATCGAAAAACACATGCCGTCAGACCGCCCCGGCATGCTGATGCGCAAGCGGCTGCTGGAGCTGCTGCAACAGCACGACGAGGAGGAGATTCCGAAACCGGTCGCCATGGACACAGGCGCGCTGGAGCGGAGCCATCTCCGATTGGGATGATGGGCGAACGCATATCGTGTTTTTGATGCATCATGGCCGGGCTTGTCCCGGCCATCCACGTCTTATCTTGTTGTGACGCTGAAAGACGTGGATGCCCGCGACAAGCGCGGGCATGACGGTGGTAAACACCGACCCGCGTCGTCTCTCATTAATGCCTGCGTTCTCTGAACCTGGCCCTCACGCCGACATGACCTTGGGCTGCCCGCCATCACCCGGGCCCGCAAACAACCGCCGGCCCGGGATCGCGTCGAGCAAGGCCTGGGTATAGGCATGCTGTGGCGCGCGGAACACGGACAGCGTCTCGCCCTGCTCGACGATCTCGCCGCGGCGCATCACCACAATGCGGTCAGCGATTTCGGCGGCGACCCGCAGGTCATGGGTGATGAACAGCATCGCGAGATTCATCTCCTCGCGCAGTTCGGCCAGCAGTTCCAGAATGTGCGCCTGCACCGAGACGTCGAGCGCCGAGACCGCTTCGTCCGCGACCAACACCTGCGGTTTCAGCGCCAGTGCACGGGCAATGCAGATGCGCTGGCGCTGGCCGCCGGAGAATTCGTGCGGATAACGCTCGGCGGCGCTGTCCTTGAGGCCGACACGGGCGAGCAGCCGCCTGGCATCGGCCATCGCCTCCTGCCCCGACACGCCATACGCCATCGGTCCGCGCGCGATGGCATCGCCCACCTTCTGGCGTGGATCGAGCGCGGCGAAGGGATCCTGAAACACGATCTGTACCTTGCGTCGCATAGCCCGCAATTGCGAGCCACGCACCGAGAGAAAATCCGCGCCGCCGAAATCCACCGCGCCGCCATCGGGCTCGATCAACCGCATCACGATGCGACCGAGCGTTGATTTACCGGAGCCGGATTCGCCGACCACGGCCACGGTCTCTCGCGGCTTGAGCGACAGCGCCACATCGCGTACCGCCGGCACCCGACGCGCGGGGCGAAACAGGCCCTGGCGGGTGACGAACGTCTTGTTCAGACCGCGCGCGGTGAGCAGCGGCTCACCACTGATATCGCGGCCGCTGGCCGCCGGCCGTGAACCGGGCACGGCGGCAATCAGCGCCTTGGTGTAGGCATCTTTCGGAGCACGCAGCACCTCGTCAGCAGTGCCCTGCTCCACCACGCGGCCATTGCGCATCACCACCACGCGATCGGCGATATCCGCGACCACGCCGAAATCATGGGTGATGAACAGCACACCCATGCCGCGTTCGGCCTGCAGCTGCCGGATCAGGTTCAGGATCTGCTTCTGGGTGGTGACATCGAGCGCGGTGGTCGGCTCATCGGCAAGCAACAAAGCGGGATTGTTGGCCATGGCGATGGCGATCATCACCCGCTGGCGCTGGCCGCCGGAGAGCTGGAACGGATAACTCCGGCGCAAGGTTGCCGGCTCCGGTAACCCGACCGCGGCAATCAGTTCCTCGACCCGCGCGTCGAGCGCCGCCCGCGCCGGCCGGGGCCGGGTGTGGGTGATGATGGCTTCCGCGATCTGGTCACCGACCCGCGCCAGCGGATTGAGCGCGCTGAGCGGTTCCTGGAAGATCATGGAAATTTCGCCGCCGCGAAGCTTGCGCATCGCAGTGTCATCGGCGGTGGCGATATCAGCTCCCTTGAAACGGATCGCCCCCGACGCGACGGTGACATTCTGTGGCAACAGGCCAAGAAGCGCATGGGCCGTGATCGATTTGCCGGAGCCGGACTCGCCGACCAGGCAGACCAGTTCATTGCGGCGGACGGTCAAGGAGACGTCTTCGACCGCAAAGGCACGATCGGCACCGCGCGGCAGCGCCACCGAGAGCCTTTCGACGGCGAGCAAGGTGTCCGGTGTCACGATATTGGTCATGCCGGCCGCCATTTGCGCGCGATACGGGGGTTCAAGGTGTCGTTGAGACCTTCACCGACCAGATTGATGGCGAGCACGGTGAGCAGGATGGCAATGCCGGGGAATACGCTCATCCACCACGCCTGCCGGATCACGGTGCGCGCGGCGCCGATCATGAAACCCCACGACATCAGGTTGGGATCGCCAAGCCCCATGAAACTCAACGCGCTCTCGATCAGGATCGCGGTGGCAATGGTAAGCGAGCCAGTGACGATGATCGGCGAGATCGCGTTGGGCAGGATATGACGCAGCACCACCGCCAGCGGCGCCTGGCCCTGGCACACCGCGGCCTGCACGAACTCGCGGCCGCGCAGGCGAAGAAATTCCGCCCGCGTCAGCCGCGCCAAAGGCGGCCAGCTCACTGCGGCGATGGCGATGATAACGTTGGTCAGGGTCGGCCCCAGTGTCGCCACCAGCAGGATCGCAAGAATGAACCCGGGAATGGTCTGGAACAATTCGGTGAGACGCATCATGACGTCATCGACCCTGTCCCCGAAATAACCGGCGATGGCCCCGATCACCACACCGATGAAGACCGCCGCGAGCGTCGATGTCACGCCGATCAGGAGCGACACCCGCGCGCCATAGGCGATACCGGCAGCGACGTCGCGTCCCAGCATGTCCGATCCCAGCCACAACCCTTCGCTCAGCGGCGGCTGGAACGGTGCACCGACCATATCCCAGGGATCGTCGGGAAACAGCATGGGTGCGGTTACCGCCAACGCGACCACGGCGGCGAGAATGACAAATCCGATCACACCGGTCGGATGGCGGAAGAAGGCTTTGAGCGTATCCATCATCCAACTCCGCTCAGGACGCCGCACGTGCGCTGACGCGCGGATCGATCAGCCGGTAGATCGCATCGGTCAGGAGATTGAGAACAATGACGATCACCGACATCACCAGGAAGATGCCAAGCAGCACCGGGTAGTCGCGCTGCAGCACCGCGTCATAGGTCAGCCGGCCGAGGCCAGGCCAGGCGAACACGGTTTCGATCACGACCGCACCACCGACCAGCGCACCGGCCTGCATGCCGGCTACGGTGACGACGGGAAGGATGGCGTTGCGCAGGATATGGCGGGCGATGATCCGGCCCCGTTTCAGGCCCTTGGCCCGCGCGGTCTTGATGAAATCCTGGTGCGTCACCTCGATGACGGATGAGCGCATCAGCCGCGCATAGATCGCGAGATACACCGCGGCAAGTGAGATCGCCGGCAGGATCAGATGGGCAGCGATATCGCCGACACGTTGCAGCGGCGACATCTGCACGCCGATGGTGACGTAACCGAACGCCGGCAGCCAGTCGAGCCGCACCGAAAACAGCAGCACCAGCATCAAGCCCAGCCAGAACACCGGCATGGCGTAAAGAAACAACGAGACAATGGTGAGCAGGGTATCCGACCACTTGCCGGCGCGGACGCCCGCGAGCGTGCCGAGCACAATGCCGAGAAACAGCGCCGTCAGGAACGCTGTTCCGGTCAGCAGCAACGTCGCCGGAAGCCGTTCGGCCAAAAGGGCCCGCACCGGACGCTGCTGGCGATAGGAGTAGCCGAGATCGAGTGTCACGATCCGCTTCAGATAGGTCGCAAGCTGCACGACATAGGGCTTGTCGAGGCCGTATTCTTCACGCAGCTGCGCCAGCAGCTTTTCATCCGACGCGCCGCTTTGCCCGGCGATCACCTGCGCCGGATCGCCCGGCGCGGCGTGCACCAGCATGAAGTTGAAGGTGGCGATCACCAACACCACGGCGACAAACTTGGCCACCCATGCGGCAATGGTCAGGACGGCGGCAAATATGCCGCCTCCCTTCGTGTCGAGTGCGATCATGCTCATCCCAGCGACACCGTGCCGAAGGTCTCGTGCACGCCGATCGCCGTGGTGATTACATTCTTCAGCTTCTTGTCGGTAAAGTTCGGATAATCCTGCTCGACCAGCCAGACGATCGGGACTTCCTCGACTAGGAGCTTTTGCACCGCGCTGTAGAGTTCCTGCCGCTTCGCATCCGAGGTCGCCACCGCCGCTTCCTCGAACAGCCGGTCCACCTCCGGATTGGAATAGCCGGCGGTGTTGGAGAACAGAATGCCCTTGCGGATATTGGAGCTAATGTAGGTGCGCGACACGCCGAGCGCCGGATCGCCGAGCTGATAGACCAGGTTCATGGTCATCTGGAAATCCCAGTTGCTGCACTTCTCCGCCCAGCCCGCGAGATCGATGCCCTGCAATTGCAGATCGATGCCGACGCGGGACAGCGACTGGCGCAGGTATTCGGCCGAACGCTGGTAGATTTCACCATAAGGCGGCACCAGATAGGTGATCGTCACCCGCTTGCCGTCGGCGCCGGGCTTCAGGCCCATGTCGTCGAGCAGCGCCTTGGCCTTGTCGAGCGAGTATTCGTACTGCTTGACGTCCTTTTCATAAAAGCGCGTCTTCGATGAAACCGGACCGGTCGCGACCTTGCCGAGGCCGAAATAGACACGCGCCAGCATGGCCTTGCGATCGATGGCATACATCACCGCCTGGCGAAAGCGTTTGTCGTTCATCGGCGCAATGCGGTTGTTCAGCTCCAGCCACTGATGCGGGGCGAAGAATTCGTAACCCTTGGTGGTCATGTCCAGATTAGGCAGTTTCGCCAATCGCTGCACGTCGAAGGATTCGACATCCGACCATTGGGTGAGCTGCACGGTGCCTTGCTCGAGCGCCACCGAACGCGACGCCGCATCCGGAATCACGCGATAGATGATCTCGTCGAGATACGGTTCGCCCTTGCGGTAATACCCCTCGTGCTTGACCAGATGCACGTGGGAGCCGCGCACCCACTCCTTCAGCTTGAATGGGCCGCAGCCAATAGCCTGGGCATTGGCCGGATTCTTGCGGTAGTCCTGGCCGTCATAAATATGCTTGGGCATGATCGGCGCGGTGGTGCAATCGAAGGCGCCGAGGAATGGCGCGAACGGCGTCTTCAGCTTGAACACCACGGTGAGTGGATCCGGCGCCGTGGCGGACTCGACCCGCAAGAACGTGCCGCGCGCGCGGGCGTGAGTCTCCAACAACATCTTGGTGGTCGAGAAGATGACGTCATCGGCAGTCAGCGGCGCGCCGTCATGGAAGGTGATGTTGGGGAACAGCTTGAATGTATAGGTCAGCCCGTCCGGCGACATCTCCCAGGATTGCGCCAGTCCCGGCAGTGGCTTCAGGTTGAAATCGTAGCGCAGCAG
>JBGMOD010000227.1:0-4034 GCA_041424235.1 Hyphomicrobiales bacterium
CGCAGCACGTTCCACAGCTTGCGTTCGGTGAACAGGGGATTGGTGGAGGCCGGCGTGATCTGCAGCACGTTGCCTTCGGCGTAGGCCTCGGAGGCCGGGATCGACGACGACGAACAGAAATGCCCGGCAACGAAGGGAACCTTCATGCCGGCATATTTTTCGGCGAGCGAGCGCGCCTGCTTGGGATCGCAGCTGTCGTCGCCGACATCGAGTTGCAGTTTCTTGCCGAGCACGCCGCCGGCGGCGTTGAGGTCGGCGACCGCGAGTTCCGCGCCGTTCTTCATCTGGCGGCCGAAGGGAGATTGGGCGCCGGTCATCGGGCCCGCCACCGCGATGGTGATGTCCTGCGCCATGCCTGGTGTCATTGCTGCAGACGACAGCAGCAGGGATGCGCCCAAGGTCAAACCCAGAAGCTTCAGAGGTGTCATGCGCTGCTCCCACAAATTGGATGCCGCCAAATGGCCTACCAAATGAGAGGTATTCTCGACTGATTTGACCGCCGAGTCACCGCCATTTTTTGTGCGATTCCCTGCCTCTCACAGGACAATACGACGCAGCAAAAAGCCCCGGTTCTGGCTGAACCGGGGCCTCGTGCCGTGGCCGCAAGGGCGTGCGGGATGGCGTAATGTTACGATTTGCCGGGGGTGAACTCGGCGTAGTTGCCCTTGTCGTCGAACTTGTAGAGCACGTAGTCGATCGCCTTGATGTCGCCCTTGGCGTCGAAGGACAGCGTGCCGAGCACGGTATCCCAGCTGCCGGCCTTGATGGTGACGGCGACCTTCTTCGGGTCGATGGTGCCGGCCTTGGCGGCCGCCTGCGCCCACACCTGGACCGCGGCGTAGGTGTAGAGCGTGTAGCCTTCCGGATCGATGCCCTTGGCCTTGAAGCGATCGACAATCGCTTTCGCGCTCGGCTTGAGACGCGGATCGGGGCCGAAGGTGAACAGGGTGCCGGCACCGGCGGGGCCGGTCACCGAGGAGAACTCCTTGTCGTTGAGGGCGTCGCCGCCCATCAGCGTCGTCTGCAGGCCCTGGTCGCGCATCTGCCGCACCAGCAGGCCGGCTTCCTGATGATAGCCGCCGACATACACCACATCGATGTTGTCGCGCTTCAGGCGGGAGACGATGGCGGTGAAATCGCGATCGCCCTTGGTGTAGGATTCGAACATCTTCTCCTGCACGCCGGCTTTGTTCAGGGCCTTCTTGGTCTCGTCCGCGAGGCCTTTGCCGTAGGTCGACTTGTCATGCAGGATGGCGATGTTCTTGCCCTTGAAGGTCTTCGCCAGGAATTCGGCGGCGACCGCACCCTGCTGATCGTCGCGCCCGCAGACCCGCAGCACGTTCCAGAGATTGCGCTCCGTGAACAGCGGATTGGTGGAGCCCGGCGTGATCTGCAGCACGTTGCCTTCGGCATAGGCTTCGGAAGCCGGGATCGAGGACGACGAGCAGTAGTGACCCGCGACAAACGGAATCTTCATGCCGGCGAGCTTCTCGGCCACCGAGCGCGCCTGCTTGGGATCGCAGGCGTCGTCACCGATTTCGAGCTTGAGCTGCTTGCCGAGCACGCCGCCGGCGGCGTTGATGTCGGCGACGGCCAGCTCCGCGCCGTTCTGCATCTGGCGGCCGAATGCGGCTTCGCCGCCGGTCATCGATGACGCAACGGCGATGGAGGTGGTGTCCTGTGCGAAAGTGGGTGTCATGCCCGCCGCCGAGAGCGCAACGGTCACGCCCAGCGTCAGGCCGATAAATTTCAGGGGGGTCATAGCTCTTTCCTTGCAATGCTCGCCGCTCGCGCGGCGCTGGAAGCCGGCAGTATTGTTGGCCGATGCGCGCAGCAAGTCACTAAATATTTTTCACGGGCTTTTTTTGTCGAATTCAGGGCGCGTTGTCTGCCGGCGCGTCTTGACGCGGCTGCCAGCTCAACGGGCCTCTCATTTGATAGAGCCAATAATACTGGCGAACCATCTGCAGCGCGCGCGTGCGCTGATAGGCGAGCATCGCCACGGCGAACAGGATCGCCGTTTCCACCAGCAAGGTGACCGGCGCGTTCAAAGGTTCTTCGAACAGCGCGAAGTGAATGAATCGCACCGCCAGTCCCATCAGGATCGCTGCGCCCAGCACCATGGGAATCGGGCGCCATGTCAGCGCGATCGCGCGGCCCGCAAGCCATGCGCAGCCGCAGCCGAGGACGACGGTGATGAAGAAAATATGAAGCAGCGACGTGCTGGAATAGAGATCAGCCATGCACGCTCTCCTTGTGCAAAATCCGATCGAAAAATCGGTCCCGCATGTCGGGATCACGCGCCATATCTTCTTCACGCGCCATGTCTTCTTCACGCGCCATGTCGCCCGCCTTCGAGATAGGCCGCGCGAATCTCCGGCCGTTGCAGCAGCTCGCGGCCCTCGCCGCTGAGCGTGATCAATCCGTTGACCATGACGTAGCCGCGGTGCGCCAGCCGCAGCGCATGATTGGCGTTCTGCTCGACGATCAGCACGGTCAGCCCGTCCTGGCGGTTGAGGGTGCGGATCGCGTCGAAGATCTGCCGCGTGATCAGCGGCGCGAGGCCGAGCGAAGGCTCGTCCAGCATCAGCAGCCGCGGCCGCATCATCAGCGCGCGGCCGATCGCCAGCATCTGCTGCTCGCCGCCCGACAGCGTGCCGCCGCGCTGGGTCAGCCGCTCCTTCAGGCGCGGAAACAGCGTCAGCACCCGGTCCAGATCGGCGCTGCGGTCGCCGTCGCTGGCTCCCGCCGCGTCGGCTCCCATCTGCAGGTTCTCGGCCACCGTCATCCGCGGAAAGATCCGGCGGCCCTCGGGCGATTGCGAAATCCGCAGCCGCGCGATGTGATGGGTCGGCACGTGGGTGATGTCCTGGCCGTCGAACGCGATGTGGCCGGCGCGCGCCCGCGGCTTGCCGAACACCGTCATCATCAGCGTCGACTTGCCGGCGCCGTTGGCGCCGATCAGCGCCACGATCTCGCCCGCCTTGACGTCGAGGTCGACACCCTTGAGTGCGACGATCTTGCCATAGGCGGCGGTGAGGCCGCGGATCGCGAGCAGGGGAGCAACTGTCGCGCTGGAGACGCTCATGGCGTGCTCTCCATCACCGCGATGGCGTCTTCTTCCTCGGCGCCGAGATAGGCGGCGATCACCTTGGGATCGTCGCGGATCTGGCGCGGTGTACCGTCGGCGATCTTCACGCCGTGATCGAGCACCACGATGTGGTCGGAGATTTCCATCACCACGGCCATGTCGTGTTCGATCAACAGCACCGAGGTGCCGTACTCCTTGCGGATCGACAGCAGCAATTCACTGAGTGCGTCCCCTTCGCGGGCGTTGAGGCCGGCCGCCGGTTCGTCCAGGCACAGCAACGCCGGCTCGGTGCACATCGCGCGCGCGATTTCGAGCCGCCGCTGGTCGCCATAGGGCAGGTTGCCGGCTGCATCGTCGGCGCGGTCGATCAGGCCGATGCGGTCGAGCCAATGGCGGGCACGGTCGATGGCCTGGCGCTCCGCGGCGCGATAGGTCGGCGCGCCGAACAGTCCGAGCACGGTCCAGCCGGAGGCGCGCATCAGCGGGTTGTGCTGGGCCACCATCAGGTTTTCCAGCAGCGTCATGCCGGCGAACAGGCGGATGTTCTGGAAGGTGCGCGCCACCTTGGCGAGCTTGGCGATGCGGAAGTCGAACAGCCGCTCCAGCAGGAACTCCCGGCCGTCGTCATGGGTCAGACGGATCATGCCCGTGGTCGGCTTGTAGAAGCCGGTGATGCAGTTGAACACCGTGGTCTTGCCGGCGCCGTTGGGGCCGATCAGGGCGGTGATCTGGCCGCGCTTGGCCGTAAACGACAGGTCGCTGACGGCGCGGATGCCGCCGAAGCGCATCGACAGATGGGTGACTTCGAGGATCTCGGCAACGCTCATCCGTGGCCTTCCTTGACCAGGTCGGCGGAGATCGCCTGGCGTCGCTCCAGGAACACCGAGGGCGCGCGGTGGCCGATCAGGCCGCGCGGCCGCCAGATCATCAGCAGCACCATCGC
>JBGMOD010000228.1:0-4019 GCA_041424235.1 Hyphomicrobiales bacterium
TGGAGCGGGTGAAGGGAATCGAACCCTCGTATTCAGCTTGGAAGGCTGCTGCTCTACCATTGAGCTACACCCGCATATGGCGGACATATGCAACGGATCGGCGGACTTGGCAACGGTGCACTTTTCCCCGGCCGACTTGATTCCACTGGATTTTCCAGCGCCAGATGCCGCATGCGGCACAAAACCCTCTGTTTATTTCGGAGCTTCGGGAACAGGCTGATGCGCAGTGGTGTTTAGGCTGGCAAAACCGAACCCGGACGGGCCGCGCAGCGTCCAACAGGGACTGTTCAGTGGACACGGTCCCCCGGGGAAACGGCGCCTGCCGTCATCGGACAATAAAGGAGCTTCACATGCGCAAGTTGATTTTGGCAGCGACATTGGTGGTGGCCGCGGCCGGCATGACGACCATGGCCGCGCCGGCGCAGGCCCGCGAGATTGGATGGTGCGCCCGCACCGCCAGCAACGGCTTCAACGGCGACTGCATGTATTATACCTACGCCCAGTGCCGGGCCGCGGTCAGCGGGCTGCGCGGCGACTGCGTCCGCAACCCCTTCGCATCGTACGGCTACGACGAACCGCGTCCGCGCCGCCATCGCCGCCACGCGATCGACTGATTGTCGCTGGCTGATTTTCGCGACGATCCGCAGATCGGTTTCCGCCAGGCCCGCGGCCCGGTGCCGCGGGCGTTCAGGCTTTGTTAACGCCAGGTCGCGTCGAGCGGCCGGCCACAACACCAATCATGGTATTTTCCAGGGTCAGGAGATCGGGAGATCACCATGATCATCGCGAGCAATGGAGCCGAAATCGTCGCCCCGACCGTGGACGTGGTGAAGCCGCCGCGCACCATCGACACCCGGGATACGACAGCGACGAATTACTGGGCCTATCGGCTGAGCGTGTCGCCGCAGCAATTGTCCGATGCGATCGAAAAGGTCGGCAGTTCGGTGGCCGCCGTCCGGCGCCATCTCGGCAAATAGACCGGGGATCGCGGCGCGCTCAACGAAAATCGATGCTGCGCAGAATGACGCCCGGCGGTTTGCCCTCGAGTTCGGCCGCATCGAATTTGCGCGTGGCGCGCTCCTCGATCCGGTCGCGCAGCCTCAGGAACTGCTGTTCGCGCTGCGACGGCTTGGTGTTGGTCGACCCATCCAGGCCGTCCATCGCCGCCGAGCTGATCGCACACTCCACCTCATCCGCAACATTGGTCATCGTGAACAGAACGACGCTGCGATCGTCGTCGTAGCGCCGGAATCCTCCGCGCGTGAGTGTCATGTCGGCACTCCTTCCATGCCGCACCCTATCCCTCGCGCGCCGGGATCAACAGGCCTCATTCCAGGCGCCCCGCGTGATTCGTCTCCCCGCACGGGCGGCGCGGAAAATCCAAAAAATCAGGCCGGGAATTAAATGCTTCAGTTGGTTGACTTTACCCCGGTGCTTCGCCCATAAACGCGCCCGACCGGGAGCCCATCGCTGACCAGCTGACTGGGTTTCGCTTTTGCCGTCATTCCTGACCGCAATCCCACCCCAACGGGTGGTTGCGGGGCTGACGGCGTTGAAGGGGGAGTGTCCCGAGTGGCAAAGGGAGCTGACTGTAAATCAGCCGTCTTATGACTTCGAAGGTTCGAGTCCTTCTTCCCCCACCATTTTGAAATCGCTGGAGAATTTTCATTCTCCAGCGATTTTTCTTTGCAACCTGCGGATCGGCATCGGGACCCTCTCGGAACAGCCCGGTTCCCGGCCCCAAATTGCCAAGACTCAGCCTGCGTGAGACAAGCCGCCATGAGCGATCGAGATCATAAGGCCCGGTTCCGCCCCAAAGGCCGGGACAGCGGGCGCAGGCCGGCCTGGCAGCGCGAGCGGGAGCCCTCCGACGGCCCCGCCATCCTCTATGGCTGGCACACGGTGACCGCGGCGCTGGCCAATCCAAAGCGCCGGATTCGCAAGCTGCTGCTGACCGAGAATGCCGCCCGCCGCCTCACCGAGGAGAACATCGACACCCGCGTGCCCCCGGAACTGGTGCGCCCCAGCCTGATCGACCAGCGCCTGGGCCCCGACGCCGTGCACCAGGGACTGCTGGCGGAGGCCGATCCCCTGCCCTCGCCTGACATCGACACCCTGGCCCAGGAAGGCATCGTGCTGGTGCTCGACCAGATCACCGATCCGCACAATGTCGGCGCGATCATGCGCTCGGCGGCGGCGTTCGGCGTCAAGGCCATCGTCACCACCGCCCGCCACAGCCCGGAGGCGACCGGTGTGCTGGCGAAGTCGGCCTCGGGCGCACTGGAACTGGTGCCGTTCGTCACCGTGCAGAATCTGGCCCGTGCGCTGAGCGAACTCAACGACAACGGCTTCATGACCGTCGGCCTCGACAGCGAGGGCGCCGACAACCTCGCCGCCGTCAAACTCCAGGCGCCGCTGGCGCTGGTGCTCGGCGCCGAGGGCAAGGGCCTGCGGCAATTGACGCGCGAAACCTGCAGCGTGGTGGCGCGGCTGGACATGCCCGGCGAGATCAAGAGTCTGAACGTCTCCAATGCCGCGGTACTCGCGCTCTATATCGGCGCGACGCGGCTCGGCCTGATGACGTGAGCTGACGCAAGCAGAAGCGCCCGCCTGCAAAACGCAGGCGGGCGCTTTTTCATGACAACGGGCAAGAGAAGAGCCCGCGCGGGATCAGCGCCATCCGTGCGAACGGCGCATGCCCTGACCGGCGTAATGCGGCGCATGCATGCGCGGACCGTGCATGCCGACGCGGGGGCCGTAGAAGCGCGGCGCGTAACCGTGGCGCACCGAACGCACACCATAACCGTAGCGCGGGGTGTGATAACCGTAGCGCATGCTGTGGCGATGCGTCCTGTAGCCATTGTAGCGATAGACCACCGGACCCTGCACACTGGGCATGCCGTCGTAATAGTGGGTGGTGGCGTTGCCGTAAGGACCACCGCTGTAGCCGTAACGGTAGCCGCGGTCATAGCCGCGCCAGCCATTGACGGCGCGTTCCTGGTAGGTCGGCGCCGCGGCGTAGTTGCCCGGGCCGCTGTAGTACGGGCCCTGGTTCACATAATAATATTGCGGTCCATAGACGCGGTGACGATAGACCCAGCTCGGATCCGGCAAGCGTTCCGGAAGATAGCTCTCGTTGTAGCCATAACCGTAGCCCTCCCCGAAAACGCCGGAGGTGAAAAGGCCGCGCGAGCAACCCGAATCACAGGCCATCGCCGGTGCGGCACTTGCGGCCATCACGGCCGCGGCCAATCCTGTAAGTATCTGACGCATGTTACGCTCTCTCCTGTACTCGTTTTTGTATCGTTGGTGTCGAAACGTCCCTGGTATCCTGAACCCGCCTTTCAGAACTTCTGGCCGCCATGCGGGGGTTGATGGTGTCCCGATCCGTCGAATTGCGGTGCGACGATCACGGGAGGCGGGTTTTGCGGAATCTGTGGCTCCGGCGGCCTGGATTGCGCGGTCCACGACTGATGGAAACTCTCGGCCTGCGGAGGCAAGGTGCGGTTCGCCGGCGGCTCGATTTCCAGCCGCCCGTAGCCGGGTATGCGGCCGGCGCTGGGATAATAGTGCCCGACCGGTGGCTCGACATAAGCGTAACCGCCACCGAGGATGGTGGGCTGGACGTGCACGTTCCGAATGCCCCAGTTGCCTTCGACCACCGAATAGGAGGCATCCCGGCCGTTAATCAGCACAGGCAAGCCGGGGCGTCCCGGTATCGCAATATCGAACCCGCCGTCGGCCATCGCCGTCACGGTCGTTCCGATGATGATGGCGGCTGCAAACACGCTGCGCATGGCCTGATCCTTCGATTATGGCCAGCTTAATCCAGCGGACAAATCCACGGGTTAAAGCCGGCGACTAATCTGTTGGTAAGGCTAACGGGCGGAGTTCCGTTCCGGCGAAATACCGGCAAAGACGGTAATAATTGCTGACCACGATCGCGGGGATTGGCGGGACAACATGGTGCCGGCTGAGGGGATTGAACCCCCGACCTTCGGTTTACAAAACCGCTGCTC
>JBGMOD010000229.1:0-3957 GCA_041424235.1 Hyphomicrobiales bacterium
CGTGCCCTTACCGGCGGGAACGAACCTTGCGTTGGTATATTATCTTGGCAGCACCTCAGACACTTTGGTTGACGGGAATGGGGACGACGTGGCGGACTCCAATCTCGACACAAACGTGACCCTTCTTCGCTATGTCAAATATTTCGACCTCGCGGGAATGCGTGTTGACGTGAACGTGCTGCAACCCTTCGGAGGTCTGAACAATATGAGGATTGCCGGAACCGACATCGACACCAAGCACTTCTCCTCCGGGGATCTTACGCTTGTCGGTACGATCTGGCCGCTGAACGATGCCAAAAACGGACGCTACTTTGGCATTGCCACCTATCTCACCCTGCCGACCGGCAACTATTCTGCCACCAAGCCTAGCTTGGGGTCCAACCGATGGTCTGTCGCCGTTCAGCCAGCCTTCCTGTTCAATATCGCCCCCAAATGGTCGGTCGATGTTGTGGGGGGAGTCACAATCTATGGGGACAACAACGATGGCCCCGGTGGCGTGCAAGTCGAGAAGGATGCAAGCTATACCGCGCTCGGCTGGGTCAACTACAATGCAAGCGATAAGACGATGCTCTCGGCTGCGGCCACGACAAGCCGGGGGGGCGCCGAAACGGTAGGAAGCATCAAGGGCGCGGACATGGAATCCACCACAGTTCGAGTGGCCTGGTCCCAGATGCTCGACCCGACAACGCAGTTCATGATGGAAGTTGGACACGATGTGGACGCACAGAATACGTTCAAGCGCGACACAACCCTGACCCTCCGGCTCGCGAAATTCTTCTGAACGGCGCGGGAGCGGTGGATCGAAATATTCTTGGGTAAGGCGGAAAGCGTCGATCGTCCGGAAACGAGTGATGCTTTCCACCCCATTCCAGCAACTGCAAATTCAAAAGCTACATCATTGGTGAGCTGTAACGGAGGAAAACATCATGCATTGCCAATGTGTTCATGAATTCGGTCAACCCCTGCGTCCAGACGACAGGCCGGACATGACCCCTCGCGGAACGGAGGTCATCTTGTCCGTGACCGCCGCCGGCGTCTGTCACACCGACCTGCATATTCGCGAGGGGGGGTATGATCTTGGTCACGGCCGCAAGCTGGAATTCGCCCAGCGCGGGATCGCGTTGCCGCTGGTGATGGGGCATGAAACGGTCGGGGAAGTGGTCGCCGCTGGCCCGGATGTCGGCACGCTCGACAGGGGAAAGAAATATGTGGTCTATCCCTGGATCGGCTGTGGCACCTGCGCTGTCTGTGCCTCGGGCCAGGAGCAGCTGTGCATGAAACCGCAGTTTCTCGGCATGCATGTCGATGGCGGTTATGCCACGCAGATCCGGGTGCCGCATCCGAAATATCTTCATGAGATCGGAGATATCCCACCCGAAAACGCCGCACCGCTGGCCTGTTCGGGGCTTACGGCCTATGGCGCGCTCAAGAAGGTGGAAAGCACGCTGAAAGACCATGCGCTTCTGGTGATCGGCGCTGGCGGCCTTGGGCTGATGTGCGCGCAACTGTTGCAGGCGCTGGGGGCCAAGGCGCCCGTCTTCGTCGATATCGACCCTGTCAAGCGGGCGTCGGCCCTTGCTGCGGGGGCCTGTGCGGCGGTCGATCCGCGCGCCGCGGATGCCGTGGCGCAGATTCATGCCGCCGCCGGCGAGGCGCCCCTTGCGGCGATCGACTTCGTCGGCGCCGAGGCGACGGCCGAGCTTGGCTTCGACGCTCTGGGCAAGGGCGGAACCTATGTCATCGTCGGGCTGTTCGGCGGGGCTGCCCCCTGGGCGCTTCCCCTGATCGCCGTGCGCGCGCTCACGATCCGCGGCAGCTATACGGGCTCCCCAGGAGAGTTCGCGGAACTGATGCAGCTTGCCCGCAATGGCGCGATCAAGCCGATTCCCACCACCTGCTACAAGCTGGACGAGGCTGAGGACGTGCTGAACAGCCTCGCCGGTGGCAAGATCGTCGGCAGGGCAATTCTGGCCGGTGTGTAAGTGACTCGACTGAAGGCACCACGAAGGCGGGCGCCCGGGGGATCAACATGGAAACGACCTATCCTGATACTCAACTCCTGATCGACGGACGGTGGCGCGATGGCGCGCTGGGGCGGCGAACAGCCGTTTATGATCCGGCAACCGCAGAGGTGATTGGCCATTATGCCATGGCCGAACCTGCCGATCTGGAGGAGGCGGTGCAGGCCGCGGGCAGCGCCTTCGCGGCTTGGCGGGATGCCGGCGCCTATGCGCGCGGCAGCATCCTGCGCCAGGCGGCCGTGCTGCTGCGCGAGCGCGCCGATACCCTCGCGCCGTGCATGACGATGGAAATGGGCAAGCCCCTTGCCGAGGCGCGCGCCGAGGTGATGTCGTCCGCCGATCTGCTCGACTGGTTCGCCGGCGAAGGCCAGCGCGCCTATGGGCAGGTGATTCCGGCGCGCTCGCCGAACGTGACCCAGATGGTGCTCAAGCAGCCGGTGGGTCCGGTCGTGGCCTTCACGCCATGGAATTTCCCGATGTCGCAACTGGTGCGCAAGCTCGGTCCGGCGCTGTCGGTCGGATGCACCGTCGTCGCCAAGCCGCCCGAAGACACGCCGGCCTCGCCGGCGGCACTTGCACAGGCGCTGCTGGACGCCGGGCTCCCGCCGGGCGTTCTCAACATCGTTTACGGCGAACCGGCTGACATCGCGAACTATCTCATTCCACATCCGGTGATCCGCAAGGTGTCCTTCACCGGGTCGGTGCCTGTGGGCAAGCAGCTTGCGGCCTTGGCCGGCAAACACATGAAGCGCATCACGATGGAACTGGGCGGCCACAATCCGGTCATTGTCTGCGAGGACGCGAATGTTGAGGCGGCGGTCGCGGCCATTGCGGGTTTAAAGGTCCGCAATGCGGGCCAGGTCTGCATCTCGCCCACACGCGTGCTGGTCCAGCGGGGCATCTACGACCGCTTCGCCGCGGCGCTGGCGGAGCATGTGAAGAAGGTGCGGACCGGATCGGGGCTCGAACCGGCCACGGCAATGGGCCCGCTGGTCAGCGAGCGCCGGGTCAAGGCCGTCGCCGGCCTTATCCAGGAGGCAGTGAGCGAGGGGGCGCAGGTGCTGGTCGAGGGCGATGCGGCACCGCGGGCCGGGTTCTTTCAAGCCCCGACCGTTCTCACCGATGTCAGTCTTTCATCGCGCATCCAGAACGAGGAACCCTTCGGGCCGGTCGCGACGCTGTCGCCCTTCGATACGATCGACGAGGCGATCGCTGAAGCGAACCGCCTTCCCTATGGCCTTGCAGCCTATGCGTTCACCTCGTCGATCCGCAATTCGCAAAGGTTTCAGACCGAGCTTGAAGTTGGCATGCTGGCAATCAACCATACCCTTCTGGGATTGCCGGAACTCCCGCTTGGCGGGGTCAAGGACTCCGGTTACGGGTCTGAGGGCGGCTCGGAAGCCATCAACTCATACCTGATTTCGAAGCTCGTGACGCAGGCCGCAGTGATTGGAATCTAACACTTGGTGCCCGCGTCTGACGGCGGCGATTATTTTATCAGGATCGGCGGTCCAGACGAAGGGTTTGGGGCTTTCGTTGTGCTCATCCAGGAAGCGGTTGATGGCGACCTGAAGGTCGACGAGGAATGGAAGACGCCCCGTTTGAGCCGGTGGTTGGTCAGCCCGGCGAAGAAAACCTCGACGGCATTGAGCCATGAGCACGAGGTTGGCGTAGGCTACCCGACGCTCATACCAAGGGCGTGTCGCCTTCACGATTCTGACCAGGGACAGCATGACCGGAACTTCGACCAGCACGCCGACGACGGTAGCAAGCGCTGCGCCGGAGTTGAGACCGAACAGACTGATCGCGGCAGCGACCGCCAGCTCGAAGAAGTTGGACGCGCCGATCAATGCGGCGGGGGGGCGGCAACGCACCATGCCACGCAAATCGGCATCAGACTGCCGAAAGCGGCACGTCAGTGCCCTACCCCTTGCGC
>JBGMOD010000230.1:0-3957 GCA_041424235.1 Hyphomicrobiales bacterium
CTGCTGCTCGCCGAGCGCATCTCGATCCGCGATCTCTCGACCATTCTCGAAGGCATCGCCGACGCCCTCGCCTTCTCGCGCAATCCCGCGACCGTGGTGGAGCACGTGCGGGCGCGGCTGGCGCGGCAAATCTGCGCGCAAAATACCTCCATCAACGGCTACATGCCGCTGATCGCCATGTCCGCTCGATGGGAACAGGCCTTTGCCGAATCCCTGATCGGCACCGGCGACGATCGCAGCCTGGCCATGCAACCTTCCCGGCTGTCGGAATTTATGACGGTGGTGCGCGAGCGATTCGAGCAGGCAGCGCGCGAGGGAGAGGCTCCCGTGCTGGTTACCTCCGCCCAGATCCGCCCATTTGTCCGGTCTTTGGTTGAGCGTTTTCGGTCACAGACAACTGTTTTGTCGCAGGCGGAGATCCATCCCCGCGCCCGGCTGAAAACCGTCGGATCAATTTAATATATTGATATTATTACGATATACTTGAATCTGGCATTTCGAGCTCGCGGCCGTTCAAGTTTGTTCACCGCTTTGTGATCGGCTATTTGGAACTGAAAGCCGGATCACCACGTTCTTCTGTGCGTGACGTTGAACCCTGCAAGCCAAGGACGCGACCAACGTCTTGAAAGCAGGAGACGTGACGGCAGGAGGCTTCCGTGAACCATTCAATTTACAGTGCGGATCGTTCGACCCACTTGAAAATTGTTGTCGTCGCGTTGGTCGCTGCCATCGTGGTCGCAGGGGTGGGCATCACAGCTCGGCTCGGCGCGGATGATGGCGGCACACAAACTGCGCGCGTCATGAAGGCCGGCAAACCGGTCGTCCTGACCAGCAATGGCTCAGTGGTTCGCTAACGAGATCGAGGCTCGCTCACAGGATTTTAGAATTTCAGGAATTCACGAGGCTCTTTACCAGCCCCCCAAAGTCGCCCCGTGGATACGTAGACTACCCACTACCCCCAAGTGACTACCCCATGACGACCCCGTCACTTCCCCAAGTGACACAATTGAGAAAGCGCCCGCTCCCCACGGGCGCTTTCTTCGTTCTGGGATGCTGTGCCGGATTCCTTGCAGGACAGGCGGATCAGCGCGCGGGTGCAGCCGGCGGCACGGTCTCGACCAGCTTGCCGCTGAACACGACCGGTCCGGTCGGCAGGCTGGTCGGCGAACCGCCTTCAGGCTCGACGGTCACGGCATAGGTGGCCTGGTTGATGGTGTCAGCGTCATAAGCCGACAGCACGGGACGGGTGGTGAAGTTACCGCCGCCGATGACGCCGAGCGACCGCGGCTGCTGCAATTTGTCCGACACGATCCACAGTTCGTAGCTCTTGCCCTGCTCCGGTTCGGCCGCAACCTTGCGCACCGTAAAGGCCTTGGTCGCGACATCCACGGTCAGGATGAAGGCCGGCGCGTCCGCGCCCTTTTGCAGCACCGCGACGAATTGTGCCGGGATGGCGGCAGGCACCTGAACCTGCACGGTCTCGATGCGCGGCTTGCCGCGCAACGCCGCCGGCAGCCATTCGGGCCGTGCCACCTGGGTGACGACAACGGCGAACAGAGACGCTGCGATCGCCGCCGCGGCGGTCGCGAGATTGCGCCAGCGCCTGGCGCGGCTTGAGAATTCGATGACCTTGGCGCTGTCGATCGTCGTGTCCGGCGCGACCACGACGGGTGCCGGCGGCGGCACGGGCAGCTCCGGCAGCACCAGCGGCAGCTTCATCGACGAGAGCCCGACGGCGTAGCGGATCTTTTCCCACAGCTCGGCCGGCGGCTCGACCGAGCCGACCATGGCGGTCAACTCGCCGAGCTTGTGCTGCCAGCCCTCGACCAGTGCGCGATAGTCCGCATCGACGGACATCATGGTGTCGACCTGCGCCCGCTCCTCGGCGTCGAGGGTGCCGAGGACGTATTCCGCCGCAAGGACGATATGGTCTTCGCTGTAGCTCATCCGATCATCATCAAGCCAGTCCGAGGCATTCTCTGATTTCAAGCATGCTGCGGCGAAGCCACGTCTTCACCGTATTCACCGGCGCTTCAAATCTCTGCGCCAATTGTTCGCGGCTCCAGCCGTTGTAATACGCCAGCAGCACCAGCTTCTGCCGATCGGGCTCGAGCCGACCGACGCAGCCGAGCAGCCGCTTCAGCTCTTCCGTCATCTCGCGGCGCTCCAGCGGATCGGGCGTATCCGAAGCCACTTCCATCGCAGCCGGCTCCTCTTCAATCGAAACCTCGCTGCGTTTGCGCAGCAGATCGATCGCCCGGTTGCGAGCAATCGAAACCATCCAGGTAATCGGAGAGGCGAGCCCGGGATTGAACTGCCCGGCACCGTTCCAGATCTTCACATACGCTTCCTGGACGACTTCCTCAGCGAGATCCTGTCGCCGCAAGATACGCAGCACCACGCCGAAGAGTTTCGCTTTGGTCGCGCCATACAGCCGCTCGAACGCGGCCTCGTCGCCCTTGGCGACGGCGGCAAGCAGCCAGACCAATTCAGCCGGCGTCAGCATGCAATGCCCCCACAACCCACCGGAAACCCACGGCTATTGTCCTCTGCCCAGCGAAGCAGCAACTTTCGTATCACATCTTGAAGCCGAGATGGCCAGCCCCGCCAGAAAAGCAGAACCCGGGCCTGGGGCCCGGGTTCCGGAAATGTCAGCCGATTGGTGGTCGCCCGCTCAGGCCAGCGCCCCAAGCCGGGCACGCATCAGGCCGATACTGTCCATGTCGGCCTGTTCGCGGGCGTTCTCCTCGGCCCGCTCGCGGGCCTGATCGCGCTCGTCCAGCAGCTCGACCTTCTTGAGCTCCTCGAAGGCCTCCCCCAGGGCGGCCTTGGCGTCCTCGAGCTGGACGCGCAGCTCGTCGGCCGAGCGGGTCAGGTTTTCGCGCCGCTGGATGGCGGCCTTGGCATAGGTCGGATAGGCGAAGTGCGTCGGGTCGTTGATGCCGGCGCGCTCCTGCTCCAGGTTGATTTCGCGCTCCAGGTCGTTCGACATCCGCTGGAAATCAGCAATCATGCCCTCGATCTGGGCGACCCGCCTGCGCTTCTCATCGACCTGAAATTTCTTCAGGCGGATCAGCGTTTCTCGTGACTTCATCGACTCGTACTCCCCAGAAGTCCCCTAACGAACACGGGACGATGCCGGTCCCCCGGAAGGGCCCCGCCGGCATTTACTCCAAAGTAGCTGGGATCATGGCTCGACAAAGTTAGCGTTCCGTTTCCAAGGTCCCGACAATTTGTTCAAGCCGTTGGTAGCCTTCCAGAATGCCGGTGGCCTCATTCTTGGCCTGGCGCAGGAAGTCTTCCAGCGGCCCGTGCAGGCGAATGGCCTCGTCGACCTCCGGACTGGACCCTGCCCGGTAGGCGCCGAGCCGGATCAACTCCTCCATATCGGCATAAGTCGCCATCACCTGGCGCCCGCGGGTGATGACGGGCACGAACGCCGGATCGGCCGACCGCGGCATGGTCCGCGACACCGACTTCAGGATGTTGATCGCCGGATAGCGGCCGCGCTCGGCGATGCCGCGCTCCATCACGATGTGGCCGTCGAGAATGCCGCGCACCGCGTCGGCCACGGGCTCATTGTGATCGTCACCGTCCACCAGCACGGTGAAGATGCCGGTGATGGTGCCCTGGCGGGTGCCCGGGCCAGCCCGCTCCAGCAGTTTCGGCAATTCGGTGAACACGGTGGGTGTATAGCCCTTGGCGGTGGGCGGCTCGCCTGCGGACAGGCCGATCTCGCGCTGCGCCATGGCAAAGCGCGTCACCGAATCCATCAGGCACAGCACATCCTTGTCTTCATCGCGAAAATACTCCGCGATGGCGAGCGTCAGATAGGCGGCCTGCCGGCGCATCAAGGCCGGCTCGTCCGAGGTCGCCACCACCACCACCGAGCGCGCCAGACCCTCGTCGCCGAGATCGTCCTGGAGAAACTCCTGCACCTCGCGGCCGCGTTCGCCG
>JBGMOD010000231.1:0-35935 GCA_041424235.1 Hyphomicrobiales bacterium
CTGACGCTGTTCGTCTCCAAGGAAGGCATGCCGACCTATTTCCAGTGGCTGAAATCCGAATACGGCTTCAGCGAAGCCAATGTGAAGCCCTACACGTTCAACGCGCAGCCGTTTCTCGCCGACAAGAAAAGCGCGATGCAGGGGTACGTGACATCCGAGCCGTTCGCGGTGGAGAAGCAGGCCGGCTTCAGGCCGACCGTGGTCCTGCTCGCGGACTATGGTTTCAACAGCTATTCCACGCTGATCGAAACCCGGCGTGATCTCGCCGACAGCAAGCCCGACCTGGTGCAGCGCTTTGTCGATGCCTCGATCATCGGATGGTACAATTACATCTACGGCGACAATCGTCCCGGCAACGAGATGATCAAAAAATTCAATCCGGACATGAGCGACGAACTGCTGGCCTATTCGGTGGCGAAGATGAAGGAGTATGGCATCGTCGATTCCGGCGACGCGCTCAAGGACGGCATCGGCGCCATGAGCGATGCGCGGATGGCGAGCTTCTTCGACAAGATGGTCCGCGCCGGCGTCGTCCGCGGCGATATCGATTACAAGAAGGCCTACACGCTGCGTTTCGCCAACAAGGGCGTCGGTCTCGACCGCCGCCCGAAGAACTGATCGCATCCGCGTGTCCGATCCGGCGATCGAGAAGCCCAGCGCCGCCGCCATGATGCCGGCCGGCGTGGCCGTCAGCCTGCGCGGCGTCAGCAAGACCTATGACAACGGCGTCAGCGCCCTGTCCGCACTTGATCTCGACGTGCGGCGCGGCGAATTCCTCTCGCTGCTCGGCCCGTCGGGATGCGGAAAATCGACAGCGTTGCGGTTGATCGCCGGCCTCAGCCGCGCAACTGCCGGAGAGGTCCGGGTCGCCTCCGGCACAAGTCGCGGCGGACACGCCATCGGCTTCGTGTTCCAGGAGCCGACGCTGATGCCGTGGGCCAGCGTGTTCGACAATGTGCTGCTGCCGTTGAAGCTGGCGCGCCTGTCGCGCGCTGCGGCCGGCGAGCGGGTCCGCGACGTGCTGGCGCGGGTCGGGTTGTCGGAGTTCGCCGATGTCTATCCGCGCGAGCTGTCGGGCGGCATGAAGATGCGGGTGTCGCTGGCCCGCGCGCTGGTCACCGATCCGGATATCCTGCTGATGGACGAGCCGTTCGCGGCACTCGACGAGATCACGCGCTTCAAGCTCAACAACGACCTGATGGAGTTGTGGCGCAGTTTGCGCAAGACCGTGATCTTCGTCACCCATTCGGTGTTCGAGTCGGTGTATCTGTCGCAACGCGTGGTTGTGATGACGCCGCGGCCGGGCCGGATCAGCGCTGAATTCAGCATCGACGCACCGGAGCCGCGGCTGGAAGAGTTTCGGACGTCGGCGGGGTATGCCGCGCAGTGCCGCGAGGTCTCGGTCGCGCTCGCCGCTGCGAGCGCTGCGGTTTCGACGGGCGGGGTGGCGCGATGACCGATCACGATCCCGTCGATCGCCAACCCGATATGTGGGCGAGGCCGGCCGCGCAGCGATCGGACGGCAACGGTCAGGTTTTTCGTTTTCTGCTGCCGGTGCTGGTGCTGGCGATCGTGGTCGGGCTCTGGGAAGCGGTGGTCCGTTTCAACGGCATCCCGCCGTATGTGCTGCCGGGGCCGTTCCTGGTGCTGTCGACGCTGGTCCAGGACTGGAACCTGCTGTTCGGCTCGTTGCTGGTCACCCTGCTGACCACGGTGGAGGGCTTTGTCGCCGCGGCGGTCGGCGGCATCGCGCTGGCGCTGCTGTTCAGCCGGTCGAAATGGTTGGAATATTCGCTGTTTCCCTATGCGGTGGTGCTGCAGGTGACGCCGGTGATCGCGGTGGCGCCGCTGCTCCTGATCTATCTGCCGCAGGAGCTTGCGGTGGTGGCCTGCGCCTGGATCGTCGCGTTCTTTCCCGTGTTGTCGAACACCACGCTGGGGCTGAAATCGGTGGATCGCAACCTGGCCGGTCTGTTCACGCTCTACGGCGCCTCGCCGCTGCAGACCCTGCAGCTGCTCAAATTGCCGTCAGCGCTGCCCTACATTCTGGGTGGCCTGCGCATCGCCGGTGGATTGTCGCTGATCGGGGCGGTGGTGGCTGAAATTGCGGCAGGGTCGGCGGGGGCTGGATCGGGGCTCGCTTATCGCATTGCGGAATCAAGCTATCGCCTCAATATTCCGCGCATGTTCGCGGCGCTGCTGCTGCTCTCGGTCGCCGGAATTGTGATCTATATGTTGCTCTCGCTGGTGTCGTATCTTGTGCTACGACGCTGGCAAGAAAGTGCGCTTGGAAAGGATATTGGATGAGTGCGGAAAAGATCGACGTGTTGGCCTACGGGCAGTCCAAGAAGCTCGTGACCGACGGCTTGAGCAAGATGTTCACGGTGCATGCCGCGGAAAGCCGCGGCGATCTGGACCGGATCAGCCCCGCGGTCGCCGAGCGTATCAAGGGCGTTGCGGTGAACGGCCTTGTCAGCGCCGACAAGGCGATGATGGAAAAATTCCCCAAGCTCGAGATCGTGTCCAGCTTCGGCGTCGGCTACGACCATGTCGATTCCGCCCATGCCCGCGATCACAACATCATCGTCACCAACACCCCGGACGTGCTGACCGAGGAGGTCGCCGACGTGGCGCTGGGGCTGCTGATTTCAACCCTGCGTGAATTCGTCAAGGCGGATCGTTATCTCCGCTCGGGACAATGGACCAAGAGCAACTATCCGCTCACCGTCGGCTCGCTGCGCGGCCGCACCGTGGGCATGGTCGGCATGGGCCGCATCGGCCAGGCGATCGCGCGCCGGCTCGAGGCCTCGCTGGTGCCGGTGGTCTATCACTCGCGCAACCCGGCGGCCGGCGTATCCTACAAGCACTATCCGAACATCGTGGAGATGGCGAAGGCGGTCGATACGCTGGTCGTGATCACGCCTGGCGGTGCATCCACCGCCAAGCTCGTCAACGCCGAGGTGATTGCTGCGCTCGGACCCACCGGTGTCATCGTCAACGTGGCGCGGGGCTCGGTGATCGACGAGCAGGCGCTGATCGCAGCGCTGAAGGACGGCAAGATCCTCGGCGCTGGCCTCGACGTGTTCGCCAACGAACCGAACGTGCCGGACGAGCTGAAGGCGCTGCAGAACACCGTGCTGCTGCCGCATGTCGGCTCTGCCTCGGTCTCCACGCGCGATGCGATGGATCAACTGGTGGTGGACAACCTGATCCACTGGTTCTCCGGCAAGCCGCCGATCACGCCGATCCCGGAGACCCCCGTCAAGGGTCGCTGATCATGCGCGGGCGGCTGCGTGTCGTTGTGATGCTGGCGCTGTGGGCCGTGATCGGCCCCGCAGCGCGAGCGCAGGATACGCGCAGTCTCGCCCACGACATGATCGGGCAATGGGAGCTCGCCACCGCCGAGCGCAACAAGACCTGCGTCATCACCCTGAGCGGTGATCCCGCCGCCGGTGGCATGAAGCTCGACCTGGAGAAAGGCTGCGCCGAGGCGCTGCCTTTTACCAAGGACATCACCGCCTGGAACATCAAGGGCCTCGACATCGTGCGGTTGCAGGATGCCAAGGGGCAGTCCGTTATCGACGTCACCGAGGTCGAAAGCGGCATTTTCGAGGGCCAGCGCAGCGGCGAGGGCGTCTACCTGCTGCAGAATCTCGCTGCCGCCCGTGCGCTGTCGAAATCGATGGACCAGATGATCGGCGACTGGTCGGTCATCCGCGGCAACGATCGCGCGATCTGCGGCCTGACCCTGACCAACACGGAAACAACGCCGGATAATTACGCCGTCTACCTCAAGCCGCGTTGCGATCCGGTGGTGACAAGCTTCGGCCCGGTCACCTGGCATCTGGAGCGAGGCGAGCTTCAACTGATCTCGGCGAAAGGCGAGATCTGGCGATTCGAAGCCGACGACAATGCGCAGTGGCGCCGGGTGCCTGACACCGCCGACCCGTTCATCCTGACGCGGCAGTGAGCGATCGCCGCGCGGTCATGACAAACATCAACGCGCCTCCCGGGCCGAACGATGTCCGCTTGCGTCGATGGCTCGATGAGACCCTCGAGCCGCCGCAATGGCCGATGGGTGTCGTTGTGCGCACGCTCCTGCGGTCCGATGCACCGGCATTGCACGTGTTCTTTACCCGGGTGATCGAGGAATTCCGGCTTCCTTATGACGTCTGGTGGCAGGGCCTCAGCAGTGACGCGGAGTTCGATCCCGCGCTCTGCTTTCTGGCCTGCGATGCCGACGGGCACCTTCTCGGAGCAGCGCAGTGCTGGACCAGTTCGTTTGTGAAGGATCTCGGGGTGCATCCGGTGGCGCGTCGCCAGGGCATTGGCGAAGCGCTGCTGCGGCATCTGTTTCTGGTCTTCAAGGCGCGCGGCGAAAGCCATGTCGACCTCAAGACGGACGGGCAGCTATATTCGGATGCTCTCAGGCTTTACCGTCGCCTGGGAATGAAAGAGGTGCCGTGGGCGGGGTAACCGCCGCGGGCCCAATGTGAGGGAGGCCAGTTTGCGGTTGAAGGGAAGTTGTCTGTGCACCGCCGTGCGTTATGAGGTCGATCAGCTCGCTTCGCCGATCGCGCATTGCCACTGCATTACCTGCCGCAAGGCCAATGCCGCGGCCTTTGCCTCGACCGCGCGTGTCGCGCGCGATCATTTTCATCTGGTGACCGGAGCGGACAAGCTCTCGGCGTTCGAGTCCTCGCCCGGCCGGTTCAGGCGGTTCTGTTCGGGGTGCGGCACTCACATCGTGGCGGAGCGTGCCGAGCAGCCGTATGTGGTGCTTCGGGTCGCGACGCTGGACGACGATCCATCGACACGCCCTGTCGTGCACATCTGGACATCGCACAGCGTGCCTTGGCTGGCTGATGAAGGGCTGCCGCAGTTTCCGGAATGGCCGCCGGGGCTTTAGCGCGTCAGCTCGTCGTCCTGCCGGGACAGGTCCGGTGGCCATGAGGCTGCCGGCTGAGTGAACGTTTTCGGTGTGTCCGCGCAGAAAAATGCCGCCAGCTCCGTAGCCACTATTTTCGGGCGTCCGGTGTTGTCCGCTCCGAGATGATCGAGATCTGGAAAATCGATTCGTCTGGAACGGGGAATTGTCGCCTCCAGGGCATCGATCGTCCTGAGCAGATAAGCCGGGCTCTTGCTGCCGGCGAGCAACAGCGCCTCGCTGCGCACATCCGAAAAGCGATCGAGCGTGCCTTCGAGTTCGGCGGCCAGCCCGATGTCGAAATGCATGGTCGGGATCAGCGCCTTGATTGATGTCGCGCCGGGCTTCAGGTTGCGTGCGTCGGCTGCGAGCAGGGGGCCCATGAGAGGCGTGAGCAGGACACGGGGCAGCGCCGCAAACATCGGCGAGACCTGGAGACCTTTCATAATGGTGATGAATGCGCTGCCTAACCGACCGGCGGCGACCTCTCGTTCATAACGCGCCACCCAGGATTGCGGCACCGAACCTCCGATCGACAGCGGCGGCTCGTAAAGCGCGACCCTGCGGATGGCCGGCAGCCGCTGCGTGGCCTGCAGCGCCACGAGTGCGCCGGAGCTCAGGCCGAACACGTTGGCCGCACCGGTCGCGGCGAGGAGTGCTTCGACGTCCTCGCACTCGCGCGCGATGCCATAGGCCGGGCCATGCGGCCCACTGCGGCCTCTGCCGCGGCGATCCGGCACGTAAACCGTGAAGCGATCGGCCAGCGCCCGGGCCAGGTCCATCAAATTCTCCGCGCACTGCAGCGCGCCGTGCAGCAGAACGACGCCGGGGCCGCGGCCAATCTGCCGATAGCCGATCGGCGTGCCATCGCGGGATGTCACGAGACCCATCGTCTCATGGGGTGTGTCGTTTATCGGCTGTTGGACTGTCATCAAGCGTACGGCGTCCCCTTCATGCCAGCGGCGACGCCCCTGAAGCTTCGGTCGAGGAGAGCCAGGAACGCCGCCTGCACGGCGTGGCTGGGAGCACCGATCCGCTGCTGGCGTAAACCTTCCGCATACGCGGTTTGCCACGCGGCCACGACCATTGCGGCGATGAGATGGGCTTCAGGATCGGAACGCGGCCTGCCGGACGAATCCGCGAGCATCTCTGCGAGATCGTTGGCGAAAATGTCCCGGAGCTCGCGGGCGCGGGCGGCCAGCGTGTTGCTCTGCTTGACGGTGTGCCAGAACTGCGCGGTGCCGGCCGTGAATTTCGCGAAGGGATGGTTCTGGGCGACGAGGTCCGGTGCAAGGCCGCCTAACGCCGCGATTGGGGAGCGCCCTTGCGCGCGCCGGACGAGGGCTTCGCGCACCAGGGATCGGCTCTCGTCCTCCCGGTCGAAGAACAGATCTTCCTTGCGCGAGAAATAATTGAAGACCGTCATCTTGGCGACGTTCGCCGCTTCGGCGATCTCGGCGACGGTCACATTGTCGAAGCCGCGCTCAATGAACAGGCGCGTGGCGATGTCGGAAATCGCCAGGCGCGTCTCCTGCTTTTTACGCTCGCGAAGGCCGGTTCGATTTGACATCGAAAATATTTATATCATATACAATTTTATATCTAGTATAAAAATTTGAGGAATCCACAGCATGGGTCAACGATCGGTGGACGTCGTGGTGGTCGGGGCCGGTCCGTGCGGCTTGCTGCTGGCGATCGAACTCGTGCTCGGCGGTGCCAACGTGACGGTGCTCGAGCGCCTGCGCGAACCCGACCAGACCATCAAGGCAGGCGCGATCGGTGCGCTTGCCGGCGAGGCGCTGGACCGGCGGCGGTTCGGGGCAGCGATGGATGCCGAGGAAGCCGTCATGGCCGAGGCGATGGCGGCGATGATGAAAAAAGCCGGCGCGACCGGAACCATGCCGTCGCTAAGGAAGATCGGCGGCCATTTTGCCGGGCTGTTCCTGATCGACCAGACCCGCCAGCGCGAGCCGGAGCGGCGGCTGCGCGGCGTGAGGCAGCAGGCGCTGGAGCGCATGCTCGTTGACCGCGCTCGTGAGCTCAACATCGATCTGCAGCGCGGCAACGAGGTCGTCGGCTTCAGCGAGGACGGCGAGGGCGTCAGGATCGATGTCCGTGGTCCGGACGGCGCGTCGAGCGTTCGTTGCTCCTATCTCGTGGGATGCGACGGTGGTCGCAGCCAGATTCGCAAGCGGGCCGGATTCGATTTTCCCGGCACCGCGCCGACCCTCACCGGGCACCAAGCGATCGTTGAACTGGACCACCCGGAGCGGCTGCTGCCGCTGGGCTGGCGGCGCACGGCTGCCGGCATGATGGCCTACGGTCCCGTTCCCGGGCGGATCTTTACGGTCGAGTTTGACGGAGCGCCGGCCGATCGTGAGGCGCCCGTCACCCGCGAGGAGGTGGAGGACAGTCTGCGTCGCGTCAGTGGCGCGGATGTGAGGATCACGCAGATGACGTCAGCGACCCGCTTCACCGACAATGCGAGGCAAGCAACCAGCTATCGGTGTGGCCGGGTGCTGCTGGCTGGCGATGCCGCGCATGTTCATTCGCCGTTCGGCGGCCAGGGGTTGAATCTCGGTTTGCTCGACGCCACCAACCTCGGCTGGAAGCTGGCATCCGTTGTCCGCGGGTCCATGAGCGTGGAGCTGCTCGACACCTATACGGCGGAGCGCCATCCCGTGGCCGCGCGTGTTCTCGCCAATACCCGGGCACAGGTCGCGCTGATGCGGCCGGACGTGTTGACGACGGCGCTGCGCGACATCGTCGCGGAGGTGATGGATCTGGACGAAGGCAATCGTTTCTTCGGCGAGATGCTGAGCGGTCTCACCACGCGCTACGATCTGGATGGCGAACATCCGCTGGTCGGGCGGTTCTGCGGCAACCGAGCGCTGGTAGGTTCCGCGGGCGAGGCCAGTCTCTTTGCGTCGATGCAGCACGGCCATGGCGTGCTCGTCGACGCAGCTCAAGGCGCGGCGGTGCGTCTCGCCTCCGCCTGGGCGCCGTGGATCCGCTGCGCTCGGGCGGCGGAGGGGCCATCAATGCTGGTCCGTCCGGATGGCTGCATCGCCTGGGCGGCCGACGACGATCGCATCGATGGTCTCGAAGCGGCGTTGGTGCGCTGGTTCGGCGAACCAAGGCCGGATCGCTCAGAGGCCCCGCGCATCTAGCTTGCGCACCAGCCGCACCGCAAAGATCAGGCAGAGCACCGGCGCGGCGGTAAACACCGCGAACAGCACGAGCGCCGCGCGTGCCGTCCCCTCCAGACCTCCGGGATCCACCAGCCCGGCGGTGTTGGCCAGCAGCCCGGCCACCGCCGCGCCCATCGCCGTTGCATAAAGCTGAACGGTGGTGATCGAGGCGGACGCACGATCCTGCTCGCCAGGTGCGGCGAGGGTGAGGATCCAGGTCAGCAGATGCGGCCACCCGAGGCCGACACCCAGACCCAGGCTGAACAGGCCGACAGCCAGTGCGCCAAGCCGGATCCATCCGTCATCGCTGTGGGCCGGCATCAACACCAGCAGCAGTACGGTCCCGACCAGGGACACGCAGGGGGCGATAACGATGATGCGCCGGGCGTTGCGGCCGCTGAGGTTCGAGCTACTCACCGATCCCACCGTCCAGCCGCCTGCCATCAGGGCCGACAGATAGCCGGCGACCAGCGGCGATCGCCCGTGCAGGACCTGGAGGAACAGCGGCACGAAGACATCGTCGCTGGTCACGGCCATCGCCAGCAGGCCCATGGTGGCATAGACCAGCGCAAGCGGCGCGCCCAACCGAAAGGCGTCACCCGGCAGCAGCTTTTGCGCGCTGTGCCGCTCGATCCTGACGATCAGAATGGTCAGGATCGCGGCCGTCGCGATGCCGGCAATATTCCAGAGCGGGCGAGGCGAGATACTTCCTGCCGAGATGGTCAGGACCGCGATGCTAAGCAGCACGATCTGCAGCAGCGGCAGGGGCGAGGCGCGGCCGGCGCTCACCTTGCTCGGCAGGACCGACGCCGCGATAGCCGCGAACGCCAGTGCGAGCGGAATGATGGCGTAGAACGCCAGACGCCAGGCATCCATCTCCGCGAACACGCCGCCGATCGCAGGTCCCACCAGCGTGCCGATGCCCCACATTCCCGACACCAGCGCCATCGCTCGTGGCCACAGCGGCTGGTCGAACAGCAGCCGGATCATGGCATAGGACAGCGAGATCAGCAGGCCGCCGCCAAAGCCCTGGATGGTGCGGCCGACCAGCAGCACCGGCATCACCGGCGCAAGCGCGCAGACCAGGCAGCCGGTCGCAAACAGCAGGGCGGCGACCACATAGGCGCCGCGCGGCCGCAAGGCTTGCAGCAGGTGCGCGGAGCAGGTCGCACCGATGATCGATGCGACCACGAACAGCGTGGTGCTCCACGCATAATAGTCCAGGCCGCCGATATCGCGCACGATCGACGGCAGCATGGTCGTGACCAGAAACACATTGACGGCATGCAGCGCCACGCCACCGGCCAGCACGAGCGACGGCAATGCGTTGCGTCGGCCGAGCAGCGTCGACCATCCCTGTTCGACGGTGGTCATGATGACAATGCCTGGCTAGGTCGAAACTGGCGGGTGAAAGGAGGGACGGTGCCCCGGAAATTGTGCATGTGCCGGCTCTCGCAGATTGGAAGATTCGATCGGAGATTGAGATGCCCGATCACCGACGGTGTGATAGGACCTCAACCGCGGTTGAGGTCAATATGTTTGCCCCGCGGCGTGTCAGACGTGCCCGCCGAGCGATCTGTGGTCCGCGAAAGGCCTTACGCGATGCCATGAGGACATTGGCGTCAGGCTCTTTTTGCAGGTTGCTTGTGTCGCTCGGTGGATTCATCGACCAAAGACCGCGCGAGAATGGTCAATGCTTCGTAAAGTGCGACGCGCTGCTCCGGCGAGAGACGTTCGAGATGAGCGCGTTCGAGGCGTCGCCGCGCGGTCACACAGCGTTTGAAGAGGTCCCGGCCGTCGGTTGTGAGTTCGATCGGAACGGCTTTGGCCGTCGTCGTGGCGCGATGGATCAGTTTTCGCTTGGCAAGATCGCGCAACGCATGGCTCACCTGGGCCTTGTCATAGCCGGTCAGCCGGCAGATCTCGGCCGCCGTCAGGTCGCCGCGCTCGCCGAGAAACGCCAAACACTGCCATTCGATGAACGAGAGGTCGAAACGCTCGGATAGCATCTGCCTCGTCTGCTGGTTCATAAGGCCGGCCAGGCGATCAATCCGGATGGTGACGAAGTCCAAAAGCCGCAACGACCCGATATCGAGGTCGGGCGCCAGGGCTTGGATGAGCTTTGGCGGCAGATCCCAGACGACATCCGTGTTGCCGGACTTGCGCTCAAAAAGACCCATTAAACCTCCGTCCACTGATTCTAGCTCGACCCGCAATCTATCCGCTTCAAAACATTGTCTGCAACCGATCGGCCGTCTCGTGATTTTCCGACACTCGGATGTGCGTGGAGAACCGATGTTGACTTTTCAACTATATAGTGTTGATTTATCAACATAAGGGGTCGAACGCGCTGCCGCGCGACGTTCGCGCGGTAAGGGTGGGCGGGCGGAAGAACTTGCGGGAAACATTCATGCGGATTTCAGAGGAAGCAGCCGCCTCGCGGCCGGCGCTCTACCATTATCGTCATCGCCTCGGTAATTTCGATGTCATCGTCGTGTCCGACGGCATCCACCAGGTGCGCATCACGCCGCACGACATGCGCAACGTTTCGTTCGAGCAGTACAAGGCCGCGCTCGTCGCTGCTTATCTGTCGACCGAAACACTGGGGCGGCACCACAATCCGGTCGTGGTCGACACCGGGGTCAAACTGGTGCTGATCGACACCGGTAACGTCCATAACCTGATACCTGGAACCGGTCTTCTTGCGGCCGGGCTCGAAGCCGCAGGCATCGACCGCAAAGCGATCGATATCGTTCTGATTACGCATCTCGACCACGATCATATCGGCGGCCTGCGCGATCCTGAGGGCCGCGCCGCATTTCCCAACGCCGAGATCAAGGTGCCGGCCGGCAACTGGAATTACTTCACGCGTGACGAGTATCTGCCGAGCCCCGTGCGTCCGGAGGGTTGGCCGCGGTCGCTGATGACGGAATATGACATGATCATGCTGGTGCGGCAGACGTTCGCGACCTTGCCCAACCGGGTGGTGCGTTTCGAACCCGGCGAGGAGGTTGTGCCGGGAATTACCTCGATCGCGACTTCAGGCCATTCGCCGGGGCACGTGTCCTATCTCGTCACATCGCAGGGCGAAAGTCTCGTGGTCGCGGGGGACGTGAGCGGCAATCCGTTCACCACCTTGCGCAATCCGGGTTGGCATCCGGCCGCCGACGTCGATGGGCCGCAAGCCGAAGCCTCGCGCCGCCGCCTGTTTGACATGATCGCGGAAAAACGAGCGCTGGTTTCCGGCTATCACTTTCCGTTTCCGTCACTCGGTCATGTGGAGAAGCACGGCGACGGCTATCGCTTGATTCCGATCTGGTGGAATCCGGTCATGTGAATGTGGCGCTGAACTTGGACGATGAGTCTGGATGGCGCTTTTCGCCGATCAGCGAAGGAAGACCGATGCGAGCACATGTCGAAGACCCGCCTGCTGTCGCCGAAAACCGCTCGTGCGGTGTCCGCGCTGAATATGGTGCCGTTCGCGCTTGGGGCATGGTCTGCATCCTGTCGGCCGTGCTGCTGTTGTCCTATGTCGACCGGTATGCGCTGACGGTGCTGGTCGGGCCGATCAAGCGCGACCTTGCCCTCAGCGATACGCAGGTGAGCGTTCTGCTCGGCACGGCGTTCGCCGTAGTGTTTGCGCTTGCCGGCCCCGTCTACGGCTATCTCGTCGATCGCTACAATCGGCGCAATCTCGTGATCAGCGGGATTGTGCTCTGGACATTGATGACCACGCTGAGTGGCTTTGCGCCGAATTTCATCACGCTCTTCGTCTGCCGGATGGGGCTCGGCATCGGAGAGGCGGTGCTGACGCCGGCGGCCTATTCGATGATCAAGGATGCCCTTCCGGAGGGACGACAAGGCCGCGCGTTTGGCGTCTACCTGTTCGGGTCCGCGATCGGCTTCGGCGCTGCACTCGTGGTGATCGGCTGGATGTCGCAATTGCTGCAGGGAATTGATCTCGGCGCGATTCCTGTGCTCCATGGCCGCAGTACATGGCAGCTCATCCTCGTTGCGATTGGTCTGCTGGGCGTGCCGGCCGTGCTCCTCGTGCTTGCAATTCGCGAACCGGGCCGCGAGCCCGCGGCGGCAGACCTTTCAGCAAGCCTCGCCGACGTCATCGCCTATACCGCGAAGTACCGTTCCATCTTCATGCCGCTCGTCGCCGGCTATGCGGTGTGGGGCACGTGTATCTTCGGCTACGGCAACTGGATTCCGACGGCGCTCGGCCGGGTGTGGAACGAGCCTGCGACGGCGATCGGGTCGACCTACGGGCTGATCACCGTCTTCGCAGGCTCCCTCACCATACTGGTGCTCTCGGTCCTGCTTGACCGGGCCGCCAAACGCGGCATGGCTCGGTTCGCCGCAGCCGCACTCGGCCTCGCCAGCATCATCGTCGCAGTACCGACGATGATTGCCCCGTGGGGGATCTCCCCGTTGCTGACTTGGGTTTGCCTCGGCATCAACATCGCGTTCGGGTTCGGCAACCAGCTCGTGCTTACGGTCGTTCTGTCGCAGGTCACGCCGAACCGCATGATGGGCAAATTGGCGGCATGTACGAATATGGCGCTGATCCTGGTGGGATTCGGTGTCGGCCCGACTCTGGTCGCATGGGTATCTACTTTGTTCGGGCCGGCATCCTCATCTCTCAGCCGGGCGCTGTCGATGGTGATCGGACCCGGATGGATCGCTTTCGGTTTGCTGATGCTTTTGGTTTGGATCGGCATCCGCCGATCCGACCTTGCCGCGGCGCGTCAATGAAAGTTTGTCGGGTGGGGTTGGCGGTCCGGCGACGTCACAGCGCCTAGCGCTTGGCGTGGACCGCCGCCATGATGTCACCACCGACAATATGATAGGACTTCAACAGTGGTTGAGGTCAATAGTGGTGCGGGTCGATGCCGGTTTCGCCGGGGAGCAGGCGTTCCCCCCAAGCGAGGCCGGGCTCCAATGGCCAGACCGAGCGGTGCCGAAACTTTTTTCAAACGAATGTCGATTTGCCGGGGACTGGTTCGTCGACTGGATGTGCGAGACAATTCAGCGGCGATGGTTCCCGCGGCTCGCCCCAGGAGGAGACCTCAGATGCGTTTCATGTTTATCGTCACATCCGCCCACACCACCCCTCCCACTCCGGAACTGCTGGAGGCGATGCATACGCTTGCGGACCAGGAGATCAAGGCCGGCCGCATGCTCGACAATGGCGGGCTGATGCCGCTCAGCATGGGCGCGCGCGTGCAGATCGCGGATGGCGAACTCAGCGTCGTCGACGGCCCGTTCGTGGAAGCCAAGGAAATGATCGGCGGCTATGCGGTGTTCGAGCTGCACAGCAAGGAAGAGGCGATCGCTTCGGCGGTCAAGTTCATGCAGATGCACAAGGATTACATGCCGGGATGGGAAGGCACCTGCGAAGTCCGCTCGTTTGCCTCGCCCGGCTTCCAGGCCAGCGGCCCGGCCGATGCCAAGGCCCACGCGTGAGGCGGGGCTTCGACCAGTCCGATCGGCGGCCATGACGGCCGCCGATGTCAACAGCGCAATCCTTGCGGTCTGGCGGATCGAGCAGCCGCGGCTGATCACCAGCCTGGCAAAGTTGTTGCGCGACGTACCGTTGGCCGAGGATCTGACCCAGGAAGCGCTGGTGGCGGCGCTCGAGCATTGGCCCGCGACCGGCGTTCCCGAGCGACCCGGTGCGTGGCTGATGGCGACCGCCAAGCGCCGGGCGCTGGATCATCTGCGCCGCCGCTCGATGCTCACGCACAAACACGAGATCGTGGCCCGCGACATGGAGTGGGAGCAGAAGGCCATGCCCGATTGGGACGCCGCGCTCGATGACGACATTGGCGACGAGATGCTGCGGCTGATCTTTACGGCCTGTCACCCGCGCCTGTCGCGCGAGGCCCGCGCGGCGCTGGCGTTGCGGATGATCTGCGGCCTGACGACCGAGGAGATCGCGCGGGCCTTTCTGCTGCCGGATACCACGATCGCCCAGCGCATCGTGCGCGCGAAGAAAACCCTGTCGGAGTCCGGGCTCGCCTACGAGACGCCACATGGCGCCGAACTCTCCGAGCGGCTGTCCTCGGTGCTGGAAGTCGTCTATCTCATCTTCAATGAAGGCTATACCGCGTCGCGCGGCCAGGATTGGCTGCGCCCGCAGCTCTGCCAGGAAGCGCTGCGCATGGGCCGCGTGCTGATCTCCATCGCTCCGCATGAGCCCGAGGCCTACGGGCTGTTGTCGCTGATGGAGCTGAACGCCTCGCGCACCACGGCGCGCACCGATGCCGCGGGCGAACCGATCCTGCTGCTGGACCAGAATCGGGGACTCTGGGACCAGTTGCAGATCAGGCGGGGCCTGCAGATGCTGCGGCGCGTGCATGACCTCGGCGGCGCGGGCGGCTTCTACGCGCTCCAGGCCGCCATCATCGCCTGTCACGCGCGGGCGGGGACCGCGGCGGAGACCGATTGGCCGCGCATTGCCGGACTTTATGCGCAGCTCGCCGGGCTGGTGCGCTCGCCGGTGATCGAGCTCAACCGCGCGGTGGCGGTGGGCATGGCCGAGGGACCGGAGGTCGCGCTGGTGATCGTCGACGGCCTTCTGCGCGAGTCGGCACTCAAGAGTTATCATCTGCTCTCCAGCGTGCGGGGCGATCTGCTGCATAAGCTCGGCCGTTTTGCGGACGCGCGGGCCGCGTTCGAGGCGGCCGCGGCGCTGGCGAGCAACGCGCGCGAGCGAGACCTGATGCGGCGTCGCGCCGCCGAAGCCGCGGAGGCTGCCGCGTCGTCGTGATCCGGCGCGGGTTGACGATGCCATCCGGCGATGGCGCCATGGCCGCCTCGGGTGTTTCCTGATAAGCCGCACCGGTACAGGAGAACGAGCATGAGCAATTTCGAGGACCGGCCACTCCCGGCGGTCGGAGCCTACTGGATCAAGGAAGACGACTATCCGGCGGTGCGGGATATCCTTGAGGACGGCGACAAGTTGCCGCCGACCTGGGCCGAGTGGCTGAAAATGGCCGAGGAAATGGAGCGAGGCCTCAAGTCCTATGGCCACCCCGTGCTGCGCGTCTTCATCGATCCCCGCACGTTTCCCGACTGGTGCGCCGCGCATGGTACGAGTCCGGGGCGGGATGGGCGCAAGAAATTCATCGCCGAGGCTGTGTTCGAGAGATACGGCGATCAGACCTGACGAGACGTGTCTGCGGTCGCGGCTGTCGTGCTCAGCGGAAAATGACAGGCGACGAAATGGCCGGGCTCCATTTCCTGCCATTCCGGCTCGCGCTCCGCGCAACGCGTCGTCGCGCGCGGACACCGTGTCCGGAAACGGCAGCCGCTTGGTGGATTGATCGGCGAGGGCAATTCACCGACGAGCAGCTGCGATGGATCGCGGCGCCTGTCAGGGTCCATGACCGGAATGGCGGCCAGCAACGCCGCGGTGTAGGGGTGCCGCGGCGCCTCATAGAGCCGCGCCGACGGCGCCAGCTCGCACAGGCGGCCGAGATACATCACCGCGACGCGATCGCTGATGTTCTTCACGACGGCAAGGTCATGGCTGATGAACAGCAGCGTCAGGCCATAACGCGCCTTCATATCCTCCAGCAGGTTGAGGATCTGCGCGCGGATCGAGACGTCGAGCGCCGAAACCGGTTCGTCGCAGACGACCAGTTGCGGCTCCATGATCAGCGCGCGTGCAATCGCGATACGCTGGCACTGGCCGCCTGAAAACTCGTGCGGGCGGCGATCCATCACCCGATCCGGATCGAGGCCGACCGTTTCGAGCACGATGCGGACACGGCGCCCGCGCTCCTCCGCAGTGCCCACGCCGGCGATCGCCATTGGTTCAGCCACGATATCGCGCACCTTGCGGCGGGGGTTAAGCGAGGACATCGGGTCCTGGAAGATCATATGTAGCTGCGTCCGGGTCCGGCGCAGCGTCTGGGCGTCGAGGCTTGCGAGGTCGCGCCCCCCGAAGATCACCGAGCCCCCGGTCGGTGGCGGGAGCTGCATGATCGAACGTCCGACCGTCGACTTGCCGCAGCCGGATTCGCCGACCAGCCCCAGGGTTTCGCCCCTGTAGACGGTGAAGCTGACGTTTGCGACAGCGGTGAGCTGACGCCCGCGTGGCAGCTTGTAGGTCGCCGACATGTTGTCGACGGCGAGGAGTTCGTTCGGCATCATGGCGATGCTTCCCGCGTGCCGACCGGGTGCCAGCAGGCGTAAAGATGCGCGCCGTCCGTTTCGGTCGCGGACAATGCAGGCTGATCGGTTCGACATCTGTCGGTGGCGTTTTCGCAGCGTGGGCTGAAGCGGCACCCGACGGGTGGCTGCAACATGTCCGGCGGCCGTCCTGAAATCGCACGTAGCCGGGTGTGCGGCGGATCGGACAGCTTCGGTGCGGAACGGATTAAAGCCCGGGTGTAGGGCATGCGGCAATTGCGAAACAGCGATCGCGTCGATGCACCTTCGACCATCTGCCCCGCATACATCACCGTCACCATATCGGTGTGACCCGCGACCACGCCGAGGTCGTGCGAAATCAGGATCATTGCCATGTTATTGGCAAGCTGCTGGCGCCGCAGCAGATCGAGGATTTGCGCCTGGATGGTGACGTCCAGCGCGGTGGTCGGCTCGTCGGCGATCAGGAGTTTCGGCTCGCAGGCCAGTGCGATGGCAATGGCAATCCGCTGGCGCATGCCGCCGGACAACTGATGCGGATACTGGTGCAGGCGTTCTGCCGGCAAGGGAATCCCGACCGAGACGAGAAGCTCGATCGCGCGGGATTTGGCGGCGCGGCCGCGCAAGCCGAGATGGCGCGTCAGCACCTCGCCGATCTGGGCGCCGATCCGCTTGACCGGATTCAGCGACGAGGTCGGATCCTGGAAGACCATGGCGAGTTCCTTGCCGCGAATGTCGCGCATCTCCGGTTCCGACAGCTTCAGGAGATCGCGGCCCTCGAAGGCAACGCGGCCTGTCGTGGCCGCCGAGCCGTCGCTTGCCAGAATGCCGAGGATGCTCCGCGCCAGCGCGCTTTTGCCGGACCCGGACTCGCCGACGATGCCGAGCGTCTGCCCCCGCTGGATCCGGAACGACACGCCGTCGACTGCCCGCACAATGCCGCGCGGCGTACGGAAGTGCGTCACGAGGTCGGTTACCTCAAGGAGGGGCGCACTCGCTTGTGTCATAGCACGCTGCCTCGGACATCGGTTCGGGCGCGCAGGCGCTCACCGATCAGGTTGATGGACAGCACCGTGAGAAGCATCAATGCGGAGGGGATGAAAGGGATGTAGGGCAACGTCGCCAGATCGGCCTGGCCGTCCGCGATCATGTTGCCCCACGTCGGATGCGGCGGCGGCACGCTGAGACCCAGGAACGACAGCACGCCCTCGATGACGATGATGCGCGAGACCACGAGCAGCGCGTAGATCAGCATCGGGACAATGACATTCGGGAGGATTTCGAGTGTCAGCACCCGCCAGTGGGTTGCCCCCATGGCCCGCGCCGCCAGCACGAACTCGCGCCCGGCAAACACCAGCGTGTTGGCGCGGGCCACCCGCATGAATGCTGGAATCGTCAGCACGCCGAGCAGGATGATCAGGATGGCGGTGCTAGCGCCGACATAAGCCGTGACTGCAAGCACGACAAGGATTCCGGGAAACGCCATGATGGCGTCCATGGCGGCGGTGATGATGGATTCGGTGCGGCCCCGGAAATAACCGGCGGCAAGTCCAAGACAAACCCCGACACCAAGTCCGATGGCGGGCGCAAGCAGCCCGACGATAAGGGAGATCCGTGCGCCGAACACGGCGCGCGCGAAGATATCACGACCGAGCTGGTCGGTGCCGAACCAGTAAGTGGTGTCGGGCCAGTTGGAGATGACGGTGAAATCGGTCTCGATCGGGCTGCGTAGCGGCAGCAGGTCGGCGGTCGCGGCCAGCACGGCAACCACCGTTGTCCAGGCCACCGGAAGCCAGAAGCCTGCGCCGAGCTGGTGACGTGCAAGGAGGTGGCCTGGTGTGCCGCTCGTCGTGGACAGGGCCCGATCGCTGGCGAGCGCGCTCATGTGCGGATTCTCGGATCAAGCAGCGCATAGATCAGATCGACGCCGAAATTGATCAGCACGTAACCGACGGAGATCACCGCGACACAGCCCTGGACCAGCATCATGTCACGGTTGTAGACGGCGCCCGTCAGCATGCGGCCGATTCCCGGCAGGCCGAAGATCGTCTCGACGACGAGAGCGCCGGCGATCGTCGCGGCGATCTGCAGGCCGGAGATCGTCACGAGTGTGAACGATGACGGCCGCAGCGCATGCCGCAGCAGGATGAAGCCGGGACTAAGCCCCTTGGCCTTGGCCAGTGCGATATAGTCCTGCTGCAAGGTCTTGATCATGTCGGCGCGCAGCACGGCGAACAGCGGCGGCCACTCCGACAGGCCGATCGCCAGCGCAGGCAGTGTGAGATGTGCAAGATTGCGCAGCGGATCGGCCGTGAACGGCACGTAGCCGGTCGAGGGCAGCCAGCGCAGCTTGAGCGCGAACAGGAACATCAGCAGGATGGCTGTGATGAACACGGGCGCAGCGAACAGCAGCAGCGCTGCAGAACTGATCAACCGGTCGATCCGGCTGCCGACCTTGTAGGCACACACCACGCCGGCCGGCACCGCGAGCAGCAACGCAAATCCCTGGCTCAGCAGGATCAGTTCGATCGTTACCGGAAGCCGATCGAGGATCGAATCCATGACCGGCACCTGGGTGGTGGTGGAGCGGCCGAGGTCGCCTTGCAAAAAGCCGATCAGCCAATGCAGGAAACGCAGCACCAGCGGCTGATCGAGGCCCAGTTCGGCCCGCACCTGTGCGATCGCGGCCGGTGTCGCCTCGTTGCCGAGCAGGGCGAGCGCGACGTCGCCAGGCAGCAGGTTCAGGAGCAGGAAAGTCGCCGCGGCGACCAGCAGCAAGACCAGGATCAGGCGCAGCAGTTTGCGCAGGAGGTAGTGCATCATCGCCGACACCTCGCCGCGAGATCTCACGGGCATTATTTCGGGTCGACCCATACTCCGTTCAGCCGAACCAGACCGCGCCGCAGCGGCGGAATGTCGTGAACCCGCGCTTGCGTGATGGCGGAATAATTCGATTGGGTGCGCAGCAGGATGGGCATCTGCTTCGCCATTTCCTTGCTGACACTGCAATAGGCTTTCTTGCGGACATCGATATCGAGACTGCGGCGGCCGGCTTCGATTGCCTCGTCGAGCTTCGGATCGTTGATCTTGGTGATGTTGCCGCCGCTCTTCGAGAAGAACGCCTGGTAGACCTGGAAGTCGGGGTCGGGAACGTCGACCACCTCCCAGAATGCGATCTGGTAGTCGCCGCGCAAGACCGGGTTGATGTACGAGGGGCCGCCCTGAATGCTCCGGATCTCGGTCACGATGCCGACCTTCTGCCAGAAGCTCTGGTAAAGCTGCGCCGGCACCGCCTGTGTCGGTTGCGCCTGGAGGACGACTTTCACCGGCTTGCCGTAGTCCTTGAGCAGAGCCCTGGCTTTCTCTGGGTCATATTCAGGGTACCCGACGTCGGGGCAGTTCCATACCGAGCCCGGTCCCCAGAAGCTGGTGGCGAGCCTGCCGGCGCCGTCGTAGACGACCTTGAGCTCGACATTGCGATCCAGCGCGTGAGCCAGCGCCCGCCGCACCCTGACGTCATCGAACGGCGGCGACGACGTGTTGATATTGAGGGTGGAGGCGCCGGTACCGGTGTATTCCACGACCTTCAGGGTCTTGTCATTGCGCGCTTCGTTGACCTGCTTGCCGAGCGGCTCGTAGAAAATGTCGATGTCGCCGGTCTTCACCGCCGTGAAACGCGCGGTTGCATCGGGCAGGAAGCGGATCACGATCTTGTCGAGATGCTGGGACTTCGGATTCCAGTAGTTCGGGTTCTTCTCGAAGGTGATGCTGTCGTCCTGCTTCCAGTCCGTCATCACGTAGGGGCCGGCGCCGATCGGACGGCGGTTGAGATCGGGGCCGGCGCTGTCCTGATGCTCTGATGGCATCGCCCAGATCAGGTGGTTGTCGGTCGAGAAAATGGTCTGAAACGCGGCCCGGGCATAGGCCAGGCGGAATTCAACCGTGGTGTCGTCAACAGCGACGGCTTCCTTCAATTCGCCGATCGCGGCGGCGAATGCCTGGTTCTTCGTCGGATCGAGGATGCGCTCGAAGTGACGCACCACGTCGCGCGCGGTGTAGGGCGCGCCGTTGGAGAATTTCAATCCCGGTCGCAGCTTCAATCGCCAAGTCAGGCCATCGGGCGAGCCGTCAAGCGAGGTGGCGAGGTCCGGCACGCGCTCGCCCTTGTCATCGAGTGTGAAGAAGTTCGAGAACACCAGTGCGCCGGCCATGATGGTCTCCCGGTTGGCTGCGCGCATGGTCAGCGGATCGAAGCCCTGGACCTGGGCGCCCGTCGCCATGATGAGCGAGCCGCCGTCTCGCGGCGCCGGCTCTGCCGCGCCGCATGGCGGTAATCCGATCAGGGCGAATGCCAATGCAATGAAGATCGGACCAACAAGCTTACCTCGCATGCGCCCCCCCCCTTGTTCATTGAGTGTCGCGCGATAAGCCCGCCGTCGATCCAGCCGCAGGCAACGCGCAGCACTGTTGTTTGCGCGTAGTCTAGCGATCCCGTCTCATATTTGAATACGCACAAAGTGGGGTGATGAGGGTTGGTTGTCCCGCGGTCGTTCGGTGCCACTCACATGGTGAGCGCACACCGATCGAGTCAGCCCTTCAGATCAGCTTCATCCCCTTCAGGCTCGCATGCCCGTTCTTGCCCACGATGATGTGGTCGTGCACTGCGATGCCCAGGGGCTGCGCGATCGTGATGATGGCCTTGGTCATCGTGATATCGGCCTGCGACGGTGTCGGGTCGCCTGAGGGATGGTTGTGGACCACGCGCGAGTCCCGCATAATGATTTGATATTACGGTATTTTTTTATAGGCCCGGCGAAGTTGGTGCCGGGTACTGGGGTATGTCCGCTATGCTCGATCGTGATCATCACGGCTGATCACCGGTGTGCTCGGTGAGTCGCTTTGACGCACGGCACTGCACTCTATTCCTCTGGTCCCATGCTTCAAGCTCGTCGATGGGGTAGAGGACCGCCTTGCCAACTTTTACAAACGATGGGCCGATCTTCATCGCTCGCCAGTTCCTAAGCGTTCCGATCGACACGCCGCCGCGGTAGCGCTCCGCCACTTCTTCTGCAGTGAGAAATTTGCTCTCCGCCATATCGCCTCCTTCTAGCGGCAATGGTTCACGCCACGTCGCCAATCGTGCGCCAGCCATTTCTCGACATTGTCGTCCCCCTGTATCATCTTTGGGCTTGCCGACATCCGGTGGCTCACGCTGCTGCACGGAGACAATTGCAACACAACCTGCCTATCGGAGAAGTCTTTCGCGGTCGGCGTAGGGTTCACGGCTACTCCCGGCTACAAGTAGGACAGACTGATGCGAGAGGACGCACCACGCGACGGTTGCGAAATGCAAAAGGCACCCCTTCGGACGAGGCTTTATCTGTTCCCGTCGGAGGTGCGGGCACGAATGAACGCGGCGTACGCGATCTCCATGTTATAGTACGGCGTCATTGCATCCGCCCTTGGTCGGTGTGGCCTGGGATAGCGCGGGCTGGTCGGGCATATGCTGGCTCGGCGGAACAGCCATTTTCGCGGCGAATGTCCTGGCACTGGTCAATCTGAAGCCAAGGCTTCTCTATGCGCGCACCGCTGCCGGAATGAACCGGCAGGACGGGATGCCATTGCAAACGGAGGAAGGATGAGATTTCAAGGGGAGTATTTGCCATGATGGCTCCATCTCAGTCGACAGGCTCCGTATCCGGACCGACGGTCCGCCGACGCTCCGTCATGCTCGGCATGTCCACAGTCGCTGCGCTTTCCACGACGGGCTTCACCGTGCAATCGCCCTCATTGTCCTCGCGGAAGTTCAGCACGCCCCGGCACACGACGCATTATCTCGAAAGCGGGCCTGCCGACGGGCCGTTGATTTTCTTCCTCCACGGCTTTCCGAGCATCAGTCTGATATGGCGCGCCCAGATGGAGGCCTTCGCCGCCGACGGATGGCACTGCATCGCACCCGACATGCGCGGCTATGGCGGATCTTCCGCACCGGATAGCAAGGATGCATACGCGATGAAGGAAATCGTGGCGGACATGGCCGAGCTCCATGATCATCTTGGCGGAAAACCGGCGATATGGGTCGGCCACGACTGGGGCAGTATCGCGACGGGTACATTTGCCGCCCATGAAGCCAAGCGTTGCCGCGCTATAGTATTGACCTCGTGGGCCTATTTTCCAAAAGCCAACAGCCTGGAGACGCTTGTATCGCTGGTCGATCGGAAAATCTACCCGGCGGACCAGTATCCGGATGGGCAATGGGATTACTTCCGCTACTACAACACACATTTCGAATCGGCGATTGCTGATCTCGATGCAGACAAGCAGGCCTATCTCGCCTCGGCCTACAGACTTGGCGACTCCGCCGCGATTGGCAAGGTTTCGCCGATGGCGACGGTCACGCGCAACGGAGGCCGCTTTGGCGCCGCACACCGCGCTGCGCCCACCAGGCCCGATCCCAGCCTCTGGCCACCGGCGGATTTCGAGGTACTGGTGCAGGCGTTTCAGTCGCGGGGCTTCCGCCCGCCTTCCTCCTGGTATGTCAACGATGCCGCCAATATCGCCTACGCGGGCGAGGCGCCTGACGAGGGTCGCCTGTCGATGCCGGTTCTGTTTATCAACGGAGACTACGATCAGATTTGTACCATCGCCGGGAACAAGCAAGGCGACCCGATGCGCACAGCCTGCAAAGACCTTACCATCACGAGTCTTCCTGGCGGACATTGGCTGCCGATCGAATGCCGGGCAGAGCACGTTAGAGCGATCCTGTCGTGGTTAAGGGCTAAGGATCTGTGACGTTAGAATCGTGGCAGATCTTTTCATTCTTTCAACGAGGTACGTAGATGATGGCGATCAATTGCAGAATTCGGCGGTAAGGGGAGGTCGTCCACCTCGTTGCCCAGTAGCTCTTCGATCTCTCGGATTACCTGTTGGGCCTTGCCGACTGCGACATCGAGTTCAAGCTACCGACCGGCCGAGGAGACGCGTTCGCCCATGGCGGTGGACCGAACCACGCGACCACGAGTAGTTGCGATAGCGACGAGCGACGCAAGACCTTTGCTGGGTACCGGAGCTACTGGTGGCCAAGGCAGCAGCGCGGGGATCGAGGCGCTGAAGAGGGCCTGCGCAATCCCGATAGCAATGCGGCGCGTGCGGTGGCCTCGGCTTGGATGCTGGCCCTTGCTAACGACCGCCGCGCCGCGAAACTCAGTCAGCTAATCGAAGACACGAGGGGCGAGCAGGCGGCAAACGATCTTCGGCGGCCTGCGTCCGATGCCCGACCTCGCGCTTGATCTACGCCACCTTCGAGGCGCGATACTTATCACTCAATACGGTAGCCTCCGGCGTTTCGGAGAGGGGGGTGATCGCCGCGGGCGCTGCCGACGACGGCAATTTGGGAGCCTTCGTCCAACGAATTCTGATCAGCAGATGGCCCAAAAATCACATCAAGTTCGGTAACCTCGCCATTTCGCGACCGCCAATGAGCGGATGCAGCAACCAAAAGATGATCTGATTGTAAGATACAACCGTACTTTACAAGTTGATCGTTTCGTATATTGCGCTCCCGGCGCTTGGCGCCAGGGAGAGGAAAATGAAAGGTTCAATTTGCGCGATGGCCTGCGGCATCGCCATCCCGATAGGCACCGTCGGTGCAAAAGCGCAGGATACAGCGACGCCGATCGCGCCTGCCGGACGGAGCGTAGCGACCAACGCAGAAGATGCGGATAGCACCGGAGACATTATCGTCACGGCGAGTAAGCGGAGCGAACGTCTTCAGGACGTGCCCGTTACCGTGAGCGTCGTCGATGGCGCTCAGCTCGCCCGGCAAAATATTGCTGCGGTTCCGGATCTCGTCCGCGCTACGCCCGCGCTCAACGCTTCCGGATCGTTCGGTGCCCTCAGCATCCGCGGCATCGGCAGCGTCGGCTTTTCGCGATCGTCGGAGGGTAGCGTTGGGGTCGTCATCGACAACGTATCGCTGGCATCCGGCTCTACCACGCCGCCGCAATTGTTCGACGTCGCTCGGGTCGAGGTCCTTTCCGGACCTCAAGGCACCTTGTTTGGTCGAAATTCATCGGCCGGCGTGCTCAATATCGTGACCAATGCGCCGAACCCTGATCGTTTCGAATCTGCCGCCCACGCCGATATTGGATCACGCAATTCCTACATCCTGCAAGGGTTGATCAATGTACCCGTGGCGCAGAATGCGGCGCTACGCGTAACGGGGGCCTATAACCAGCAACCCAACATGATGCGCAACCTCGCCAACGACACTCCGGTGTCTATCCGCGAATCGAGCCTGCGTGCCCGTTTCCTTTGGGAGCCATCGTCCAACGTCACCGTCAACCTGATCGGCGACTATGACTATCTCTACAAAAAGGGCGACGTCTCCTACGTCGTCTATTACGCCACGCCGGGGTCTCCGCTGGCAAACGGGCTCGCCGCTTGCGGCGTCCGGGTCGGGCCTAGCAACGACGAAGGATGCGTCGGCGACGGTCACGGCACCTCGTTCAGGACGCTCGGCATTTCCAACCAGATCGATTGGCAGCTGGGCGGCGTCACGCTCAGTTCGATCACGGCCTATCGCGACTTCCGGCAGGGGCGTTATTTCTATGACGTTGACAGTCTTCCCGACTTCATCTTCACACAGTTCGGAAGCCAAAGGTCGCACAATTTCAGCCAGGAGTTCCGGCTGACGTCGCCCAAGGGCGGCCTCCTCGAATATGTCGCCGGCCTCTATTATTACGATTTCGGCTTCGAGGGCACGACATCGCAGTTCGGCCCCGTCCTGAAACTCACGGGCACTTCGATCAACCTGGGCCAAACCCTCGACACGGTGGCGTCCAATCGCAGCTACGCAGCGTTCGGCCAAGGCACGCTGCACATTACGTCCAAGTTAGCGTTCAACATCGGGGGACGCCTGGATCGCGAGGAAGTCAAAGCGAAGACGATGGGGGCGCTCTATCCCGGCGCGGTCGCGCCAGTCGCAAGCATCAGCGGTGTCGAGAGCAGGGTCTCCGATATGGACTTTTCCTACAAGCTCGGCGCCCAATATGAGTTCAATCGGAACGCTATGATCTATGCGTCGTACACGCGCGGCTATAAAGGTCCCGCGATCAACGATCAGGGCGGTGGGCCCGGGGTACCGGTGATCGTTCGGCCCGAGGTTCCCCACGCCTTCGAAGCCGGGATGAAAACCACCTGGTTCGGCGGACGGCTCGTCGCCAACGCGGCGGCCTTCTACACAAAGGTCGACAACTTCCAGGCCACCTATTTCGACCCGACGCTAGGCGTCTTCATCTACGGCAACGCGCCATCGCTCACGTCACGCGGGTTCGAAGCGCAGATCCTCAGCCGTCCCGCCCGTGGCCTGACGATCAACGCCGGCATAAGCTACACCGATGCGCGATATGGCCATGGTTATGTCGTCAGCTGCGGCCAACGCCAAACCGCGGCGCAAGGATGCATGCCGCTGCTCAACAGTGGCGGCGTGCAGATCGGCACCGGCGACGACGCCGGCGGCAATCGCCTGATCGGCTCGCCCCGTTGGAAGGTGACGTTCAGCTCGCAATACGAACAGCCGATAAGCTCACGGGTGAAAGGCGTAGCGCAACTCGACGCCGTCTATACCAGCAGTGTCAGCTGGAGCGCCGCCTACGCGCCCCTCCTTGCCACGCCCTCCGCGATGATTTTCGGGGGCCGCCTTGGGCTACGCAGCAACGACGATCGTTTCGGGCTCGCGATCTTCGCGCGCAATCTGTTCGATGTGTACCGGCCGACGGTTCGCATCTCTACGCCGGTCGCCGCCCAATTGCTTTCGGAATCCTATGCGCAATTCAGCGGGCCTGAATCGCATCGCGTGATTGGTGTGTCTTTGGACACCAAGTTCTAAGCGATGAGTGAGCGTACCAACTCGGTCGCCTCCCAATGCGATGCGTCGCGTAAGATGGTGGCGCGAGACGAGGCGGATATTAAGGTACCCGCCATGCCTAAAAAAGTTCGCACCGCCCGCCCCACGCACCGTTCGCAAGTCGAACGGAGCGCCGACACCCGCGCCAAACTGATCGAGGCGGCGATCCGCTGCCTTTATGAGACAGGATATGCGGCAACCTCGATCAGTACGGTTGCCCAGGAAGCCAAGGTCAGTCGTGGTGCGGTCTCCCATCATTTTCCTGCCAAGACGGACCTGATGGTTGCGGTGCTCGAGGCGGCCTCGCTCAGCGACAAGCTGCAATATGAAGATCAGATCGCTCGATCATCGCCTAGCGAATGGCTGAACAATCTGCCCGCGATGATGTGGAAAGTGATCCATCAACCGTCAGGGATCGCCCTGATGGAAATCATGTTGGCCAGCCGCGCCGATCCCGAGCTCACAGCCCGGCTGCAGGAAATGCAGACCTCGATCTACGATCGTGCGCGATCGTTTGTCCTGATCCAGCATGCCGCAGCGGGGATGCTCGACCATCCGGGCGGGCACATCATCTACCGCGTTCTGCTGGCGGCGATCCGCGGCCTCGCGCTCGAAACCGTGTTCATGCGAAGCAGCGCCGATATCGAAGCCTCAATCAGCCTTCTCACTGAGGCGTTCCACCTCCTCAACCCATCGTTGCAACGATCATCCAAGGAATAGACGTGACCGATCCAGTGCTCAAACCGGCACCGCCAGGATTTCTCTGGGGAACCGCCATTTCCGCTCATCAGAGCGAGGGCAACAATGTCAATGCCGATGCCTGGATCTGCGAAAACGTCACCCCCACACTCTATCGCGAGCCATCCCGCGACGCGTGTGACAGCTACAATCGCTGGCAGGAAGATCTTGAGTTGGCGGCCGACCTCGGCTTCAACTGCTACCGGTTTGGCATCGAATGGTCGCGGATCGAACCTGAACGGGGACGCCTCTCTTCAGCGGAACTCGACCGCTATCGCCGTATACTCGAGGGCTGTCACCGCCTGGGGTTGAAGCCGATGGTGACCTACAATCATTTTACAGTGCCGCGCTGGTTCGCGATGCGCGGCGGGTTTGAGGCAAGCGACGCCGCCGACCTGTTCGCTTCCTTCGCGGCGGCGGCCACTGAGAAGCTGGGCGATCTTTTGAACTATGCGACCACGTTCAACGAAGCGAACATCCAGCGTGTGATCGCTCAAGTTTATCGCGGCCCTGGATCGCAGCCGGCGATCGACGCCATGCTTGCCGCGTGCCGGGCTGCGACCGGTTCGGATAAGTTTTCCTCACTCCTGTTCGCGCCGACCGAGACAACCGAGGCGAACCTGCTCGATGCGCACCGCAAGGCGACCGCGGCGATCAAGGCTGGCCCAGGGAAATTCCCCGTGGGGCTGACATTGTCGATGCGTGACGTCCAGGGCGTTGGCGAAGGCCATCGTGCGGAATCGGTGATCGAGGATCTCTATGGCCCTTGGCTGGCGGCTGCTCGCGAGGCCGACTTCATCGGTGTGCAGACCTATTCGCGCGTGCGGGTGGGACCGGAGGGCGCGCTTCCGCCACCCGAGGATGTCGAGCGAACCGCCGCCGGCTACGAATATTATCCGGAATCGATCGGCGGCACGGTTCGCTTCGCCCACGAGCGCATTGGCAGGCCGATTTTCGTCACTGAGATCGGGATCGCCACCGACGATGACAGCCGGCGGATCGAATATATCGACCGATCGCTGCGAGCGGTTCGCGCCTGCCTTGACGACGGTATCGAGGTTCACGGCTTCCTCTATTGGTCGCTGCTCGACAATTTCGAGTGGACCAGTGGCTACGGCAAAAGGTTTGGCCTTGTCGCGGTCGACCTCGACAGCTTCGAGCGCACGCCGAAGGCCAGCGCGCGGCATTTCGGCGCTATCGCACGTTCCGGCAAGTTGTGAGCAGCGATCCTCGGCGTTCGCCGCTCGGTTTCGGGCGGACCCTGGCATATGCAAGCGGCCAGTGGGTCGAAGCGATTGCCAATAACAGCCTGAGCGTCTTCCTGCTGTTCTACTTGACGGGGGCCTGCGGCTTGCCCGGCGCGCTGGCGGGGGCGATGCAGCTTCCGGCCCCGCTCGTTCCGGCGGACCCGACCGTGGTACCGGCATTGCCTTCAGGCGGTGGGGGACTCTATTCGACAATCGCCGACTATGCGCGCTTTGCGCAAATGTTGCTCAGTGAGGGCCGGCTCGGTGGCCGGCGTATTTTAAGCGCGGAGGCCGTCAAACTGATGACTACCAATCGCTTGCCCGCCTCCATCCTGGCAAAGGATTTCGCCACGGGCCTGCAGCGGATCGGTCCGGGACGCGGCTACGGGTTTAACGGTGCCGTTATCTTTGATCCTGAAGCAGCCCAGATGTCGGTCGGGCCGGGTACATACCAATGGGACGGTGCATCCGGAGTTTGGTTCTGGATTGATCGCAAGAACAATCTATTTTTTGTGGGCATGATCCAACGCTTGCTCCAAGACAGCATGCCTCGTCTTCAGGAGATCAGCCAGGCTTTCGTTGCTAAGGCGCTCCCGTCAGGCGCTATTCTGCCCCACTAACTAGAGCCGAACCCACAAGGGCACCTGTAGCTCAGCTGGATAGAGTAACGTCCTCCGAAGCCGTAGGTCACAGGTTCGAATCCTGTCGGATGCGCCATCTTTTCATCACCAAGGTTTTAGCCAGCCCCAGCGGAGGTCGACCGGCGATCAAGAACGCGCGGTCGGCTTGGCCCAGAACGGTGAGACGGGCCAATGCGGCTCACCTTCCGCTCCTATTGGCGCCAAACGAACAACAGCCGGTCGCACACCGCTTTCTCGAGACGCTGCGTGAACGCCATCCTGATCTTTCCGCCGATCAATCTCTTGTCGCGCCGAGCTTTCGTGAACATCCGACCGATCGCCAAGAATCGCGTGAAAATCGGGACACCGCAATGAGATCGACGGTCCCGGCGACGGGCGCACTGCCGCTTTATGCGTGATCAGCTCTTGCCCAGGATCGCCAGAAACCTATCGCGGTCAACGGACAAGCGCACTTTCAGGCGTGGCGTGACCATATCCAAAAGGCGCGCAGTTTCAGCGGCATATACCTTGCCGAGGTCCTTGCGAGGCTAAGCGGAAGCGCTTCTCGCTCGTAGTCCGCCAGGACGGGGATGAGAGTTCCGTCCTGCAGAGCTGACGCAACATGGTGAGAGAACACCGAGATAATCCCGAGACCTTCCTTTGCCGCCAATGATCTGCGCACCTTTCGCAGCGCGGCGATTGTTGGTTGAGGGCCAGCGCTCAAAACACCAGGCCGCCCAGCGCCAGGCCACACGTCAATGCACCCCAACTTCCGCAGCTGTGATGCGTCAGCGATCCGCGCGTGAACCGGGGTGGCACAAAAAAATCAGGGGCTTCGGTGACGAATAAAAAAACGCCGAGCACCGCTGATCCCCGACGTCAGCCTAGCCATTGGGAGGTGATGTTCGATGCCAGCGCCACGGCCGTGTCGGCCACAGCGTCGCCAGCAATCAGTTGGGGCTAGCCACGCCCAGCCGGGATCTGCGATATTTCGAGTCGAAGTTCGGTACAGCGTTGTTTCAACGCACGAATGCTGGCGGTCGGCTCGCGATAGCTGGACAGGACGTTCTAACCGCCGCCTCGCGTATTGTTAAAGAAGCGGACGGCATCGGGGCTCGCGCGAAATCTCTTGGGAGCGGTGTGAGCGGCCGACCTACCGGCTACCCCATCTCGTCGATTTTGAAGCCGTGTCAGCGGCGTCGCGGTGGTGTAGCCTGGTTGCGCCCGTATTGCCGTGGCGAGCGGCCCATCACGCGTTTGAAGGCTGCGCTGAAGGCGCTCTCGGATTCGTAGCCGAGCGACAGCGCAATTGCCGAGACCGGATCGCCCGAATTTTTCAGCCGGTCCGCAGCCAGCAACATGCGCCAGCACGTCAGATAGTCCATGGGCGAGGCGCCGGCGACCTGTTTGAAACGTACGGCGAAGCTCGTGCGTGACATGCCGGCCCGTTTGGCTAGGGCCTCGACGGTCCAGCGCTTGTCAGGCCGCTCGTACATGGCGCAGATGGCGGGCGCTAATCGCTGGTCAGTGAGGGCTGCAAGCCAGCCGGTAGCCTCTGTTCCCGCCGCCACCATGTGGAGTCGCAGCACTTGAACCAGCATCATAGTGGCGAGTTGTTGAGCGACCAGGACGCTGCCGGGCTGGACCATTGTCAGCTCCAGCGTCATGCGCTCGAGGCACCAGCGAAGCATCGCTTTGTCGGCGTCCTCTCGGATATGAATGACAGGTGGCAGTGCGCCGCGCAGCAGCGCGGCATGTTCGGTCGCGAGGGCGAAATGACCGATGATGGCGATCAAGTGGCCGCCGCCCTGATAGGTGATTGGTCCACTATCATTCGACGCAGCAAAGATCGTTGCGGCATCGACCGGCTCTAGCGCGAGATCGGTCGCCGCCACGAACGCCTGTCCGGTTGGTAGCAGCAAGCAGTCGCCCTCGCGCATGTGTATAGGCTCGGCAACCCCGCTCACCGAAAGCCAACAATCACCCGACACGAGAGCACACAATTTCATGCCGGCATGCGCGGTAAAACTCAGAGACAGCTCGCCGCCGCCGCTGAACGCCCGGGCGCCATAGCTGCGTAATCGCAGCAAGGCGAGCACGTCAGACAGGGGGTCCATCTTGACACTCCTGAACGATCGAAGATGAAATATGAATGGGCTCACATAGATCGTACAACATAACTCTTCTAGAGTCGCTGCCCGACATCAGAGCAAATGATAATGAGCGAGATCTGGATTCTTGGCGCAACGGGCCGGACCGGCCGGGCGGCGGCAGTGCAAATGGCGAGCGCGGGATTCAACACGGTCCTGGTCGGGCGCGACGAAGCACGGCTGCGCGATATCGCCGCCCGGATCGGCAACCGCACGCGGACTATCGTGGCCGGCACAGTGGAAGAGATCGTCCGCGAACTCGGCCGCAATACACCGCCGGCGGTCGTGCTCAACACCATTGGCCCGTTCGCCAAGACCGCAGTGCCGATCGCGCAGGCCTGCCCGCCCGGCACGCACTATGTCGATATCTCCAACGAGCTGTTTTCGGTTTCCGCGCTCCTCGCGCTCCATGATGAAGCGGCCTCCTCGGCTCGCAGCTTCGTTTCCGGTGCGGGCTTCGGGGTGCTGGGGACAGAGAGCGTCGTCCTCAAGCTCTGCGAAGGAATGCCCCCGGCGCAGAGTGTGCGTGTCGACGCTGTGCCGATGTTCGAGAGCGAGCCCGGCCGGCTTGGCGACGCGCTCGCAGCCTCGCTCGTCGATAGCGTTGCCGCCGGCGGCTACAGCTATGTCGGCGGTAAGCTTGAACGAGAGGCATTGTTCGGCAGGCCCGAGGACTTCACGCTCCCCGACGGCAGGCGGGTCCATACCGGAAGCGTGCCGAGTGGGGACCTTGCGGCCGCGCACCGCGCCAGCGGCGCCCCCATCGCCACGGCCGGCTCGAGCATGGCGCCGCGTTCTCCCATCGTCAGGGCCATTATCGCAGCGGCGGCGGCGCTGCTGCGCATAAGGCCGGTCGGCGATTTGGCTAAGCGCCGCATCGCTGCAATCGAGAGCAAGCCCAAGGCGGCGGATGAGCCGAAAGCTCCGAGCGTGTCGTGGACGCGCGCACGGGTACAGTGGGCGTCAGGTGTCAGCCGCGTGGGCTTCATGCGCACCGGCGACAGCATGCCGTTCACTGTCAATGTGATGAGCGCGGTAACGATGAAGCTCGCTCGCGGCGAGGGCCGTCCGGGCGCCTTCACACCAGGTGCGCTGTTCGGCCCCGACCTCGCGATCGAAGCGGGCGGCCAGTTCTTCCTCGATGACGCGCTCGATGGTTACCTGCATTCCGGATGATCGGCCAACTCAGTCTGGATGCGGTTGAGCACGGGCGTGATCAGGATGTGCCGCGATCATGCCCGTGTTCAGAACGCGACACTTTGTGCCGACGAACCTGGTCTTTGAGAAAAGTCCGAGCCTCAACGCTCAGTACGATCGAATCCGCATGTCTACCCGCCATCATCAATGCTCCCGCCTGCTCGACAAGAACATATATTATGATTACTTATTTCAGTTCCAGGTGACTAGATCTGTTTCACCGTGGCTTTCGACCATATCAGCGGCGTCCGCTTTGAAGCCGGTCGCCGCTTCCATGGCGCGCTGCATCACGGCCGAGTCAGGTCGCCGATTAGCTTGGTTCCGAAGCATAGGCCCAATGGCGGTTGCAACTTCTCGGATCACACGGACGATTTTACTGCTGTTGCGCTGGTCGCATGTGCTGTTGGCGCCGTTCCTTGGCCGGCGGACCGGCGTATGTATTCGACAAAGGCTGAAAAGACCCGTGGCAAGTGGCGCTGGCGCGGGTAGTAGAGATAGAGTCCGGGAAAGCTGGGCGACCACTCTGCTAGGACTTGCATCAGCCGGCCAGCTTTAATGTCCTCTTTCACGACATCGTACGGCGCCCACGCAAATCCGCCTCCTCTCATGGCAGCTTCCGCCGCAACCTGAAGATCGTCAACAGTGATCGCGCCATTTGGTTCAATGATGGTGGCCTGTCCTCGTCGCTCAAACTCCCAGCGGAGCAATGCGCCACTTGCCATCCGGAATCGGATGCATTGACCGCGTATAATCTCAGCAGGCGTCTGTGGTGTTCCGTGGCTCGTGAGAAAGGAAGGAGCTGCGACGACGGCGAAGGAGATCTCACGGGCGATTGGCAGTGCCACCATATCGCGGGGCACCGCCTCGCGAAGCCGGACCCCAGCGTCGAAGCCTTTCTCGACGATATCGACGAACGCCGTTTCGCTTGAGATCTCGATCTCTACACCAGGATGCTGACGCAGGAATTCCGCGGCGAAGCCGGCCAGGACCACCGCGCCACGTTGCATTGCGTTGATGCGAATGCGCCCGTGTAGAGCCTTCGCCGACTCACCAAGCTCCGCGATCGTCTCATCGATCGACCGCATCGCCGGACCTACGCCTGCTACGAGACGTTCGCCCTCCGCGGTGAGCGCCAGACTTCGGGTGGTGCGATTCAGGAGCCTGACACCGACACGCTCCTCCAGACCACGTAGCGCATGGCTGATCGCTGAAGGGGAGACGTCGAGCGCTGCCGCCGCCCGACGGAAACTGCGGTGCTCGGCGATCGACAGAAAGGCGGCCAGATCAGTTAGTCCTGTACGACGCATAGTTGAATCTAACTCATCAAATCATGCCAAAGCAAGCAGATTGTTGCCTTAAAGTATCTAAGCTACGTTAAGGCTCGGCCAAAGTTATCGGAGAAAAACATGCCCAAAACCATTCTCGTCACCGGCGCTTCGAGCGGAATCGGCCGTGCCGCCGCTGAGCTGTTTCAAGCGAAGGGTTGGAATGTGATCGCGACGATGCGCGATCCGGGGGCGGCCGGTAAGCTGGAGGCGCTAGATCGGGTGCTCGTTCCCCGCCTCGACGTCACCGATACAGGCTCGATCGCTGAAGCCGTGTCTGCTGGCATGCAGCGCTTTGGCGCACTTGATGCGCTCGTGAATAACGCAGGATATGGCGGCTTCGGTCCGCTCGAAGCCGCGCCCTCCGACAGCATCCGTCGCCAGTTCGAGACCAATGTCATCGGCTTGCTGGAGGTCACCAAAGCTGTCTTGCCAATTTTTCGGGCCCAACGCGCGGGCGTCGTCGTCAACATCTCCTCGATGGGAGGCAGGATTGCCTTCCCACTTGGCGCCCTGTACCACGGTAGCAAGTTTGCGGTCGAAGGCCTGTCCGAGGCGTTGCAATACGAACTAGGCGAAATCGGTGTCCGCGTGCGGCTCATCCAGCCCGGGATGGTAAAGACCAATTTTGGCGGCCGCTCACTCGACTTCAATAATGATGAAAGGCTAGTTGAATACCAATCACTAGTGAGTAAACAGAGAGTAGCCTTTGGCGCCATGGCTGAACAGGCGTCGATGCCTGAGACTATCGCGGACGCTATTTGGCGAGCAGTGAACGATAAGGGTGATCGACTGCGCTATATTGCGGGCCCTGATGCCGAGGTCCTCATCGGCAAAAGGCTTGCTGAAGATGACGCAACTTTCTTCGGCGATCTTCGTAAGCAAATGTTGATATAGGCGCGCTGGGACGAAGCCTTGCTGCGTGTGTTTGGTCACATCGTTCGTCGCGCTATCTCCAGCAGATGGCGATCGGACCATCGGTCTCATTAGCGGTAGCTGACCTTCAGCACATGCAGGATACCTCAGGATTTCCATCCATACGACGACGCGAAGGGTGCGGGTGCGACAGCACGAAGCCGATGGACACCGGGTCGTGGCTTCGGACGTTGGTGCTGCGGCAAAGCGCCAACGTGGGTGCCAAGATCCGTAACGCGGCCAAGGCGGGACAGCCAATTCCCAGCATTTGGGCGACGGATCAGGCTGGCAGGCCAACCACCGATCCAAACGAGGTATTGAACGGCTTTCTCCTGCCCACCGGCGGCCACGGACATGTCGTCGTCGCCCTGAACGGCAAGGCTATCGCCGAAACCGCTGCGGCACTTACATTGCTGGAAGCGCAATATCCCGCAATTCAATACATTCTCCGTCAGGATGTCGACATGACGGCGCTCGGGAGGTCTGCGACGCGGACCTACGGCTCCTGTAAGGGCGAAGCCTCCCGCTTCAGTCTCCGCCAGTGGGCGAGCGCTCGGTCGACGTGATCTGGACCTATGAAGCTCCCTACGACGCCGTGGCCGAGATCAAGGACTTCCTGGCCTTCTATTTGGCTCGTGTGGGCGCGATCGAGCAACACCAGGCCCGCCCGGGTGACAGGTGAACAGCGCGACGCCGATCACATCTTCCAGATCACGGATGCCTCGGCTGATTGTTGATTCCCAAATGCCCAGCTCGATTGTCATTCGCCGAAAGCAATGCAACCTGGCAGTCGACAACATATAGCGCAAATATGGCAGCACGATGCGAGAGGCAGAGGTGTTAGCGACCATGTTTCAGCCCGAACTTCTAGCTAGACAAGAGACTGAATTCTTCCCACAGATCAACGATGGCCACCGCTATTAACCCATAAATTCGAGGACTCGCTCTGCGACGGCGCGGGGTGCTTCTTCGGGCATGTAGTGCCCACAACTTGCGAACACGCCACCTCGCACATCTGTTGCCACGAGGCGCATTGTGTCGAGCAGCATTGTCCCGACGCCAGTCTCCGCGCCCAAAGCCAGCACCGGCACCGCCAGCTTGCGCTCGGCGCGCGCTCTGCTGTGCGCGAGTCCCTCGGGGCCGAGCTTATGCCGATAGTAGGACAGGGCTGCTCGTGTCGCGCCAGGGCTCGCGTTGATGCGCACATATTCGTCGAGATCGGCTGGCGCAATCGTCCAGGGTCTAACGGCCTTGACGCGGAACAGCCAGGTCAAGAACTCTCGCTCGCGGCCCTGAAGCAGGATCTCTGGGAGATCGTCGAGCCGGTTGAAGGCGAAATGCCACGTCTTCACATTCGCCTCCGCCGAAGGGATGCCGGCCGGAGGCGGTGGGGTGATGCCGGGCAGCGCCGCGTCGAATACGGCGAGCCGCTTGACGTCATCCGGCCATTCGGCCGCGTAGGCATAGGCGATCCAGGTACCAAGATCGTGGCCGACGACATCTAGAGCGGTTCCCGACCATATTGAATCGATTGGGATTCCCAAATCAGGCTAGT
>JBGMOD010000232.1:0-2120 GCA_041424235.1 Hyphomicrobiales bacterium
TCCGGGCGCATAGCTCAGTTGGTAGAGCAGCTGACTCTTAATCAGCGGGTCCCAGGTTCGAGCCCTGGTGCGCCCACCAAATAACCCTATAACATTGCTAACGAATTCCGCGAAGTGCCGAGAACAAAAGGCGTTTCGTGCGACGGTTATTGACCCTCAACCGTCGCACGCGTGCGACGGTTGGGCTGATGTTCCTGATGTGTTCTTGTGTGAAAATCTCATATCAGGAGCCTGAACATTACAGACACGCATCTCACATCGAAACTCATGGTGCCGAGCAACATCCTGACCACCGGCAAGGGCACGATCAAGCGTATCGCGAACGATGTCGCGATCGGCGCGCTGCTCGATGTCAGCAATTCTGGCAACGATTGACAGCATCAGCGGCGTGGTCATCGGGGGCATGATGACTAAGTTTGGAGCTGGATACACTTCCGCACCTACTGTTGGCCTTCCGTTAGGTGTCGCAGCGAACACGGCAATCGCGAGCTGCAACAATTTCTTCGGGTATGACCAGCGCAAACATCCTGCTGCGCAATTCGATCATGAGCAGCGCGGGGGGCGGATTGGCGCTAACGCTGAAGGGGCTGCTGGAACGCGCGGTTTAGCGCTTCGCGCATACGATAACCTCTGTGAGTTCTCCCAAAATTCCCGCTGTTCGATCGTTGAAGCGTCTTACCTCGACATCGAAAGGAGCGGCCTCTACGATTGTGTCGGCGATGTCGTATCCATAAACGACGGTGACCAATGACCCCTTCTCGTCGATCGGGTTACCGTGATACTCTGGCGGCTCCAGGTGAGTAACGGTTCCGTCCTTGATCTCCGCGACAATCCGAGACTTCACGAGATCCTTCATGATGGGGGTCGTGAAGATGTGCAGGCCTCCAGGCTTCAATGTTCGCCAGATCTCCTGGTGGGCACGTGCCGGATGGAAGACGTGCTCCATCACGTCTTGAGTGATGACGATATCGAAGGCCTCGTCGGGAAAAGTTTGAGCCTCGATATCCTGGCTGACATAGCCTTTCGACATCTCGCCGGCGGGAATGTCCGCGAAATAGTGGCTGCCGACATAACCTTTGCATTCACGCATGAACCGGGCAGTTGGGCCGCGACCGATCGGTGAACACTCGTGGATCATCAGCTCTTGCCAGTTCGGCCTCATTTGTTTGAGGACCTTCATCATTGCCCGCTCGCGCGGGATAGAGCCGTTGTGGCACGTCGAGCAAAACAGATTGTCCCTGAACCAGACAGAATTGGCCGTATAGACCGTGTTCTGCTCGCAGACGGGGCAGTATCCACGGATTTCGATCAAGGGCTTTTGTGCCGGCTCGTTCATTAGCGCCCTTCTTTCTTTTCGATCCGCGCTTTTAAGCGGGCTGATGCCTGTCGATGTCGGCGGTCGGGACAATAGTCGATAGCCCCAGGGCGGTTCAAGCCGTCGCACTTGGCGAGGAGAGTACGGCCTTCGTTTCCGAGGCATGACCGTTGCAACCGAAGCCTGCTATGCCGAGCAACAATATACGGGGACAAAGAGCACCTTTAACCTTCCCCCGGCCTTTCTGCGCGTTCGGCTGCCGATATCCACATGGGCTATCTCGATCGATGGTCTGCTCGTTCAATTGAGTCAAGGGCTGCATTTCAGCGTGCCGCTTTACAGCGACTATAATGTGACCGTGACTAGCCGCGCGCGATATTGCGTCCCTGACTTTGCCTTCCTTCTTCCACAACGTTTCATCGTATTCAGCCTTCGAGAGGCCGTTCCTGACGCGCGCGAACGCGCGTTCAGCCGCGATCCGGGCTCGCCCAAGCGAGGAAACCTTCCCCTTGCACCAGTCAGGCATCTCCATCATCGGGAAGTTGATACGCCAGACCCAGTCATCCGCGACTGATCCGGGTTGAGCTCCGCGCAGCAGGGAGCGATTGTGCCGACATTGTCGCCATCCGCAGGCGGACAATCTCAAAGGCCGATCGGCTGCTCTCGCGACGGCGCCTGGCGCCGTTCGGCGATCGGTCAGATGTGGATCGCGTGGCCAAGGGCCTTCAGTGAGGCTTCCAACATGACTTCGCCAACGCCGCGAGACGGGGGCGGGGGGGGGGGGGGGGGGGGGGGGCGGCGGGGG
>JBGMOD010000232.1:2130-35890 GCA_041424235.1 Hyphomicrobiales bacterium
CCGAAGCGGCGGGCCACGCCGCTTCGGCGGGCCACGCCTGGCATCACAAGCGGAAGCCGCGCAGGGCGTCGTCGATCACCCGCTTCTGCTCGTCGCTGACCTCGTCCATCGGCGCGCGCGGATGGAACAGGTCGAGGCCCTGGCGGTGCTGGATGTATTTCACGCACGCCGGCAGGTTGTCGTGCCGCAACACGTTCCACAGCTGATTGAGCTTGGTGTGGATCGCCAGCGCGGCGTCGTGATCCTTGGCCTGCACCGCATTCCACAGCTCCACGCAGACACCGGGCAGTGCCGCCGTCAGCGCGCTGATCGCGCCGTGGGCACCGAGTGAGAACGATGGATAGAGCAGGGCGTCGATGCCGCTCAGCACCACGTTGGTCGGCGCGACGCTTCCCATCAGGTCCGAGACCGACTTGAGGTCGCCCGAACTCTGCTTCATGCCGACGACGCCCGGCACTTCGCGCATCACCCGCAGCATCAGCTCGACGCTCAGATAATTCCAGGGAATGACGTTGTAGATGAGAATCGGAATCCCGGTGGCTTCGTAGATCGCGCGGAAATGCGCGACGGTGTTCTCCGGGCTTGGCTTGAACAAGTAGTGCACCGGCGTGATCTGCAGTGCGGCGATATTGAGATCGCGCAGCGCGTGGACGCGCTCGATCGCCTCGCGGGTGCTGTTGACGATCAGCCCGACGATGAAAGGCTTGCGGCCGGCGAGGGCGTCGTGACTCGCGCGCATCACCTTGGTGAACTCATCGGCGCCGAGGGTGTGGCCTTCGCCGGTGCTGCCGCCGACGACGATGCCGTTGACGCCGCGCTCCACGGCGAAGTCGACCTGCTGCTTGATGGCCGGGAACACGATCTCGCCGCGGCGATCGAACGGCATGGTGAAGGGCGGCAGGATGCCCGTCAGCGTGTCGCGTGCATTGAAGGTTTTGGCTTTCGGTTTGTCGAGGACGGCGGTGGACATCAAAGAACTCCTTGGATTGCGGGTTCGGGGACAGCTCTGATGGCCGGTGGTGGGTTTCCGGCCGGCGCCGAGCTGACGATGTGGTGGATGGAAATGGATCGGCTCATGCTCCGTTTCCCCGTTGCTGGTGCCGCAACCGCGACACGCGCTCCGCTCTTGTTGGTGTCACGAGCTTGGCCGCACTGTTGCCCCTTGCAGGGGGCACTGTCAACATTTATCGGAATTGTATTCCGTTATGTGGGATATGACGAAGGTGGATTTCGTCAACGGGACGTGCTCTAACTGCGTTCCACATACCGGGACAAGGTGGCTTCTTTGAACAAGCTTGATCTGTCAGCTTCATCGCCTGCGCGCTCCGACGAGGGCTTGAAATCCCTCGTCAAAGTGGTGCGCGTGCTCGATACTTTTTCGCGGACCGATCGGTCGCTGTCGCTGGCCGAGATCTGCCAGCGCACCGGGTATCCCAAGAGCACGACCCATCGGCTGCTCTCCTCCATGCGCGAGGCCGGATTGCTCGATCAGGATCAGAATCGGGATCGTTATCGCCTCGGCCTGAAGCTCTATGCGCTCGGCAACACCGTCCTCGCCAACATGGACCTGCACCGCGAGGCGCGGCCCTATGTCGATGCGCTGGGACGGCTCACCGATCAGATCGTGCATCTCGCCGTGTTCGACGGCCGTCACGCCGTGGTGATCGGCAAGTCCGAGTCGCAGATCGACGCGACGTCGAGCGCATTCCTGGAGTCCGCGCCGGCCCATTGCACCAGTGTCGGCAAGGCGATCCTTGCGTACCAACCCGACACGGTCGTGGACACGTTCGTGGTCGCAGGACTGGCCCGCTTCACCGACACCACTCTGACCGATGTCGCCGCGCTGAAGCATGATCTCGTGCTGACCCGCGGTCGCGGTTACGCGATCGACCAGGCCGAGCATCAGCCCGGGCTGCATTGCGTGGGGGCGCCGATCCGTGACCTGGCGGGGCGGGTGTTCGCCGCCATCAGCGTCAGCGGGCCGGCCTGGAAGATGCCGTTGGCCGAGGTGGACGGGGTTGCCAAGATCGTCATCCACCATGCCGAGGCCATCAGCAGGGCGCTCGGTCATCGCTCCTAATGTCCCGTATTGTGGAACGATAGTCCACAATAAGGATTGACATTCTTCCATCCCTTCCGGCATCGTCCGCGTCCACCGGCGGCGCCTCACGCGTGTCGGAGCAGAAAACGACGCGCAAGCGTGAAGCATCGGGAGGAAGTCATGTCATTCGACGCGCAAGCCATATCGCCGGCGGTGCGATTGGAAGCGGTTGCCGGTCCCAGGCCGAAGGGACGCAACTTTCGATGGCTGATCATCGGAGCCATCACGCTGCTCGTGATCTCCAATTATCTCGATCGCGGCAATCTGTCGGTCGCGGCCCCGCAGATCATGCGTGATCTCGGCATCAGCAACACCGCCATGGGGATCGTGCTGTCGGCCTTCGTCTGGCCCTACGCACTGATGAACCTCCCGACCGGCTGGCTGATCGATCGTTTCGGACCCAAGCTGCTGATGTCCCTCGCGGCGGGGCTGTGGTCGATCGTATCGGTGCTGACCGGCTTTGCGGGATCGGTGACGCAATTCGTCGGCTTGCGCATTGCGCTCGGCATCAGCGAGGCGCCGCTGTTTCCCGGTGCGCTGAAGGCGACCAACGCCTGGTTTCCCAATCATGAGAAAGCGCTGGCCACGAGCATCTACATCGCGGCAACCCAGCTCGGCCTCGCCATCTCGCCGCCGCTCGCCACCGTGCTGATGGTGGCGTTCGGCTGGCCGGCGATGTTCATCATCATCGGCCTGCTGGGTTTCGTCGCCGTGATCGGCTGGCTCGTTCTGTATGGTGAACCGGCGCAGCATCCCTGGCTCAGCCGGGAAGAGCTGGCCTACATCCGTGCCGGCCAGACCGACGGCGGTGCGACGGACAGCGAAACTCCGCTGAGTGGTGGGGAATGGGCGGCGTTGTTTCGTCAGGCACCGATCTGGATCATGATCGTCGGCGCCTTCTGCCTGCAATATGTGTTCTGGTTCTACATCAGCTGGCTGCCGACCTACCTCGAGCGCGTGCAGCACATCAGCATCACGCGCGCGGGTTTCGTGGCGGCATTGCCCTTCATCGCCGGCGCCGTCGGCGTGCTGTGCGGCGGCAAGGTGTCGGACTGGATGGTCACCCGCGGCGTCGTGCCGTTCACGGCGCGCCGCGCCGTGGTGGCGACCGGCGGTCTGCTGACGGCCGGCACCATGCTGGCCACCGTGTTCAGCACCAACGCGACCGAGGCTGTCGCTCTGCTGACGCTCGGCATGTTCACCTACAGCCTGTCGTCGGGGTGCTACTGGGCGCTGGCCAGCGAGGTGATGCAGACGCCGCGATCGGTTGCATCGGTGAGCAGCATCCAGAATTTCGGCGGATTCCTCGGCGGCGCCTGCGCGCCGATCGCCACCGGAATCCTGGTCGATCGTTTCGGCAGCTTCGATATCGCGATCATGCTGACCGCGGTGCTCGCCCTGATATCGGCCGCGATGTATGGCATCATGCTGCGCCGACAGGTGCCGGCATGAGCACGATCGAGGTGATCGACGAGGCCGCCGACGTCGTCGTGGTCGGCGCGGGATCGGCGGGCGTCGCCGCGGCGGTGGCTGCTGCCGAGGAGGGCGCACGCACCATCTTGCTGGAAGCAAGCGGTCATGTCGGCGGCACGCTGGCCTGGCAACTGCTCGAGCACAGCGCCGGTTTCCACGATGTGCAGGGCCGCCAGGTCATCGCCGGCTTCGGCGAGCGTCTGGTCACGCGCCTGCGCGACGTCGGGGCGTCACCGGGCCACGTCCGCGACGATGTCGGCTACACGGCGACACGCACACCGATCAATCATGCGGAACTGGGATTGATGGAGACCGTGCTGCTCGGCGAAGCCGGTGTCGCCTTGTGGCTGAATGCGCCGCTGGTTGCCGTGGAGCGCGAGGGCAGCCGCATCGCCGCGTTGATCGTGCAGACGCCGGCCGGCCGGCGGCGACTGATTCCCGGTCAGGTCGTTGATGCCAGCGGCGATGCGGTCGTCGCCCGCCGCGCTGGCGCGCAATTCCATAGCGATGCGCAAACCGTGCGGCAGCCGGCGTCGCTCACCTTCAAGCTCGGCGGCATCGATTTCGCCGCCTTGCTGGCCTACGCCCGCGCCAATCCGGCGGATTTTCGCTCCGGCAGCATCATCGGCGATGCGACGTCCGCTCATGTCAACTTGTGGGGGTTCGGCCGGCTGCTGGCGCGCGGTTATCAGTCCGGGCTGCTCGGATTGCAGCGCACCGAGTTGCATCTCGCCGGCTGGCCGCTGCGGGGCGAGGCCGTGGTGAACGCCAGCCGCGTGACCACCGGCAGCCATGAGGACAACTGGACGGGAGAGGCAGTGATCGCGCTCAGCCGGCAGGTCCTGGAGTTCGCACGCTGGTTTCGCGAGACCGTGCCGGGCTGCGCGCACGCCTATGTCGCGGCAGTGGCCGATCGCATCGGTGTCCGCGAATCCGGCCGGGTGGTCGGCCGCGCCACGCTGGCGCGCGAGGATCTGCTGCGGCCGGTTCCGTGTTCGGATGCCATCGCACAGGCGGCCTTTCCCATCGATATCCATGAGCCGGATCGACCCGGCTTGTCACATGCCGAACAGCTCACTGAGCGCTACGACATCCCCTATGGCTGCCTGGTGGCGGATGGGCTGGACAATCTGCTGCTGGCCGGCCGCTGCATCTCGTCGACCCATGAAGCCAACGGCTCGGTGCGGATCACCGCGACCTGTTTCGCCACCGGCGAAGCGGCGGGCGTGGCCGCGGCGCTCGCGGCAAGAGAGCACACGCCGGCGTCCGCGGTGAATGTTCGCACGCTGCGCGACGTTCTGGTTCGCCGCGGCGTTCTGCTGCGCGCCACCTAGCGGGTCGCGCAGCTTTTCTTTCTGCCGGGCCTGCAACCGGCGAACCTCCGTCCTGACCGGGCCGCGCAAGCCGCATGCAGGCCTCGGTCGGCGCAACAACAAAACATGCAAATAAACGTCCAAGGGAGACAACAGCGATGAAGACCATAGCCACCGTCAAGGCTGCCTGCGCAGTCGCCGTCCTGATCAGTGCGATGCTGGCATCGGCCGCCGGCGCGCAGACCGTGATCGGTGCTTCGGCGCCGATGACCGGGCCGCGGGCCCTGCTCGGAAAATATTTCAGGCAAGGCGTCAACCTTGCGGTGGACGAAGTGAATGCCGCCGGCGGAGTTCTCGGCAAGCCGCTGTCGGTGGCCTTCGAGGACGATCAGGGCGACAATCCCAATGCGGCGATCAATGCCATGAACAAGCTGAAGGACGCCCGCAATGTGCCGGTCGTGCTCGGTCCGCACTTTTCGGTCGCGCAGCTTGCGGTGCAGAAATCCTATTGCGGGGGTGCGCTGGTGTCGATCACCGGCGCGAGCGGCGTGCCTGTCACCGCCACCGGCTGCAAGTTCGTGTTCCGCATCCGCGGCAACGACAACCTGCAGGGCAAGGCGCTGGTGACCTATGCGCTGGATCACCTGAAGACCAGGAAGATCGGTGTCATCTCCATCAATGACGATTTCGGCAAGGGTGGCGCCGAGCGTGTCGTCGCCGCGCTGAAAAGCAACAATGTCGAGCCGGTCTCGGTCGAAAGTCACAACCCTCACGACACCGATTTCTCGGCGCAACTCGCGCGCCTGAAGCGCGCCGGCGCAGAACTCGTGATTCTGTGGACACACGATGCCGAGTCGGCCCTCATCGTCCGCCAGTCGAAACAGCTTGGTCTCGGTCTGAAGTTCGCCGGCAGCACGTCGCTCAGCCAGCCTGAATTCATTCAGCTCGCGGGATCGAGCGGCGAGGGGGTGATCAGCGCCTCCGATTTCATTTCCGACAATCCGGATCCGAACGTCCAGGCCTTCGTCAAGTCCTACAAGGCGAAGTACAAGGATGATCCCGAGCTCTATGCCGCCACCTATTACGACGCGGTCAAGCTCGTGGCGCGGGCGATCAACGATGCCGGCTCCGCCGATCCCCAGAAGGTGCGCGCCGCATTCGCCGGGATCGACACCGCAGGCGTGCTGGCCGGCTACAAATGCGATGCGGTCGGCGACTGCAATCACCAGACCAACATCGTGGAAATCAGGAAGGGCCAGCCGGCGCTTCTGTCCGTGGTGAAGTTCTGAGGTGCGCCGGTGGCGATGACAGGCCGCGCGTACCCCGGGCAACGGCCGGTGCCGTTGCCGGATCCGTCAGCGGCCCTGTTCGGCCGTCTCGCGCGGCCGTGTTTGAGATCGGCCGGTGCCCATCGCGGCGCCGCCCTCGAGCATCGCTTGCAGCACCCGCTGGCGGGAATTTTCGATGTGGCTGGTGATCGCGGCAATAGCGGCGGCCTCGTCGCGTGCCTTCAGCGCGGCGAGGAACGCCAGGTGTTCCTGCATCGCCGGCAGCACCCGCAGCGGGCGCACCACCGCGGCATCGATCCTGATCAGCCGCACGTGCAGGCTGTTGACGCGATAGATCTCGGACAGGATGTCGTTGCCCATCGCATCGACCATGCGGTCGTGCAGTCCCCAGTCGACCGCCTGCGCATCGGCATCCAGCGTGTCATCCGGCTTGGGCGAGGAGGCGCGCTGCAGGATGCGGTCATGCGCGGCCTCGATGGTGGCCAGTTCCTCGTCGGAGACGACATCCAGGAAGTGCCGCGTCGCCTCGCGCTCGATCATGCTGCGCACCTGGAACGCGTTGCGCACCAGCTTGAGATCGACATGGGCGATCTGCAGCCCGCGCTTGGGAACGGTGATGATCAGGCGTGCGGCTTCCAGCCGCGAGATCATCTCGCGGACCGCGCCGAGTGGCAGGTCGAGCAGCCGCGTCAACTCGCGCTGCGACACGAATTGGCCGGGGCGGATCTGGGCGGTCAGGATCTGATTGCGAAAGCTCTCGTAGGCCAGCATGCGCTGCGACACCGGGGCGGCGGACTTCGGCCGGCCGATTTCGGCCGCGCCGGTTTTGGGGCCGGCGGCCTTCGGCCTCGCGGCCTTGGTGGTGGCCTGTCGTCGTGTCGCACTCATCGTCCATCCTCCGGCAGATATCCAGCATCGCCAAAAACGCGGAGATTCTCCAGCCGTATCGGCGGACCTTTGCAGAGCTGTTTTCGGAAGCGGCTGTTTCGCATGGTCGAGGCTCCGGTGCGGCGTCCCGCCTCTTGGCAGGAGCGGACAATGGTGATAAATGGTGCGTACTCTGTAACATGTCAGTGTGAATTAGTTGAGTAGTTACAATCAGAAACCGGGTTTCGGAAGCGCTTTCCGATAAACGCGGGTCAAGTCTTCGTCAGTCAGCTCTGGAAACGCCGTGAAGAAAATCCTGAACGATCCGCATGCCTATGTCGACGAGATGCTCGACGGGCTGTGCCTTGCCCATCCCGAATTGAAGCGGACAGGAGACGGCGGCCGTGTCGTGTGCCGCACCCAGGGAGCGGTCGCCGGCAAGGTCGGCATCGTCACCGGTGGCGGCTCCGGCCATCTGCCGGTGTTCCTTGGTTACATCGGTCCCGGGCTGCTCGACAGCTGCGCCGTCGGCAACGTGTTTGCCGGTCCGCGCACGGACGACTGCATCACGGCGATGCGCGCGGCCGACGGTGGCGCGGGCGTGCTGCAGCTCTACGGAAACTACGGCGGCGACCGTATGAACTTCGACATGGCCCGCGAAATGCTCGAACTCGAGGGCATGGCGGTGGCGTCGGTGCGCGTGGCCGACGATGTCGCAAGTGCGGGTGCGGATCAGCGCGACAAGCGTCGCGGCGTTGCCGGCCTCGTCCTCGCCTACAAGGCCGCGGGCGCCAAGGCTGCCGTCGGCTCGTCGCTGGCCGAGGTGGCCGCGATCGCGGAAAAGGCCAATGCGGCCTGCCGGTCGATCGGTGTCGCGTTGACCCCCTGCATCGTGCCTGAGTCCGGCAAACCGTCGTTCGAGATCGCCGCGCACGAGGTCGAGTTCGGCATGGGCATCCATGGCGAGCCCGGCATCTGGCGCGGTCCGCTGAAAACAGCCGATGCGCTGACCGATGAGATGCTCGATCGATTGTTGCCCGAGCTTGCATTGTCGCGTGGCAGCCGTGTCGCTGTCATGGTCAACAGTCTCGGCGCTACGCCGGCCGAAGAGCTCTACATCATCTATCGGCGCGTGGCGCAGGTGCTGGGCGATCTCGGTGTCGTCATTGTCCGGCCGCTGGTCGGGCGCTACGCCACGTCGATGGAAATGGCGGGCGCCTCGATCTCGCTGATGAAGCTCGATGCCGAGCTCGAGGCGCTGCTGGCTGCTCCCGCCAGTTGTCCGTTCTGGAGCGTGTCGTGAGCATCGGTGCGGCTCAACTTGCCGCCGCATGGCTGCGCTGGTGCGACGGCATGCATGCTGCGGCCGCCGAGCTCAATGCGCTCGATGGCCGGCTGGGCGACGGCGATCTCGGCACCACGCTGGACAAGTGCGCGACCCTGATCGCGCAGGCAATGGCGACCCCGCCGGATACGCTGGAGGAGATTTTCAGGGCCTGTACGCAGGCCAGCGCCCGCGCCTCGGGTTCGAGCTTCGGCACCCTGCTGACCGTCGCGCTGATGACGGCGATGCGGCAGACCGCAGGCGTGGCCACCCTCGATCGCGCCGCACTCGCGGCCATGCTCGGCGAGGTCGTCGCCACGCTGTCGGCACGCGGCGGCGCAAATCTCGGCGACAAGACCGTGCTGGACGGGCTTGAAGCGATCCGTGTCGCGCTGCTCGACGATGCCGCTGCGTCCGAAGCCGACCTCAAGGCCACGGCGGTCGGGGCGGCGCGGGCAGCGATCGCCGCGTTCCGCGACAAGCCGAACCGGATCGGCCGTGCGCGGATGTTCGCGGACAAGACCATCGGCCAGGACGATCCCGGCATGGTCGCCCTGCTGCGCATCGTGGAATGCCTTTAGACAACAACGCATCCCGCGCGGCAGCGGACACAGCGCCAGCGGACGAGAGGGAAGGGGAGAAACATGCTGGGTCAGGTCATCCTCAGCGGCCTTGCGATGGGGTGCATCTACGCGCTGATCGCGTTGGGCTACGCCTATGTTTGGAACACGATGGCGATCGTGAATTTCGCGGCGGGCGAATTCCTCACCTTCTCGGCGTTTGTGTTCGTGGCCACCTTCACCGTCAGCATGGGCCTGCCGTTCTGGCTCGCCGTCATTCTGACCGCGCTGGTCATGGCGATGCTCGGTGCGCTGTTCTCCCGGCTGGTGTTCGCGCGCTTGCAGCGGCAGCGCGCACTGGTGGCGATCATCGCCACCGTGGGCTTCGGCATCTTCCTGAAGGAGATGGCGCGCATCATCTACGGACCGGAGCCGATCCTTTACGACAGTCCGTTCGGCGACGGTGTGCTGGAATTCGCCGGCCTGCGCTTGCCGGTCCAGCAGTTCGTCGTCATGGCCGTCGTGGTCGTGGTGATGGCCGCGCAGTATCTCGCTTTGCGCTACACCATGATCGGCAAGGTGATGCGTGCGACCGCCGTCGATCGCGAAACCGCGGCGCTGATGGGGATTCCAGTCGACCGCGTGCTGGCCGGGACCTTCGCGTTCTCCTCGGTGTTGGCGGCGCTCGCGGGCATCCTGCTCGCGCCGCTGTTCTACGTGACGACGGAAATGGGCACGCTGGTCGGCCTCAAGGGCTTCGTCGCCATGATCATCGGTGGCTTCGGCAGTATCCCGGGCGCCATCGTCGGCGGCGTGCTGCTCGGCGTCGTCGAGAACGTCGGGGCCTTCGAGATCTCGTCGACCTACAAGGACGCGATCGCGTTTGCCGTGCTGCTGGTCTTCCTGCTGGTGCGGCCGCAGGGCCTGCTGCCCGAACGCAACGCCGACCGCGCCTGAGGGGATGATCATGAGCTTTCTGATGCGTCCCGTCTTCCGTGCCCTGGCCTGGATCTGCATTGCGGTCGCGCTGGTGCTGCCGATCGTGCTCGGGCTCAACACCTATTACCTGCACGTGCTCAATCTCGCCTGGATCTTCGCCATCGCGGCGCTCGGGCTGTCGGTGGTGACCGGCGTCGCCGGCCAGATCGTGCTCGGCCAGGCTGCGCTGGTCGGCTTCGGCGCCTATGCCACCGCGTTGCTGATGATGCGGCTGCAACTGCCGTGGTGGCTGGCGCTGCCGGGCGCGATGGGGCTCGCAGCCCTGGTCGGCGTGGCGCTCGGCCGGTTGTCGACGCGGATCAAGGGCCACTACCTCGCCATCACCACGCTGGCGCTCAACGAGATCTTCCGCCTGGTCGCGCTGAACGAGGAGTGGCTCACCGGCGGCCCGATGGGCATGCGCAACATTCCGACGCTCAACATCCCCGCGCTCGGCGCCGACATCGACCGACAACTCTACCTGCCGTTGCTTGCGGTGACGCTCGGCGTCTACGCTCTCACCATCTATTTCCATCGCACCCGTATCGGCCGCAACATGCGGGCGGTGCGCGACGACGAACTGGCCGCGGAAGCCATGGGCGTCAACTCGGTGCGGGTGAAGACCATCGCGTTCGTGGTCTGCAGCGTGTGGGCGGCGCTGGCCGGCGGCCTCTACGTGCTGCTCGTGGGCTTCGCGGCGCCGACCAATTTCACCGTCGCTGAGAGCATCAAGATGATGCTGATGGTGGTGCTCGGCGGCCTCGGCTCGATTCCCGGCACGCTGCTGGGCTCAGTGGTCATCACCGTGCTGCCGGAAGCGCTGCGCTCGCTGCAGACCTATTACATGGCTGCGTTCGGGCTCGGCGTCGTGATCATCCTGCTGATCTGGCCGCGCGGGCTCGGCGTGTTCGGCGACTGGCTGGTCGGGGCGTTCCTCACCGGGCCGCGTGAAGCGGAGGAGGAGGCGCCTACCGGTCCGCTCAGCCTCGCCAAGGCGGCCGCGGCGGCGAATGTGGAGCTGGCCGCGGCGGCGCCGGTGGCGCGCATCGCCCGGCCGCTGCTACAATTGCGCGGCGTGAGCCGCAGCTTCGGCGGCGTCAAGGCGCTCGACGGCGTGTCGTTCGATGTCAACGAGGGCGAGATCCTCGGTGTCATCGGTCCGAACGGCTCCGGCAAATCGACCATGATCAACGCCTGCTCCGGCACGGTGGGGATCGCGGGTTCGATCGCGCTCGGCAGCGATCATCTGGAGAACCGGCCGGCCTGGGAGGTTCATGCCAGCGGCGTGGCGCGCATCTTCCAGAATGTGCGGTTGTGGGAGACCATGACCGTGCTGGAGAACGTCATGGTCGCCTGTCATCGCCCGGCGGGCGGTCTCGGCGCGGCCGAGGCGCGGACGCGGGCCGCGGCGCTCGACGCGCTGGAGCAGATGGGCGTGCGTCATCTGGCCCATCGCCGCGCCGGCGATCTCTCCTTCGGACAGAGCCGCCTGGTCGAGATGGCGCGCGCCGTGGTCAACCGCCCGCGCCTGCTGCTGCTGGACGAGCCGGCAGCCGGCCTGCGCGGCGGCCTCATTCTCGAGCTCGCCCAGATCCTGCAGCACCTGCGCGCCCAGGGCGTGACCATCCTGGTGGTCGAGCATCGCATCAAGCTGGTCATGAGCATGTGCGACCGCGTCGTGGTGCTCAATCTCGGCGAACTGATCGCGGACGGGGCGCCCGGCACCGTGATGACGTCGCCACCAGTGATCGAAGCCTATCTCGGCGAGCGCACTGAAGTGGCCAACGACACCGCAGCAGACGCGGCGCCGGCGCGAGCTGCCGCAGCCTATCAGCTGGCGACGAAGAGCGCGGCCAAATGAGCGCGATCGACAACGTAAAACAAATCATGGGGAGGATGATGATGACCAATAAGATGATGATCTGGACCTTTAACAACACCACCGGCCGCACCTTGGCCGTGGCGGCGATGCTCGCGGCCGTGGTCGCGGGCGCGCCGGTCCACGCGGCGTCGGCGCAACTGCTGATCGGGGTGTCGCTGCCGCTGACCGGGCCAAAGGCGCTGGTCGGGCGCAATTTCAAGCAGGGCGTGGAGCTCGCGGTCGAGGACATCAATGCGGCGGGCGGCGTGCTCGGCAAGCCGCTGCAGGTGGTGTTCGAGGACGACCAGGGCGACAATACCAACGGCGCGATCAACGCCGTCAACAAGCTGATGCAGGTGCATCAGGTGCCGGTGATGATCGGCCCGCATTATTCCGTGACCCAGATGGCGACCCAGAACACCTACTGCAACGGCAAGGTGATCTCGCTGACCGGCGGCACCTCGGTCGCGATCACCCACAGCGGATGCAAGTATGTGATCCGCACCCGCTCGGACGACGATGTGCAGGCGAAGGCGCTGATCGACTACGCGCAGAAGGAGCTCAAGGCCGGCGAGAAGACCGCGCTGTTCTATGCCAATGACGATTTCGGCAAGTCGGGGCAGGCGCGGGTGATTGCGCAGATGCAGGCGCTGGGCCTGAAGCCGGTGGCGGTCGAGAGCCACAATCCCAGCGACAAGGATTATTCGGCGCAGCTCGCCAAGCTGCGCGGCTCCGGCGCCGAGCTCGTGATCCTGTGGGCGCATGATTCCGATGCGGCGCTGATCGTGCGCCAGGCCAAGCAGTTCGGTCTGCCGTTCAAGTTCGCCGGCGCGGTGCTGAGCGAGGAGGCGTTCCTGAAGCTCGCCGGCAATGCCGCCGAAGGCGCCATGAGCGCATCCTACTTCGTGCCGACCGATCCGAATCCGGTGGTGCAGGCCTTTGTCAGGAAGTACGAGGCGCGCTTCAAGATGGCGCCGGACGTCTGGTCGGCGACTTATTATGACGCCACCGTGCTGGCGGCCAAGGCGATCAATGCGGCCGGCTCCACCGAGGTTGACAAGGTGCGAGCGGCGTTCGGGGGCATCAGCTATGACGGCTTGCTCGCATCCTACAAGTGCGATGCCGCCGGCGACTGCAACCGGCAGGTCAACATCGTCGAGATCAAGGGCAACCAGCCGGTGGTCCGCTCGGCGGTTCAATACTGAGGCCAACGGGACCTGTCATGCTGAACGCCGCTCCATCGCACGCCGTCATGCCCGCCGCCGGATCGGCGGTTGCAGCGACAGGCGAGTCCCTCGAACTCGAGCTGTCCCATGTCGACGTCTTCTACGGCAAGGCGCAGGTGCTGTTCGACGTGTCGATCAAGGTCCCCCGCGGCCAGGTGGTCGCGATCATCGGCGCCAATGGCGCCGGGAAATCGACCACCCTCAACCTGATCGTCGGACGGCTCAAGCCGACCAGCGGAACCGTGCGGCTCGCGGGAGCGCCGATCGAGGCCCGCTCGATCGAGCAGGTGGTGGCGGCGGGCGTCGCCTGCGTGCCGCAGCGGCGGCGGATCTTCGGCACCCTCAGCGTGCGGGAGAACCTGGAGGTCGGCGCCTATGTGCGCCGCCACGACAAGGCGGCGGTGAGCGCGACGCTGGACGAGGTGTTCGCGCTGTTTCCCGTGCTCAAGCGCAAGTCGCGGGAGATGGCCGGGGTGCTGTCCGGCGGCGAGCAGCAGATGCTGGCGATCGGCCGTGGCCTGATGGCCGGGCCTCGCGTGCTGCTGCTCGACGAGCCGTCGATGGGACTGTCGCCGAAGCTGACCACCGAGATGTTCCGGGACATCAAGCGCATTGCCGAGGAGGGCCGCACCGTGGTGATCGTGGAGCAGAACGCCTATGCCGCGCTCGGCGTCGCCGACTACGGCTACGTGCTGGAGGGCGGCCGCATCGCGCTGGAAGGACCCGCGCCGATCCTGCTGCGCGACGATCATGTGCGCGACGCCTATCTCGGCGCCTGACCTGACGAGGATCCGTGGCGATGCCGTTTTCGAAAAGCAAAGAGGACACCACGCGCGACGTGGCGCGCATTCTGCCCCGCCTGCGGGCGCTGCTCGGCGATCGTGCGGTGACGTCGGAGGCGGTGCGGGCCCATCACAGCCATGGGGAGGGCCTGCCGGATCCGGGACAGCCCGATGTCGTGGTGTTTCCGGCGAGCAATGACGAGGTCGCGGCGGTTGCGAAGCTTTGCCACGAAGTGCAGGTGCCGATCATTGCCTTCGGTACCGGCACATCGCTGGAAGGACACGTGGCCGCGATCCATGGCGGCGTCTGTATCGATTTTTCGCGGATGGATGCCATTCTCGAGGTGTCGCCCGGGGCGCTGGACTGCCGGGTGCAGGCCGGAGTCACGCGGGAGCAGCTCAACGCCCATCTGCGTGACCAGGGCCTGTTCTTCGCGGTCGACCCCGGCGCCAATGCCTCGATCGGCGGCATGGCCGCGACACGCGCATCGGGCACGGCGGCGGTGCGCTACGGCACCATGCGCGAAAGCGTGCTCGGCCTGACCGTGGTGACGCCGGACGGCCGGATCGTGCGCACCGGCACTCGCGCCCGCAAATCGGCGTCGGGATTGGATCTCACGCGTCTCTACGTCGGTAGCGAAGGCCTGCTCGGCCTCATCACCGAGGTGCAGGTGCGCCTGTTCGGCCTGCCCGAGCACGTCGTGGCCGCGGTCTGCCAGTTCGGCTCGCTGCGCATGGCGATGGACACCGTGATCGCGGCGCTGCAGAGCGGGATTCCGGTGGCCCGGATCGAACTGCTCAACGACGCACAGATGGATGCCTGTATCCGCTACTCGAAACTGGACGAGTTCGCGGCGAAGCCAACGCTGTTCGTCGAATTCCACGGTGGCGTTGCGGCCGTGGCCGAGCAGGTGGCGACGGTGCAGGCGATCGCGGCCGACAATGGCGGCGACGCATTCCGCTATGCCGACCAGCCCGAAGACCGCTCGCGGCTCTGGAAGGCGCGGCACAGCTGCTATCACGCCAACCTCGCCATGCGTCCGGGCTGGAGCATCATGGGTACCGACGCCTGCGTGCCGATCTCCGCGCTTGCCGACTGCATCACGGAGACCGAAGCGGATATCCGCCACAGCGGCCTCTATGCACCGATTGTCGGCCATGTCGGCGACGGCAATTTCCACCTCGGCATCGTCTATGACGAGACGGATCTTGGTGCCCGGCGCTGTGCCGAGGCGCTGGCCGAACGGGTCGCGCTGCGGGCGATCCGCATGGGCGGCACCTGCACCGGCGAACACGGCGTCGGCCTTCATCGCATCGGCCAGATCGAAATCGAGCATGGCGAGGCCATCGCGCTGATGGCCGACGTCAAGCGGGCGCTGGATCCGCTGGGCATCATGAACCCGGGCAAGATGTTGCGGCTGTGATTCCGCGCCGCGCACCGCCCGCATCAAACCGGACAATCTAACATGTCAGAAGGTTTACAGAGCACGACACTGACGTCACCGCCCGGCCCCGTTCGGCCCTTTCCTCCAACCCGTCACCACCATGTCTCCCCAACCAGGAAGTCAGCACCATGAGTCTTGATATTACCGGCATTGTTCCCCCCATCGTCACACCGTTCACCGCTGCGGGTGAAATCGATGAACTGGCGTTCCGGAAAGTCGTCCAGTTCAACCTGAAGAAGAAAGTTCACGGCGTCTGCGTCGGCGGCAGCACCGGCGAAGGGCACACGCTGTCGATCGACGAGTTCGTCCGCCTGATGAAGATCTGCGTGGACGAGGTCAACGGCGCGGTGCCGGTGCTCGCGGGCATCATCGTCAACAGCACCCGCGACGCCATCAACCGCGCCAAGGCCATCGCCCACCTGCCGGTCAAGGCGCTGCAGGTCACCCCGGTGCATTATGTGTTCAAGCCGGACGAGGAGGCGACCTATCAGCACTTCAAGGCGCTGACCGAGGCGGTGAACATCCCGGTCATCATCTACAACGTGGTGCCGTGGAATTATCTCAGCCCGGCGCTGCTGATCCGCCTGATGACCGAGCTGCCGGGCGTGCAGGGCGTCAAGCAGAGCGCCGGCGATCTCAAGCTGATGGCCGATCTGATGCTCGGCGTGCCGAAGGGCTGCAAGATCTACACCGCGGTGGACGCGCTGCTCTATCCGTCGTTCGCGCTGGGGTGCCACGGCACCATCGCGGCCAATCCGGCCGCGGTCCCCGGCGTGTGCGTCGCGCTCTGGAACGCGGTGCAGAAGGGCGACCATGTCCGCGCGCTGGAGATCCACAAGGCGCTGCTCGGGTTCTGGAACGCGATCGTGGCCGACAACCTGCCGGCCAACATCAAGACGTCAATCACGCTGCAGGGCACCGATGCCGGCCAGCCGCGCATGCCGATGCCGCAGACCACCCCCGCGCAACTCGCCAACATCAAGCGCGAGCTCGCCAACGTGCTGCGTTACGAAGAGGCCTGATCGAGGTCGGCGTCAAACAATCGGGTGTCGCGTCATGGCGCGACACCCGGCTCGCGAGGCGAGCGATCGGCGGGACGCGCCGGTACTTTGATTGGTAAGGGAACGCATGACCCGGGCCAACAGGGTCAGCCAGACGGGAAAAGGAAACGACCATGCGCGCGAACAGCGGATCGGTTCGGAATGACGGCGTTGCGCAGGCCCGGCCGGCGGTCGCGGGGGAGACTGACGGCAAGGCGATCACCAAGGTGGCGCTGGCCAGCGCGATCGGCAACACCATCGAGTATTACGACTTCACACTGTATGCGACCGCCACCGCGCTGGTGTTCAACAAGATCTTCTTTCCGAGCCTCGACCCGCTGGTCGGCTCGCTGGCGGCTTTCGCCACGTTCTTCGTGGGCTATTGCGCGCGCCCGCTGGGCGGCATCCTGTTCGGGCATTTCGGCGATCGCGTCGGGCGCAAGACGGCGCTGCTGATCACGATCCTGATCATGGGCATCGGCACGGTGCTCATCGGCCTGATGCCGTCCTACGAGCAGATCGGCATCCTGGCGCCGATCGGTCTTGTCGTGCTGCGAACCCTGCAAGGCATCGGCATCGGCGGCGAGTACGCCGGCGGCATGGCGATGACGGTCGAGCATGCGCCGCCCGAGGCGCGCGGCTTCTACAGCTCCCTTGTTCATGTCGGCGTCCCGGCGGGATTCCTGATCCCGATTGCGTTGCTCGGCGTGCTGTCGACAAGCATGGACGAGACGCAGTTTCTGAGCTGGGGCTGGCGCGTGCCGTTCCTGTTCAGCATCGTGCTGGTCGGCATCGGCCTGTTCATCCGCATCCATATTTCGGAAACGCCGGCTTTCCAGCGCGTGCTGACCGAGGAGATGCCGGCGAGCATCCCGGTGGTGGAGGCGGTGCGCGACCACACCGCGAACGTCGTCTTCGGCATTGGCGCGAAGATCGCGGAGAGCGGCCTGTTCAACATCTACGCCGTATTCGTGATCACCTATTGCGTCACCAAGCTCGGCCTGCCCAAGCAGATCATCCTCAACGGTGTTCTGGTCGGCTGTGCGCTGGAATGCCTGACACTGCCTTTGTTCGGGGCCCTGTCGGACCGGATCGGGCGCAAGCCGGTGTATGTGGGCGGCATGATCTTCCAGGCGCTGCTGGCGATCCCGTTCTTCATGCTGATCAACACCGGGAACACCGGCCTGATCTGGCTCGCGATCGTACTCGGCCTCGCCATTGGCCATGGGTCGGTCTATGGCGCCCAGGGCGCCTATTTCTCCGAGCTGTTTCCGGCCCGGGTCCGCTACAGCGGGCTCTCGCTGGTGCAGCAGATCGGGCCGATCCTGGGCGGCGGCCTGTCACCCCTGATCGCGACGCTTCTGCTGGCGGAGTACGGCAGCTCGGCCACGGTCGCGCTCTACATGGCCGCGATGGCGGTCTTGTCCGCGCTCTGCGTGATCGGCTTGAAGCCGTTGCAGGGCCGGCTGTGAGGTGCGGGCCGAAGCCATCGTATCACCGCGGTTTCTCTTTCACTTCGATCCACGGCGCCGGGTTCGCAAAACGTTTGACGATGTTGGTGATCAATCGCGCGGCGACGCTGTCGTAATTGTCGATCGGCAATGCGCCGATGAAGTTCATCGAACCGACCGAGAACACCGCGCCGTTGTTTGGTGTCTCGAAGAATGTCAGGTCGGAGCGGATGATGTCCTCGCGCGCGGCCGGCCAGGTGTGATCGCGGCGCTCCTCGTTCACCGGCTGGTAGGTCGGGTCCTCGACCACCGCCCGTCCGATGATGATGGCGTGGGGCGGCGTGCCCAGCCGGACATCGGCACGATCGAGCTCATGGCCCGCCGCGCCGCCGCCCATCAGCCCGCGTTCGCCGAGAACGCCGCCAAGCGTCGCCTTGTCCTCGATGCCCTCGCGCATGAAGGCGACGCGCGGATCGAGGATGCCGTCGAGAAATGTGTAGGGGAAACCTTTGTATTCGCCCTGCGTGCTGAAGCCGACTCCGGCCAACGCCTGCGGCGGACGGCCGAGGCGTCGCCACAGGCCGCCATAGGAGCCATCGAAGGCATGGTAGCTCTCGCCCGGCTCGGTCGCCCAGAGGCGGATGCCGCCCTCGGCGCGCCGCAGTTCGAACGCCCAAGGAACGCTTGAAGCAGCGCTTGAAGGAGCGGTTGACGAATTGCCGCTCGCATGCGGCACCACCTTCCAGTAGAAACCGTTGCCGCCGAGATAGATGAAACGGCCTCCGGTCTCGAGATAGCCGCCGAGTGCGTCGAGCGTCTCGGTCGTGTGGTACTCGGGATGCTGGCCGGTGAGCACGACAGCGTAGTTCGATAACAACGCCACGCCTTCCGCATGAACGTCGTGATCGGTGATCACCTCGAAGTCGATGCCCTTGCGCGTCAAGAGATCGGTGATGTAGCTGTCGGCCGCGATCCAGTAGAGGCCGGAGCCCGAGGGGCTGGGATCCATGAGATGGATCTGGTTGACCCGCTTGTCGATCAGGGGCCGGCGCATGGTCGACATCACCACGCCGCTGCCGTCCGAATGGAAGTTATAAGGCGAGACGCCGTACTCGGGATGGCCGTCCGGCGCCTGCGCCAGCGAACCCCAGGCCCGCGACCGCTCGGTGATCTTCGTCTGCTGGCCCTTCTTCTGGTACTGGCTGTAGACGGTATAGGTGAAGGTCGGCGCGAGGAAGGCGACCTTGGCCTGCGTGCCCGCGACCGCGGCGCGCACGTAGAAGACGATGTTGTCGCGCGCACCGTCCTTGTCGAGATGCAGGGCGTAGACGCCGCTTGTCCAGTCCTGCGGCACGGCGAAGCTGAGCGAGGGGGTCCAGCCGGCGTCGCCGATGTCGTCGTCGTGGAAATGAATCGCGCCCCATTGCGCCGGCGCCTCGCTCCAGCGATGGAAGGCCCCCGTCCAGCGCGAGCCCGTCATGGCGCGCGTCGGCAGGTTCACGCAGCATCCATGCGCCTTCGCCGGGCCGATATCGGTCGCGATGTCGGTGGGAATGCCGATCGACAGGTCCCATTCGGCGATGATGTTGTCATCGGGTGTCGCCGTGCCCGTGCGCTGGGTTGCAAGCACGGCGTCGATAGCGTGGACGCGGTCGACGATGCGTGGCCGTTCGATCTTGCCGTTGAAGTGCAGATGGGGGCCGTCGCCCGAACGTTCGGCCGCGATGGCCGCGGCGCCGGCGCCGGACAGCGCGGCGCCTTTGGCGGTCACACGTGTCTCGGCGCGCTCGTCGTGGTCAAGTCTCGCCTTGCGGGGCGCCTGCGCCAGGTGCAGCGTTCCGGTCGCCGGATCGAACAGGCAGGCGATATCGTGCCAGGCGCGTTCGGTGAGGGAAACACCGGTGTCGATGTCGACAACGCCCGCGGGCGTGGTGAGCCGGCAGAAGGCTCCCTTGGCGCCGAAACCAAGCGTCAGTGACGCATCGCCGCTCGTCCAGCTCAGCACCGCCTGCCGGTCGGCCGCGACCAGCGTCGGCCAGATCGTGGCAGCGAAGGCGATGGGACGTTCGCCGCCGCCGAGATCGAGCTGGGGAATATCGATCCACGAGCCCTTGGCGATGCGCTGCTCCTTGCCGTCATGCTCGCCCTCCAGCGCCCAGGGCACGGGAATTTCGCGGTAGCCCGGGCCTTGCGGGTTAGGATCGCCGCAGATCACGCGGGCGATGCGTGCGCGGTAGCGTCCGCCGCCGCGCACGCCGATCATGAAGTTGATTGTCTCGCCGGGGCGGACGCTCCAGCGGTCGACATAGCCGGTGATGGGAAGCATGGGGGTCTCTCTCGATCAGAGCGTTTTCCAGCGAAGTGGATACCGGTTCGCGTTAAGAAAACGCGTCAAAACAGGAGTCTAGAGCTTCGTTCCGATTCTATCGGAACGAAGCTCTAGGCGCGCCGCACATTCCAGAACAAGGGCAGGCCCTTGAGCATGCCGGTCAATTCCTTCTTGTAGGCGGTCGGCTGGTAGAACACGCCGAGCGGCACATAAGGCACGTCGATGAAAGCCTGGCGCTGCATTTCGATGCCGATCTTCTTTTGCGTGGCGGAGTCCGGCGCCACCAGCCAGGCATCGCGCAGCTCCTCCAGTTTGGGGCTGCGGGCCCAGCCGAAGGTGGCCTTGTCGCCGCTGCCGCGGATGAAGTTGTGGGCCGATGGATTGAGCTGCGTGACGCCGGCCGAATAGGTGCAGAAGGCGTTGTAGCCGCCCTTGTCGGGCGTCTCGCGGCTGTTCATCCGCTTCAGCATGGAGCCCCAGTCCATCACGGCATAGTCCAGGTTCAAGCCAAGCCGCTTGAACAGATCGGCGGTGACCTCGCTCATCTGGCCAATCACCGGGAAATCGCCGGGCGCGATCAGCAGCACCGTCTCGCCCTTGTAGCCGGCCTCTTTGATGGCCTTGGCCGCGGCCGCGATGTCGCGCGGTCCGTTGAGCGCGTCCATCCCTTCGTCGTTGGCCATGATCGAGCCCGGCGGGAAGAAGCCGATCTTGTCGCGCCACAGGTTGGTGTCGTCGCCGGCGACGGCGGACATGTAGTCGCGCTGGCTGACGGCGGAGAGCACCGCGCGGCGGATCGCGGCGTTGTCGAATGGCGGCTGCGTGTGATTGAAGCGCAGCACGCCCACATTGCCGATGGTGTCGAGCAGTTCGACCTTCAGCGCCTTGTTGGCGCGAAGCGTCGGCAGCAGATCGAGGATCGGCTGGTCCCACCAGTCGATCTCGCCGCGCTGCAGGGCTGCGGCCGCTGTGGCGGGATCGGGCATCACCTGCCATTCGACGCGATCGAAGTTCGCAACCTTCGGCCCGGCGAGCAGGCTCGCCGTGCCATCCGGCCGCGGCACATAACCCTCGAAACGCTGATAGACCAGCCGCGCGCCCGGCACATGCTCGTCCGCCTTGAAACGGAACGGACCGCTGCCCACGAGCTCCTTCACCGGCAGGGCGCTGTCGGTCTGCGCCAGCCGCTCCGGCATGATGAAGGCGATGATGGCGCCCACCTTGCCGAGCGCTTCCGGCAACAGCGGGAACGCGCTCTTGAGGCGCCAGCGCACCGTGCGGTCGTCGGGCGCCGAAATCTCGTCCACGATGTTGAACAGCGAATTGCCGAAGGCGTCGCGGGACGCCCAGCGCTTCAGGCTGGCAACCACGTCACGGCCGCGCACCGGCTCGCCGTCATGGAATTTCAGCCCCTCGCGAAGGGTCATGATCCAGGTCTTGCCGTCATCCTCGAGCACATGGCCCGCCACCATCTGTGGCTGCGGCTGCAAACTCTCGTCGACGCCGTAGAGCGTATCGAACACCAGGAAGCCGTGATTGCGATTGACCAGGCCGGTGGTGATCATCGGATCGAGGATGGCGGCATCGGCCTGCGGCACGAAACGCAGCGTTCGCGCGCCTTGCGCCCGCGCGATCTGCGGCAGCAGGAGCGGCGCGCCGAGCGAGGAACCAAGTGTGACGCCGAGACCGGCGCCCAGGCTGGAACGAAGCAGGTCTCGACGGCGCATCCTGTTTCTCCTTGCGAGGGCTCTCTAGGGAAAGGTGTTCGTCGGTGGCTCACGCCCGATGGGGAAATTTCGTTTCCACGGTTTTCAGGGTCTGGGCGAAGAGACCGAGCAGCTCGTCGACTTCGTCGGGCTTGATGATCAGCGGAGGGCAGAGGCCGATGGTGTCGCCCATCGCGCGAATGACAAGGCCGTTCGCCAGCGCTTGAGCGTCGAACGCGGCGCCGACCTTCAGCGCGGGATCGAAGGCGGCCTTGGTGGCGGGATCGGCCACGAGTTCGACACCGAACATCAGGCCTTCGCCGCGCACCTGGCCGACAATGGACGAGGCTGCGGCGATCTTGTCCAGGCCGGTCCGCAGCCGTGCGCCCATCGCCCGCACATGCGTGACGACGTCCATGCCGTGATAGATGCGCAGGGTTTCCAGCGCGACGGCGGAGCCGACCGGATGGCCGGAATTGGTGAAGCCATGGCCGAACAGCTCGCCCGCCTTGTTGATCTCCGCCAGCGCATCCCGGATCGGGCGACCGAGCAGCACGGCGGAAATCGGGAAATAGGAGGACGACAGCCCCTTGGCCAGCGCCATCATGTCCGGCTGCATGCCGACCGTCTGGCAGCCGAACCAGTTGCCGGTGCGGCCGAAGCCGCAGACGACTTCGTCGGCCAGCACCAGGATGTCGTGCCGCCGCAGCACCGCCTCGATCTTTGCGAAATAACCTTTCGGCGGCACCACCACGCCGCCGCCCGCATTGATCGGTTCCGCGATGAATGCCGCAATGGTGTCCGGCCCTTCGCTGTCGATCATCGCGGCGAGATCGGCGGCAAGCCGGTCGGTGAAAGCCTCCATGGTTTCGCCCGGTTGCGGGCCGCGATACGGATCAGGGCAGTGCGTGTGCAGGAAGCCCGGCAGCGGCAGTCCGAACTCGCGATGCATCCGCGGCAGGCCGCACATCGAGGCCGCGACGATGGTCGAGCCATGGAAGCCGCGGTCGCGTGCGATGATCTTGCGCTTGCCGGGCTTGCCGCGCGCCGCATGATAGACCCAGGCGAGCTTGACCATGGTCTCGGTCGCCTCGGAGCCCGAGGTTGCGAAATAGGCCTGCGCATCCGCGATTGGCGAGAGCGCCACCAGCTCCTCGGCCAGATCGACCACCGCGTCGGGGGCCTTGTGGTTGAAGGTGTGGTAGAAACCGAACTTGTCGTAGGCCGCCATCGCGGCCGCCTTCAGGCGTTTGTCGGAAAAGCCCAGCGAGGTGCACCACAGGCCGGCCATCGCTTCGAGATAACGCTTGCCGTCCGCGCCGTAGACGTAGACGCCATCGCCGTGGGTCATCACCAGCGGCCCGGTTTCGGCATGCAGGGTCGGGTTGGTCTGGGAGTGCAGGTGGAACAGCACGTCCCGCGCTTCGGTCGAATTCGGCAGTCGCGTCAACACGGTCAAAGGCCCTTCTCCTGTATCGGCAGCCTTTGCTGCGTGCCGAGGTTGGGCTCTGTTTTTGGTCAGGCCAATTTGGTCCGACCAGTTTTGTCTTGTCAAGGCGCAAAAAAAGGCGATATGCCGCGCCATGTCCGCCGCTTCCAAGTCCTCGACTTCAAGGTCCTCCACTTCAAGGTCCTCGACTCCACCGGTCGCGCCGCTGCGAAGTTTCGAGGTCGTCGCCAAACGGATCGCGTCGATGGTGCAGGCGAGTTATCGCATCGGCCAGCGATTGCCCGCGGAGCGTGAGCTTGCCCGGACCTTCGGAGTCTCGCGGCCGACGATCCGCGAAGCCATTCTCTCGCTCGCCATGTCCGGCATGCTGCAGGTCCGCAGCAACAGCGGTGCCTATGTCATCAGCCGGCGGGAGCTGCCGGATGTGCATGCGCTCGAAGGCGCCGGCCCCTTCGAGAATCTCGAAGCACGCCAGATGATCGAGCCGCAGATCGCGGCGGCGGCGGCGCAGCGCGCCTCGAAGGCGATCGTAACCCAGTTGGCCGATGCACTCGCCATGATGCGCCATGAGCATGCCCAGGGCCGCGAAGCCGATGCCTCGGATCACCGTTTCCACGTCCTCCTGGCGGAAGCCACGGGCAACAGCGCTCTTGTGCTGATTTGTGACTCGCTGTGGCGCGCGCAGGGCGATTCCCGCATCTGGCAGGAGATCCACGCCCATATGCGTATGGAGGATTACCGGTCGATCTGGCTGCGGGATCACGAGGCCGTTTTCGAGGCGGTCTCCGCCGGAAATGCGCGCAAGGCAAGTGCGGCGATGACCCGGCACCTGCGCAATATCCGCGACGCGTTGATGGAGGCCTCGAACGCCAAGGCGATGGCGCGCGACAAGCGCTAGCAGGTGGACGGCCGGCTTCATTGCGGACGGGGCGCGCTTTCCAGACAAGCCCGGGCCGCGCGCGCGTGTCGACCGTGCGTTGCGCCGGTGACATCATCGTGAAGGAACGATGGAGCGGGAACACGCGGTGAACTCGCGCGTTCCATTGATGAGAGATCAGTGCCGACCATTTTGGGCCGATCAGTTTGAGTGACGGCTTCGCGCCTGTTGGCCGTATCGACGTCGGGGCGGCACTTCGGGGCAGCAATGTCACGGAAGGAGGACCAAATGCCGGTTCTGTCGAACTCACCGAAACTACGCCGCGAGGCTGTTCTCGATATCTACAATCTGGTGCTGGTGGCCTTCTTGTTCGCCACGCCCTGGCTGTTCGCTTATGCCAAGGAGGTCACCCGGCTGGACATCTGGATGAGCAGCGCGGCCATCGGCCTTGTCTCCATTCTCGCCATCATCGCATATGCCAGCTGGCAGGAATGGATCAACGTCGTGCTGGGCGTCTGGCTGATCGTGTCGCCCTGGGTGCTTGGCTTCGCTCATACGCGCGCGATGCACTTCAGCATCGGCATCGGAATTGCCGTGGCATTTCTGGCCGCGACCGAACTTCTGCTGCTGTCCGAGGGGCCGGAACAACAGATTCCATCGGGTTGACGCGGTCCGTCCGAAGGACTGACCTGCGCCGATCAATTGGCCTGCACGCATCAGCCCGAGGTCGGAATCTTGTCCTGCGTCTTGGTGTCGAAATCGCCGGCGTCGTGCCGCTCGTGCAGTTGGCTCGATGGCTCCCCGAAGGTGCGATTGACCATGCGCCCGCGCTTGGCGGCCGGACGTTTTGCAATCGTTTCGGTCCAGCGCTGCACGTGGGTGTATTCCTGCACGGCGAGGAATTCTCCCGCGCCATAGAGCGTACCCTTCGCGAGAGCGCCGTACCAGGGCCAGATCGCAATGTCCGCGATGGTGTAGTCAGGCCCCGCAATGTATTCGTTGTCCGCCAGGCGCTTGTCGAGGACATCGAGCTGGCGCTTGGTCTCCATCGCGAACCGATCGATGGCGTATTCGATCTTGGTCGGCGCATAGGCATAGAAATGCCCGAACCCGCCGCCGAGGTAAGGCGCGCTGCCCATCTGCCAGAACAGCCATGAGAGGCATTCGGCACGCGCGGCGGTCTCGGTCGGCAGGAACGCGCCGAACTTCTCGGCGAGATACACCAGGATCGCGCCGGTCTCGAACACCCTGATCGGCTTGGGGCCGCTGCGGTCCATCAAGGCGGGGATCTTGGAATTCGGGTTCACGTCCACGAAGCCGCTACCGAACTGATCGCCGTCGCCGATCCGGATCAGCCAGGCATCGTATTCCGCGCCGCTGTGCCCGAGTGCCAGCAGTTCCTCCAGCATCACCGTGACCTTGACGCCGTTCGGCGTGGCGAGCGAGTAGAGCTGAAGCGGATGGCGGCCGACCGGCAGGTCTTTCTGGTGTGTGGCGCCGGAAATCGGGCGGTTGATGTTCGCGAACCGGCCTCCGTTCTCCTTATTCCAGGTCCAGACGCTGGGCGGCACGTAATCGGGCGGACTGCTCATTGCAGAAACTCCGGCTGTCGGATGCGGGCAAGGCAACAGACATAGGCGCTCGAGGTCGACCTTGCCATGATTTTGTCGCATGAGCGCTGTGCCCGGTCGTGAAGATGATCCTCAAATCCAAGCGATCACGCCGGCAGGCGGGCCGCATTTGACGCGCGTCAGGATCCATCTCCCGGGATGGCCGATGGTGGCGCAAGGCAGATGTGCATGTCTGTGTTTTCAATTTCCGGTTTCATGGCGCGAAACTTGCTGATCCTCGCGTGAGGCTTGCCAATTCTCACGTGAGGCTTGCTAATGTGGGCATGGCCGGCTCGTCCCTTCGCGATGTCCCCATCGTGATGCCCGCCGAAAGAGACGCCGCAATCGGAGATTGTCATGCCTTTTGATCTGGTGCTGCGCGGCGGTCGCGTGATCGACCCCTCCCAGGAGCTCGATGCGGTGACCGATGTCGCCTTTGCCGGCGGCAAGGTGGTCAAGCTCGGGACCGATCTTGCGACCGATCCGGCGACGGACGTGCGCGACGTCTCGGGGTTCATCGTCACGCCGGGGCTGATCGATCTGCACACCCACGTCTATTGGGGCGGCACCTCGCTCGGCATCGATGCCGAGGAATTTTGCCGCACCTCCGGCGTCACCACGGCGGTCGACACCGGCAGTGCCGGCCCGGGGAATTTCGCCGGCTTCCGCAAGCACGTGATCGAGCCGAGCCAGGTCCGCATTCTCGCCTATCTGCATGTCTCGCACGCCGGCATCTTCGGCTTTTCGAACCGCGTCATGGTCGGCGAGAGCGAGGAGCTCCGGCTGATGAATCCGATCGACGCCGTGAGCGTGGCGGACGCCAATCGCGATCTCATCGTCGGCATCAAGGTCCGCGTCGGCCGCCACTCCTCGGGCACCTCGGGGATTGTGCCGCTCGACATCGCGCTCGAGGTTGCCGGGGAAGTCGGGTTGCCGCTGATGGCGCACATCGATCATCCGCCGCCGAGCTACGAGGAGGTGGTTGCGCGCCTGCGCCCGGGCGACGTGCTCACCCACGCATTCCGTCCCTTTCCCAATACGGCTGTCACCGCGCAGGGCACGGTGAAAAGAGTGGTGCTGGAGGCCCGCGAACGCGGCGTGCTGTTCGACATCGGCCACGGCAAGGGCTCGTTCGCCTTCAAGACCGCGCGGGCGTTGCTCGCCAATGGCTTCTATCCGGACACCATTTCGTCGGATGTCCATGCATTGTGCATCGACGGCCCAGCTTTCGATCAGGTGACCACCATGTCCAAGTTCCTGTGCATGGGCATGCCGCTCCCCGATGTGATCCAGGCATCGACGGTCAATGCGGCGATGGCGCTGCGGCGTCCCGAGCTCGGCAGCTTCAAGCCGGGGAGCGTGGGAGACGCCACCCTGATCTCGATCAGGGAGGGGCAGTTCGATTACGTCGATGTGGTCGGCGAGCATCTGATCGGTGATCGCAAGATCGTCTCCGAAGGCGTTGTCATCGGCGGCCGTTGGTGGCACCCTCAATAATCGTCGAAGTTCAAGCCGCTCGCCAGCTAGCGCTCTCATCAGCTTGCAGGCGCTCACCAGGCTGCTTGAGGCGCGACATATGACGCACTTGCGAAACGGCCCACGTCGCAATTTGATGTGACCGCTCGAAAACGTGATCGCTCGAGACTGCGTCCTTTTCTCCGTTGCCCGCAACGGAGCGAGCAGGGGCCGCTGGCATACCGTTTGCACGCACAGGAGACTGCATCGATCTGACTGGCCCGTTTCATCTGATCGGCGTCGAGCCATCGGTCCATGAAACGGGCGGAACCAGGATAGCCTGAGACTGACAGCCTGAGACTCGCAACTTGAGATTTGCAACTTGAGCCTCGCAACTTGAGACTTGGAGAGCCGGATGGATCGCAGGACTCTGTTGAAGGGATTTGCCGGAGCGGGCAGTCTGGCGGCGACGGGCGGCCTTTCGATGCCGGCTCTGTCCCAGGGCGCCGCCGCGCGCACCCTCCGTTTTGTGCCCCAGGCCAACCTCGCCAATTTTGATCCCATCTGGGGGACCCAGTATGTGGTTCGCAACGCGGCCGCATTGGTGTGGGACACGCTCTATGGCATCGATGCGGCGCTGCAGCCGCAGCGCCAGATGATCGAAACCGAGCAGGTGTCGGACGACGGTCTGGTCTGGACCTTCCGCCTTCGCCCCGGACTCAAGTTTCATGACGGCGAGCCGGTGCTGAGCAAGGATGTGGTGGCGAGCCTTGCGCGCTGGTCGGCGCGCGATCCCATGGGGTTGATGATCAAGGCAATCCAGAACGAACTGGTCGCCGTCGACGACAAGACCTTCAGATGGGCGCTGAAGCAGCCTTATCCGAAAATGCTGCTGGCGCTGGCCAAGAACAATGCGCCGTGCTCCTTCGTCATGCCGGAGCGCATCGCCCAGATCGATCCCTTCAAGCAGATCACCGAGTATGTCGGCTCCGGCCCGATGAAATTCGCCACAAGCGAATGGGTGCCCGGCGCGAAGGCGGTGTTCGAGAAGTTTGCCGATTATGTGCCGCGGCAGGAGAAGGCGTCCTGGCTCGCCGGCGGCAAGCAGATGCTGGTCGACCGCATCGAGTGGATTGTGATCCCCGATCCGGCTACGGCATCGGCCGCGCTGCAGAACGGCGAGGTGGACTGGTGGGAGAATCCGATTCCCGATCTCGTGCCGGTGCTGAAGAAGAACCGCAACATCAGCGTCGACATCGCCGATCCGCTCGGCAACATCGGCGTGTTCCGGATGAACCACCTGCATCCGCCGTTCAACGACGTCAAAGCGCGCCGCGCCGTGCTGATGGCGATGAACCAGGAAGACTACATGCGCGCGCTGGTCGGCGACGATGAGGCGCTTTGGAAGCCGCTGCCGGGTTTCTTCACCCCGGGCACGCCGCTCTACACCGAGCAGGGCGGCGATATCCTCAAGGGCAAGCGCGATATCGCCGGGGCCAGGAAGCTGCTCGCCGAAAGCGGATATGCCGGTCAGCCGATCACGTGCCTGGTGGCGCAGGACCAGCCGATCACCAAGGCGCAAGGCGACGTCACCGCGGAGCTGTTGAAATCCCTTGGCATGAACGTCGACTTCGTTGCGACCGACTGGGGCACGGTCGGCTCCCGCCGCGCGGTGAAGACGCCTCCGGGCCAGGGGGGCTGGCACATGTTCCATAGCTGGCACGCGGGAGCGGATTGCCTCAATCCCGCGGCCTATACCGGCATTCGCGCCAATGGCGACAAGGCGTGGTGGGGTTGGCCGTCAATCCCCGCGGTGGAAAAGGAAGTTGCGGCATGGTTCGATGCCAAGACGCTGGACGAGGAAAAAGCCGCGATCGGCCGCCTCAACGCGGCGGCTTTCGAGGAGGTCGTCTATGCGCCGACCGGTTTTTTCCTGACCTACACGGCCTGGCGCAAGACTGTCTCCGGCGTCGCGAAGGGACCATTGCCCTTCTTCTGGGGCGTATCGAAGACCGCATGACGGGGCGGTGAACCCACATGGTCTCCTATATCCTCCGCCGCATTCTCGCGACCTTGCCCGTGATGGCGATCGTCGCGCTGTTCGTCTTCAGCCTGCTTCACCTCGCGCCGGGTGATCCGGCGGTGGTGATCGCGGGCGATCAGGCGAGCCCGGCCGACGTCGAGCGTATTCGCCAGAGCCTCGGTCTTGATCGTCCTTTCCTGATCCAGTTCGGGAGCTGGCTCTGGGGCATTCTGCACCTTGATCTCGGCACTTCGATCTTCACCAGCCTGCCGGTCACGGCGCTGATCGCGCAGCGCATCGAGCCGACGCTCTCGCTGATGGTGGTGACGCTGGTCCTGACCATTCTCGTCGCCGTGCCGCTCGGCGTGGTGGCCGCGTGGAAGGCGGGAAGCTGGGTCGACCGCAGCATCATGGCCTTTGCCGTGTTCGGCTTCTCGCTCCCCGTCTTCGTGGTCGGATACATTCTCGCCTATGTGTTTGCACTGGAGCTGGAATGGCTTCCCGTGCAGGGCTACACGCCGCTGGCGGAGGGGGTCTGGCCATGGCTGAAGAACCTGATCCTCCCGGCCATCGCGCTTGGCTGCGTCTATATTGCGCTGATCGCGCGCATCACCCGCGCCGCTATGCTCGAGGTGCTGCAGCAGGATTATGTCCGCACCGCCCGCGCCAAGGGATTGGGGCAACGCAGCATCCTGTTCGTTCATGCGCTGAAGAACGCGGCGGTCCCGATCGTCACCGTGATCGGCATCGGCATCGCGCTCCTGATCGGTGGCGCGGTCGTGACCGAAAGCGTGTTCGCCATCCCGGGCCTCGGCCGGCTGACCATCGACGCGATCCTGCGCCGTGATTATCCCGTCATCCAGGGCATCGTTCTGCTGTTCAGTTTCGTCTACGTGCTGGTCAATCTGGTGATTGACCTCGCCTACACCCTGATCGATCCGAGGATCCGCTATTGACCCCGACCGCTCGCACCGTCCCCGTGCCGCCGGGGCTTGTCATCGCGCCGCAACTGCCGGACCTGCTGCTGCCCGTCGCCGTGCGGCGCGGTGTCGTCGGCTTCCTGCGCAATCATCCGACCGTCGCGATCGGCGGCGCGTTGCTGCTCTGCCTCGTCCTGATCGGGATCTTTGCGCCTTATCTCGGCACGGTCGATCCGACCGCGCTGGCGCCGGCCAAGCGCACGCGCGCGCCCTCCGCGGCGTTCTGGTTCGGCACCGATGCGCTGGGGCGCGACATCTATTCACGCGTGCTGTACGGGACGCGGGTGTCGCTCACCGTCGGGCTCTCGGTGGCGGCGCTGGCCTCGTTCGCCGGTCTGACCATCGGCCTCGTCTCGGGCTTCGTGCGATGGGCCGACGGCATCGTCATGCGCTTCATGGACGGGCTGATGTCGATCCCGCCGATCCTGCTCGCGATCGCGCTGATGGCATTGACGCGCGGCAGCGTCGGCAACGTCATCCTGGCCATCACCGTCGCGGAGATCCCGCGCGTGTCGCGGCTGGTGCGCAGCGTGGTGTTGTCGTTGCGCGAGCAGCCTTATGTGGATGCCGCTGTCGCCTCCGGCACGCGCACGCCGATGATCATCCTGCGCCACATCCTGCCCAATACGATGGCGCCGATGCTGGTCCAGGCCACCTACATCTGCGCCAGCGCCATGATCGTGGAATCCATCCTGTCCTTCATCGGCGCCGGCACGCCGCCCACCATTCCGTCCTGGGGCAACATCATGGCCGAGGGCCGGGCGCTGTGGCAGGTCAAGCCCTACATCGTGTTTTTTCCCGCCGCGTTCCTGTCCGTCACCGTGCTGGCCGTCAATCTGGTCGGCGACGGCCTGCGTGATGCACTCGACCCGCGCATGGCGAAGGGCCTGTAAAGCCGATGGCATTGCTCGACGTCCAGAATCTGCAGACGCATTTCCGGACCCCCGAGGGGATCAATCGCGCCGTGGACGGCGTCTCCTTCCATGTCGACGAAGGCGAGACGCTGGCCATCGTCGGTGAATCCGGCTGCGGCAAGTCGGTCACCGCCATGTCGCTGATGCGGCTCATCCCCGAGCCTCCGGGCAAGATCGCTGGCTCCGTCCGCTTCCAGGGACGGGACCTGCTGCAACTCTCCGAGCACGAGATGCGCGCCATCCGCGGCAACGACATTTCGATGATCTTCCAGGAGCCGATGACCAGCCTCAATCCGGTGCTGACGGTCGGCCGCCAGATCGGCGAGACACTGCGGATGCACCAGGGCCTCGACAAGCCGGCCGCAGTGGCCCGCGCCATCGAGATGCTGACACTGGTCGGCATCCCCGAGCCGGCGCGGCGCGTGCGCGAATATCCGCACCAGCTCTCCGGCGGCATGCGCCAGCGCGTCATGATCGCCATGGCGCTTGCCTGCAATCCCAGGCTCTTGATCGCGGATGAGCCGACCACGGCGCTGGATGTCACCATCCAGGCGCAGATCCTGCAACTGATGCTGGAGCTCAAGCGCCGTATCGGCGCGGCGATCGTTCTGATCACCCATGATCTCGGCGTGGTCGCCGAAGTCGCCGAGCGCGTCATGGTCATGTATGCCGGCCGCAAGGTCGAGGAAGCGCCGGTGGCCGAATTGTTCCGCGCGCCGCGTCATCCCTATACGCGGGGCCTGCTCGGCGCCATGCCCAGGCTGGGCTCGTCGTTCACCGGCACGTCCGGACGCCTGGTCGAGATCCCCGGACAGGTGCCCAGCCTCAAGGCACGGATCGAAGGCTGCGTCTTTGCCGGGCGGTGTTCGCTGGCGACCGATCTCTGTCGCGAGGTCGCGCCGGGTCTCGAAGAGAAGGGCTCCCGCCACATCGCCGCCTGTCATTATGCGCCCAAGGAGGCGGCCGCGGCATGAGCGCGCCAGTGCTTCAAGTCCCGCCGCAACAGGCCCCGCTGCTGCAGGTCAACGATCTCAAGAAGCATTTTCCGGTTCGCGGCGGCCTGTTCAGCCGCAGCTCGGGCCGGGTTCATGCGGTGGACGGGGTCTCCTTCGAAGTCGCCCGCGGCGAGACCCTGTCCCTGGTCGGTGAGTCCGGTTGCGGCAAGTCGACGGTGGGCCGGGCCATTTTGCGACTGCTCGATATCACCGCCGGCCAGGTCGTGCTGGATGGCAAGCGTATCGACGGTCTGTCGCCCGATGGGCTGCGCGACATGCGCCGCCGTGTGCAGGTGGTGTTCCAGGATCCGTTCTCCAGTCTCAATCCGCGCATGCGCGTGCGCGACATTCTGGCCGAGCCGATCCGCAATTTCGGCCTCGCCAAATCGCCCGCCGAACTCGAGGCGCGGGTCACGGCGCTGATGGACACCGTGCACCTGCCGCGCGACGCGCTGACCCGGCGGCCGCACGAGTTCTCGGGCGGCCAGCGCCAGCGCATCTGCATCGCGAGGGCGCTGGCGGTCGAACCCGAACTGATCGTCTGCGACGAGGCGGTCTCGGCGCTCGACGTCTCGGTCAAGGCGCAGATCGTGAACCTGCTGCAGGATCTGCAGCAGCAATTCGGCCTCGCACTGCTCTTCATCAGCCACGATCTGGCGATCGTCGAGCACATGACCCACCGTGTCGCCGTGATGTATCTCGGCAAGATCGTCGAGATGGCGCCGCGGCGGCAGATCTTCACCGCGCCGCAGCATCCCTACACCAAGGCGCTGCTCTCCGCCGTGCCGGTGCCGGAGCCCGGCGCCGCCCGCACCCGGATCATCCTGAAGGGCGATGTGCCGAGCCCGATCAATCCGCCCAGCGGATGCCGTTTCCACACCCGGTGTCCCTACGTGTTCGATCGCTGCCGCACCGAGGAGCCGCAGCTTCGTTTGACCGGAGAGGGGCAGTGGGTGGCGTGTCATCTCGATGCGCTGCCGGAAGAAGGGGCCCGTTCGGCGATCCAGGCAAGCCATTCCTGACAGCGACACCGATCGCATGAGGATTGCTCACATGCGAACTGGATAACAGCCCGCTGCAAAGCGGCGCGGCGCAAGCGGATCGTGCTGTTGCTGCCGTTATCCGCCGGCATCGGTGCTATTTACGTTCTGGCGCAACGGCACTTAAGATGGTGTCGTATTGTCGTGTGTTCATGTCATTTTCAGCAATAAATAAAGGGTACTGAAATGAAAAAAGTAATTTTGGCTGCTCTGTTGTTGTCGTCGCCCGCCATGGCGCAAACCAGCACCGCTCCGGTGGCCGACAAGACGGCCCCACCCGCCGCAGCGGCGGGCGCGCCTTCGCGAAGCGGTGCGGCTGACGATATCTGTTATCCGATCGGAAAGACCTACAGTGGCCTGTTGGTGTACGCGATGACTTGCGCGAATGTCCCGTACCCCGGACCGCCGCTGAGGAGTTCGAAGCGCAAGAAGAAACACTAAGGCATGATGAGATCGCTCGATGCGATCCGTCATCCTTGAGGTGCGCAGCTCGCCGCACCGGTCGAAAATGACCCAAGGCCGAGATCGTTTAAAGTCTGAGATCGTCTAAAGGCAGAGATCGTTTGAAGGTGGACCTCGCCTAAAGACTAGAGCGGGATGAGTTTACGTTGAATCAACTCCGTCATCCTGAGAGGCTGTGACCCTATGAGGTGCGAGCGCGCCATTTGGCG
>JBGMOD010000233.1:0-3936 GCA_041424235.1 Hyphomicrobiales bacterium
AACCATGCATTGCGGCGGACGGCGTCGAAGATCGTCGCGTCGGTAGCGACGTCGCGTTCGGCGCCGTTCGTGTGACAGGCGGCGGTTATGGCGATGCTCATTTCGCGGTCCGAAGTGGTTCGGTCAGGCGACGGCGATCAGGATGTCGACGGCCTGACGGAGGACAGCGTCGTCCGCGCCATTGATGACGACCGCGTCGGGATTGGTTGCGATGACCGCGCGAGTAACGATGGCGAGCGGCCGCTTGCGCAGCGGATATTGAAAGACCTGGTCGCGCTCGACCGTCACGAGGTTCGTGCGCAACAGACGCTTCAGCCGGCGATATTCGAGTTCACGGGAGAGGAGATCCCCGACCTCGGCTTCGAGGTCCGGCTCGAGGGTAAGGCCGTGGATCACGCGCGCCGGGCGGTTGGCCTTGAGCCATGCGTTGACCTGGGCTTCGGTCCATTGTCCGACCTGATGATAGAAATCGCATCCGCCATGGCCCTGATTGCGAGCGTGGAAGGCAAGCTCGTCATTGATCCAGACATCGGCGGTGAAAGCGCTCGTTTCTTGCGAGAGCGCGGCGCTGTAGGTGATGTTACGCAGGGCGATCTTCATGGTGGAGGCTCCAAGGGACGCTCCTAATCCGGGGAGCGCACTGACCTCCCCACTCCTCTTTCCGATTCAGTTCGTGCCCGGTGGGCTCTCGCCCGCGGCAGTCTTGTGTGAGCGATAAATGCGGAGTGGGCGGCGACTTGCGCGAGGTACATCGTTCCCAACGCGCTCGTTACACGTCGGCTTTTAGCAGGAGCCGACGTTCGCGCGTTCGCCAGCGCTGCTTTCCGGAATGAACAAGGTGCGAAGTGGACGATTTGGCGCGATCGGATTTGTAGGCGGTGTCCGGTCGGCCTAGGTTCCTGCCATGCAGAGCACCGACACCTTCTCGTTGTCACGAGGCGTCCTTACGAAGCTCGGCATCCCGATCGAGCGATTGTGCATACGTGCCGGCGTGGTGCCGTCCTTCGCGTGGATCACGAGCGACTTTTTCCGTATCTGGGCTGCAGCCGAGGAGGAGCTCGACGACCCGTCCGCGGGCATTCGCTTTGGTGCCGAAGGGATCGCACGCGGCTATGGCATCGCCTCGATCGTCGCATTGCACGCTCCTGATTTTCGCAACGCGCTCAGGGCGCTCTCCCGATACAAGCGCCTGACCTGCCCCGAACTCGTCGAGGTCGAGATCGCAGGTGACGAGGCAGTCGTCAGCTATCGCTGGCTCCAGGCGACGGGAGCGGTGCCGCGCCTGCTCGTCGATATGACCATGGCCTCGCTGCACGAACTCGCCCGGCGGGGCACCGCCGGGAAGGTTGCACCGATTCGGCTCGAACTGGCGCGCCGCCCTGCCGATGGGGCGCTCCTGCGGCGCCACTTCGAATGCCCGATCATCTTCGGGGCAGCGCATGACGCGATGGTGTTCGATCGAGCCGCGCTCGATATACCGTTCCTCACTGCGGACGGTGGTGCCTTTGCGCATGTGCTGGATGGCCTGGAACAGCGCGTCCGCGACGGAGAGGGCTTCTCCCGGCTCGTGGGCGAGGTACGCGTTGCGATCGCACGGCAACTGAGCGAGGGGGGGCGGCCCAGTGTCGCGGCGGTGGCGCGGCGTCTCAAGGTCAGCAGCCGCACGCTTCAGCGCCGCCTCGACGAGAGCAAGACGAGCTTCCAGCAGCAACTCGCGGGGGTGAGGCGGACCATGGCGAGCCGGCTCCTCGCCGCCACCGAGCTCGATACGGTGGCGATCGCCATGCTGCTTGGCTTCGTGGAGCCCAATTCGTTCGCCCGCGCCTTCCGCGGCTGGGAGCGGACGACTCCGATGCGCTGGCGTGAGCGAGAAGCCAGCGATCACCGCTTTCACGAAGGAACCCCGTCATGAGCCAGAAGCGGGTGCTGGTCACCGGTGGCTCCGGCTTCATCGCCGGGCACTGTATCCTCCAGCTCCTTGAGCAAGGCCACCTCGTCCGCGCCACCGTCCGATCGCTCGCGACGGAAACAGTGGTGCGCGGCGTTCTTGAGGATGCGGGCATGGTCGATGGCGACAGGCTGAGCTTCGTCACGGCGGATCTCACGAGCGACGAAGGCTGGGCAGAAGCCGTTGCCGATGCCGACGTCGTTCTGCACGTTGCGTCTCCGGTACAACCCGGGCACGTCGCCAACGAAGACGATGTGATCGTCCCCGCTCGCGAAGGCACGCTGCGCGTGCTGCGAGCGGCACGCGACGCGGGGGTGAAGCGCGTCGTTCTCACCTCGGCATTCCACGCAGTGAGCTGGGGACACCCGCATAGCGATCATGTGTTCACCGAAGCTGACTGGACCGTTCTCGATGGCCCGGGCGTCGATGCGTACGGCAAGAGCAAAACCCTCGCCGAACGCGCGGCATGGGACTTCATCGGCGCCGAGGGTGGCGCGCTGGAGCTGACCACGATGCTGCCGGTCGCAGTCATCGGGCCAGTGATGGGCAAGGACGTCTCCGGCGCCAACCACATAATCCAGCGCATGCTCGACGGCGCGATGCCGGCCGTCCCGAACCTGTTCATCCCGATCGTCGACGTCCGCGACGTGGCCAGCGCGCACATCATGGCGATGACCAATCCGGCCGCCGCGGGCGAGCGGTTACTGATCTCAAACGGCCGCGCGCTCGCGCTGAAGGAGATTGGCTCGGTCATCAAGGCGACGCTCGGCGACGCGGCGAAGCGCGTGCCGACCCGCTCGATCCCCGACTTCGTCGTGCGCATCGCGGCGCGTTTCAATGCCGGGATGCGTCCGTTCGTGCCCGACCTCGGCTATGCGAAGAAGACCTCGAACGACAAAGCGCGGCGGGTGCTCGGTTGGATACCACGCGACCCCCGTGAGGCGATCGTCGCGGCGGCGACGAGTATGGTCAGGAAGGGGTTGATCAAGGCGTGATCTCACACGATGAGCTCGCGATGATGGTGGGCGTCTGCTGAGCAGCCTCCACTGGCGAGCACCTCGCGCACGATTCCTGATCAGACAGTTGGCCATAGACAAAATCAGCCGGTTTGCCGGAGGCTGGCGGACGGCTGTCCGGAGTGCGGGCGGCAGCGCGGCACCCAACGCAATTATTCGGTAGTGAGCGACAGCTATAGGAGTCCCTATACCCGACGGAAAAGGTGCATTCTGGGCGCGCTGCTGACCGAACGCTTTCTGACCAGCGAACGGCCGTTCCTGTCTGGAGCAGACGTTTACGCGCACACCGACGTATGCTTTAGGCGGGCCGCGAACAGAGAACTCAACTATACGGCCAACTCTACCCGGACCTACCTGGAATCGCGTGATTTAGTGAAGCTCGTCAGCTTAGTCTCTTCCCGGCATAAATCCCGGACCGGGGGGTTCAGGCGCGGCCGGCCGGATGGTATGGTGGGATCCGTCGCCTCGCCATCGACTGGATCGAGCGCGAGGCGCCGATCTAATGTATCCACCGAGCGTGGCTATGGACCGAGATTGCGATGCGTGAACTGGATGAAGAAGAAACGCTGCTCCTGCGCCATCTGGATGGGGGTATTCCCACCCGCGATCTGATCGTCATCGTTCGGGATCTCGGCGAGATACTGCGTAACCGGGGGCATGTGATTCAGGCCAACGTCGCTGAAATCGCTGCTGACCGGCTCCAGTTGCTCAGCGCGCGCGTGGAAGCGTGATCCTTCCAAAAGCATGGTGATCTATTGCCACGCTTAGCGCAACACGGCCCCCCTTCTCGGCGCTATAAGCGGATGTTCCTACCAGTTGTGGACTGGGAGTTCGTCGGTGGTGCCAGCGTCGCAATCAAACAGGACGTGGTCGAAGCCGCGGTCCCGGCCAAAGCAAATGGCGGCAAGCAGGTCGCCCGGGAGTTGGCCTTGCGTCGCGGGGTCGATCTGCCGGGTCGGCACGAACCAACCA
>JBGMOD010000234.1:0-3930 GCA_041424235.1 Hyphomicrobiales bacterium
CGATGATCCGGGTCTCGGCCAGCCGGCCGGGCGCGGATCCCTCGGTGATGGCGGCAACGGTGGCCGCGCCGCTGGAGCGGCGGTTGGGTGAAATCGCCGGGATCGACCAGATCACCTCGACCAGTTCGCTGGGCTCGACCAGCATCCAGCTTCAGTTTTCGATCGGACGCAACATCGACAAAGCGGCGCGCGATGTGCAGGCCGCCATCAACGCGTCCCTGGCGGATCTGCCGTCGGATCTGCCCTCGCTGCCGAATTTCCGCAAAGCCAATCCATCCGCCGCGCCCGTCTTCATTCTGGCGTTGACGTCCAAGACCATGTCGTCGAGCGCCGTCTACGATGTCGCCGATACGGTGATCGCCCAGCGGTTGGCGCAGGTGCCGGGCGTGGGCGAGGTGACGGTCAGCGGCGCGGATCAGCCCGCGGTGCGGGTCCAGCTCAATCCGGTGCTGCTGGCGAATGCCGGCATCGCCACCGACGACGTTCGCACCGCCATCGTCAACGCCAATGCGCTGGGGCCGATCGGCACGTTCAACGGCGATCGGCAGAGCGAGACGCTGGGCCTCAATCCGCAGATGCGGACGGCGGCCGAGTTCAAGAACATCGTGATCAAGGCTTCGAACGGCAATTTCATCCGCTTGTCCGATGTCGCCAACATCGTGGATGCGACACGCTCCAGCCGCTCGGTCGCCTGGTTCAACAAGCAGCCGGCAGTTCTGCTGCAGATCACCAAGCAGGGCGACGCCAATGTGCTCGACACGGTCGACCGGATCAAGGCGCTGCTGCCCGAGCTGAAGCAGTGGATTCCGGCGGGAGTCGAGATTTCGGTTCTCACCGACCGGACCGGAACCATCCGCGCCAGCGTCGAAGACATGGAGTGGACGCTGTTTGCGACCGCCGCGCTGGTCATGGTGGTGGTGTTCGTGTTTCTGCGCCGGATGACGCCCACCATCGCCGCCGGCATTTCGGTGCCGCTGGCGCTCGCGGGAACCTGCGCCGGGATGTGGATGGCCGGATTCTCGATCGACAATTTGTCCCTGATGGCGCTGGCGATCTCCGTCGGCTTCGTGGTCGATGACGCCATCGTCATGATCGAGAACATGTATCGCAACCTCGAGCACGGCATGCGGCCGTTCCAGGCAGCACTGGAGGGAGCGAAGCAGATCGGTTTTACGGTGTTGTCGATCAGCCTGTCGCTGATCGCCGCCTTCACGCCGTTGATCTTCATGGACGGCATCGTCGGCCGGCTGCTGCGGGAGTTCTCCCTGACGCTCGCTTTCGCCATCATCGTCTCGACCCTGGTGTCGCTGACCATCACCCCGATGATCTGCGCGCACTACATCAAGAGCACGATCTCGACCGACGCGACCTGGTTCGATCGCCTGGTCGAGGGCCTGTTGTCGAGGGTGGTGCGGTTCTACGAGCGCACGCTGCACGTGGTGCTGCGTTTTCCAATTCTCACCGTGCTGGTGTTCTTCGCGACCATCGGGCTGACGGTGATGCTGTATGCCAAGGTTCCGAAGGGGTATTTCCCGACCGACGACAGCGGTTTCATTTTCGGTTCGACCAGGGCTTCGCCGGATATCTCGTTCCAGTCGATGCTCAAGCTGCAGGAGCAGGTGGCCGACATCGTGATGGCGGATCCTGCGGTGCAGGGCATCGGGTCGATCCTCGGCGGCAGTGGCGGACCGGGCGGAGGCAGTTCCAATCGCGGCACCATTTTCATCAGCCTGAAGTCGGTCGAAGAGCGGGGCGACCTGTCGACTGCGATGGTGATCGATCGCCTTCGGCGTGAACTTGGCAAAATTCCCGGTATCCGGCTGTTCATGGTCGCGGCCCAGGATATCCGGGCCGGTGGTCGGCAGAGCGATTCCGACTTTCAATATACGCTGATCAGCACCGATCTCGATCTGCTACAGAAATGGGGGCCGATCATCGCCAAACGGATGGAAACCGTCGAAGGCATCACCGACATTTCCTCCGACAGCGACCCGGGTGGGTTGCAGCTCAATTTGTCGATCGACCGCGACACCGCGGCCAGTCTCGGCGTCAGCGTGCAGAGCATCGACAATGCGCTGAACAACGCGTTTTCGCAGCGGCAGATTTCGATCGTCTACACCCAGCGCAATCAGTACCAGGTGGTGCTGGAGACCGATCCGCAGTTCCAGGACGATCCGTCCGACCTCAATCGCATCTATGTCGCCGGCGCCAATAACGTCCAGGTGCCGCTTTCGGCGCTGGTGCACTACAGCCGCGGGCTGGCCCCGCTGGCGGTGCGCCACTCGGCCTCGTTCCCGTCAACCACGGTGTCGTTCAACCTGCTGCCCGATGTGCCGCTGGAAACAGCGACAGCCAATATCCAGCGCGCAGTCGGCGAACTGCACATGCCCGAGGGAATTCGCGGCAGCTTCGACGGCAATGCCGGCGACAGCCAGAAGACGGCTGGACGGCAGCCGCTGTTGATCCTCGGTGCGCTGATCGCGGTCTACATCGTGCTCGGCGTGCTCTATGAGAGCCTGGCCCATCCGCTGACGATCATCTCGACGTTGCCGCCCGCGGGTCTCGGCGCACTGCTGGCGCTGGTGGTGACCAACACGCAGCTCACCGTGATCGCCTTTATCGGCATCATCCTGCTGATCGGAATCGTCAAGAAGAACGGCATCATGATCGTCGACTTCGCGCTGGAAGGCGAACGCCATCGCGGACTGTCGTCGACCGACGCGATTTTCGAGGCCTGCATCGCGCGCTTTCGCCCGATCATCATGACCACGATGGCGGCGCTGCTGGCAGCCGTGCCGCTGGTGGTGGCGATCGGGCCGGGGACGGAGTTGCGCCGGCCACTCGGCATCACCATCATCGGCGGCCTGATCGTTTCGCAGATCCTGACGCTGTACACGACGCCGGTGATCTATCTCCTGATCGACCGGATGCGGCGGCGATCCGCCCCCGACGTCGCCGCAGTCGCGCCGGCCGAATAGGCCGTCAGGTTGCTGCCGGACGCCGTGCGGCGTATAGCGGGCTGATGTCAGACCAGCCGCAGACCGTTGCGACCGCAACGCCCGACGAAATCCCGGATTGCCCGCGATGCGGCAAGCCGATGCCCTTGTGTGTCTGCGACAGCGTGACGCCGGTGAAGAGCCGGATGTCGCTGGTGATCCTGCAGCACCCGCAGGAGCAGGACCGGCTGCTCGGAACGGCGCGGCTGACCGCGTTGCACTTCGAGAAAGCGGTGCTGAAAATCGGCCTGTCATGGCCCAGCCTGTCCAAGATCCTGGGGCGGACGGTCGATCCGGCGCGCTGGGCGGTGCTGTATCTCGGCTCCTCCAAGGTGGCCGATCTCGACACCGACCAGGATATCGTGGTGCTCGACCGCAAGGGCCAGCCCGAAGACCACCAGCGCGGCATCCTGCGGGAGATCGAGGGCGTGGTGCTGCTGGACGGCACCTGGAGCCAGGCCAAGGCTTTGTGGTGGCGCAATGCCTGGATGCTGAAGTGTCGACGGGTGATTCTCGGGCCGTCACGGCCATCGCTTTACGGCAAGCTGCGTCGCGAGCCCCGCCGTGACGGGCTCTCGACCATCGAAGCGGCCGGCATGCTGATCAGCCGTCTTGAGCAGCGCCCGGACATCGAATCAGCGCTCCTGGCGAGCTTTCAAGCGCTGCTGGCCAAATACCGCGAGGTCCAGACGACCTTGCCGGAGCTCGCACCCAAACCAAAGCCACGCCGTGATTGGCGGCGACGGCGCGGTTAGCCTGAAACAGGCCGCGAAATTCGTGTTGGAATGAAAACGGTTTGCTTTTCGGATTCGCGATAAGAACAGACCGAAGACGGGTTGCACAAGCGTTGGTGCCACTGTAACAAGTCGCCCTCTATGGGGCCACGTGGCGGAGTGGTTACGCAACGGTCTGCAAAACCGTGTACACCAGTTCA
>JBGMOD010000235.1:0-3921 GCA_041424235.1 Hyphomicrobiales bacterium
CTTGGCGATGGTGCCGAATTCACCGGCCGCAGAACCGTCCTGGAACGCAGCGGCGACCACCTGGGCGATTTCATGGATCGAGGCGCCGGACCACAGTCCGAACGCATGCGGGTCGAGGGCGAGCAGGCCTGGCAGCAGCGGATAGGTCAGCATCGCGATCGAGCCGAACACCGTCACGCAGGCCACCGCATAGGCGACATCCTCATCGTCGGCGTTGGTCACGGTGTTGGCGGCGATCACCGCGGACGCGCCGCAGATCGAGGTACCGGCGGCGATCAGCTGTGTCAGTTGCCGCGCGACACCCAGCCTGTGGCCGAGCCAGGTGGTGAACAGGAAGGTGGCGATCAGGGTGGCTGCGATCACGGCCACGCCGGTGGCGCCGACCTCCAGCACCTGTGCTGCGGTCAGCTGCAGGCCGAGCAGGATGATGGCGAAACGCAGGATCTTGCGCAGCGCGAAGGTGACGCCGGCCTTGGCGCGCGCCGGCGTGCCGAGCAGATTATGGAGCGCAATGCCCGCGGTGATGGACAGGATCATCGGGCTCAGCATGCCGAAGCCCGGAATGGCGTGCACCGCAAAGGCCAAGGCTGCGATCCCCGCTGTCAGAGCCACGCCGGGCCAAAGCCGGAGCACGGCCTGAACCGGATCATGATGGTCACCGCGCGCGAGCGCGTGCGGTGGGGTGAGGGCGACTGGTTCCGGATGGGCGTTCATGGCTGACCTCCTGTGTCAGCCCATGCTCGCAAGCTCGGATCAATCGATCCAACTCATTATATCTATCGAATCGTTCTGTAAAAGCGATTAATCGTGGCCGGCCGTCAAGCCGCGCTGACGGGGGGGACCGGCAGCGCCGTGACCGACTTGATCTTCTCCATGGCGAAGCGCGAGGTGACGTTCTTGAGCGGCACCGCGCTGATCAGCTTCTTGTAGAACACGTCGTAGCTCTGCATGTCGGCAACGACCACGCGCAGCATGTAATCGACGTCGCCGGCCATCCGGTAGAATTCCATCACTTCCGGCATGGCGCTGACCGCCTCGGCGAACTTCTTCAGCCAGGCATCGGAATGGTCGCCGCTCTCGATCGAGACGAACACGGAGATGCCGAGCCCGATCTTGTTCTGGTCCACCAGCGCCACCCGGCGCAGGATGATGCCCTCGGCCTCCAGCCGCTGGATCCGCTTCCAGCAGGGGGTCGAGGAGAGGCCGACCCGGTCACCGATTTCGGCGACGGACAGCGAGGCGTCGTCCTGCAGCACGGTCAGGATCTTGCGGTCGATGGCATCGAGGCGGCGGTTGGTATCTGCGATGGCAACAGCGATGTCGGTCATGGCGAAGAACTTTTTTCCAATAGTGAGGATAATCCACCTATTATATAGAAAATTCTTCTAGCGCAAGCACCGAAAGCTTAGAACCCGTTCAGGTTTGGCCGGGGACCGCCGAGCGCGCCAAAAGCGCTTCAACTTCAGCACGTTGCGGAGCAGCATAGGCGCTGCCATGGCGCGCGCATTTCAGCGCCGCGGCGGCGGAACCGAACCGCATGGCCCACTCCAGATCGCGCCCTTCGGCCATGGTGAGGGCAAAGGCGCCGTGAAACACGTCCCCGGCCCCCAGCGTATCGACCGGGGTGACCGGATAGCTCGCGACGTGCCGGGGCTGGCGCCGGGCGTCGAGCCAGAACGTGCCCTGAGCGCCGTCGGTGACGGCCAGGAAGGCCGGGGTGAGACCCGCGACCTGTGTGAGCGATTCGATCAGGTCATCCTTGCCGGTTGTCGCCCTCAACGCTTCGGCCGAAAAAATGACATGGCTGGAGACCGTCAGAATCTCGTCCTGCAGCGACATCACCCGATCGGCATCGAGCACCACCGGGATGCCGCGCTCGCGCGCCTCCCGGCAGATCCCGATGACGAAGTCGGCGCAGCGGCTCTCGGTCAAAATGGCATCGACGCCGTCGAGCAAGGCGTCAGTGTCCGGCAGCACGACGGTCCAGAGTTTCGGGTCGCGGTAGATCACGAGCGTGCGCTCGCCACCGGCGTCGATCCAGATAGTCGACATCGGCGTCTGTGCGCCCGGCACGCGCACGAGGTGCTGCAGTTCGATGCCCTCCGCGGCCAGCAGGTCGAGGATGAACTGGGTGTCCGCCGGATTCTCGCCTATCGGTCCGGTCAGGCGCGCCTTGCCGCCGAGTCGCGCGATCGCGACGGCCGCATTGGTCGCGTTGCCGCCGCTGAACTGGCTGAACTGATCGGCCGGAAGCTTGTGGCCGCGCGACGGCAGCGCGGAGATGTGAAGCAGCATGTCGCGCGTTGGGATTCCGATGCAGAGAATCCGCCGCTGCGCGCGACTTGTGTCCGCAGTCGTCGAGGACATTGCGGGATCTACGCCTGGTTCACCCATTGTGCGACCAGGTGATAGGCGATCGCCACCGGGTGCGGACCGAGCAGGCCGCTGGGGTGCTCGCGTTTCAGCATCAAGGCGGCGTCGGCCTTGTCGAACCAGCGCGCGTCCTCAAGTTCGGTCTTGTCCACCACGATGTCGGTGGTGGTGGCCCGTGCCGTGCAGCCGATCATCAGCGACGACGGATAAGGCCACGGCTGCGCATGATAGTAGGTCACGTCCGTGCATTGCACGCTGGCCTCCTCGAGCACCTCGCGGCGCACGGCGTCTTCGATGGTCTCGGCGATCTCGACGAAGCCGGCGAGGCATGACCACATGCCGGCGGGGAATTGCGACTGCCTGCCGAGCAGGCACTTGTCGCCGTGGGTGACCAGCATGATCACGACCGGGTCGGTGCGTGGAAAATGCTGCGTCTTGCAACTGGGGCAATCGCGTCGCCAGCCGCCGCTTGCCATCGCGCTGCGCTGGCCGCAATTGGCGCAGAAGCCGTGGCGCTGATGCCATGTCACGAGCGCTTTCGCCATGGCGATGGTGGAGAGTTCGTCAGCCGGCAGCAGGCCCTGGCTGATGGCCCCGCGCAGGTCGTTCACCGCGACATCGCCGCGCGACATCAGCGCTTCGACCGCGCCGGCGGGAATGCCCATGCCGAACACCGGCTTGCCGTCGCGCAGGCCAAGGAACACCGTGCCCGGGTTGGCGCCGTAATCGCGCGCCTGCTTCAGCGTCAGCGCGGCGGTGGAATTGTCGCCGTCTTTCCTGATCAGCAGCGAATCGCGATGCACAACATAGGCGCGCGCGTCGCTGCGCTCTTCCAGGGCCAGCAGCTTGTCGGTGTCTTCACGAAGATGGGCCGCGCGATCGATGGGATGAGTGGAGAAGCCCGGTGAGCCGACCGGAAACGTCTTGTTTGTTATCATTGATGGTTAGCCGAGCCAGATTTTGCGCCGGAGCGCGCTGATGAAGGCCGCAACTTCTTGCGGATCGTGGTTGAGGGCCTGCGCCACGCCCCAGACCGGCCGTGGCCACGCCGCATCGCTGGGACGCCGCGCGATGATGTGGATATGGAGTTGCGGAACCAGATTGCCCAGGGCTGCGATGTTCAGCTTGTCGCATTTCGTGACCTCTTTGAGCACGCGCGCGACGCGGGTGATTTCGGTCATCAGTTGCGCCTGTTCGACCTCGTCGAGGTCGATGATCTCGATCGCGTCGATCCGGCGGGGCACCAGCAGCAACCAGGGATAGTTGGCGTCCTTGATCACCAGCACGCGGCACAGCGGCAGGTCGCCCACATTGATGGTGTCTTTTTCGAGTTGCGAATGGAGCAACCAGGTCGGTGCAGCAGGAGACATGCGATTCCCAGGGTGAATCTCGTCCCGCGAGCCTAGCAGATATTGGTGCGGTGCGCTTGCTTTCCGGCCCATTTGGCCCCAAATAGGGGTGGGAGATTGGCGGTGGACGAGCCACTCGCCAACCGGGTCAGGTCCGGAAGGAAGCAGCCCTAACGAGGTCCGGATCGGGTCGCTCGTC
>JBGMOD010000236.1:0-34968 GCA_041424235.1 Hyphomicrobiales bacterium
TAACCCTCCCCCACAAGGGGGGAGGGAACGAGTCTTTGCCGAGCGGAGATGTGTGCATTCGACAGCCGCAAGCGGGGCGAGGTGAAGATCTCCCTCACGCCGCGCGCACGATCTCCGGCTTGAGGTGCTTGAGGCGCGGCATCACCTCCTGGCTCAGCAGCCGCAGCGAGTTGTGCCAGGCTTCGGGCTTGTGCTTGTAGTCGAAGCCGAACACCAGCAGCGTGCCGAAGCCGCCGACCTCGTGATAGATCTTCTCGATCTTGGCGGCGACGGTCGCGGGCGAACCGACGATCCAGTTGCGTTCGGCGCAGTATTTCACCGTCACGTCGCTGTCGGGCACATCGGGGGCGTGCTTGAGATAGTCCTTGAAGCCGAAGTGCCCGAGCAGCGGCAGGAAGTACTCGCCCATCATCCGGCCCATCATGTCGCCGACCGACAGTTTCCACGCTTCCTCGTCGGTCTCGGCCACGCAGACCTCGCGCACCAGCCGCCAATCGCCGCGCTTCGGCTTGCGGCCGGTTTTCGCCGCACCCGCCTCGACCGAATCCCAGTGGCTCGACACATAGGCCGGGTTGAGATTGAGGCTCATGGGAATGAAGCCGCGTTCGCCCGCGAGCTTCAGGGTGTCGGAGTTCTTGCTGAGGCCGGCAACGCCGATCGGCGGATGCGGCGCCTGCACCGGTTTCAGATGCGGTTTGAGGAAATCGAACATGGTGTCCGGCTTGGTCACCGTCCAGAATTTGCCGGTGTGGGTGAACGGCGCGTCCTCCGTCCACAATCGCAGGATGATCTCCAGCGCCTCGCGGGTCATGTCGCGGTTCTGTCCCGACATGCCGTCGACATTGAACATCGCCCAGTCGCTGGGAAGGCCGCTGGCGGCGACGCCGAAATTCAGCCGTCCGCCGGACAGGTGATCGAGCGCGGCGACGCGGTTGGCGAGTTCGGCCGGGTGATGATACGGCAGCAGGAAGCCGCCGGGGCCGAGACGGATGGTCTTGGTCTGCAGGAAGGCCTGGGCGAGCAACAGGTCCGGGGACGGATGCGGTTCCCATGGCGCGGTGTGATGCTCGCCGATCCAGGCCTCCTGGTAGCCGAGCTCGTCGAGCCAGCGCAGGACCTGAAGATCCCAGTCGTGGCCCTCCTTGAAGCCACACTCCGGCGGATGCGACGGCATTGCGAAGTAACCAATGTCCATGGTGTTTCCTCTCGCCTGTTGCAACGCGTCTTGCGCGCGTTCGCACTGAGGATAGCAAACGATCCGGCATCGCGCTTGTGCCGTTCGTGCATGGCGGCGGCGGTGGAACCGCTCGTGTGCTGCCCACCGCGTGGTCAGGTTGCGAGGTTTACGCGCTTGCAAAAATCGGGGTGCGGTCCTCAGATCACCGCCGTCACGAGCACGGGGATGATGATGAAGACTCTGATGATGGCGGTTGTTTTGACGGGTGTCGCGGCAACGGGCGCGGCGTGGGCGCAGACCAAGCCACCGGCGGCGGACCGTCGCGCTGACGTCTGCAAGCCGATCGGCAAGACCGAAGACGGCAAGCTGGTCTATTCGATGAAATGCGATGCCATTCCGGCACCGGCGCCCAAGGCCGCGATGACAGCGGCGCCGGCCGCGGCCCCCGACGCTCCGGCCGCGGAGGTCGAGGAGGACAAGGGCGGCCTGTTCGGACACGCGCCGTCATTCGTGCGCCCGACAACGGATCAGCCGCGCCCCGCTGGAGTCGGCCCCGCGCAGACGCGATAATCTGCGTCTTTCCTGCGAGCTCATCCCACCCACATTGTCATCACCGGGCTTGTCCCGGTGATCCCGCTTAGGGGCGCAGTGCGTTCCTGATCGGGGTTGTGTCCGCGACTTGGCGCAGCCAAGTCGCTGAGGACAAGCCCGGCAACGACAAAGATAAGTGATCGAGTCGCCGCCTTGTGATGTGTGAATCTTGGAGGTTCGCCGCATCACGCGCCGTGGGTGCGAATCCGCTTGAGATCGTCGACGGTGTTGCCGAGCAAGGTGGCGGCGGCGGCGTGGGCGGCGGTGCTGTCGCCGGCGCGGATCGCCTGCAGCACGGCGCGATGCTCGGCGAGCGCACGCGCGCGATGGTCGCCGACCGCGGCGATGGTGAAGCCGCGGCGCAGCAGGATCTCCAGCATCTGGGCGAGCGGCCAGAACAGCTCGTTGCGGGTAGCGATGTAGATCGCCTTGTGGAAGGCGATGTCGGCGTTGACGAACTCGTCGTTGGTGGTCGCCGCCGCCATCCCGTCCATCGCCTCGCTGATGGCGTTGCAGTCCTCGGGCGTCGCCGCCGCGGCAGCCAGTGCGGAGGCGGCCGGCTCGACCGCGTTGCGCAGGTCGAACAGTTTCTGCAGGTAGCTGTCGAGGCTTGTGGTCGCGAGGCGCCAGCGCAGCACATCCGAATCCAGATGGCTCCACAGTTCGGGAGGACGCACCCGCGTGCCGCTTTTGGCGCGGGACTCGATCAGGCCCTTGCCGGCAAGGATGCGGATGGCTTCGCGCACCACCGGCCGCGACACATCGAACATCTCGCAGATCTTCATTTCGGACGGCAGCTGTTCGCCTGCGCCGATTTCGCCGCGGACGATGCTGGTGCCGATCTGCTCCGCGATCTGGCTGTGAATGTTGCGCACCAAATTGGTCGTGGTCTTCAGCATGGCGTCCTGCGGTCGGAAGGCGTCTGCGGCGCCCGCGGCCCGGAATCTTTTCCGGGGTCGCTTGCCCACTGGCCTCATCTGGTCTTACATTAAGCCCAGATGAGGTGGAATGACCACCCATCTTTCTTGCAAAAGCAGGCGCCAGACCTGCCTCTCGGAGGAAAGCCATGTCCGTTTCGCTGTCCCGCCGCACGGTGCTGAAAAGCTCGGCCGTGCTCGCCACCGGCCTGATCGCCGCGCCCGCGCTGATCGGCCGCGCCGCCGCCGCCACCATGAAGATGAAGGTGTCGTCGTCGCTCGCCAACGATCCGAAATACGCCAATGGCCGCGTCTACTACGACAACCTGGTCAAGCAGGTGAAAGCCGCCGGCCTCGACGGGCAGATCGAGCTGGCGTTCTTTCCGGACAATCAGCTCGGGCAGGAAATCGACGTCATCAACTCCGTGAAGCTCGGCGTCATCGACATGATGCTGTCCGGCTCCTCGATCTCGGCCAACCTGGTGCCGCTGGTCGGCACCTTCGACCTCGGCTACCTGTTCTCGAGCTTCGAGCAGCAGACCAAAGCGTTCGATGCCGGCGCGGCTAAGCCGGTGGAAGCGGCGCTGCTGAAGGGCGCCAACATCCGCATCCTCGCCTGGGCCTATAATTTCGGCTCGCGCAGCGTGCTGGCCAAGAAGCCGGTGAAGACGCCGGAGGATCTTGCCGGGCTCAAGATCCGGACCCTGCCCAATCCGGTCATCACCGAATGCCTGCGCCTGATGGGCGCGGCCGCGACGCCGCTGGCGTTCGGCGAGATCTACACCGCGCTGCAGGCCGGCGTGCTCGATGGCCTCGAGCACGATCCGCCGACGCTGGTGGCGAGCAAGTTCTTCGAGACCGCGAAGTACTACGCGCTGACCAAGCACAATTTCTCGCCGCTGGCGGTGTATTTCAGCGAAACCACGTTCGGCCGGATGGATCCGAAGCTGCGCGACGGTTTTGTCGATGCGGCGCAGAAGGCGGCGGTCGAGACCCGCGTCCACGGCCTGGCGGTGGAGAAGGAAGCGCTCGACGTGCTGGCACAGAAGGGTGTCACCATCATCGACTGCGACCGCGAGGCGTTCCGCAAGCGGGTGCTGCCGCAGACCGACAGCTTCGTGAAGGCGCGGCCGGAGGCCAAGCCGATTGTCGACGCCATCCGCGCCACCCAGGCGTAGGATCATGGTCAAGTCTGGAGCCGCTTCGATGGCCGGTGACATCGCCTTGACCGGGCCGGTCGCGCGTCCGGCGACGAAGATCCTGCTCGGTGTCACCGACGTGGTGGCGGCGGTGCTGCTGGCGGCCGATCTGCTGGTGGTGATCGGCTCGGTACTGGCGCGCTCGCTGTTCAATGCACCGGTGGAATGGGCCGACGACGTCGCGCGCGGGCTGATGGTCGGGTCGAGCTTTTTCGGCGCAGCCAGCGCGCTCGCGCGGGCGGAAAATCCAGGCGTGGTCTTTTTCATCGACCGGGCGCCGGCGGCTTTGCGCCGCGTGGCTGATGCAGCCGGCGCGCTGCTGGTGCTGATGGTGGCGGCCTATGCGGCTTATAACGCCCTGAAGATGGGATGGCTGACCACCGGCCAGACCACCGGCTCCGGACTGCCGCTGGAATGGACGTTCTATCCGATGGGCGCCGGATGCCTGTGCATGGCGCTGTTCGCCACCGACCTGTTCCTGCGCCGGCCGGCGCGCGAGATCGCGGCGGGCCTCGCGTTGGTGCTTTGCGTGGTCGCGCTCTATTGGGCGTGGGATGCGCTGTCGCCCGACAGCGTGCCGTCGTCGCGCACGCTGATGCTGGCCGGTTTCGCGCTGACGCTGGTCGGCGGGCTGCCGATCGGTTTTGCGCTGGCGCTGGCGGCGCTGATCTACATCTGGGCCGAGGGCACGCTGCCGGGCGTGATCTTCGCGCAGCAGATGGCGCGCGGCATCGACAATTTCGTGCTGCTGGCGATCCCGTTCTTCATCCTGGTCGGCTACCTGATGGAAGCCAACGGCATGTCGGTCCGCCTGATCGAACTGCTGCAGCGGCTGGTCGGCCGCATGCGCGGCGGGCTGAACGTGGTGATGGTGATGTCGATGGTGCTGTTCTCCGGCATCTCCGGCTCGAAGATGGCGGACGTCGCCGCCGTCGGCTCGGTGCTGATCCCCGCCGCGCGCAAATCGCGGCAGAATCCGGGGAACGCAGTGGCGCTGCTCGCGGCCTCCGCGGTGATGGCCGAGACCATTCCGCCCTGCATCAATCTCATCATTCTCGGCTTCGTCGCCAATCTCTCGATCGGCGGCCTGTTCATGGCGGGGCTGCTGCCGGCCGGGCTGATGGCGGTGGCGCTGATCAGCGTGTCGATCCTGTTCGGCACCAAGGCCGCGGTGGCCGCCGAGATCATTCCCACAGGCTCGCTCGGCCGGATGTGGCTGGGCGCGATCGTTTCGCTGGGCTTGATCGCGATGATCTTCATCGGCTTCAAGAGCGGGTTTGCAACCGCAACCGAAATCTCTGCCTTCGCCGCGCTCTACGCCATCGTAGTCGGGGCGGCCGTGTTCCGCGAACTGTCGTGGGCGAACGCGGCGCGCTGTTTTGTCCATGCGGCCAATCGTTCGGGGCTCGTATTGTTCATCGTTGCCGCGGCGCAGGCGCTGGCGTTCGTGCTGACATTGCAGCAGGTGCCGCATGCGGTGGCCGAGATGATGGTCCAGCTCTCGCATTCCAGCGGCACCTGGCTGTTCATGCTGCTGTCGATCGCGATCTTGATCGTGATGGGGTCGGTGCTGGAGGGCGCGGCGGCGCTGATCATCTTTGGGCCGCTGCTGGTGCCGGTGGCGGGGCAGCTCGGCATCGCGCCGCTGCACTTCGGCGTGGTGCTGGTGATCGCCATGGGCATCGGGCTGTTCGCGCCGCCGCTGGGGCTCGGGCTGTACGGCGCTTGCCTGATCGGCAATGTGCCGATCGAGCAGACCGTCAAGCCGATCTTCGGTTATCTCGGGCTGTTGTTCCTGTGCCTGCTGCTGATCGCATTCATTCCTGCGATCAGCCTGTGGCTGCCGCATGCACTGGGATATTGAAGGGAACGTCTCGTGAAAGTTCTGCTGACCCACACGCCGCAGGCGCGCCGGCAATATTATGGCGAGCGCGTGCTTGCGGCGCTGCGCGACATGGCCGAGGTGCGCCTGCATGAAGGCGCCGAGGCGTTGACACCGGCGGATCTCATCGCCGCCGCCGGCGGCATCGATATCATCATCGCCGATCGGCTCACCGCCGGTCCTGCCGAGGTGTTCCGCGATCTGCCGGCGCTGAAGGCATTCCTGCGGGTTGCAGTCGATATCCGCAATATCGACGTGGCGGCGGCGAGTGCCGCCGGCGTGCTGGTGACGCGGGCCAAACCGGGCTTCATGACGGCGGTGGCCGAGCTCGGGGTCGGCTTCATGATCGATTTGGCGCGTGGCATCTCCCGCGCCACCGCGGATTATCATGCCGGCCGCAAGCCCGAGATCCGCATGGGCCGCGAACTCGCCGGCGCCACCGTCGGCATCATCGGCTACGGCGCGATCTCGCGCACGCTGGCGCCGATGGTCTCCGGCCTCGGCATGACCGTGCTGGTCGCCGACCCCCATGTGCGGATCGCCGACGAGGGCGTCGAGCAGGTCGCGCTGGAGGACCTGCTGGCGCGCTCGCACTATGTGATCTGCCTGGCCGTGGCCAGTGCGGAGACCGAGAACCTGATCAATGCGGCGACGCTCGCGCGCATGCGCAGCGATGCCTGCTTCATCAATCTGTCACGCGGCAACCTGGTGGATGAAGCGGTGCTTGCGCAGGCGCTGCGTGACGGGCGCATCGCTGGCGCCGCGATGGACGTCGGCCGCGCCACCGACCAGATGCCGTCAGCGGCGCTGGCCGCGCTGCCCAATGTGATCGCGACGCCGCACATCGGCGGCCTGACACCGGAAGCGGTGGAATCGCAGGCCTTCGATACGGTGCGGCAGCTGCAGGTGATCCTGCGCGGCGAGGTGCCGGAAGGCGCCGTCAACGCCGAGGCGTGGACGCAGCGCCGGGGCTGATCATCCGAAGTGCGCGCCGGTCTCCGCCGGCGACAGCCGGATCAGACGGGAATCATCGACGGCGGCCTGGCGGTGTTTCACCGCCTCGCGATACACCGGATCGCGCAGCATCTCGATGAAGGCGTCGGCGCTGGGATACTGCGCGATGAAGGCTTCGTCCCAGCGTTCGTCGGACGGGCCGATCAGCATGAACTGGAAATCGCCGCGCCAGATGATCTTGCCGCCGAGCCGGGTGAACACCGGCCCGCTGTCGCGGCCGTAGGCGGCGTAGGCCTCCGCGCCGGTCGCCTTGCGGCCGTCCGGATAGGCGGCCTCGCCGCGGAAGCGCACCAGGTTGAGCATGTGGATCGGCCCGCTGCGCGGCAGATCCCTGAACAGCTGATAACGCTCTTTTGACGGGTCGATATGGCCGGCCATTGTGTCCATCTCCCATAGCTTGATTTCATCGGCTTGATTTCATTGGCTCGCGTGATCGTAGTCCTGCCGGGATTTTCCCGCTATCCCTCCGTCCGCAGTCCCGCTATCGTGATAACGATTGGGACTCACTTTCAAGAATTTCCGGAGCCGGTGGATGTCTGTTTCGCTTAAAGCGCTTTCTTTCGCAGCCGTGATGGCCACGGCGTCGCTGGTGTCGATCTCCGTGGCCGCAGCCGACGATATCAAGCTCAGCAGCAACCAGCGGATCTCCTGCGGGCGCGGATTGATGGCCGGCAAGCTGCAGACCTCGACCTGCCGCTCGTATGCCTATGTCTTCAATGCGAAGACCACCGAGTATTATCGCTGTGCCGCGACTGTCACCGTCACCAAGGACAACAAGGACTTCATCCAGATCCAGACCGAAGGCGGCAACTGCCAGAAGCGGGAGCGGCTGTTCCCCACCGACTCCAGCTACTCCTTCGATGCGGCGGAGACGGAAGGCCCGAACACCAACTCGTTCTTCGGCCCCGGCGGGTTCGTGATCTGGGTCAGCGACAACACCAAGCTCGCCGCCAAAGCCTGCTTCTCCATCGCCATCGGCGGCAACCAGCCCGACGTGCAGCGCTGCGTCGACATGAAGTTCGAATAGCTGTTTGCAGGCCGGTGGGATGATCCGGCCGCGGGAGGGCCGGTTCCCATGGGCGGCCAAAAATATGGGCCGCCAAAAATAATTCTGAAATCTTGCGGCCGCTGTCGAATCTCCGAAGTCCCGTTCGACTGGATGATGAGCTATCCTGCTCGTCAAGCCACGGAGCAATCCCATGCAATATCTGCTGCTGATCTATCGAAACGAAGCCGAAATGATGGCGATGTCGGATGCCCAGAAAACGGCGATGACCGCCGAATACGGCGTCTTTACCCAGGGCATCATCCAGAGCGGCCACTACAAGGGCGGCGAGCGCCTGCACCCGGTTGCAGCCGCGACCACGGTGCGGGTTCGCAACGGCAAGACCCTGACCACCGACGGCCCGTTCGCGGAAACCCGCGAACAGCTCGGCGGCTATTACATGATCGAGGCCAAGGATCTCGACGAAGCCGCCGCCATCGCCGCCCGCATTCCGGGCGCGCGCGACGGCACCATCGAGGTGCGCCCGATCTGGGCCATGGGCTGAACGTGAGCTGACACCGGCGTGAGCGACAGCGACACCGAGCGTGTCTTTCGTGCCGAGGCGGGTCGTGTCCTTGCGACACTGATCCGCCTGGTCGGCGATTTCGAACTGGCCGAGGAGGGATTGCAGGAGGCGTTCGCGGCGGCGCTGCAGCAGTGGCCCGGCGAGGGGATGCCGTCCAATCCGCGGGCCTGGCTGGTCAATGTCGGGCGGCACAAGGCGATCGATCGCGTGCGGCGCCAGAAGATGTTCCGCGATCGGCAGCGCGCGCTGCAGATCGAGGCGGTGATCGACAGCCAGGCGGTCCCCATTGAGGGGTGGGACGTCCTCGACGACGACATGCTGCGGCTGATCTTCACCTGCTGCCATCCGGCGCTGGCCATGGAGAGCCAGGTGGCGCTGACGTTGCGGGCGGTATGTGGCTTGTCCACCGAAGCGGTGGCGCGGGCGTTCCTGGTCGGTGAGGAGACCATGGCGCAGCGCCTGGTCCGCGCCAAGACCAAGATCCGCGTCGCCGGCATTCCCTACCAGACGCCCGACCCCGATCGGCTCGACGAGCGCGTCGATGGCGTGCTGGCGGTGATCTACCAGGTGTTCACCGAGGGTTATGCGCCGACCACGGGCCACGAGCTGGTCCGCGCCGATCTGTCCAGCGAGGCGATCCGGCTCGGTCGACTGCTGCATGCGCTGATGCCGCAGCGGCCCGCGGTCATGGGACTGCTGGCCCTGATGCTGCTGCACGATGCCCGGCGCGGCGCGCGGACCACGCCGGACGGCGACCTCATCCAGCTCGAATACCAGGACCGTTCGCTGTGGGATCGCGCCGAGATCGTCGAAGGCGCCGCGCTGGTGGAGCGGGCGCTGCGTGGCCCGGGATGGCCCAGCGTCTATGCGGTCCAGGCCGCCATTGCCGCGCTGCATGCCCAGGCCGAGCGGTTTTCGGCCACCGACTGGCCGCAGATCGTCGGCCTCTACGACGTGCTGCTGCGGCTGCATCCCTCGCCGGTGGTGGCGCTCAACCATGCCGCCGCGGTGTCGATGGTGGATGGTCCGCAGAAGGCGCTCTATCTGGTCGATGCCCTGGCGGCGCGCGAGCGGCTCGCCGGTTATCATTTGCTGCCGGCGGTGCGCGCCGACCTGCTGCGCCGGCTCGATCGGACCGCGGAGGCGCGGGAGGCCTATCGCGATGCGATCCGCCTGGTGCGGCTGGAGCCGGAGCGGCGCTGGCTGGTGAAGCGGTTGGCCGAGCTCGGGTAGCAACGCGCGTGATTATCCAGCTTGCGCGCTGAGCTCGGCCCAGTCGAATTCCTCTTCCAGACGATGAAAGGCATCGTCGCCGATCACGCCGGTGTTGCGCAGGCCGATCAGCGAGCGCCGCGCCGCCTCGATGGCGCGACGCCGCATCGGATCGGCCGGCAGTTCGCCGGACACTTGCCCGTCCGGTTCGCTCTCCGCGCGCAGCAGCACGGCGCCGTATTCCAGCCGCAGCACTTCGGCTTCCTCGGAGGGATCGCTGCTGATCTCGTCCAGCGCCGCGCGATAGGCCACCGCGCGGGCGTGGGAGATCTCGCGCGCCACCGGGTTGTCATCCCGCAGGTTCAGCAGCGCGATCAGCGGCCGCAGCGTCAGGCCCTGGATCACCAGCGTCCCCAGGACCACGGCGAACGCCGTCAGCAGCATCAGGTCGCGGTGCGGGAATTCCTCCGGCAGCGCAAACGCCGCGGCGAGGGTGACGATGCCGCGCATGCCGCACCACGACACCACGACGCCGCCCTGCAGGGTCGGCGGCATCTGCAGAAGATCCGTGCGGCGGCCAAATCGCGTCAGCGTCGCCCGCATCAGGGTGTTGTAGGACATCACCCAGATCAGGCGCGCGAGAATGACGGTCACCAGCACCGCTGCGGCCACCACCGAATAGTCGAAGCGGTTGTCATCGTTCATGCGCTGCCAGATCGGGCTGAGCTGCATGCCGATCAGGACGAAAGCGAGCACGTTCAGCAGGAACACCATGGTTTCCCACACCGCGTAGGAGGGGACGCGCAGCCGCGCCGGGGTGCGCGCGGGCGCGGTGCGGGCGATGGTGATGGCGTAGGCCACGATGGTGAGGATGCCGGACAGCCCGAGGTGCTCCGCGACAATCCACACCGTGAAGGTGCCCGCGAACTGCACGATGATCGCGCTTGGCACGTCGGCGATGCGCGCGCTGAGCAGCATGGAGAGTTTTGCGAAAATATAGCCTGCGATCAGGCTGCCAAGCAGCGCCAGCGCGACCGTGGGGGCGAACGCCGACCAGCTGAAATGCCGGGTCATGGCGACGCCGACGGCGATGCGATAGATTAACAGCGCGCTGGCATCGTTGAGCAGGCTCTCGCCCTCCAGGATCTTCAGGATGCGATAGGGCAGCTTGACCGAGCGCAGGATCGCGGTGGCGGCTGCGGCGTCCGGCGGCGCGACGATGGCGCCGAGCACGACTGCCGCCGACCATGGCAAGTCCGGCACCAGCCGGTGCGCGACCACGGCCACGCAGGCGGTGGTCACGCCGACAGCGACAAACACCAGGGTGGTGACCGGCAGCCAGTTGTCCCGGAGATCGCGCAGCGAGGTGTCGTAGGCCGCGTCGAGCAGCACCGGCGCCACGAACAACGCCAGCGCCAGTTCCGGCTCCAGCGTCCAGGCCGGGGCGCCCGGCAGGAAGGCCAGCAGCATGCCCCCGACCGCGAGGAAGGTGGGGTAGGGAACACCGATCCGCCGCGCGAGGGCCGATAGAACGACCGATCCGGCGAGCAGGCCGATAATCCATTCAAATGTAATCAAAACACATCCTTGTCCGGGCGGCCTGATGGCGTTGCGGTTCGCGCGGTCAGGCCGAAAAGCGATGGGGCAGGGTTCGGAAAACCCCCGTTTGATATCCTATTGGCCGGGTTCCTTGAATGCCAGCTTGTTGAACCGGGCCTCTGCCACCGGCGACTATGATGAAGCGCGTTTATCGCGGGCCATCCTGTTGTGAGCGGAGAGTTCGATGATGCGGCATCTCGCATCGGTCCTGGCGTCGGCAGCCTTCGTCACCGTCGCCTCCTGCGTGGCGTGGCCTGCCGAGGCACAAACGGCGAGCGAGCCTGCGCCCTGCGTGGCGGACAGCAAGACGGCTGCGGACAAGCTGATCGACAGCTGCACGTCCGTGATCGATGCGGCGGCAACCTCCAGCGCCGATCGCGTCGCAGCGCTGGTGGTGCGTGCGGGTGCGCTCGATAACCGGGGCGAGAGCGATCGCGCGATGGCCGATCTCGACCGCGCCATCATGCTCGACGCCAACAGCGCGAGGGCCTACCGGGCGCGCGGTGAACTGCTGCGCCACAGCGGCGGCAATCTCGACCGCGCGGTGCTGGATTTCAACGAAGCCATCCGCCTCAACCCCGGCGATGCGGTCGCTTTCGGCCAGCGCGGCAACGTCTTCAACAACCTGCGCCAGTACGATCGTGCGATCGATGATTACAACGAAGCGGTCCGGCTCGACCCGAATTTTGCGCAGGCGTTCTCCGATCGCGGAGCCGCCTATTATTTCAAGGGCGACATCACCGCTGCGATCCAGGACTACGACCAGGCGATCCGGCTCGATCCGAACCGTCCCAAGACCTTCACCAACCGCGGTGCGGCCTACAAGAAGATCGGCCGCAACGACCGCGCACTGCAGGACGAGAGCGAGGCGATCCGGCTCGACCCGACGGTGCCGGAATATTTCGACAATCGCGGCCTCTCCTATGCCCAGAACAACGACTACGACAAGGCGATCGCCGATTACGACGAGGCCATCCGTCTTCGCCCCAAGGCCAATTTCCTGACCAACCGCGGCGATTCCTACCAGTACAAGGGCGATCTCGACCGCGCCATGGCGGACTACGACGCAGCGTTGCGGCTCGATTCGAACTTCGTGCTGGCCTACAACAATCGCGCGGTGCTCTGGCGCAAGAAAGGCGATCGCGTCAAGGCCTTAGCCGACTACGACGCCGCGCTGCGGATCAATCCGCGGCTTGACAGCGCCATCACCGGACGCAAGTCGCTGGCACTGGAGATCGAACGCGCCGGCGCGCAGATGCCGCTGCAGTCGGCCGCCGCCAAGGCCGGTCCGTCGTTTGACTGCGCCACCGCGAAGCGGGCCGTCGAGAAGGTGATCTGCGCCGATCCCGCGCTGAGCCAGCTCGACCGCGATCTCAACGAGACCTATGCGAAGGTGATCAAATCCGCCGCGGGCGGCAGCCAGCGTGCCGCGGACGCACTGCGCGACCAGCAGCGCGAGTTCATCGCCGTGCGCAACACGTCGTTCGGCAAGCCGGACTATGACGTGCGCGATGCCATGGAAAAGCGGCTGGAACGATTGCGTGCGACGATCTCATCGGCCAATTGATCGGCGTTGCATCCACGTGTGCCGGTCGTCTCCCGCACGTCAAGATGATCCTACCGCCGTGCGGTGCCCTTAACTTTGATGAGTTAGGTTAAAACCGGGATCGCGTTGACGCCCCGGATGGGTGCTCTCAAGTGGCATGATGAGCATCGATGACGACATCTATGAGCGCGACGCGCAGGGCAATCGCGTGCTGGTCGGATTGACGTTCGCCGAGACCGAAGAATTCTTCCAGCTCGATGCGACGATCGCGGACCCCGGCACGTTTCCGAGCCTGTCCGCCGATGAATGGCGATCGCCCGACGAACGACGATGGCTCGAATTGTTCAGGAAGCACCAGGCCGCCCTGCCGCCGTTTTCGGGGAGCAAAAAGCCGCGGCGTTGAAGTGGTGCGCCGCGAATGAGCGCCTGGTCAGATCGGCTTTTTTCGCAAAAAGATGTGCAGCATCGCCTTGAGGGCCGGCGGCGAAATCGCATGGGTGAAAAGGAACAGGCTGTAGAAGACCTGTGACGAGAAGTGATAGGCCGGTTCCGGATCCCATGGGTGCGAAAAATGATCGTACCGCGCCGGATCGAAATGCCGGCGCAGCGCGCCGGGCGAGTTGAGGCGATAGTACGCCGGAAAAATGTCATGCTCCTTGCGTTCTTCCTGCGCCATGCCGACCACGCGCAAACGAAGGGCCTCCGGGATCATGCGATTCATCAGGGCAATGTAGCCGTATCGATTTGGCGTGCGGGCGCAGATCCAGCCGCCGGGCACCAGGATGCGATCGAATTCGCTGGCAACGCTGGCGGGATGTTCGAGATGTTCAAAGGTGTAATCCGAAACGATGATGTCGACCGAACGGTCCTCGAGCGGCAGCCGCCCCGAACTGTCGAGCACGATGGCTTCATCGATCACCGGGTTGGTCTTGACGATCGGGTCGACGTCGGCGCCGATGACTTTGCGCACCTTGCCCTGGATGCGGCTGAGCTGACGACGGAACAGGACCGTATCGTCGATATGCGGAGCCCCGCGTCCGGCACCGTAATCGAGCACGACGGCGTCGGGATGCAAGATCGAATTGACCCGCTGATAGAACTGGATCGTTCCGTCAAAACGCGAGAAGCCCCCCGCATTGATCTCGGGGAAGAAGTTCGCGCTGATATCCTGGTGGATCATCTTGTCTTCTCAACTTGGTTCAGGTCGGCGTTCGCGCCGGTCGGGAGACGCTGCCGGTCATCGCACTGGTGAATTTACGTATCCGCATCGTCGCGGCGGTAGGTTTATGCCTGCGAACCTTCGAAGGCGATGCGCCGCGCGGGTTCGGCGGACATACAGGCCTCTGCAGGTCCAGTATCTGCAACATGAAATCAGTCTGCCGGACTGAAGCCGAGGGTCAATGAAAATTCATGCGCATCGGGCCGTGCGCCGGCTCTTTCTCGACTCATGGTTTCTTCGTCACGATGCGTCGACATTCCCGGACAATGTCCTGTCGGGTCGCAGGGGCGCGGTGATGCTGAAAAGCCGGCACGATCTGTCATTTCGGCTTGAACTGACGGGCAATCCCATGACAATGACACCACAAAAGGTAAGCTTGTCCGGTGCGCCCCGTGAGATTGTCGGAAATGGGATCGTCGGAACAGGCCGCGGGAGAGAACGTCATGGCCAACGACAGTCGCTATCATGAGGTCTACGCACGCGCGATGCGCGATCCGGAAGGGTTTTGGGCGGAGGCGGCACGCGAGATCGACTGGATCGAATTCCCGAAAACCATCTTTGATCCGGCGCAGGGCGTCTATGGCCGCTGGTTCGCCGATGGCGTGCTCAACACCTGCTACAACGCGCTCGACCGCCAGGTGACGAACGGCCGCGCCGATCAGCTGGCGCTGATCCATGACTCGCCGCTGTCGAACAGCGTCACCAGGCTGACCTACCGCGAGATGCTGCACGAGGTCAGCACGCTCGCCGCGATCATGCAGGACTTCGGCGTGGCCAAGGGCGACCGCGTGCTGCTGTACATGCCGATGGTGCCGGAAGCGATGGTCGCGATGCTGGCCTGCGCGCGGATCGGCGCCGTGCATTCCGTCGTGTTCGGCGGTTTTGCCGCCAAGGAACTGGCTACCCGCATCGACGACGCGCAGCCGAAACTGATCATGTCCGCGAGCTGCGGACTGGAGCCGGGCCGCATCGTCTCCTACAAGCCGCTGCTCGACGAAGCCATCCGGCTCGCGCAGGCGAAGCCGGCCGCCTGCATCGTTCTGCAACGTCCGCAGCAGCCCTGCGATCTGATCGCGGGCCGCGACCACGACTGGGCGGAACTGCGCGCGGCGGCGATGACGGCCAGCAAGGCCGCACCGTGCGTGCCGGTGAGGGCGACCGATCCGCTCTATATTCTCTACACGTCGGGCACCACCGGCATTCCCAAGGGCGTGGTGCGCGACAATGGCGGCCACGCCGTGGCGCTGAAATGGTCGATGTTCAATCTCTACGGCATCAAGCCCGGCGAGGTCTGGTGGTGCGGCTCCGATATCGGCTGGGTGGTCGGCCACAGCTACATCATCTACGCGCCGCTGTTCCATGGCGCGACCTCGATCATGTACGAGGGCAAGCCGGTCGGCACGCCGGACGCCGGCGCGTTCTGGCGGGTGATTGCCGAGCACAAGGCGGTGGCGCTGTTCACCGCGCCGACTGCATTCCGCGCCATCAAGAAGGACGATCCGAACGGCGAATTCATCCGCAAATACGATCTGTCGCAATTCCGCACGCTGTTCCTCGCGGGCGAGCGCGCCGATCCGCCGACGGTGGAATGGGCGGAGCAGCAGTTGCACGTGCCGGTGATCGATCACTGGTGGCAGACCGAAACCGGCTGGTGCATCGCCGGCAATCCGGTCGGAGTCGGCCAGTTGCCGGTGAAGCATGGCTCGCCGACGGTGCCGATGCCGGGGTATCAGGTCGACGTGGTGGATGAAGCCGCGCGGCCCGTGCCGCCGAACACCATGGGCTCGATCGTGATCAAGCTGCCGATGCCGCCGGCCTGCCTGCCGACCCTGTGGCAGCAGGACCAGCGTTTTCACGACGCCTATCTCGCGGAGTTTCCCGGCTACTACAAGACCTCCGACGCCGGCTACAAGGATGCCGACGGCTATGTGTTCGTGATGGGCCGCACCGACGACATCATCAATGTCGCCGGCCACCGGCTCTCCACCGGAGGCATGGAGGAGGTGCTGGCCTCGCATCCGGATGTGGCGGAGTGCGCTGTGCTCGGCATCAAGGATCAGCTCAAGGGCGAGGTGCCCTGCGGCTTCCTGGTGCTGAAGGCCGGTGTCGCCAAGGCTCCTGCGGAGGTGGAGAAGGACGTTGTCGCCCTGGTGCGTGACCGGATCGGGCCGGTGGCCGCCTTCAAGCTCGCGATCACCGTGGGGCGGCTGCCGAAGACGCGTTCGGGCAAGATCCTGCGCGGCACCATGAAGAAGATTGCCGACGGCGACGCCTGGAGCATGCCCGCCACCATCGACGACCCCGCCATCCTGGACGAAATCGGCAGCGCCCTGAAACGTAAGGGGCTTTTGAGCTAGAGGGATCTTGGGCGGCAACCGGATTTGTCCTGATTTTCCGGCCGCCAGCCGCCGATATGCGGGATCCTGCCTTTACAAATCCATGATTTTGGTTCGACAGTCGGCCGCGATTTGAAGGCACGACGAGGCGGAGCGGATATGGGCCGAATGACGACAAAGCTGATCCTGGTTGCGGCCTTTGGCGCCCTGCTGCTCGGTGGCTGCGCTTCGCAGCAGGAGCAGCCGGTGGCCGCCGCGGCCGCGCCTCCGCCCGACGATGACGCCTACTGCCGCGCCAAGGGCTTCAAGGCGGGCTCCGACGATTATGTCAATTGCCGCAGGGATCGCGACCACGTGGCCACCACGATGCAATCGCAGAAGAGCAAGGGCGATCTGCGCAAGATTCAAGACTACATGATGGACAACAAGTAACATCGCATCCGCGCGCGACGTAGTATGATCGCCGGGCGCAAGGGGTATCGGGATATCATGGCTTTCGGACTGACAATACTCAGGCGGGCGCTCGTCGCCTCGCTGATCGGCACGGTGGTTGCGGTCTGCTCGCCCGGCGGCGTGCGTGCCGAAGAGGAAGACGTCCTGTCGCGCGACAGCGTGCTGCGCGATCGCGACATTCCGGCGCTGGGAAATCCCGACGGCGACATCACCATTGTCGAGTATTTCGACTATCAGTGCCCCTACTGCAAGAAGGTGGCGCCGGAACTCGCGCAGGTGGTGAAAGAGGACGGCAAGGTGCGGCTGGTCGTCAAAGACTGGCCGATCCTGGGACCGCCGTCGGATCTCGCCGCGCGGCTGGTGCTGGCCACGCGTTACCAGAACAAATACGAAGTGAGCCATGATGCGCTGATCGGGCTCAAGGGCCGGCTGACCGAAACCAGCTTGCGCGAGGCGCTGACCCAGGCAGGTGTCGATGTCGCCAAGGCCGATGCCGACCTCATCGCTCACCAGAGCGAAATCGAGGCGGTGCTGAAGCGTAACAACACCCAGGCCGAAGCCTTCGGTTTCCGCGGCACGCCGGCCTTCATCGTCGGTACCTTCCGCATTCCCGGGGTGCTCGACGCGGCGATGTTCAAGCGGGCGATCGCCGATGCGCGGGCGGCGGCGAAGCCGTCGAAGAAGTAAGCCCGGAACGGGACAAAAGAAACCGATAGCTATTGGGGGCGAAAGGGCGCAGGGTCGATCGATGTTCGACTATCGCGCCGGCGCGGAACTGTATTCCGGGCATGCCGGAATGAAAGCTCGCAAAAAAATCGGATATCAGCGCTTTCCGCAGGCCGCGGACGCGATCCGTTTTGCCATCGAAACGCTGCCTCCGGCGCTGCTTCATGGCGCGATGCTCGAGGTCAACGAAGAGCGCTTCAACGCCAGCGAAATCCGGCGCCTTTACGATGACAGCGACTACCCGCTGCAGCGGCGCATGATTGCCGCTGTCAGCGAGTGATCATGACAATGACCAGGTCACGGCGGGAAACGGTCGTTTTCAAGCGTCCATTCCGGCTTGCCAGCATCGCCCGGCAGTTGCCGGCAGGTGCTTATGAGGTCGTGACCGACGAAGAGATGATCGAGGGCCTGTCGTTTCCGAGTTTCCGGCGCGTCGCCACGATGATGATGGTGCCGGCCGCCCCACCTCACAGCTCATCCATCGAGATGATCATGGTTGGTTCGATCGAATTGTCCGACGCGCAGCGGACCGATGCGATCGCATCGCGTGAGTGATCCTCCCGTCGAGCTCGACAAGCATCGCGGCATGGCCGCCCAGAAGGCGACCGGTATCCGGCGCACGCTTGCGGAGGTCGAAGCCAACGCACGGGCGCTGCGCGATCGGCAATTGCAGCTCGAAACCGAGTTGCTGGCAGTCCCCGCAGCGTCCTGGCCGGAAGCGGCCGCCAAGGCACGCTACGTTCTGAATTTGTATGCGGCCGCGCTGGGCCCGCAGGATTCACGGCACCGCGATCTGGTGGCTGCCGTGCTGGCGGATTTCGCGCGGCTCTCGATGGATACGTGATCATTTGCGGTCGTTGTCGGCGAGCGGCTGATCTGAAGGACATCTTGCGCTCGGCAGGCCCGCCGGCGCGTTATCGAAAGGAACAAAAGTGGATATTCTCTCGGCACGCGAAGTCAAAACCGAGGAGTCGCTCAGGCTCGGCGTTCAATCCGGATGGTACAGCACCAAGGTGAGCGGGACGTTCGTCACCGGGCCACATGCGACCCACGCGGAGTGCCTCAGCAAGATCAGCGAACTCAACCCGGCACCGGTCAAGAAGAAGCGCTGAACGCTCGGGCTTGAACCTGGCGTCGGCAACACGGGCTTAAAAAAAACGGCCCTGTAAAAAAGCCACAAAAAATGAGGCCTCAAATAACAACGTCCTCACCCATGGGTGAGGACGCAATCACGCCAGTGAGATCCCGGTACATCCGCGGTGATCTCGATTTGGCGGTCGCCGCTTAGCTGACGCTGAGATTCTCAGCGCTGACCTTGCCGCGCATCTTGTCGGTCTTCAGCTCATAATTGATCTTCTGGTTTTCATTGAGCGTGCTCAAACCAGCGCGTTCGACGGCGCTGATGTGGACGAACACGTCCTGCGAGCCATCGCTCGGCTGAATGAAACCGAAGCCCTTCTGGGCGTTGAACCACTTGACTGTTCCGCTTGCCATTTATCTTCTCCAAAACACGCAAAATGCGTAAATGCTGCCCACACGACCACCGTGCAGGTTCCATCCGATCTTCAGCGATGTCTTGGGGAAAAGAGCCCTCAAAGGGCGCGCTCAACAAGGCAGAGCTCCAACTCGAATACCGGATATATACGCGACAAACGCCGGGAATACAAGGGCGGCCGAATCATTCGTCTTTTTGCGGGTTTTCGGCCGATCGACATCGCCGGCTGGCCACGGCTTATGGCTTGAATTTAAGGCTTGGCGATCAGTGTGTTGACGGCATAACCGGCGCCGATCGCCGGCAGGGCAGCGATCGCCGCGGCAACGCGCTCGGCCTGCCGTGCCACGTCAGGCACGCCCATCAGTTCGCCAAAAGTGCCGCGCGCCAGTGGGCCGGCCACGAACACATGGCGTAACGCGTCTCCGGTCCTGCCGAGCACGCGGCTGTCGCTGTCCACCGCGATGCCGAGGTCGTAGATGTCGGGGTGTGAGAGGCCGTTGTGCTGCAGATGGCGCAGCAGCGGATCATCGCGAAACAGGCTGCCATGCGCCGGGCCGGTCGCAAGAATGATCCGGTCGACCGGCACTGCACGGGCCTCTTTTGCGTAACGATCGCGCAGCAGGACGCTCACGCCATCGCCGCTCTGCACGACGGACTGGATCGTTGCCGCGCACAGCACCAGATTGCCGTCGCGTCGTCGTCGTTCCAGCACGGCATGCACCTGCGGCGCGAGACGAAACCGGTGGGTATCCCAGAATGGCCGCAGGTGGCGCAGCAGGCGCTGCCTCTCCGCGACGGGCAGCGCCTGCCAGATGCTGCTGCCCTGGAGACGCACCTGATCGAGCACCGGGTGCCAGGACAAGCCTGCGGCCGTGGCCTGTGTGAGTGTGCGCCGGATTGCTCTCAGCACACCCACCGCTGTTGATGGCGGCGGGTTGAGAAAGTCGCCATACGGTTCGGAGGGAGCAGTGGCGTGCGCCTGCGCGCGCTGGCCGCGGCGCGAGATCGCCGTGATCGTGCCGCGATGCCCCTGCCGATCCAGTGTCGCGACGATGTCGGCCATGGTCAGCCCTGTGCCGACAATGAGAATGCGCTCATCGGGTGCGATGGTTTCGAGTGCGTGGGCTTGCCAGGGATTAGCGACGAGGGCGTCGCTGTCCGTGAGGCCGCCGAGCGCGGATGGAATGGTCGGCGGCGGATGGCAGATCGCCAGCACCACGATCTCGGCGTCGATGCTCTGCCCGTTGTCGCAGGACACACTGTAGCGGCCGGCGCTGGGCGTGATGGCGATGGCCCTGCCGCGCACATGCGACAGGCCGGCGATGCGCGCGGTCTGTTCGCCGAGATAGCGCCCGAACGCGTCACGCGAGGGAAAATGCCGGCCGTCGGGCAGGCTGGCGTCCGGATCGGACTGCGCAAGTTCCGATCCGGTGAACCAGCGGTCGAAGTGATCGGGATCATCGGCGTAAAGCTGCATCCGCGCCGCCGGGACGTTGATCCGGTGCGACGGATCGGGGGTACTGTAGGCGAGGCCGCGCCCGATCTGCGCGCGCGGTTCAACGACCACAATGCGTGCAGCGCCCGGCGCGAACCGGCTGAGGAACAGAGCGACCGTGGCGCCGGACACGCCGCCGCCCACGATCACCACGGTGGGGATGCCGCGCGGATGATGCCGGGTCATGTCGGGATCATTGTCGCAAGCGTGATGGCGCTGCCGCTCACTGCGCCACCTTCACGGAGCTTTGGGCGCCCAGATCTTCACCGTCGCGGTTTCGATCCGCCTGGGAATCAGGCCTTCGCCGAAGAAGGCGTCGGCGATCTTCTGCTGTTCCGAAAGGCCCGCGGGCGTCACCAGGCCGACGCCGTAACTGCGGTGGCTGTTGGCCTCTTCGACGGCGGCTGCATCGATGCCCCAGAGATCGGCCAATAGTTTCGCGGCCTCCTTGGGATTGCTCTTCACCCATTTACCTGTTTCGCGCAGTTTGTCGACGACGACGCTTAGCACGTCGGGGCGCCGGTCAGCGAAGGTTTCCGACGCCAGATAATAACGTTTGTAGCTGGCGAGGCCGCCGCTGCCGTCCGCCAGCGTGCGCGCGCCGGACTGCCGCTGCGTGCTGCTCAGGAACGGATCCCATGCCACCCAGGCATCGACATTGTTGCTGACGAACGCGGCACGGCCGTCGGCGGGCGCGAGATAGGCCGGAGAGATATCCTTGAAGCCAAGCCCGGCCCTGCCGAGCGCGGCGAGCAGCAGATAGTGGCTGCCGGCGCCCTTGGTGACGGCGATCTTCTTGCCCTTGAGATCGGCCAGCGTCCTGATCGGCGAATTGTCCGGCACCACGATGGCCTGGGCCGCGGGCGACGCGCTCTCCTCGGCCACATAGGCGAGTTTCGATCCCGCCGCCTGCGCGAAGATCGGAACGGTGTCGGCGACGTCGGCGCCGAAATCCAGATTGCCGACGCCGAGCGACTCCAGCAGCGGCAGGCCGCTGGAGAACTCATGCCACGTGACCTTGACGCCAAGCGGCGCCAGCGCCTTCTCGAGTTCGCCATTGGCGCGCAGCACCGCGATCAGGGTCGAGGACTTCTGCAACCCGATGCGGATCTGATCGGGCTTGCCGGCCTGTGCGAACGATGATGTTGCCGTGAGCAGCATCGCAGCAACCGCGAACAGCGCGGCCGCGCAGGAATGGATGTATCGCTTCATCGTTCGATCGTCCCTCGGCATGTCGGGTTGGCACGGCGGCCGTTGTTTTGACGAAAAGGCCATTGGGCATGCCGTCCCGCAATTTTATGAAAAGCCGGGGATAATGAGTTGCCATAGTTGGCGCCTGGGACGTTCGTTTCGTTCTGCGCCAGGCCGCGATTGCGAAACAAATGCGATTTGCTCGAAAGGCGTGCCGGCGATCTCTCGACCACGGGGCGCCGTGTAGGACGCGATGCTTGCGACGCGCCTCCCTCTGAAAGATTCTTTCGATCCCGCGCGGGATCGGGCCAATGTATTGCTTTGTGATCGTGGTGCATTGCGGCAAATCCGGTTTCTGGTTAAGCCAAATCTTGTTTCCCTGAATGATCAGGGATTTCAGCACAGCAATGTTCAGCTTCACCCCAGCGAAAACCGGTCTACGATGAATGCACCTTGGCCTCAGTCTGGGCCCCAGCTTGCGGGAGTGCCCGTGGAGTCTCCGCCTCTTCAGACGCGATCGGGCATCACGATCGAGCGTGTCGGCAAGACTTATCCGGCGCGCAAGGGCTCTGCTGCGGTCGCGGCCCTGCAGGACATCAATCTGAATGTGCCCGACGGCACGATCGTCGGCGTCATCGGCCGCAGTGGCGCCGGCAAGTCGTCGCTGATCCGCGTGATCAACGGGCTGGAGCGTCCCACCGCGGGGCGCGTCATTGTCAACGGCACCGAGATCACCGCACTCGACGAGCGCGGCCTGCGGCAGGCGCGCCGCTCCATCGGCATGATCTTCCAGCATTTCAACCTGCTGTCGTCGCGCACGGCGTTCGAGAACATCGCGCTGCCGCTCGAAATCGCGGGCGTGCCGAAAAGCAAGATCGCGTCCACGGTGCTGCCGCTGCTCGACATGGTCGGCCTCGCCGACAAACGCGAACGTTATCCCTCCGAGCTGTCGGGTGGCCAGAAGCAGCGGGTCGGCATCGCGCGGGCGCTCGCCACCAGCCCCAAGGTGCTGTTGTCGGATGAGGCAACCTCGGCGCTGGATCCGGAAACCACCGACCAGATCCTCGCGCTGCTGAAGCAGATCAACAGGGATCTGCGCCTGACCATTCTGTTCATCACCCACGAGATGGCGGTGGTGAAGGCGCTGGCCGATCGCGTCGCGGTGCTCGAGCAGGGCCGCATCGTCGAGGAAGGCACCACCTATGAGGTGTTCGCTTCACCCCGGCACGAGGTGACCAGGCGCTTCGTCTCCTCGGTCACCGGCAGCCGTGCGCCGGACTGGCTGCTGGCGCAACTGAAGCCGGACGCATCCGCCGGCGGCCAGGCTGTGCTGCGGATCTCCTTCAGGGGCAGCGAGGCGAGCCAGCCGCTGCTGTCGCAGATCTCCCGAGCCTTCAATGTCGACGTCAATATTCTGTATGGACAGGTCGAGATGATTGCGGGGCATCCGTTCGGAACACTGATCGTCTCGGTGGCGGCCGCGTCCGGGATCGTCGGCCAAATTACCGCGCAGCTCGAAGCCGCCGGCAACACTGTGGAGCACCTCGGCTATGTCGCCTGAACTCATCCGCATGATCGCCTGGTCGACCCTCGACACCCTGATGATGGTCGGGCTGGCGGGTTGTTTCGGCACATTGATCGGTCTGCCGCTCGGGATTTTCCTCGCCACCAGCCGCGCCAATGAGCTGTTTCCGGCCCCTGCGGTCAACCGGATCGTCGGTCTCGTGGTCAACGCCACCCGCTCGACCCCCTTCATCATCCTGGTGGTCGCCATCGTGCCGCTGACGCGGCTGATCGCAGGCACCTCGATCGGGACAGCGGCGGCCACCGTGCCGCTGACCATCGCGGCGATTCCGTTCATCGCCCGCGTGGTCGAAGCGGCGATCCGCGAGGTCGACCAGGGGCTGATCGAGGCGGCGCGCGCCTTCGGCGCCAGTCCGCTGCAGATCGTGCGCAAGGTGCTGCTGCCGGAAGCGCTGCCCGCGGTGACGCTGGCGCTGACGCTGACGGCGGTCAGCCTGCTGGGCTATTCGGCGATGGTTGGTGCGGTCGGCGGCGGCGGCCTCGGCGATCTCGGCATTCGTTACGGTTACCAGCGCTTCATGCCCGACGTGATGCTGACCGTGGTGCTGGTGCTAATCGCCCTGGTGCAGGGTGTGCAGACCATCGGCGACACCATCGCGCGGCGTCTCGACAAGCGCTCGCGCCATTCCTGATCAGGCTCCAAGGACCTCTTTACATGCGTATCGTTGCTGCCATTTGTGTTGCCCTTGCCGCGCTGACCGCGACGGCACGGGCCGAGACCATCCGGGTGGGCGTCACCGCCGGCCCGCACGCCGAAGTGCTCGATGTGGTGCGCAAGGTCGCGGCCGAGCGCGGGCTCGACATCAAGGTGATCGAGTTCACCGACTATGTGATCCCCAACCAGGCGCTGGCGCAGAAGGATCTCGAGGCCAACTCGTTCCAGCACGAGCCTTATCTGCTGAACCAGATTTCCAAGACCAACTGGAAGATCGTCAAGGTCGCCACTACCATCGCCTCGCCGCAGGGTGTCTATTCGCAAAAATACAAGTCGCTGGCCGAGCTGCCCGAGGGCGCGCGTGTTGCGATCGCCAATGATCCGACCAACGGCGCGCGCGGCCTGCTGATCCTGGCCCTGCACGGCGTGATCAAGCTGCGCGATGGCGCCGGCGTCAATGCGACGGTGGCCGATATCGTGGACAATCCGAAGAAGCTGAGGTTTGTCGAGCTCGATGCGGCGCAGCTGCCGCGCTCGCTGCAGGACGTGGACCTGGTGTCGATCAACAACAATTACGCGGTGCAGGCCGGGCTCAACCCGGCGAAGGATGCGATCGCCCGCGAAAGCGCGGAAGGTCCATGGGTCAACATCCTGGCGGTGCGCGAGGAAGACAAGGACAAGCCCTGGGTGAAAGAGCTGATATCGGCCTATCACTCCGAGCCGGTCCGGCAGTTTCTCGAAACCCGTTTCAAGGGCAGCTATATCGCGACCTGGTGAGTTCGCGCAGTGTAATCCGTCATCCTGAGGCGCGAGCGTAGCGAGCCTCGAAGGATGCACGGCCCGGGCCGTCGCCCTTCGAGGGCCGCGCTACGCACGGCCACCTCAGGATGACGGATTGATTTCAATGCAAATTCATCCCGCTCCAATCACGATGAGGATTAAAATGAACCGCAGATATTTTCAGCTCGTTGCCGGTTTGGCGCTCACGCTCGGTATCGCCGGCACGGCCGCCGCGCAGGAGCGGGTGGTGATCAAGGTCGGCGTCACGCCGGGACCGCATGCGCAGATCCTGGAGGCGGTGAAGCCGATTGCCGCGCAAAAGGGACTCGACATCCAGATCGTGGAATTCTCCGACTATGTGGTGCCGAATGCAGCGCTGGAGGCCGGCGAACTGCAGGCCAACTCGTTCCAGCACAAGCCCTATCTGGACAACCAGAAGGCCGACCGCGGCTACAAGATCGAGCCGGTCGGCTACACCGTCAATTTCCCGATCGGCATCTACTCCAAGAAGTACAAGAGCTGGGATGCGGTGCCGCAGGGCGCGACGCTGTCGATCCCCAACGATCCGACCAATGGCGGCCGGGTGCTGCTGTTGCTGCAGGACAAGGGCGTGCTGAAGCTCAAGGAGGGCGTCGGCTTCAAGCCGAGCGTCGCCGATATCGTCGACAACCCGAAAAAGCTGAAGATCACCGAAATCGATGCGGCGCAGACCCCGCGCACCCTGGATGACGTCGACGCCGCCGCCGTCAACACCAACTACGCAACGCAAGCCGGGCTCGATCCGGTGAAGGACGCGATCCTGCGCGAGGATCCGAAGGGGCCCTACGCCAACCTGATCGCGGTCCGCGCCGCCGACAAGGACAAGCCCTGGGTGAAAACGCTGGTGGAGAGCTACCAGACGCCGCAGATCAAGGAGTTCATCCTGACCAAATTCAAGGGTGCGGTGCTGCCGGCCTGGTAAGAGGGCGGGTTATTTCACTCTGCGTGATCCCCACCCACAATGTCATCACCGGGCTTGTCCCGGTGATCTCGCTTAGGGACGCAGTGCCTTCCTAAGCGGGGTTGTGTCCGCGACTTCGGCAAAGCCGAAGTCGCTGAGGACAAGCCCGGCAACGACAAAGATGAGATGGTCGAGTCGTCGAAACGCCCTTACTCGTCGTCCTCGTCGTTGTGCTTCTTGCCGCCGATGGTCTTGAGCTTGGCGAACACGGCCGCGTCGTCGAAATCGTCGCGCTTGGTGGCCTGCTCCTGCTCGGCTTCCTTGCGGGTGGTCTCAGCGGCGGGCAGCAGCGTCGCGCCGCCATACTGCTCGACCTGCGGCTTCTCCTTGGCCGCGCGCTGCACCTCGAAATCCAGGTCGATCTGCGAGCACAGGCCCAGCGTCACCGGATCCATCGGGGTCAAAGTGGAGGCATTCCAGTGGGTGCGGTCGCGCACGCTCGCGATCGTGGTCTTGGTGGTGCCGACCAGGCGCATGATCTGGGCGTCCTTCAGCTCCGGATGGCTGCGCACCAGCCACAGGATCGCGCTGGGGCGCTCATGGCGGCGCGACACCGGGGTGTAGCGCGGGCCCTTCTTCTTCTTGGCTTCCGGCAGGCGGACCTTGGATTCGCCGAGCTTGAGGCGGTAATTCGGGTCCTTCTCGCCCTTCTCGATTTCCTCGCGGCTGAGCTGGCCGGACGAGATCGGGTCCATGCCCTTGATGCCCTGGGCGGCGTCGCCGTCGGCGATGGCGCGGATTTCCAGCGGGTGCATCTTGCAGAAATCGGCGACCTGATCGAACGACAGGGCGGTATTATCGACGAGCCACACGGCGGTTGCTTTCGGCATCAGCGGGGCGTTGCTCATGGCAAATCTCCTTTGTGCTTCGCCCAGCTGTTTTTGGGGGCGAAACCAGTGGTCATCAGCGATGACGGGAATTGGGGTTTATATAGTCCGCCGGGGGGTAAAATTGCAATGGTTTCGCACCCAGCCGGTGGCTTATGCAGGGAACCGGCCTTGACACGGAGACGAGAGCGGCCCAATTCCTGAGGGCGGATTCAGCAAATGTGCAAACTGGTTTTTGCGCCCGAATTCGCCCTAAGTTATGAGTTAGCGCGTTTTCCTGACGCGAACCGGTATCCACGTCGCTCGCAAGCCTTTGCTTGCAAAACGCCGGGATCCTGATTTCAAGCACGAATCTGGGTTAAATATGCCCCTGCAGCCCGCTAAACCGACCCTCAAGGTCTACCTTTGTTCTCCCCGCGGCTTCTGTGCCGGCGTGGTCCGCGCCATCGATACGGTGGAACGGGCGCTCGCGCTCTATGGCGCGCCGGTCTATGTGCGGCATGAGATCGTCCATAACCGCTATGTGGTAGAGAGCCTGCGGGCCAAGGGCGCGATCTTTGTCGAGGAACTCGAGGAAATCCCCCAGACCGACGCTCCGGTGGTGTTCTCGGCCCATGGCGTGCCCAAAGCGATCCCGAGCGAGGCGGAACGGCGCAATTTCTTCTCGCTGGACGCGACCTGCCCGCTGGTGACCAAGGTCCACCGCGAGGCCGAGATCCATTTCAAGCGGGGACGTGAAATCATCCTGATCGGCCATGCCGGTCACCCCGAGGTGGTGGGAACCCTGGGCCAGCTGCCGGCCGGCGCCGTGTCCCTGATCGAGACGGTCGAGGATGTCGCGGCGTTCGTGCCGAAGGACGAAACCAAGCTCGCCTACATCACCCAGACCACGCTCTCGATCGACGACACCAAGGAGATCGTCCGCGCCCTGAAGGAGCGGTTCCCCAAGGTCGCCGGTCCGCACAAGGAAGACATCTGCTACGCCACCACCAACCGCCAGCTCGCGGTGAAGAAAGTCGCGCACCTGGTTGACGCCATGGTCGTGGTCGGTTCGCCGAATTCGTCGAACTCGCAGCGGCTGCGCGAAGTGGCCGAGCGCGAGGGGTGTCCGCGCGCCGTGCTGGTGCAGCGCGCCTCCGAGCTCGACTGGAGCATGTTCGACGGCATCACCCGGCTCGGCATCACCGCAGGCGCCTCCGCGCCGGAAGTGATCGTCGAGGAGATCATGGGCGCGTTCGCCGAGCATTATGAGCTGAGCGTGGAGACGGTGACAGCCGCGGAAGAGACTGAATTCTTCCCGCTGCCGCGCCCGCTGCGGCAGGTCACCGCGGCAGAGTAGGGCGCTTATCAAAATGGCGGTCTACACGGATGTGTCCGCCGAGGATCTCGCGGACTTCCTTTCGCGTTACGACATCGGCGATCTTCTGTCCTACAAGGGCATCGCGGAGGGCGTGGAGAATTCCAATTTCCTGCTGCACACCACGCGCGGCACCTACATCCTCACGCTGTACGAAAAGCGGGTGGCCGCCGGCGACCTGCCGTTCTTTCTCAACCTGATGACGCACCTGGCGGCGCATGGGTTGCGCTGCATGCAGCCGATCACCACGCGGAGTGGTGATGCGCTCGGAACATTGGCCGGCCGTCCGGCCGCGATCATCGAGTTCCTGGAAGGGGTGTGGCCACGGCGGCCGAATGTTCAGCATTGCACGGTCGTCGGTGGCGCATTGGCCACGATGCATCTTGCCGGTGCCGGTTTCACCATGACCCGCCCCAACGCGCTCTCGGTGGCCGGCTGGCGGCCGCTGTTTGCGTCGGTGGACGCGCGGGCGAACGAATTGCAGGCGGGCGCGCGCGATCTGCTCGCGGCCGAACTGGACTATCTGGAAAAGGCCTGGCCGCGCATCCTGCCGGCCGGTGTGATCCACGCCGACCTGTTTCCCGACAATGTGCTGTTCCTGGGCGACAAGCTGTCGGGGCTGATCGACTTCTATTTTGCCTGCAACGATATCCTCGCCTACGACGTCGCGATCTGCCTCAACGCCTGGTGTTTCGAGATTGATCATTCCTTCAACGTCACCAAGGCGCGTGCGTTCCTCAATGCCTATAATCGCGTGCGCGCGCTGTCGGTCGAGGAGCAGGAGGCGTTGCCGCTGCTGGCGCGCGGCGCCGCGATGCGTTTCCTGCTGACGCGGTTCGTCGACTGGCTCAACGTGCCGCCGGGCGCGCTGGTGAAGCCGAAGGATCCGCAGGAATACCTGCGCAAGCTGCGCTTCCACCAGGGCGTCAAGAGCATCCGCGACTATGGCGTCGAGCAGGGGCTGGTGACGTGAACGACGCGTCGCGGCCGCATGTGCAGATCTACACCGACGGCGCCTGCTCGGGGAATCCCGGCCCCGGCGGCTGGGGCGTGATCCTGCGCTTCGGGGATGTCGAGAAAGAGCTGAAGGGCGGCGAGCGCGACACCACCAACAACCGCATGGAGCTGATGGCGGCGATCTCCGGGCTCGAGGCCCTGAAGAAGCCGGCGGTGGTGGACCTCACCACCGACAGCCAGTATGTGCGCCAGGGCATCACCAGCTGGATCTTCAATTGGAAGAAGAACGGCTGGCGCACGTCGGACAAGAAGCCGGTCAAGAACGTCGACCTGTGGCAGCGGCTCGATGCAGCGCTGCATCAGCACCAGGTGCGCTGGCACTGGGTCAAGGGCCACGCCGGCCACGCCGAGAACGAGCGTGTCGATCAACTGGCCCGCGAAGGGCTGGCGGCGATCAGGTAATCGCTCGCGTATCTCTCCAAGTCATTCCGGAAGCCGCGAAAGCGGCTGTCCGGGATCTCGACAGCGCAACATGTGGAGAATTCGAGATTCCGGGTTCGTCGCTTTCGCGACGCCCCGGAATGACATGTGCAGTTGGGCTTTCTCAGAGCTGCCCGAGCAGGGTGTCGCCCCCGGAGACTTCGACCGCGCCGGGGTTCGCCTCGAGATTGAGCTTCGTCACCACGCCGTCCTCGACCAGCATCGAATAACGCTTCGAGCGGATGCCGAGACCGTTGCCGGAGGCGTCGAGCTCCATGCCGATGGCCTTGGCGAATTCGGCGTTGCCGTCGGCCAGGAATTCGGTCTGGTTCTTCAGGTCGGTGTCGCGCTGCCAGGCCTTCATCACGAACACGTCGTTGACCGAGGTCACCGCGATGGTGTCGACGCCCTTCGCCTTCATGGCGTCGGCGTTCATGGTGATGCTCGGCATGTGCATCTTGTGGCAGGTGTTGGTGAAGGCGCCGGGCACCGCGAACAGCGCGACCTTCTTGCCCTTGAAAATCTCGTCGGTGGTTTTCCACTGCGGCCCTTCGCCGGTCATGATGCGAAACTTGGCCTCGGGCAGGCGGTCGCCGATCTTGATGGTCATTTGATTACTCTCCCTTGGCGCGCAGTCCGCAATGTGAGGTGGGGGGTGCGATCGGAAGACGCGCAATTCGTTGGGTATCGCGACGGCAGTCATAGCATGGCTGCCGTTCGGTGCAATCGCAGGAACGTGACGGCCCGCGCAGCCCTTCAATTCAGGGTGGTGGCGAACTCGTAGGCGCGGCCCTCGCCGACCAGCGTCAGCTTCAGCGCCGCGCCTTCGGGCTTCGCGCCCGACGGCAAGCCGTCCAGCTCGAACGAAAAACGCTGGAGTCCGGTCGCCGTGCGTTCCAGCAGTTTCGGCGGCGGCAGCGCCCAATCCGGCGTGGGGCCCTCGACGAACAGGTGGACATCCTTGCCGCCGGGGGAGGCCACATCGATGATCACGCTGTTGCCGTTGCGGCTGACCTGCTGAATGGTCAGCGGATTGGGATCGCCGATCTTGGCAGGCTGCGGCACGGTGTCGAGCGCCGCGGTCAGTGACGAATCTTCCGCGCTGGCAGCACTCAGAAACGAAACTTCGGCTTTCGCATCGACCGGGATGCAGAGTTTGTCGCAGACCGCGTAGTTGATTTCGGCGCGCAACGTCACCGGCTTGTCAGGCTTTTTTGCAATGATCCGCAGCGGCAGCAACAGCTGCTTGTGGTACCCGAATGATGTGCCGCCGGCGCCATCCGGAAACTGCATCGGCGCGGGCCACAGCACGGTCACCGCTTCGATGTTGTCCGAAGCCGAGAAATCGAATCGCGGTGGCACGCCGGAATCGCCGGGGGTCCGCCAGTAGGTTTTCCATCCCGGTTGCAGCTGGAAGGCAATGCCGCCGAGCAGCACGCTGCCGTTGCGTGATCCGGCGATCAGCCGCACCGACGAATGCTGATCGCTGACCCAGGGTGACGCATCCTGGGCAACGACCGGACCGCCGGCAAGAAAGCTGAGGAGCGTTGCCGCAACCAGGCTGCTAAATAGATGACGAAATGGAACAAATACGACCATGTGACGTCTTTACAGGCCGCCGGGACGTGAAACACTTGAATTGGTTGTGATCCATTTCCGGGGAGCGATTCGGGCGGTTGATTGACAGAACGTGCACCCAATATCAGGATGGACGGGAACAGAGAAAGTCCTCTGCGAATGGACAGGATCGAAAAAAGGCCGAAACGCGACAAGATCGTCATTTCCCGGGACGGAAATGATACGGCGCACAGCTATCTCGATGGTCAGCTGTTGATCGCGATGCCGGTGATGGACGATGAGCGTTTTGCGCGCTCCGTGATTTATGTCTGTGCGCATTCGTCCGAAGGCGCCATGGGGATCATTCTCAACCGCCCGGCGGGCAGCATCGATTTCCCGGAGCTACTGGTTCAACTCGACATCATCGACGATGCCGACCAGATCATTCTTCCGGCCCAGGCCGAAGCCATGAAGGTGATGAAGGGCGGCCCGGTGGAAACCGGCCGCGGCTTCGTGCTGCATTCCAGCGATTTTTTCATCAAGGACGCGACGCTGCCGATCGACGACGGCGTCTGCCTCACTGCGACACTCGATATCCTCAAGGCCATTGCCAAGGGCAACGGGCCGCGCCACGCCATCCTCGCGCTGGGCTATGCCGGGTGGGCGCCGGGCCAGCTGGAAAACGAGATCCAGGAAAACGGCTGGCTGCATTGTCCCGCCGATTCGGACCTGATCTTCGGACGCGACATCGAGGACAAGTACCAGCAGGCGCTGCAGAAGATCGGCATCGATCTGGCTATGCTGTCGAGCGAAGCCGGCCACGCCTGACAGGATGCCGCAGGCAACGGCCGTTCGCCGGACAAAGTCCCCTGGATCTGTGGGCGGTTTCGCTCAGGCAGAACCTTGCTCTGTCCCGTCGGACAACGATGTCCTGTCGGACAGCAGCTTCTCCATCTTGAACCGGGTAAACCACTGGCCGTTGCGGAATACGTTTTCCGGTTCGACGACAACGAAGCCCATCCGCTCGAAAAATCGACGGGCGGTGAGGCTGACTTCCGAGTAGATCGTCCTGATGCCGCGGGATGTCGCATGGTGCTCCGCCGTGCGCACCAGCTGCGTGGCGACGCCGCATCCGCCGAAGTCCGGATGGACGTACATCATGTCGAGATGTCCGTCGTCCTCCAGATCGGTAAAGCCGGCGGGGCGCCCGCTCACTTCGGCGATCCAGGTCGGGTGGCTCAGTCTGCGCGTGGCCCACAGATCGCGATCGGCCCGGGCCCACGCCGCGATCTGATCGGGATTGTAATCGGCTGAAGCGGTGTCGCGGATAGCGCGAAGGAAGATGTCGATAACCGCGTCGAGATCTTCCGGCCGGTAGCGCCGCACGCTGATGATCATATCCGACACGAGGCCTGTCCTTCCAAGCGATGTTTTCCGACCGCGGGTTGATCGTTTAAAGCACCGCAGGGCCGATGAACAAGGGCCAAGCCGGGAGCAACTAGACGGATTCGCCGAGTGGGGCCTGCGATCCGAAGACCATGCGCCAGCCTTTCAACGTGTCCATGTATTCCCGGACCCGCTTGATCAGCCGGCCCTCGAGTTCGAAAACGAAACAATACGACACATCGTAGGCGCCGCCATTGGGCAGGGTTGCCTGCATCCGCTCCTCGATGATCACTGTGCCGCCCTCGGCGCAAACGCCGCGAAACTGGATGTCGATGTTGCGAAACAACTGATGCATTTCGACTGCGATGAAGCGGGCGATCTCATCGGCGCCGACCATGTGGTCGGTGTGATGCAACGCGACCGCGGTCGCGTTCCCCTGCGGCGCGATCCATTCGGCATCGGGCGTGAAGACGGCCGCGATCTGCTCGATGTTCCGACTGGCGAAGGCCGTCCAGGCCTCCAGAACTGCTGCCTTGCTTGCCGATGATTCCATAGTGGCCTCCCGTGCCATGCTGCGACTGCCGCTGACCTAGGATTCCAGGCGGAACGCCGCTCGCCGGAATCGGACATGATCATCGCAAATCGGGTGGCCTGGCCGGCGTTTCGGTTTAGAATTGCCGCATGTCGAGCTTCGAGATCTGCAATGCCGCGCGGCTGCGGCGCGACCCCGCCTATGACGGAGTGTTCTTCACCGCGGTGAAGACCACGCGCATCTATTGCCGGCCGGTTTGCCCGGTGAAGCAGCCACTGACCCGGAATTGCAGCTATTTTCCCACGGCGGCGGCCGCGGAGCGCGCGGGCTATCGCCCGTGCCTGCGTTGCCGCCCTGAGACCGCGCCGTTCTGTCCGGCCTGGAACGGCACCCGTTCGACGGTCGCCCGCGCGCTGAAGCTGATCACGGATGGTGCGCTGGACCGCGGCTCGGTCGCCGAGCTGGCCGATCGCCTCGGCGTCAGTGCCCGGCATCTGGCGCGGCTGTTCGAGCAGTATGTCGGCGCCAGCCCGTTGCAGACCGCGCAGACCATTCGCCTGCAGCGCGCCAAGCGCCTGCTGGACGCGGGCGAGAGCAGCATGACCGAGGTCGCCTTCCGTGCGGGGTTCGGTAGCCTGCGCCGCTTCAATGCGGCGTTCCGCGCGCTCTATGGCCGTGCGCCCTCGGAGATGCGCGTGCAGCGTCGTGGGCCGCCGGCGCCCACGCGCAGGCCCTCCGCTACGGAGCTCGACGCCCGTGTTTGAACGCGTCGTCAGCTACGCCTATGTCGAGACGCGGATCGGCCGGCTGCTGCTGGCCGGAGACGAGGCGAGCCTGCATCTGCTGAGCTTCCAGAGCGGAAGCCGCGTGCATCATCCCCGCGACGGCTGGCGGCACGATCCCGATGGTTTTGCGGATGTCCGCCGGCAACTGGACGAATACTTCGCCGGCAAGCGCACGACGTTCACGTTGCCGCTGTACCTCGGCGGCACGCCGTTCCAGAACGCGGTCTGGACCACCCTGCAGTCGATCCCCTACGGCGCCACCACCACCTACCGCGCGCTCGCCGATCGCATCGGCCGCCCCGCCGCCATCCGCGCCGTCGGCGCCGCCAACGGCGCCAATCCGCTGCCGATCATCGTGCCCTGCCACCGTGTGATCGGCAGCGACGGATCGCTGACGGGATTTGGCGGCGGCATCGAGACCAAGCGGTTTCTGCTGGGGCACGAAGGGGCGCTGCCTGAGGAGACCGCTCCGGCCGACCTATTTCAGGTGCGGGCGAGCTAGGTTTAAATCCCGAAACGCCATGAACGTTGCGGTGCCCGCATGACGTTCGGAAGCGGATATCTAGGCTGGCGTTCAGTGCGCCCGTTTTGCACTAGATACGGTCAATTCGGCAACCGAGCGTGCGCAAGATATATTGAGCGGGGTTGTTGGGCGCCCGTCCACTTCTCAGTCAAAGCATTGCTGTCCAAGAGATTGAACCGCCATGATCGCAAAGCGCCGACGCCTGACATCGCGGATATCGCACTTGGCTGAAATGGGATTCTTTTTTGTCCTGTTGATCGTAGACGAGTGGTTCAGGCGCCGCCCATGCCCGAGCGGCGTGCCTCTGGTTTCTGGAGTAGGCCCGGGTGGGGACGGAAGTACACGCCCCTTGTCAGAGAACCAGTTGAGACAACTCGAAGCTTGGTTGCGTCTGCATCAGAAGGGATGGCGACGGAACATCATCCCGCCGGCGCACCCATCCTACATGGTTTCTGTGGAGCATTCCGACGGCACCACGACTTTTGTGTTCCTCTTTTCGGGCGTGCGATCCGCGGTTTACTTTGCGAAACACGGTGAAGGGCGACGATTTGATGCGGGCTGGTTGTATCCACCCGCGACCGAGATCGACGGCCTGATCGCGCAGATGAAGGAGGAAGCATAGTGGTTGCGCCGCTTGCAGATCGACTGCGTCCGCTTACTGCGCCGCTTCCAGTCGCTCTTCCGTCAACAGCCGCGTCGCGGCGTCCGCGTCCATCGGCTCGCCGAAGGCGAAGCCCTGGGCGTATTCGCATCCCAGCTGATAGAGCTCCACCGCGTCCGAATCGGTCTCGGCGCCTTCGGCCACCACGTCCATGCCGAGGTCGTGCGCCATCGCCACGATCGATTTCAGGATCACCGGGCGGGTGCCGCGGCTGGTGGTGCGCACGAATGACTGGTCGATCTTGATGGTGTCGAACGGGAA
>JBGMOD010000237.1:0-34949 GCA_041424235.1 Hyphomicrobiales bacterium
GGGAGGGAACGAGTCTTTGCCGAGCGGAGATGTGTGCTGTCCATTGACGCAACGTTTCGCTTCAAGCTGATCACGACAGATGACGTTCATTGCCGTTGCCCGGGATGACAAGTCTGGGCAACGGTCTGCTCTCTCGGCGTCGCGGGGCGGAAAACCATGAAGCTCGCGATGGCCAGCACCCAGACGCCGAGGCCGCCATAGAGCATCACCAGGCCAAAGCCGTGAACCAGCGCGCCATGGATCACAGCACTCGATATGTCGGTCGCCGAAGCCGTGCCTGCAGCGATGGCCGCCGCGACGGAGCGTAACTGCGGCGCGGCCGCCGGATCCGGAACCGTGCTTGTCAGGGATGCCAGGATTCCCTCGATCAGGATCAGCCCCATCAGCGCGATGTTGATCGCCAGCGTGATCAGTCGCGCGCTCATGTCGATACCCGAGGCCATGCCGGCACGGTCGCTGGTCACGGAGCCGGTGGTGGTGTTGGTCACCGGCGTATTGGTGATGCCAAGCCCTACTCCCGCCAGCAGGCATCCGGGCAGCATGGTCAGCCAGCTGGCCTGATCGACGCTGCTGCCGAGCTTCATCAGGATGAAGCCGAGGCCGATGGTGAACAGCCCGGCCGGGATCACGACACCGGGCCGATACCGCAGCGCCAGGCGTTCGCCGAGCGGAGGGAACAGCAGCGTGGGCAGCGTATAGGCGAGCAGCGACAGTCCGGCGAAAACGCTGTCATAGCCGAGGCCGCTCTGAAAATAGATCGGCAGGTAGATCATGAACGGCCAGAAGCTGAAATTCATGCCGATCGAGCCGAGCAGGGCTCCGGAAAAATTGCGGATCCTGAACACGGAGAAGTCGAACATCGGGCGTGGGTTGATACGCTCCGCGATGACGAATGCGATGAAGCTGATGGCCGTGGCTGCAACGAGTCCGATCGTGACAGCGCTGGTGAAGCCGAGATCGGGTCCCTGGGTAATGATGTAGGTGAGGCCGAAGACCGAGAGCGACAGCGTGACAATTCCGGCGATGTCCAGCCTCTCGGCCTGTGGATCGCGGGATTCCCGCACGCCGCCGACAACCAGGATCATCGTCAGGATCGCGATCAGGACGTGGACCAGAAACACCCATTGCCAGTTCGACACGGCGACGATCAAACCGCCGATGATCGGGCCGAAGCCCAGGCCGATGCCGAACACGATGCCCCAGATGCTGAAAGCGCGGCTGCGCTCCGCACTGTTGCGGAACTGGTGTGACAGCACGGCGATCTGGCAGATCAGCATGGCGCCGCCGCTGATGCCTTGCAGGAACCTGGCGGCGATCAGGGTGACGGTATCGTGCGCCAGGCCGCAGGCCAGCGACGTCGCGCCGAAGGCGGTTATGCTGATGAGGAGGATGCGTTTGCGGCCATAACGGTCAGCCAGAGTTCCGGCCGCCATCAGCACTGTCGTGCAGGCAAGGGTGTACGCGTTCATGATCCACTGCATGTCCCTGAAGTCGCCATGCAGGACGCGTTCGAGGGTGGGCAGGATCACCGGCACGCTGGAAATCTCGAGGCCGAACATCAGCGAGGCCAGGCAGACGGCGGCGAGAGCGAGTGAGTTTTTGCGCGTATGAGAGAGAAGCATGAGGTGTCATCCGGGCTTGCGTGTGAGCGCAGGAAGCTAGGGCCGCCGCCTTTGGGCGGCGCGCCGGAATCGGACGTGATCATGTTGGCAGAGGGCGCGAGGTGCTGATGCGCGGAACCGGTGGATCCGGTCGGTTACCAGCCGAGGACGCGGGTGGAGGCCAATACAGCGCCGGCCAGTCCAAGGATCAGGACAGCGCCGGCGGCCAGCCCGAGCAGATGGGCCGCGAGGGCCGTCTTCTGTTCAATCGGCCGCCGCATCACCGCAACTCCGCGCAGGCCCTGGCTATCCGCCGGCCCGCTTCTGCGATGATCTCCAGCGAATTTGCGCAACTGACGCGGATGTAGGGTGACAGGCCGCAGTCGCTCCCGGGAAATACGACCACATCGACCGCATCGAGCAGGTACGTGGTGAAGTCGCGATCGCTCCCGATGATCTGTCCGCCGGGCGCACGCTTGCCGATCACGCCAGCGCAGGACGCCAGCAGAAAAAAAGTGCCGTCCGGACGCGGGCACGACAAACCTTCGCAGCGGTTCAGGAGATCGACAAAGACGTCGCGTCGCTGTTCGAGAATGACCGCACGCTCACGCAGCAGATCCTGCGGGCCGTTCAATGCGGCGATCGCGGCGGCTTGGCTGATCGAGGATGCGCAGGACGTGGTCTGCGACTGGATCTTGATCATGTCCTGGATCAGCGGCGCGGGGCCGCCGGCGTAACCGATCCGCCAGCCCATCATGGCGTAGGACTTGGCAAGCCCGCTGACCGTGAGGGTGCGCTCCAACAGGCGCGGCTCGACCTCCGCGAGGGTCGGTGCATGGTCTGCGAATACGATGTGTTCATACAGTCCGTCGGCCAGCACCCACACCTGCGGATGTTGCAGCAGGACTTCGGCAATCCCCGCGAGGTCTGCCGCCGAATACAACGCTCCGCTCGGATTGACCGGGTTGTTGAGGATGAGCCAGCGGGTGCGCGGTGTGATTGCTGCGCGAAGATCCTCCGGCCGCAGCTTGAAGCCATTGTTCTGCGCACAGGGGACGACCACGGGCGCACCGTCCGTCAGGCGCACCTGGTCGAGGTACGGTGCCCAATAGGGGGCCGGCACGATGACTTCGTCACCGGGTGCCAGTGTGGCGAGCAAGGCATTGTACAGAGCCTGCGTCGAGCCGTTGCAGATGATGATGTTGTCGCGCTCGTAGGACAGGCCGTTGTGACGCCGGAACGCGGCGCGGACCGCGTCCTTCAGTTCCGGCGTGCCGTCGACGGTGGTGTAGCGGGTGTCGCCGCGCAGTGCGGCGGCGTGTGCGGCCGCGATGACATGGTCCGGTGTCGCGAAGTCGAGGTCGCCGGCGGACAGTTCGATGACGTCGCGCCCGGTGGCGCGCAATTCGCGCGCGCGACGGCGGAGCACCGATGCCGGCGAGGCCTGGATCCGGCTGATGCGGGGCGAGATGGCGTGCATGGCTCAGGCCTTGGTCTCGACATACTGCGCGATGCCGTGTCCGAACGACCAGTTCTCCGGCAGCACCTCGAGAAGATTGATGAAGATGTCTTCCGGACGCAGGCCCGGCTTATCGGTCAAGCGCGCGACGATCCGGCGATAGAGATTCTGCTTCTGCGCCGTGGGGCGGGTGTTGCTGACGGTGATCTGGATGATGACGAGGTCGTCGCTGCGGGCGATGCCGAGGTAGCTCGGGCTGTAGGCGAAGTTGTCGGCGTCATGCTCCGTGATGGTCATGAAGCGGTCTTCGTCCGGCACGTTGAAGGTCTCGCGCAGGGCGAGGTAGATGCCGTCCAGGATGGCCTGGCGATAGGCGGGCGGCTTGCCGCGGCGAAGGGAAACGTGGGCGAGTGGCATGGGTCTGTCCTCCGTGGATGGACAGAGCATAGCGCCCTCTTGATCATTTAAAAACGATATGGCATAATATTTCAGTGATATCATATTTAAATGAATGGCCATGAAGGCGCTCGATCTCGAGGCGGTCCAGGCCTTTGTCCTGGTGGCAGACCTCAAAAGCTTCACGCGCGCTGCGGAGGCGATGGACACCACCCAGTCCGCGGTGAGCCTGAAGATCAAGCGCCTGGAGAGTGGCCTCGGCCGTCGTCTGATCGAGCGGACGCCGCGGCTGGTCCGGCTGTCGGCGGAAGGCAGTGCGTTTCTCGGCGCGGCGCGAAACCTGGTCGCGGCCCATGAGACGGCGGTCGGTTCGTTCGCCGCCGAGCGGCGCCGCCTGATCGTGGGCATCAGCCACCACATCGTCGGCAACGAATTGCCGCTGCTGCTGCGGCGCATGAATGCGTCGGACCCCGGGCTGGTGATGGAAATCCGCATCGCGGCCTCGCGCGAGGTGCTGACAGACTTTGACAACGGCGTGCTCGATGCCGCCATCGTGCTGCGCCATGACAAGCAGGGCCGCGGCGGCGAGGTGCTGTTCAAGGAAAGTTTCGGCTGGATCTCCGCGCCGGATTTCATCCACCCCGCCGGCGAGTCGCTGCGGGTGGCGACCCAGGCCGAACCGTGCAGCGTTCGCGCCATGGCCGTGAAGGCGCTGGACGACGCCAAGGTGCCGTGGACCGAAGTGTTCGTCGGCGGCGGCATCGCCACCATCGGCGCCGCGGTGTCCGCCGGGCTTGCGGTTGCCGCCCTTGCACGACGGGTGGCGCCATCAGGCACCATCGATGTCGGGCCGCGGCTCGGCTTGCCGCGGCTGCCGTCGCGCGAGGTGATCCTGTACGCCACCACGGCGGATCATCAGGCGCGTACGGCGCTGCGCATGCTGGCCGCCACCTTCAAGTCGATGGCCGGGTAATGGCGTCGATGTGATCGCGGACACAGAGCGCAATCTGAAGTGATTTGGCGTGCGAATGCGCCTCTCGCATGATCGGCGCATGAAGCTGTCAGACCGTGTGCCGGACGCCGCCGAGATTGCCGCGATCAGCGCCACCCACTTTGTCAAAACACCGCTGAAGCCGGCGGACCTGCTGTTCGTATTCGGCACGCGGGAGGGCGTGGCGCTGCGGGTGAAAGAGGCCTGCCGGCTCTGGCAGGAGGGCTTCTGCCGCTGGGTGATCGTCAGCGGCGGCGTCACACCGGGTGCGGATATCTCGGAGTGCGCCATCATCAAATCCGCGATGGTCGCGCGCGGCATGCCGGCCGATCTCATCCTGGAAGAGCACAGGGCGATGAACACCGGCGAGAACGTCATGTTTTCGCTGCCGATCCTCGAGGCGCAGATCGGGCTCGCCAACATCCGCAGCGTGATCTGCCTCGGCAACGCCTGGACCGCGCGCCGCTATCCGATGACCCTGCATCGCCACTGGCCGGAGGTGGAGAAGATGCTGGTGATGATCAACAGCTTCGAGACGCCGGTGGAGGCGTGGCACACCAACCCGCTGTTCCGCGCGCTGGTGCTGGCGGAGTGGGACAAGATCGCGCCGTACAAGGAGAAGGGGTTTATTGCCGATTGGCCGGAGGGCTGAGAGTCGTTGTTAACAGTGAGACGGGTGTTCGTGGCTCCCCCCTCCCTGACCCTCCCCCACAAGGGGGGAGGGAACAGGAAGGCCGCGCCTCAAAATTTTGAAAGCCGCTCAGCAGAGAGGCGATTGTTGTTCGCTCGTTCCCTCCCCCCTTGTGGGGGAGGGCTAGGGAGGGGGGTGAGCCGCAACCGCAAAGCTCAATTAATACGTCGCCCGCCCACCGGAAATATCGAACACCGCCCCCGTCGTGAAGGCGCATTCTTCCGAGGCCATCCAGGCCACCATGGCCGCGAGTTCCTCGACCAGCACGAAACGGCCGCGCGGAATCTTCGACAGCATGAAGTCGATATGCTGCTGGGTCATCTGATCGAAGATCGCGGTGCGCGCCGCGGCCGGGGTGACGGCATTGACGGCGATCTGGGTGTTCGCCAGTTCCTTGCCGAGTGATTTGGTCAGTGCGATCACGCCGGCCTTCGAGGCCGAATAGTGCGCGGCGTTGGGATTGCCCTCCTTGCCGGCGACCGAGGAGATATTGATGATCCGGCCGTAGTTCTGCTTGATCATGGTGGGCACGATGGCCTTGCAGCAGATGAACGGGCCATCGAGATTGATCCGCATCACCTTGCGCCACTCGTCGTAGTCGGTGTCCCAGACCGTGCGGTTGACGCCGGCGATGCCCGCGTTGTTGACAAGGATGTCGATGCCGCCGAGCGCGGCGAGGGTCTTGTCGCGCGCCGCTTCCACGGCAGTGAGATCCGCGACGTCGACCTTGAATGTCGACACCGCGGGGCCAACTTCCTTTGCGGTCTTGTCCATCAGCGCCTGATCGACATCCCAGATCGCAACCTTGGCGCCCGACAGGACGAAGCGTTCGGTGATGGCGCGGCCAAAGCCCTGCGCGCCACCGGTGACGACGGCGCAGCGTCCCTTCAGATCGATCTCGTTCATGCTGAAAACCTTTCGAACGCGTGGCCGATACGAGCTCAGAGCATGTAGCCGCCGTCGACGACGAGGTCGACGCCGGTGGTGAACGCGCTCTCGTCACTTCCGAGATAAACCGCCATCGCGGCGATTTCTTCCGCGGTGCCCAGCCGGCCCATCTTCTGGCGGCTGACGAATTTTTCGCGTCCATCGGGGCCGGCGGCCGCGGCGCGGTCCAGCATCGAGGGGGTTTCCACAGTGCCGGGGCAGATGCTGTTGGCGCGGATGCCCTGGTTGATGAAGTCCAGCGCCACCGCACGCGTCAGCAGCGAGACCGCCGCCTTGGACGAGCTGTAGACATAACGATTGGCCGGCGGACGCAACGCCGCGCAGGACGAGATGTTGACGATGCTGCCGCCGCCGCCCGCGATCATCAGGGGCAGGAACGCCTTGATGGTGCGATGCATGGATTTGACGTTGAGATCGAACGAGAAGTCGAAGTCCTCTTCCGAGCAGTCCAGGATGGTGCCGTGATGAACGAAGCCGGCCGCGTTGAGCAGGATATCGATCTTGCCGACGCGCTTGGCGAAGGCATTGACATCGGCGGTGTTGCGCACGTCGAGCCGGGCTGTCTCGGCGATGCCGTCCTTGCCCAGGGTGGCGATCCCGGCTTCATTGATGTCGGTGGCGATCACGGTCGCCCCCTCGCGCGCGAATGCGATGGCGCAGGCGCGTCCGATACCCGCGGCCGCAGCGGTGACAACGGCACGCTTTCCCTTCAGTCGATCAGTCATGGTGTCCTCGTTGGTCTTTGATGTCGTCCATTGTTGGATGACAAATGTCTCTGCAAATTCTGCGTCACCCGCGGGCTTGACCCGCGGGTCCAGCTTTTGGGTGAGCTTTGCAAGCCGGATTGCCGGGTCAAGCCCGGCAATGACGGGAGGGAATGGGGCTCGCGCGCCGTTCCCTCGCCATCGCCGTTTCAGCTCAATGGTTGTCGCGCGCCACCCCGAAGTGGCCGGCGATGTTCTGGTAGCGGGTGGCAAGCTCCATGCAGGCGCCGGTCGCATGCTGGCCGACGGTGTTGCGATAGAGCTCTTGCCACGGCGTCTGGTTTTCCGGATGTCCGAAGCCGCCCTTGGCCTTCAGCGCGGCCTTGCGCTCGGCCAGTTCCGCGTCGCTGATCAGGATGTTCGCCTCGCCCTTGTTGAGGTCGATGCGAACGCGATCGCCGGTCTTGAGCAACGCCAATCCGCCGTCGGCGGCGGCTTCCGGCGAGGCATTGAGGATCGACGGCGATCCCGACGTGCCGGACTGGCGGCCGTCGCCGATGCAAGGCAAAGCGTGGATGCCGCGCTTGATCAGCGCCGCCGGCGGCTGCATGTTCACCACCTCGGCGCCGCCGGGGTAACCGATCGGCCCGACGCCGCGCACGAACAGCATGCAGTGCTCGTCGATGTTCAGCTCCGGGTCGTCGATCCGGTGGTGGTAGTCCTCTGGCCCCTCGAACACGATGGCGCGGCCCTCGAACGCGTTCGGGCTTTTCGGATCCGACAAATAGCGGTCGCGGAATTCCTTGGAGATGACGCTGGTCTTCATGATGGCGGAATCGAATAGATTGCCGTGCAGAACCAGGAAGCCGGCGTCTTTCACCAGCGGCTTGTCGTAGCTCCAGATCACGTCGCCATCGACCTTCACCGCGTCCCGGCAGTTGTCGCCCATAGTGCGGCCGTTGACCGTGATGGCGTCCTCATGGATGCGCTTGTGCTGCATCAGTTCGCGCACCACCGTCGGCACACCGCCGGCGCGGTGGAACTCCTCGCCGAGATAGAAGCCGGCGGGCTGCAGGTTGACCAGCAGCGGCACGTCGTGACCGACCTTCTGCCAGTCCTCGATCTTGAGCTCGACGCCGATATGGCGGGCGAGCGCGTTGAGATGGATCGGCGCGTTGGTCGACCCGCCGATCGCCGAGTTGACCACGATGGCGTTCTCGAACGCCTTGCGGGTCATGATGTCCGACGGCTTCAGATCTTCCCAGACCATGTCGACAATGCGCTTGCCGGTTTCATAGGCGATCTGGCCGCGTTCGCGATACGGCGCCGGGATGGCGGCGCAGCCGGGCAGCGACATGCCCAGTGCTTCCGCCAGCGAATTCATGGTCGACGCGGTGCCCATGGTGTTGCAGTGGCCGACCGACGGCGCCGAGGACGCGACGATCTGCATGAATTCTTCATAATCGATCTCGCCGGCGGCGAGTTTTTCGCGCGACTTCCACACCACCGTGCCGGAGCCGGTGCGCTCGCCATTGAACCAGCCGTTCAGCATCGGTCCGCCGGACAGCACGATCGCGGGAAGATTGACGGTCGCGGCCGCCATCAGGCAGGCGGGCGTCGTCTTGTCGCAACCGGTGGTCAGCACCACGCCGTCGAGCGGATAGCCGAACAGGATTTCGACCAGGCCGAGATACGCCAGATTGCGATCCAGCGCCGCGGTCGGCCGCTTGCCGGTTTCCTGGATCGGATGAGTCGGGAATTCCATCGCGATGCCGCCGGCGGCGCGAATGCCTTCACGGACGCGGTGCGCGAGTTCGAGATGATGCCGGTTGCAGGGCGAGAGGTCGTTTCCGGTCTGCGCGATGCCGATGATCGGCTTGCCGGATTGCAGCTCCTCGCGCGTCAACCCATAATTCAGGTAGCGCTCGAGGTAGAGCGCCGTCATTCCCGGGTTGGTGGGGTCGTTAAACCAGCGCTCGGAGCGGAGATTGCGTTTTTTTGAGGCAGTTTCCGGCTTCTTCATTGTTTCTCCCGCAGTGCACACGCGTCTGATGGTTCAAATCTCTGTGCCTCTGTCGTTTGCGCGTCGGCCAAAGGACAGCGGCGTCGCCCGTCATGATACATTTTTTCTCGGTGTGCCTCTCGGTTCACGGGCGGCAAAATGCATGTCGCTGATACGCCGGGGCGTCCATTGTGCGACCATTTCGGGCTATTGCATGCAATGTACGAGCATGGTTAGGTGACGGCAAGTCAAGACTAGTATCGAAGACTCGCATCAACGGCATGATGACGGATGCGCGACCCGGAATCTGGGTTGCTGCAACCGGCGACGAGCGAGAGAGGTGAAGCTCGGCGGAGTATCGTGCGGTTGCATCGACGGCATGATCACGCAAACAGCAAATCGTGGTGGCGGCGCCTGTATTCCGATCAATTTTTCGCAACGGCGGCCATGCGGTGTGCGTTAGACTTTTACCCAACAGCAAAACTGAAATAAAAAATGCAATAATCGGGTATGATATTCACCGGATTGGAGCTGATGGCGCGCGATGCATCACAGACACTTTTGCAAGCGCGTTTCCGCACCGTAAGGACCACGAACAAAACCGCTAACAACAAAGAACAAAAGCGAGGGTAGTTCTCACTATACCCGCTTAACTCAATCAGGAGGGACTGCATGGCGTCAGTACAGATTCACGACGTACGTAAATCGTTTGCCGGCTTCGAGGTTCTGCACGGGGTTTCGATCCCGATCGAGGACGGGGAGTTCGTCGTCCTGGTCGGCCCGTCCGGGTGCGGCAAATCGACATTGCTGCGAATGCTGGCGGGACTGGAGAACATTACCTCCGGGACGATATCGATCGGCGAGCGGGTCGTGAACAATGTGCATCCCAAAGAGCGCGACATCGCCATGGTGTTCCAGAACTATGCGCTCTATCCGCATATGACGGTCGCCGACAACATGGCGTTCTCCATGAAGCTGCGGGGCGCCCCGAAGCCGGAGATCGAGACCCGCGTCAGCAAGGCCGCCGACATTCTCGGGCTCAAGCCGCTGCTCGATCGTTATCCCCGGCAGTTGTCGGGCGGCCAGCGTCAGCGCGTGGCCATGGGCCGCGCCATCGTGCGCGATCCGCAGGTGTTCCTGTTCGACGAGCCGCTGTCCAATCTGGATGCCAAGCTGCGCGTCGCCATGCGCACCGAGATCAAGGAATTGCATCAGCGGCTGAAGACCACCACGGTGTATGTCACCCACGATCAGATCGAAGCCATGACCATGGCCGACAAGATCGTGGTGATGCACGACGGCGTCATCGAGCAGATGGGCGCGCCGCTCGATCTCTATGACCGTCCGGCCAATCAATTCGTCGCCGGCTTTATCGGATCGCCGGCGATGAACTTCATCGAGGGCAAGGTCGTCGGGAGCAGCTCCCCCTACGTCGAAACGGCGAACGGCACCAAGCTGCCGCTCGCGAGCGCGCCCGCGGGCTCGGACGGCAAGCCGGTGGTGTATGGCGTTCGGCCCGAGCATCTCGAACTTGCCGACGATGGCGTTTTGGCCGAAGTCGTGGTGGTCGAGCCGACCGGCTCGGAAACCCAGATCGTTGCCCGCGTCGGCAATCAGGACATCATTGCGGTGTTCCGCGAGCGCCAGACCGTTCGCCCGGGCGAGAACATCCGGCTGAAGCCGCGCACCAGCGCCGTGCACCTGTTCGACAAGGAGACCGGCAAGCGCCTGTGAGGGGCTTCCATCGCGCGACGACCCAAGTCGACGGTGCGGCCGAAACCCGCACTGTCGACATCGAGACATCCACAAAAGATGTCCGTTACAAAAGACGTCCACAAAATAAAAAACCAACGGTCCGACGTGAAGCAGCCGGCGCAGTCAACAAGCCGGCGTAAAAGGAGGAAGAGGATGAGTGACTTCAATCCGAGCAGGCGTTCGCTGCTGCTGGGTGGCGCCGCCACCGCTGCAGGACTTACGGCGATGTCTGCCGACCAGATGTTCGGTTTTGCCAAGGCGTGGGCTCAGGCCTCGCAGTGGAAGCCGGAGACGGGCGCGAAAATCAACTTGTTGCGCTGGAAACGTTTCGTTGAAGCCGAAGACCAGGCTTTCATGGCCATGGTGCAGGCTTTCACCAAGGCCACCGGCGTTGAAGTCAACGTCTCCAACGAGTCCTACGACGACATCCAGCCCAAGGCGTCGGTCGCCGCCAACACCGGGCAGGGCCTCGACATGGTGTGGGGCCTCTATTCGCTGCCGCATCTTTTTCCGGAAAAGTGCCTGGATATGGCCGACGTCGCCAACTATCTCGGCGGCAAATACGGCGGCTGGGCCGCGTCGGCGGAGGCCTATGCCAAGACCGGCAACAAGTGGGTCGGCATTCCGGTGGCGACCACCGGCGCGTTGCTGAACTATCGCATCTCGGCCTGCGAAAAGGCCGGCTTCAAGGAATTCCCGAAGGATACCGCGGGCTTCCTCGAGCTCTGCAAGGGTCTCAAAAAGAACAACACTCCCGCCGGCATGGCGCTAGGGCACGCTTCGGGTGACGCCAACGGCTGGCTGCACTGGGCGCTGTGGTCCCACGGCGGTTATCTCGTCGACAAGGACGACAAGGTCATCATCAATTCGCCGGAAACCGCCAAGTCGCTGGAATACATCAAGGCGCTCTACGAGACCTTCATTCCCGGCACCGCGTCGTGGAACGACAGCTCGAACAACAAGGCGTTCCTTGCTGGAGAGCTGTACTGCACCAACAATGGCATCTCGATCTATGTCACCGCGAAGAAAGAGAACAAGGCGATCGCGGACGACATGAATCACTCCTACATGCCGGTCGGCCCGGTCGGAAAGCCGACGGAGCTGCATCTGTCGTTCCCGATCCTGACCTTCCAGTTCACCAAGTTCCCGCAGGCTTGCAAGGCCTTCGCCGCCTTCATGCAGGAAGCCGACCAGTTCAATCCCTGGATCTCCGCGGCGCAGGGCTATCTCTCGCCGTTCCTGCTGGCCTACGACGCCAATCCGATCTGGACTTCGGATCCAAAGGTGACGCCGTACCGCGACGTCGCCAAGCGCACGCTCACGCCGGCCGGTATCGGCAAGCTCGGTGAGAAAGCCGCTGCCGCGATCGCCGACTTCATCGTGGTGGACATGTACGCCAACTACTGTACCGGTCGCGAGGATCTGAAGGGATCGATCGCCAATGCCGAGCGGCAGGCGAAACGTATCTACCGCTCGTAAGTGAACCAGTGAGCACCCGGCGCAGGTTTGAAATCTGCGCCGGGTCTCATTACCGGTTCTGACGTTCGTTCCGAGACTCGGATTCCGGCCGTCGGACTCTGATACCTTGGGTTCTGATACTTCGGATTCTGATACCCGGAGCAGTCGCTGATATGGCCGTATTGGAAGCCTCCTCGGGGTCGCACCAGCAGCCGTCAAGTTTGACGCTCGCCTGGCAGCAACTTCGGTCAAACCGCAACTGGCTGGCGTTCTGGTTCATGCTGCCGGCGGCGGGATTCCTGATCCTGTTTCTGGCCTATCCGCTGGGGCTTGGTCTGTGGCTCAGCCTGACCGATGCCCGGATCGGGCGCGGCGGCGAGTTCGTCGGCCTGGAGAATTACCAGTGGCTGTCCGACGACAGCGTGTTCTGGCTCTCGGTGTTCAACACGCTGCTCTATACGATCGTTGCCAGCATCATCAAGTTCGCCGTCGGGCTTTATCTGGCGCTGCTGTTGAATCGCCACATGCCGTTCAAGGCGCTGATCCGCGCCGCGGTGCTGATCCCCTTCATCGTGCCGACGGTGCTTTCCGCCATCGCGTTCTGGTGGATCTACGACGCGCAGTTCTCGATCATCTCGTGGTCGCTGCGCAAAATGCACCTGATCACCGAGAACATCAATTTCCTCGGCGACGGCAACATGGCGCGCGGCAGCGTGATCTTCGCCAACATCTGGCGCGGCGTGCCGTTCGTGGCCATCACTTTGCTGGCGGGCCTGCAGACCGTGTCGCCCTCACTCTACGAGGCCGCCACCCTGGACGGTGCGACGCCCTGGCAGCGCTTCCGCTACATCACCTATCCGCTGCTGACGCCGATCATCGCCGTGGTGATGACGTTCTCGGTGCTGTTCACCTTCACCGATTTCCAGCTGATCTGGGCGATGACCCGCGGCGGACCGGTCAACGCCACGCATTTGATGGCAACTTTGAGCTACCAGCGCGCGATCCTGAGCGGCCGCCTCGGCGAGGGCGCGGCGATCGCGACCGCGATGATTCCGTTCCTGCTGGCGGCGATTACGCTGTCCTGGTTCGGATTGCAGCAGCGCAAATGGCAGCAGGGTGGGAACAAAAATGACTGACACCGCTGCCGGCCACGTGGCGTCTGCAAAAGACGCCAGCGATCACACCGAGGGCATGAGCTATCTCGAGACGCTGCCGTCGCGCCTGGTCACGCTCTACATCCCGCTTGGCATCATCCTGGTGATCCTGCTGTTCCCGTTCTACTGGATGGCGCTGACGTCGATCAAACCGGACGCCCAGCTGATCGACATGGAAACCTACAATCCGTTCTGGGTGGTGCATCCGACGCTGAAGCACATCCAGAAGCTGTTGTTCGAGACCCAGTATCCGCGCTGGCTCTGGAACACGATGTATGTCGCCACCGGCGCCACCGTCCTGTCGATCGCCGCGAGCGTGCTGGCTGCCTATTCCATCGTGCGGTTGCAGTTCAAGGGTGCTGCCGTGGTCGGCGCTGCGATCTTCTTCGCCTATCTGGTGCCGCCGTCGATCCTGTTCATCCCGATGGCAACGGTGATCCAGGCCTATGGCCTGTTCGACTCGCCGTTGGCGCTGATCCTGGTCTATCCGACCCTGCTGATCCCGTTCTCGACCTGGCTCTTGATGGGGTATTTCAAGACCATCCCGTTCGAGCTCGAGGAATGCGCGCTGATCGACGGCGCCAGCCGCTGGCAGATCCTCATCAAGATCATCCTGCCGCTGGCCGTGCCCGGACTGATCTCGGCCTTCATCTTTTCCTTCACGCTGTGCTGGAACGAGTTCATTTATGCACTGACCCTGCTGTCGTCGACGCCGAACAAGACTGTGCCGGTGGCGATCGTCAACGAGTTCGTCGACGGCGATATCTATCGCTGGGGCGCGCTGATGGCCGGCGCCTTCGTCGGCTCGCTGCCGCTGGTGATTCTCTATGCGTTTTTCGTCGAACACTATGTGTCGGCGATGACAGGTGCTGTAAAAGAGTAGAGGTCAGCGCCGCCGTCGAAGGCAGAGAAACGGCGCGTCCCAACAACAAGGCCTGATGAAAGGTCCAACGGAAAGGTTTACGTCTTGCATATCCTGATTCTCGGCGCCGCCGGCATGGTCGGCCGCAAACTCACCGAACGTCTGGTTCGCGATGGCCGGCTGGGCAAGGACACCATTACAAAACTCACATTGCAGGACGTGGTCGCGCCGGCAAAGCCCGATACAACGATCCCGACCGAAATCGTCACCTGCGATTTCGCGATGCCCGGCGCCGTTGAGCCGCTGGTGGCCGGCAAGCCCGACACCATTTTCCATCTGGCGGCGATCGTGTCCGGCGAAGCCGAGGCCGATTTCGACAAGGGCTATCGCATCAATCTCGACGGCAGCCGCTACCTGCTCGAGGCGATCCGCGCCATCGGCGGCGGTTACAAGCCCCGCGTCGTCTTCACTTCGTCGGTCGCGGTGTTCGGTGCGCCATTCCATGACAAGATCGACGACGAATTCTTTCTCACGCCCCTGACCAGCTACGGCACCCAGAAAGCGATTGGCGAGTTGCTGCTGGCGGATTATTCACGCAGGGGCTTCCTCAACGGCATCGGCATCCGGCTGCCCACGGTCTGCGTGCGGCCGGGCAAGCCGAACAAGGCCGCCTCCGGTTTCTTCTCCAACATTCTCCGTGAGCCGCTCAGCGGCCATGAGGCGGTGCTGCCGGTGTCCGACGACGTGCGGCACTGGCACGCCTCGCCGCGCTCGGCGGTCGGCTTCCTGCTGCATGCCGGCACCATGGATCTGCAGACGCTGGGCTGGCGTCGCAGCCTGAGCATGCCCGGCCTTTCCGCCACCACGGGCGAGCAGATTGCCGCACTCGCGCGCGTTGCAGGGCCCAAGGTCGCGGCACGCGTTCGGCGTGAGCCGGATCCCGTCATCATGGGCATCGTGGCAGGCTGGCCGCGCGATTTCTCCGCCGAGCGGGCGCTGAAGGTGGGCTTCACCACGTTTGAGAAGACCTTCGACGACATCATCCGCATCCATATCGAGGACGAACTGGGCGGCAACTTCGTCAACTGACCTTGGCCGAACTGATGAAGATCGCCTGTATCGGCGAATGCATGATCGAGTTGACGCAGACCGCGGGCGGACACTTCGCCCGCGGCTACAGCGGCGATACGCTCAACACCGCGACCTACTGCGCGCGACTTGGAACTCAGGTCGATTATGTCACCGCGCTCGGGGACGATCCCTGGAGCGACGAGATGGTTGTTGGATGGCGGGCCGAGGGAATCGGCACCACCCATGTGGTGCGGATTCCCGGCAAGCTGCCCGGCCTCTATGTGATCGAAACCAATGCGGGCGGCGAACGCCGTTTCTATTACTGGCGGGAGAATTCTGCAGCGCGGGTTCTGCTTGATCTTCCGCAGACCTCGGCCATTCTCGACACGTTGTCGGACTATGACCTGATCTATCTCTCGGGGATTACGCTGTCGTTGTATGATGCCGTTGGCCGCGGCCGCCTGATGGGCGCGCTCGATCGCGCTCGCAAAGCCGGTCGCCGGGTGGCGTTCGACACCAACTTCCGGCCGCGGAACTGGCCGGACCGTGCGATTGCGCAGCAGACCTATCGCGACATGTTCGCTATCGCTGACATTGCGCTCGCGTCGGTCGAAGATCTCGATCTCCTGCATGGCGAAGGCGCCGGTACTGCAGTGGCGAACGGCCTTGCCGTTCCGGAACTCGTGCTGAAGCTGGTCGAGCCGGGAAGCCGGGTGAGGGCACATGGCGTTGATCAACTGGTGATGGCCGCGCCGGTTGATCGCGTCGTCGACACCACTGCGGCGGGTGACAGCTTTTCGGCCGCCTATCTCGCGGCCCGTCTGGCGGGCGCCGATCCGGTCGCGGCCGCGACCGCCGGTCATCGTCTGGCCGGAGTCGTGGTCGGCTATCCCGGCGCCATCATTCCGCTCGCTGCGATGCCTAAAGATCTCTCCCGACCTGTTTCCCAGCGCGAGACCGCCCCATGACCGCATCCTCTTCTCGTCACGACACGCTGCTACAGTTGTTCCAGGCGGCGCGCGTCATTCCCGTAATCACCATCGAGCGCGTCGAGGACGCGGTGCCGCTGGCAAAGGCGCTGGTCGCCGGCGGCGTGCGCACGCTGGAAATCACGCTGCGTACGGCGGCGGCCGTAGAGGCCGCGAAGGCGATCGTGGCGAGCGTTCCCGATGCGATCGTCGGGATCGGCACGGTGCTCAATTCCGCCGATCTGGCCCAGGCCATCGCGATTGGTGCGAAATTCGCACTCAGCCCCGGCGCGACACCGGATTTGCTGGACGCGGCGGCGGCGAGCGATCTTCCGTTCGTGCCGGGCATCGCCACTGCTTCTGAACTGATGGCGGCGCTGGCGCGCGGCTTCTCCATCGCCAAGTTCTTCCCCGCGCAACAGGCCGGCGGCATTCCGGCCTTGCGTGCGCTGGCCGGTCCGTTCCCGCAGGCCCGGTTCTGCCCTACCGGCGGCATCGGCGCAGCCAATGCCGTCGAATGGCTGTCCGAGCCGAATGTGATTGCGGTGGGCGGCTCCTGGTTATGCCCGCTCGCCGACATCAAGGCGGGCAACTGGGGCAAGATCACGGATCTCGCGCGTCGCGCCATGCAGTAGTGCGCCGCTCAGTCTACTCCGGTTTCCAGTCGCGGAAATACGTGGCCTGCACCGTGGTGGCCAGCAGCTTGCCATCCGGCGACCACAGCTCGCCGGACTGATCACCGAAGCCGCTGCGAAAGACGCTGGCACCGGCGCGGCCCAGCACCCAGCCGTCACCGGTCGGAATATCTTCGGCCGCACAATGGAAGTAGGTGGTGAGCGTGACCGTCCCGAACGGCACCATTGCGCCGAGCACCTGAAAGATCCGGCCGAAGAACGCGTCCGACATCGCCACCAGCGACAGATGGTCGAGCGGCCGCGCAATCAGGTCGCGCAGCCACAGGATGGATTCCGCCGATTGCGGCTCGGCATGCGGAACTTTTCCGATGCGCGGGATGTCCGTGACAAAACGCATGTCGTATTGCTGCACCCACTTCGCGAACGGGGCGCTGGGGAAGCGAGCGACCTGGTCCGGCGGCGGCACCTGCGGCATAGCCGCGACGGCGTGGGTCCATCCCGGACGGCGCCTGGCGAACACGGCCGTCGCAGTCGCCAGGATATCGCCGTCCTGCTGAAACAGCTCCAGGGTCCAGTGCTGGGTGGAGCGGTTGGTCTTTGCTGCGCGCGCGACGATATGGATCGGTCCCTCGGCGATCGGCGCGCAGTAGTTCACCGTCAGCGCCAGCGGATCGCCGATCCGGTCCGGGTGATCGCACGCGGCGCGCAGCAGCGTTGCGGCCGTCGTGCCGCCGAACTGGCCGATGAAAGCCCAATACTCGTTGCTGGTGTGGCCGGTCCAGCGATCTGGCCCCGTGGCCGTGAGCGATGTCGCCACGTCCAGTGGATGGCGTGGGTCGGCGGTCGGGTCCGTTGGTGTTTGCATCTCCATACGATCGTAGCGCCCGTCTGTGTATGGTGTATCTGCAATCTATCGCGGTTGATTGTGGGAGCGGAAGTTATCCGTCCGTCTTATGAGGTTGCCGGCAACGGCGGCGCGGTTGTTCCGCGCCACCGTTGTTGGTGCTGGTGAAAGATCAGCTTGGCATCTGATCGAGAAAACCGGTCACACTGCTGATGCGGCCGCTATCGGTCACGACGAAATCGGTGCCCTTGATCGGATTGTCGCCGCCGCGCGGGCCGAGTCCCCACGAGAAGCGGACGAAGTTGCCATGGCCGTCAGGCTTTCCCAGCAGCGCGAATTCGAAATCGGGAAAACGCTGCTGTACGCCGGCGATCATGGCGTCGATGCCGTCGGAGCCTTCGCCCTTCATCAGCGGGTCGACATAGCGGGCGTTGCGGGTCCAGTTCGAGGCCAACAGATCGCGGCGGCGATTGTCATTCCGCTCGTTCCACAGCGCGATATAGCCTTCGGCGATTTTCGAGGCATTGGGGGCGTCGGTCATGGTGGTGCTCCTTCAACAGGGTGGTCCCTTGCGGGTATGGCCATATTGAAGAAGTCGCGGACAGGATCGATTACCTCGGAGGTAACGATCCTGAATTCCCCCGCGTTGCGTCAGAAGGCCGCGCGGACGCGACCGGAGAAAATCGACACCGGCCCACGGTCGGCGTTGTAGGCGGGGTTGGCGATGTATTGATAGTCTAGGGTGGCGACGGTGCCGGCGAACACATTCATGGCGTAGTAGGCCTCGAAAATCTTTTCCTGCCGGTAGTTGAGCTGGCCGTCGCCGATCAGGATCCCCAGGCCGCCGATCTCCAGGTAGTCGCGGTGATCGCGCGACAGCGCGTTCACCGCGCCGGCAATTCCGATCACATCGTCGGGGCGGCCCCACTGCGTGCCCTTGATCGAGACGCCGCCGGAGAGCGAGGCGTCGATATCGGTGAAGGCCTGGGTCTCGCTCTTGCCGTTGTTCCAGCTCCAGCGGCCGAACAGCCCGATGGTGTCGGTGAGCGCCTGTTCGAGGCCGAGTACATAGCCGTATTTGATGCGCCCTTCGCGGGTTGCGACCAATGCGTCGGTGGGGGCGAGCCCGGGCGTCGCGTCGGTGAGGTCGATCGCGCCGCGATAGCTGCCGGCGAAGGAATTGTTCAACCAGGCGGTGATGCGGACTTTGCCGGGCTGGGAGAACAGCGCATAACGCGTTTCCAATTCGGTTACGTAAGCGCCGCGGCGGAACACGGCGCTGTCGAAATTGTTCGAGTTCGATTCGTTGCCGGTCAGGAAATATCCCGCGCGCAGCGCCCATTGCTTCTGGTTGTATTCGGCAAAGGCGCCGTAGGTCAGTCCGACCTTGTCGGCGGGATAGTCGAACGCGCCGGCGGCCCAGATCGACCAGTTGAGGAAGTCGATGCGCGGGTCTTGCGCGTAGGCATTGTTGTCGAAGACGTCGTGCACGGCGAACTTGCCGACCTGGATGGTCAGGCGCGAGATGTCGCGCTTGCCGGACATCTGGCCGTAGTCGCTGGCCACGCTCTCCTGTTCGCCGCCGAAGCCGATGGTCTGGCGCAGGAACAGCCGCGAGGTGTTGTAGTGCGGATAGAGGAAGTCGGATTTCTGCGCTTCGCCGTTGGGAAAGCCGCCAACCCCGGTGGTGTCGCTGAGACCGAAGCCCTGCAGCAGCTCGGGATTGTAGTAGAGCTGCGCGCCGTCCCACAGGCCGAAGGTGAGGAACAGGCTGGTGCTCCAGGTCTGTTTGGTTTGCGCGCTGCCGCCGAGGCTGTTGGCGCCGGAATAGGGCGAGCGGAACGAGGGATAAGCCTGCTGGATATACGTGGTCTGGCCGTGGATCTCCCAGTTGCTGTTCTCCGGCGCGGCCACCGGATGACCATCCCATGCGGCGGTGATGTCGGATCCGTCGAGCTTGCGGTTGAGCCCGAGCCTGATCGCGGAAAAACTCATCGCGGAAGCATAGCTGCTGCCGGGCGCGAACTCGGAGCTCCATGAGCCGAAGTGGGCATGAAGATATTCGAGGCGAGCGCTCCAGTCGGGCGCGAAGCCGTATTCGATGCCGCCCCCCGCGGCCCAGCCGGTGCGCATCAGGCCCTTGGTCAGCTCGTCATCAGTGCTGAGTGAGCTGCGTGTCACCTGGCTGCTGGAGAGCGCGAGGCCGCCGGTGCCGTACACCATCCAGTTGCCGAAGACGTAGCCGATGCGCCCGCGCAGTGTCGCGATATAGTCGACCTGCTCGGTGAAACCGTGCTCCGCGCTGGCGCCGCTCCACGCCGTGCCATTGGACACATAGTAGTTCGGCAGCATCGCATCGGCCTCGATGCCCAGCAGCACACGGGACGGCAGCACGACATTGTAGCCGGCCTGCACGCCGCCGATCTGGCCGCCGAAGCCTTGTCCTGAGGATTGCGTGTCCGGATCCTGGACCACGGCATTGCCGCGTCCGGCACCGTAGCCCGCGTGGCCGCCGAGATAGAATCCGGTCCAGTCGAAGATCGGGGGCGCGACCGGCGCGTTCAGCGGCAGCGTGATGTCAGCCGCCCAACTCGCACCAGTCGCAACCAGCGGCAGCAAGGCGAGGCCGCCCAGAACGGCCGGCCATTTCGTCAAACTCAGCATCAATCGCGCCCCCAACGCCGTCCATAAAATGCAATTGCGACTTAGTCGCAATTGCATAATGCACGGCAGGCGAGGCTTGGCAACCTACTTGCAATTGAGTTGCAACTGAAGGAGGGCGAGCAAGAGGGGAGGAGCGAACCCGGGCGGATTGTCCGCATCGACCTCGCGAAAGCCGCAGCCCTCCCCCATCTGATCAAGCGCAGTTGCATGACCTGTGGTTGGGTGTCCGCCGGAGAGATCTGCCGATTTGATGGAAAGGTTGCACCATGCCCTCACGTGCCCGGGTCGATGAGTTCATTGCTGTCGTTGAAAGCGGCGATCATGCCGGCGCCATCGAGCGCTACTACACCGAAGACGCCAGCATGCAGGAGAACGGCGCGCCGCCGCGGGTCGGCCGCGATGCGCTGGTGGCGCGCGAGCGCGGGGTGCTGGCGCGCATGAAGGATGTCTATTCCAAAGCGCTGGCCTCCACGGTCGAGGGCGACTATGTGGCGATCCACTGGATCTTCGAACTCACGGCGCACGAGGGCCATGTGCTCCGGCGCGAAGAGGTGGCCTTGCAGGAGTGGCGCGGCGACAGGATTTTTCGCGAGCGATTCTTCTACGACCCGACCGCCGAAAGCTGAGCTGATCGGTCCGTTTTAACGATCTGTTAACAACTGCCGCCGTCGCGCAGCGTCATCCCCGCTGTCCACGCGCATCCACAAACAAAAACTTGGTCAGCCTATTGACGCGAATCGGGCGCTCATACCAGATGTTGTGGTCATGGTTCTTCCAAGATCTCAGTCTTGAGATTGGAATCCTGGAAGCTAAGAGGGAAGCCGGTGCGCCGCGTGATCATTTGCGATCGCAGGCCAGGCCGGCGCTGCCCCCGCAACTGTAACGGCGAGCTTTTGTCTCACGAGTCCACTGGGTGCGTGTTTGTTGCGCCCGGGAAGGCAGACTGAAGCGACGACCCGGAGCCAGGAGACCTGCCGTGACACTGGTGTCCCAGTTCTAACGTTCGCACGCATGTGCGGCGATCGCTCATGCGAACGTGAGAACTAAGAGGGACACCAGCATCAACTTGATGCCAGTGCGGCTTTTGGATTTGACGTTCGCATCGACGACTCGCTGCAATGTGGGTGCGAACGTCAAATCCAGCGCACTGGAAATCGTCCTCGGGCGGGGTGTCCCGGTGGTCGCTTGCTGACGGCTGGCCGCTCGGTCCGCCGCTTTCATGCAGCGTCCCCTCGGCCCAAGCCCCCTGATCCAAGCAAGATCCAAGAAGGGGTTTGCCGAATGTCTTTGTCAGCCGAAATGTCCACCAACGGTCATCAGCCGTCCATTCTGGCGCCGCGCCCGCAGGACGCGTCGTTGTCGGCGTCCGCGCCGGCGTTCCATGTCATCCGCCGCAACGGCAGCGTCAGCGCGTTCGATGCCGCCAAGATCGCGGTTGCGGTGACCCGGGCCTTTCTCGCGGTGGAAGGCAACAGCGCGGCTGCGTCGCGCCGCGTGCATGAAATCGTCGAGGAACTGACCGCGCAGGTGGTCTCGGCGCTGACCCGTCGCGTCGATTCGCAGCGCGCGCTGCATATCGAGGATATCCAGGACCAGGTCGAACTGTCGCTGATGCGCGGCGGTCACCACAAGGTGGCCCGCGCCTATGTGCTGTATCGCGAGGAACGCGCAAAGGCGCGCCGCGAATCGTCAGAGGCGACAGTGGCGCCGGCCGCTCCTGCTCTGCATGTCAAAGGCAGCGATGGCCAGCTGCGCCCGCTGGATGACGCGCGGCTGCTGCGCGTGGTGACGGAGGCCTGCGCCGGGCTCGAGGGCGTGTCCACCGAGCCGGTGCTGAGCGAAGCCCGCCGCAATCTCTATGACGGCATGACCATCGATGAACTGGGCCAGGCCCAGGTGATGGCCGCACGCACCCTGGTCGAACAGGAGCCGAACTACGCCTATGTCAGCGCGCGCCTCTTGCTCGATGCGCTGCGCCGCGAAGCCATGACCTTCGTGCACCAGCGCGAGCACCTGGTCAGCCAGGCGGAAATGACCGGCCTGTATGCCGATTATTTCCACGCCTACATCAATGTCGGCATCGCCAATGAGCTGCTCGATCCCGAACTCGGCCGGTTCGATCTGAAGCGGCTTGCGGCGGCTCTGAAGCCGGAGCGCGACCAGCAGTTCCAGTTCCTGGGGCTGCAGACGCTGTACGACCGCTATTTCCTGCATGTGAACGGCACCCGGTTCGAGCTGCCGCAGGCCTTCTTCATGCGCGTCGCCATGGGCGTCGCCGTCCGCGAGATCGACCGCGAGGCACGCGCCATCGAGTTCTATGAACTGCTGTCGTCGTTCGACTTCATGGCCTCGACGCCCACCTTATTCAATGCCGGCACGCTGCGGCCGCAACTGTCGTCCTGCTTCCTCACCAGCGTGCCGGACGATCTCGACGGCATCTTCAAGTCGATCAAGGACAATGCGCTGCTGGCGAAGTATTCCGGCGGGCTCGGCAATGACTGGACCCGGGTGCGCGGGCTCGGCGCCCACATCAAGGGCACCAACGGCGAAAGCCAGGGCGTGGTGCCGTTCCTGAAGGTCGCCAACGACACGGCAATTGCAGTCAACCAGGGCGGCAAGCGCAAGGGCGCGGTCTGCGCCTATCTCGAGACCTGGCATGTCGACATCGAGGAATTCCTCGACCTGCGCAAGAACACCGGCGACGACCGCCGCCGCACCCACGACATGAACACCGCCAATTGGGTGCCGGACCTGTTCATGCAGCGGGTCGAGGCCGACGGGCCGTGGACGCTGTTCTCACCGGACGAGACCGCCGAACTGCACGATCTCTACGGGCCGGCGTTCGCCAGGGCCTATGAAGCCTACGAAGCCAAGGCCGCCCGCGGCGAAATGCGGGTGTTCAAGACGCTGCGCGCCGTCGACCTCTGGCGCAAGATGCTGACCATGCTGTTCGAGACCGGGCATCCCTGGATCACCTTCAAGGACCCCTGTAACATCCGCTCGCCGCAGAACCACATCGGCGTGGTGCATTCCTCGAATCTCTGCACCGAGATCACCCTCAACACCTCGGACACCGAAGTCGCCGTCTGCAACCTCGGGTCGATCAATCTGGTCGCCCATGTCACGCCGGCCGGCCTCGACCAGGCCAAGCTGGCCCGCACGGTGCAGACCGCGGTGCGGATGCTCGACAACGTCATCGACGTCAATTTCTACACCATCCCCGAGGCGCGCCGTTCCAACCTGCAGCACCGCCCGGTCGGGCTCGGCATCATGGGTTTCCATGATGCGATTCAGATCCTGCGCTTGCCGTACGCGTCTGACGAAGCTGTGGCCTTCGCCGACCAGAGCATGGAGGCGCTGAGCTTCCACGCCATCTCTGCCTCGGTCGATCTTGCCGCCGAGCGCGGCCGCTATCCCTCGTTCGATGGCTCGCTGTGGAGCCGCGGCATCCTGCCGATCGATTCGGTCGAGCATCTGGCCGGGGCGCGGGGCGGCGTGCTGGATCTCGATCGTTCGACCACGCTCGACTGGGAGCCGTTGCGGGCACGGGTCAAGACGACCGGCATGCGCAATTCCAATGTAATGGCGATCGCGCCGACCGCGACGATCTCCAACATCTGCGGCGTGGCGCAGTCGATCGAGCCGGCCTACCAGAACCTCTACGTCAAATCCAACATGTCGGGCGATTTCACCGTGGTGAACGCCGCGCTGGTGCATGACCTCAAGGCTCGCGGCTTGTGGGACGAGGTGATGATCTCCGACCTGAAATATTTCGACGGCAGCGTCGGCCAGATCGACCGCGTGCCCGACGATCTCAAGGCGCTGTACGCCACCGCGTTCGAAATGGATACGTCCTGGCTGATCGAGGCCGCCGCGCGGCGGCAGAAATGGATCGACCAGGCGCAGTCGCTCAATCTCTACATCGCCAATCCGTCGGGCAAGAAACTCGACCAGCTCTATCGGCTGGCCTGGCAGCGCGGCCTGAAGACCACCTACTACCTGCGCTCGCGCAGCGCCACCCATGTCGAGAAGTCGACGCTGAAGGGCACCGACGGCAAGCTCAATGCGGTGTCGGCGAGTGTGGTAGAGGCGGCCGAGCCGATCCTGCTGCCGACACCGCTGGCCTGCTCGATCAACGATCCGGAATGCGAGGCGTGCCAGTAAGGATGCATTGCCCCTCCTTTTGTCGTTGCCAGACTTGTTCCGGCAACCCCGCTTAGGAAGGCAGTGCGTCCCTAAGCGGGATCACCGGGACAAGCCCGGTGATGACGACGGTGGGTGGGGCGCCTCCGATGCGCAGCCGCGCCGCTATCAAGTTTCAGTAAGGACACCAATTCATGCTCGACTGGTCTGATACCCCTTCATCCGCGCTCGTGAAGCCTGCGATCGCTCCCGTGCCGCCAACGTTTGTGGTCGCCCCGGCCGGCGCTGCCGACCCCGTCATCGATCGCACCGGCGGCCGCGTCCGGGTCGACGACAAGGCGATGATCAACTCGCGCGCCGACGTCAATCAACTGCTGCCGCTGAAGTACAAATGGGCGTGGGAGAAATACCTCGCCGGCTGCAACAACCACTGGATGCCGACCGAAGTCTCGATGCAGGCCGACATCGCGCTGTGGAAGTCGCGTGACGGCCTCACCGAAGACGAGCGGCGCATGATCAAGCGCAATCTCGGCTTCTTTGCTGCATCCGAATCGCTGGTCGCCAATAACATCGTGCTGGCGATCTACCGCCATCTCACCAATCCGGAATGCCGGCAGTATCTGCTGCGGCAGGCGTTCGAGGAGGCGGTGCATACCCACACCTTCCAGTACATCGTCGAAAGCCTCGGTCTCGATGAGGGCGAGCTGTTCAACATGTATCGCGAGGTGCCCTCGATCACCGAGAAGGCGGCATGGGCGCTCAAGCACACCCAGAACATCGACAATCCGTCGTTCACCACCGGCACCATCGAGAAGGACCAGGCGTTCCTGCGCGACCTGATCGCGTTCTATGTCGTGTTCGAAGGCATGTGGTTCTACACCGGTTTCGCCCAGATCCTGTCGCTGGGCCGCCGCAACAAGATGGTCGGCATCGCCGAGCAGTATCAGTACATCCTGCGCGACGAATCGATCCACTTGAACTTCGGTATCGACGTCATCAACCAGATCAAGATCGAGAACCCGCAGCTCTGGACCAAGGCGTTCAAGGAAGAGGCGCGGCAGATGCTGCACGATGCGGCGCAGCTCGAGGCCGGTTATGGCCGCGATACCATGCCGCGCGGCTTTCTCGGCCTGAACGCGGCGCTGTGCGAGCAGTACATGCACTTCATCGCCAACCGCCGCTGCGCCCAGATCGGGCTCGCGCCGGTGTTCGCACAGGCGGAGAACCCATTCCCGTGGATGTCGGAAGCCATGGACCTGAAGAAGGAGAAGAACTTCTTCGAGACCCGGGTGATCGAATATCAGAGCGGCGGCGCGCTGAGCTGGGAGTAATGCGTCCGATGCACTTCTAATGAGGCCGGAAGGGGTGGTACGCTTGCGCGCCACCCCTTCTTTGCTGCATCGCACGTGCCGGAGGCGCTGCATATGGACGCCTCTTCCCACGGGGCCATGATCAACGAATCCTCGATCCGCTACAGCGGATGGCGGGTGGTGCTGATCTGTTTCCTGATGGCGACGTTTGCCTGGGCGCTGGGTTTCTACGGCCAGGGCGTCTATCTGGCCGAGCTGCAGCGCAGCCACGGCTGGCCGGCGTCGACGATCTCGACCGCAACCACGTTCTTCTATCTGTTCAGCGCGGTCTTGGTCGCATTCGTCAGCGACGCCATCCGTTTGATCGGTCTGCGGCTGTTCCTGGCGTCCGCGGTCGTGTGCATGGCGTCGGCCACAGTTCTTTTCGGCTTCGTCAACGCGCCCTGGCAGCTTTATGTCGTCTACACGCTGATGTCTTTTGGCTGGGCCGGCCTGACCATGGCGTCGATCTCCAACACCATCGGCCAGTGGTTCGACACCCGTCGCGGCCTGGCCATCAGCCTGGCGCTCAACGGCGCCAGCGTCGGCGGCGTGGTGGGCGTGCCGCTGCTGGTCGCGGCGATCGGCACCGTGGGATTCACCTCGGCGGTGGTGACCATGGCGATCATCATGGCGGTGGTGCTGCTGCCGACCATTCTGCTCGGCATCGGTCATCCACCGCATCGCGCCCGGCACGCAGCGGACGGCGGCGCCGGCGGGGCGATCGCGTTGTCGCCGGCGCAAATTCGTGGCCAGACCGTGCGCACCCTGTCGTTCTGGACCATTACGCTGCCGTTCGCGTCGGTCCTGCTCGCCCAGATCGGCTTCATCGTTCACATGATGTCCTACATGCAGCCGATGATCGGCCGCGAACGCGCTGGGCTGGCGATGTCGCTGATGACGGCGATGGCGGTGGTCGGACGCGTGATCTTCGGCTTCCTGATCAACCGCCTGAATCAGCGTGCGGCGTCGGCGGTCCTGTTCGTCAGCCAGGCTCTGGCGCTGCTGGCGATGGTGCATCTGCCGGGCGAGGCGGCGCTGTTTGCCAGCAGTGCAGTATTCGGCTTTACCGTCGGCAACGCCATCACCCTGCCGTCGATGATCGTGCATCGGGAGTTCGACGGCCCCGCGTTCGGGGTCGTGGTCAGCCTCACCACGTCGATCAGCAGTGCGATCTCCGCCTGCGGCCCGGCGGTGATCGGCGTGCTGCGCGATCTCTCCGGCAGTTACACGGTGCCGCTCTATGTCTGCATGGCGCTGGAAGTCGCCGCCGCGATCGGTGTGCTGATCGGCCTAAAGTCGAGGCCGGTACGCGCTTGATCAGGCGCTCTCGCGCTGCCTGAGCAGATCGTCCAGATCAAGCCGGCGCGTGAACATGGCCAGCGATCCGTCGGCATTGCGCGGCCACTTGTCCTGGGCGCGGTCCCAGTACAGCTCGACGCCGTTCTCATCGGGATCTCGCAGATAAAGCGCTTCGCTGACGCCGTGGTCGCTGGCGCCGTCGAGCGGTATGCCGGCATCGATCAGGCGCTGCAGCGCGTCGGCGAGTGCGGCGCGGGTCGGATACAGGATCGCGGTGTGAAACAGCCCGGTGGTGCCGCGCGGCGGCGGGTGGCCGCCCTTGCTTTCCCAGGTGTTCAGGCCGATGTGGTGGTGATAGCCGCCCGCGGAAACGAAGGCGGCCTGATCGCCATAACGTTGCATCAGTTCGAAGCCGAGCACGCCGCAGTAGAAGCCGAGCGCGCGCTCGAGATCGGCGACCTTCAAGTGAACGTGGCCGATCCTTGTGCCCGCGGCGATGGGCTTCGATGAAACAGCCTTCGAGAGCGAATGCGTATCCGCGGGCATGCTGGGTGACCTCTTGCGACCGATGCCGCTATATGGGGAATGGCCCGCTATGGCACAAGATCGGAAACTTCGCCCTCCGGCAGGCCGAATTCGTAGGCATTGAGTGTCATCGACACCAGTGTGTAGTAGCCGACCAGGCCGATCACCTCGACGAACCCCTGTTCGCCCAGCAGCTCCTGCGCCTTGTCGTAGAGCGGCTTGGGAACGACATGGGTTTCGTGCAGCGATTTGCTGACGTCGTAGATCACCTGCGCTTTCGGGTCGTCCAATTGCGGCACGCGCCGCGCATTGATGTCGTCGATGATGCGGGGATCCAAACCGGCCGCGAGCGCGAGTTTTTTGTGAGCATACCATTCGAACTTCGCGCTCCAGAAGCGCGCGGTCACGAGAATCGCGAGCTCGGAGAGCTGCGGCGGCAGCGTGGTGTCGTAACGAAGGAAGGCGCCGAGCCGCGTCGCGTGGCGGGCCATCTCTGGGCTATGAAGCCACGCCAGCATTGGCTCCGGCGGTCGGCCGCGCTTGCTGGCGATGGATTCATCATAAGTGGCGCGTTGGTGCTCGGTCATTTCGCCAGGCGAAATCAACTTCAGGCGCATATTGAATTTCCTCCGGTTTAGCTTCTTGCTTTTGGATCGAACGATCAAAAAACGCAGCAGCCATGCCATGGCATGTGCGGTTGATTGTCATCGATCTGTTGAATTCCGCAAGACGAAGGGTAGAGTTCCCGGCAATTCCGAAACGACAGGAAACGCAGATGGCCGATCTCGAACAATTCCGCAAAGACACACGCGCCTGGCTCGCAGCCAATTGCCCGCCCGAAATGCGCAAGGCGATGACCCGCGAGGAAGACACCTTCTGGGGCGGACGCGACGCCACGTTTTCGTCCGAGCCGCAAAAAGTCTGGTTCGAGCGCATGCGGGACAAGGGCTGGACCGTGCCGAACTGGCCGAAGGAATACGGCGGCGGCGGCCTCGACGGCGAAGAGACCAAGATCCTGCGCCAGGAGATGGCCGCGATCTCAGCGCGCCTGCCGCTGGTGAGTTTCGGCATCTCGATGCTCGGGCCGGCGCTGTTGAAATACGGCACCGATGCGCAGAAGCGCGAGCATCTGCCGAAGATCGCCGCGGGCCTGATCCGCTGGTGCCAGGGCTATTCGGAGCCCAATGCCGGATCGGATCTCGCCTCGCTGCAGACCCGTGCGGAGGTCGACGGCGACGACTTCATCATCAACGGCCAGAAGATCTGGACGTCGTACGCGAATTTCGCGGACTGGATCTTCTGCCTGGTGCGCACCGATTCGACCGCGAAGAAGCATGACGGCATCAGCTTCATCCTGTTCGACATGGCGTCACCGGGCGTCTCGACCAAGCCGATCCTGCTGATCTCAGGCAAATCGCCGTTCTGCGAAACCTTCTTCGACAATGTGCGCGTGCCGCAGTCGCATGTGCTGGGACAGGTCAATCGCGGCTGGGATGTGGCGAAATACCTGCTGCAGCACGAGCGCGCGATGATCAGCGGCATGGGTGAGCGCGGTGTCGGCCGTCCGCTCGGACAGGTGGCCGCGGATTCCATCGGCGTCGACGATCGCGGGCATCTGGACGATCCAGGTCTGCGGGCGCAGATCGCGACATTCGAAATCGACGAGGCGGCGCTGGCCTGCGCGGCCGAGCGCGCGGTCGATCTCGCCAAGGCCGGCCAGGCCCACCCGGCGTTTTCATCCGCCATGAAGTATTACGGCACCGAGCTGAACAAGCGTCGGTATGAGATCCTGATGTCAGCGGGCGGCAGCGACGCGCTCGAGTGGGAAAGTGAGCGCTCCAACGACGGCGCACGGGCGCGGGCCTGGTTGCGGACCAAGGCGAATTCGATCGAAGGCGGCACCAGCGAAGTGATGCTCGGCATCGTCGCCAAGCGCATCCTCGATCTGCCCGGCGCGTGATGCGGCTTTTGCCGCATCATCGCCTCGCCTCTACTCGGTCTCTCATCTGAACGGATTTTTTGTCATGGCACTCGTCCTCAACGAAGAACAATCGATGCTGCGCGACAGCGCGCGTGGCCTGATCGGAACCAAGGCGCCGGTGTCGCATCTGCGGCATCTGCGCGACAGCAAGGATCCGACGGGCTTCTCGCGCGAGCTCTGGGGCACCTTCACGGAAATGGGGTTTTCCGGGCTGTTGGTGCCGGAGGAGTTCGGCGGCACCGGGCTCGGCTGTGTCGAAGCCGGGATCATCATGGAGGAGATCGGCCGCACCCTGATGCCGTCACCGTTTCTCTCCACAGCCGTGCTCGCTGCGTCCGCGCTGGCGCGCGGCGGGTCGGCGGCCCAGAAATCGGAGTACCTGACAAGGATCGCCAAGGGCGAGTTGATCGCCTCGCTCGCCGTCGACGAAGGACCGAAGCATCATCCGCTGCAGACCAAGCTGCAGGCGACGCGCTCCGGCAACGGTTTCCGGCTGAACGGCGCCAAGGGCTTCGTGGTCGACGGTCATGTCGCCGATCTCCTGATCGTGGCCGCGCGCACCGCGGGTGCGCCAGGTGAAACGAACGGCCTGACGCTGTTTCTGGTGAACCCGAAGAGCAAGGGCATCGCCATCGAACGCACCGCCATGGTCGATGCGCACAATGCGGCGCGCATCGTGTTCGACAATGTGGATGTCACGGCCGACAGCGTGCTCGGCGAGGTCGACCAGGGCGGCGGACTGCTGGAAGGCGTGCTCAATATCGGACGCGGCGCGGTGGCCGCCGAGCTGCTGGGTGCGAGCGAGGAAGTGTTCACCCGCACCGTCGGCTATCTCAAGGAGCGCAAGCAGTTCGGCAAGCTGATCGGCGAGTTCCAGGCGCTGCAGCACCGTGCCGCCCATCTCTATTGCGAGATCGAGCTGACCCGCGCCACGGTGCTCAAGGCGCTGCAGTTGCTGGACGAGAACAGCGACAGGGCTGGCGCCGCGGTCGCGGTCGCCAAGGCCAAGGCCGGCACCACCGGCACCCTTGCGGTGCAGGAGGGCGTGCAGATGCACGGCGGCATGGGCATGACGGATCAGTTCGACATCGGATTTTTTATGAAGCGTGCACGCGTTTGTCAGGAACTTTTCGGCGATTCAAACTTTCATGCTGATCAACTAGCGCGGCTGAGAAAATACTGACGCGGGCTCATCTCCTGAAACTCGCGTAACCTATTGAAGTAAGGCTGTTTTCTGTCGGAACGCGAGGGCGCGCCGCACCGGGAAGAGCTGATCTGGACGGGGCACGACCGAAGGCCGGCAATTCTCATACTAAAGTAGCAGGACGGGCGTCCCCCGCGTCTGGCCTGCTATCGCGAGCATCGGAATGGTCCCGGCAGAGCCTGCCCTGCGTTTCAGCGAAGACCTGTTTCCCGTCGGCGGTGGCCGGCTGGGTGCGCTCATCCGAACCTATCCCTGGTCGCGAACGCCGCTGGGCTCGATCCTGCGCTGGCCGCAAAGCCTGAAGACCGCCATCGACATGATGGTGCAGTCGCCGGTGCCGATGTGCCTGCTGTGGGGCGCCGACGGCATCATGATCTACAACGACGCCTACGTCGCCGTGGCCGGCAATCGCCATCCGGCGACGCTCGGCAAGTCGGTGTTCGAGATGTGGCCCGAGGTGGCCGACTTCAATCGCCGGATCATGGAGGCAGGGCTGGCCGGCCGCGCGACCTCGTTCCGCGATCAGCATCTCGTGCTCAACCGCAACGGCAAGCCGGAAGACGTCTGGCTCAATCTCGACTATAGCCCGATCCGCAACGAAACCGGCTTGCCGGCCGGTGTTCTGGCGATCGTATCCGACACCACCAGGCAGGTGCTGGCGGCGCGGGAGCTGCGTGCGCGGGAATCGGAGCTCGCGCGGGTCCAGCGCATCGGCAAGGTTGGCGGCGTCGAAGTGTTCTTCGAGAACGGCTTCCAGAATCGCCGGTCGCCCGAATATCTGATGATCCATGGCCTGCCCCCGGACGCGGCGCATGAAACCCACGAAGCCTGGGTGGCTCGCCTGCATCCGGACGATCGCGATTTCACCGAGAAGCAGTTTCGCGATGTGATCGCCGGGACCGGGCGCGAATATTCGGCGCAATACCGCATCATCCGGCCCAGCGACGGCGAAACCCGCTGGATCTCCGTGATCGCGGAAATCGAGCGCGACGCCAGCGGACGCGCCACCCGGCTTGTCGGGACTCACATCGATATCACCGAGCGCGAGATCGCCGCCGCCGAGCTCGCCCGCCTCAATGCCACGCTGGAGCAGAAGGTCGAACAGAGCACGCGCGAGCGCGATCGCCTGTGGAACGTGTCCCAGGATCTGCTGCTGGTGGCGGACCAGGACGGCGTCTGGCTCAGCGTCAACCCGGCCTGGACCACCACCCTGGGCTGGTCGCATGAGGATCTCGTCGGCAAGACGTCGGAGTGGCTGGAGCATCCGGATGATGTCGAGCGCACCCGGGCCGAGGTCCGGCATCTGGGCCGCAGCGGCGTCATCCCGCGTTTCGAGAATCGCTTCCGCCACAAGGATGGATCCTATCGCTGGATTTCATGGACGGCGGTGCTCGATGACGGCTTGATCTATGCCGTCGGCCGCGATGTCACCGCGGAAAAGACCGCGCAGGACGCCCTGCACACCACCGAGGAGCAGCTTCGGCAATCGCAGAAGATGGAAGCGGTCGGCCAGTTGACCGGCGGCATCGCGCACGATTTCAACAATCTGCTCACCGGCATCATCGGCGGTCTCGATCTGGTCAAGCGACGCCTTGCCACCGGGCGCACCGGCGATGTCGATCGTTTCATCGATGCCGCGGTTACATCCGCCAACAGGGCCGCGGGCCTGACAAATCGGCTGCTGGCCTTCTCCCGCCGCCAGGCGCTCGATCTCAAGCCGCTCGATCTCAGGCACCTCATCGAATCGCTCGAGGACCTGCTTCGGCGCACGCTGAGTGAGCAGGTCGATGTTCGCATCAACGCGCCGGACAATCTCTGGATCGCGGAAGGCGACGCCAATCAGATCGAAACCGCCCTGATCAATCTCGCGATCAATGCGCGGGATGCCATGCCGCATGGCGGGCTGCTGGTCATCGAGGCGGACAATGTCACGGTCCAGGCCGCCGATCCGCAGCGAGAGCTTTCGCTCGCGCCCGGCGACTATGTGGTGATGCGTGTCAGGGACACCGGCGTCGGCATGGCGCCCGATGTGCAGACGCGCGCCTTCGATCCGTTCTTCACCACCAAGCCGATGGGCCAGGGCACTGGCCTGGGGCTATCGATGGTCTATGGCTATGCCAAGCAGGCCCGCGGGCATGTACGGATCGACAGCGAGGAGGGAGTGGGAACGGTCGTCTCGCTCTTCATCCCGCGCTACCTCGGCCCGGCGCAGGCCGCCGCCATCAACGGCAACGGCGCAAAATCACCGGCCGAGGAAACGGTCCTGGTGATCGAGGATGACACCGCGGTGCGGCTCATGGTGGTCGAGGTGCTGCACGACCTCGGCTACACCACCATCGAAGCCACGGACGACAAGGCCGCCATTCCGGTGCTCGAATCCGGCCGGCGCATCGATCTCCTGGTCACCGATGTCGGGCTGCCGGGCCTCAATGGCCGCCAGATCGCCGACTTCGCACGGCTGCAGCGCAAGGATCTGCGGGTGCTGTTCATCACCGGCTACGCCGAAGATGCCGCCATGCGCGACGGCTTCCTCGAGCCGGGAATGGAAATCCTGGCCAAGCCGTTCTCCATCGATGCGCTGACCGGCCGGCTCAAGGGAATCGGCTCTGCCGCGAAGCCGACCGCGCTTCATTAAGGCAGTTATGCTGCTCTTGTTATTGAGCGCAGGCACCCAGAGCGGATGAATTGAGGTTGAATCGACTCCGTCATCCTGAGGTGCCCGCGAAGCGGGCCTCGAAGGACGACGGCCCGAGAGTCAGCGGCCGTCGTCCTTCGAGGGCCATTCTGCGAATGGCCACCTCAGGATGACGGATGACATTGAGCGAACCTTATCTCATCGTGGTCTATGGACCGGGCATGACGGCTGAAGACGGTGATGGTCGTCGGTCAAATCCGGATCAGCGGATCGGCGGCGCGTACTGAATGCCGCCGGCACTCCACAACTGGTTCAGGCCGCGCGGAATGGCGAGCTTGGTGCCGACGCCGACATTGCGGTCATAGACCTCGCCATAATTGCCGACCAGGCGAATGACGCGGGCGGCCCAGTCCTTGGTCAGGCCGATCTGTTCGCCATAACTGCCCTCGGTCCCGACCAGCCGCTTCACGTCGGGTTTGGCCGATTGCAGCGCCTGGTCGATGTTCTTGGAGGTCACTCCGAGTTCTTCGGCATTCAGCATCGCGAAGTGGGTCCATCTGACGATTTCAAGCCAGCGGTCGTCGCCCTGGCGCACCACGGGACCCAGCGGCTCTTTCGAAATGATGTCGGGCAGGATGACGTGATCGCCGGGCTTGGCGAAATTGGCGCGCTCGGAATGGAGCTGGGAGATGTCGCTGGTGAAGACGTCGCACTGCCCGCTTTCATAGGCCTTGATCAGGTCGGCGAGGGTGGTGAACTGGATCTCGTCGTATTTGACGTTGTTGCTGCGGAAGTAGTCGGTGAGATTGGACTGGGTGGTCGTCCCCGACTGCACGCAGACCTTTGCGCCGTTGAGATCGAGCGCGGAATCCACGTTGCGGCTCCGCCTCACCATGAATCCCTGGCCGTCGTAATAGGTCGTTCCGACAAAATGCAGGTTGAACTCGGTCTCGCGCGACATCGTCCAGGTCGAGTTGCGCGACAGCACATCGATCTTGTTCGACGTCAGGGCCGCAAACCGTTCGCTGGCGTTGAGCGGCACGTACGTCACCTTGCTGGGGTCGTTGAAGATCGCTGCGGCCAGCGCCCGGCAGAAATCGACGTCGAAGCCGCTCCAGCTGCCCTTGTCGTCGGCGATCGAGAATCCGGTCAATCCGGTGCTGACGCCGCACAGCAGCTGGCCGCGGTCCTTGATCGCCGTCAGCGTTTGCGCCTGCGCTGTCGTGACGGTGAGTGCAAGTGTCGCTGCAAGCGAGGTCGCGCAAACGATGGCGGCAAGAGATCTGGACATGAAATTTTTCAGCATCGGACTCTCTTCTCGAAAAACGGGATCATGGAAATCGGCGATGAGGCGAGATGCGGGCGATCAGATTTCCGGCCGCTGCCGGACCACGACCTTGGTTCCGACCGGAACGCGGTCGAACAGGTCGGCGACGTCGGCGTTGACGAGGCGGAAGCAGCCCGAGGAGACCGCGCTTCCGATCGTCTGCGGCTGGTTGGTGCCGTGGATGCGATAGACGGTGGCGCCGAGATAGAGCGCGCGCGCGCCGAGCGGATTGCCAGGGCCGCCGGCCATGAAGCGCGGCAGATAAGGTTGCCGCTGGATC
>JBGMOD010000238.1:0-34940 GCA_041424235.1 Hyphomicrobiales bacterium
TATTCCGACGACGCGCTGGAGCGCCCGATCGTCGGCATTACCAACACCTACAGCGACTACAATCCCTGCCACGGCAACGTGCCGGTGCTGGTGGAAGCGGTGAAGCGCGGCGTCATGCTGGCCGGCGCTATGCCGATGGTGTTTCCGACCATCTCGATTCACGAAAGCTTCGCGCACCCGACCTCGATGTATCTGCGCAACCTGATGGCGATGGACACCGAGGAAATGATCCGGGCGCAGCCGATGGACGCAGTGGTCGTGATCGGCGGCTGCGACAAGACGTTGCCGGCGCAGATCATGGCCGCGGTGAGCGCCGACTTGCCGACCGTGGTGCTTCCGGTGGGGCCGATGGTGGTCGGGCATCACAAGGGCGAAGTGCTGGGGGCCTGCACTGATTGCCGCCGCCTGTGGAGCGCGCACCGCGCCGGTGAGCTCGACGAGGAGGAGATCGCCGCGGTCAACGGTCGCCTCGCGCCGTCGGTCGGCACCTGCATGGTGATGGGCACCGCCAGCACCATGGCCTGCATCACCGAAACGCTGGGTCTCTCATTGCCGATGAGCGCGACGATTCCGGCGCCCCATGCCGAACGCGTCCGCTGCGCCGAGGCGAGCGGCAAGCGCGCCGCCGAAATGGCCGTCACGGGGGGGCCGAAACCAAGCGAGTTGTTGACTCCGTCAGCATTTCGCAACGCCCAGGTGGTGTTGCAGGCGATCGGCGGCTCGACCAACGGCCTGATCCATCTCACTGCGATTGCCAACCGCACCAAGCATCGCGTCGATCTCGAGGCGTTCGACCAGCTCGGACGCGATGTGCCGGTGCTTGTGGACCTCAAGCCGTCCGGCCTGCATTACATGGAACACTTTCATCATGCGGGCGGGGTTCCCAAGCTGATGAAGCAGCTCGGCGATCTGCTCGATCTTGATGCCAAGACCGTTGCCGGCGGCACGCTGCGCGAGATCGTTCGGGATGCCGAGGAAGTGCCGAACCAGGATGCGATCCGCCCGCGCACTGCACCGATCAAGCCGGAGGGCGCGATGGCGATCCTGCACGGCAACCTTGCGCCGCGCGGCGCCGTCATCAAACATTCCGCGGCAAGCCCGAAGCTGCTGCAGCATACCGGCCGCGCCGTGGTGTTCGAGTCGGTGGAAGACCTCACCGCGCGGATCGATGATCCCAATCTCGATGTCACCGCCGCCGACGTGCTGGTGCTGCGCAACGCCGGCCCGAAGGGCGCGCCCGGCATGCCGGAAGCCGGCTATCTGCCGATCCCCAAGAAAATCGGTAGCCAGGGCGTCAAGGACATGGTGCGGATTTCGGATGCCCGCATGAGCGGCACTGCGTTTGGCACCATCGTGCTGCACATCACCCCGGAATCCGCCGACGGCGGCCCGCTGTCGCTGGTGGAGACCGGTGACAGAATCAAACTGGACGTTCCCGCCCGCAGCATCGAACTTCTGGTCGACGACGCCGAATTGGCCAAGCGGCGCGCGGAACTCGCCAAGGCCCCGCCGGCCAAAACGCCGAAGCGCGGCTATGCCAAGCTGTTCACGGAAACCATTCTGCAGGCCGACGAAGGCTGCGATTTCGATTTCATGGCGGGGACGGATGAGTAGTCAGCGGCCAATCGATTCCGCCGACCGCTGCCATCAGTCGAATCCGTAAAGCTCGGCCGGATTGTTGACCAGAATGCGGTTGCGCAGCTGTTCGTCCGGCACCCAGCCCCGCAGCAGGTTTAAGAGCGGCGTGGTGCGCGGCATCACCTCCATCTGGCCGACATGCGGCCAGTCGCTGCCCCAGACGATGCGGCCGGGGCGGGTCTCCGCGAGTTTGCGGGCGAACGGCAGCACGGCGTCGTAGTGGTCGGCGTTGCCGGAGACGCGATAGGCGCCGGAGAATTTCACCCAGCCCTGGTCGCTCTGCAGCAGGCGCAGCAGTGCCTGGAAGCCGGGTTGCTGCAATCCCAGCTCCGGCTTGATGAAGCCGAGATGATCGCACGACACCGGGCACGAGAGTTTCATCAGCCGCGGCGCGAGTTCGACCAGTTGATCCGGCTTGATCAGGAATTCGAGATGCCAGCCGAAGGCGCGCGCGCGGTCGGCTGTGCGCTCCAGTGTCGAGGTATCAAGCCCGCCGGGATGGGCCAGAATGTAGCGGATGCCGCGCACGCCCTGGTCGTGCAGCCGCGTCATCTCCTGATCGGAGGTGTCCGATGGCAGCACCACGATGGCGCGGAACGGCAGCCCGACGGAGGCAGCGAATTCCAGCTGGCAGCGATTGTCTGCGCCATAAACGCTTGGCTGGATCGCCACGAAGCGCTTGATACCCAGCGTCGCGTAGAGCGCCCGCGCTGCCGCTGCGCTGGCTTCCGCGGGCGTGTAGTCGCGCTCCGCGACATAAGGAAAGGCCGGTGCGGTGCCGAACAGATGCATGTGGCAGTCGGTGGCATTCTCCGGCAGTGCGAACGACGGCGGCAGGGGATTGGGATCGGCGGCGAGGCAGAGTTTGGTCATATCCAGAACTTCTCGATCAGTGGGGCCGGAGCAGATGCGGGATGACCAGGGTGACCCATGGCACGAAAGCAACCACTAGGACCCCGAGAATGAGAACGGCGAGGTAGGGCAGCATCGCCTTGCCGGTGGCCTCCAGCCGGCTTTCCGACACAGCGCACGACACATAGAAGCCGATGCCGATCGGCGGAATGAAAATGCCGATGCCCATCGCGAGGATCATGATCATGCTGTAGTGGATGATATCCATGCCGAGCCCCGTTGCGATCGGCATCAGCAACGGCCCCAGGATGATCAGCGCCGGAAGGCCTTCCAGTAGCGATCCCACGACGATCAGCAGCGCGATCGAGGCGATGATGAAAATGATGCGGCTGTCGCCGGCGGAATGCAGGATCATCGCCAGGTTGGCCGGCAGGTTGGCGGCCGTCAGCGTCCATGCGAACGAAAACGCCGCTGATATGATGAACAGCACCATGCCGGCGAGCAGGCAGCATTCCACCGCAATAGCGTACAGCTCTCTGAGATCGACGGCGCGATAGATCGCAAAGGCCAGGATCAGTCCATAAAGCACGGCCACCGCGGACACTTCGGTCGGGGTGGCGATGCCGAACCGGATGCCGATTACCATGATCACCGGCATGACCAGCGGCAGGATGGCGCCGCCGCTGGCGCGCAGCAACTCGGTACCCGAGGCACGGGGCACGGTGGCCATGTTGCTGCGGCGGGAGAGTACATAATTGAGGATCATCAAGAGAGCGGCGATGACGGCCGCGGGCAGAAGGCCGGCGATGAACAGCGTGCCGATCGAAATCGGCGCGACCGATCCCAGCACCAGCATGGCGAGACTCGGTGGAATGGTCTCGGACATCGCGGCCGATGACGCCAGCACCGCGGCGCCGCGCTCGGCCGCATAGCCTTGCTTCTTCAGTTCGCGCCGCAGCACGGATCCCACCGCCACCACGTCGGCGATTTTCGAGCCGGAAATGCCTGAGACCAGATAGATCGTCAGCACCACCACCTGCAGCAGGCCGCCGCGCATGTGCCCGACCAGCGCCATGGCGAACCGCACCAGCCGCAGGCTGATGCCGCCTTTCTCCATGATCAGCCCCGCCCAGATGAAGAACGGCAGGGTCAACAGGATGAAATTGCTGGTGCCGTCAAAGGTGTTCTGGGCCGCCGCAATCGGCGGCGCGACGCCGCTGATCAGCAGGAACATCAGCGAGCCCAGCAGCATGGCGAAGCTGACCGGCAGCCCCAGCAGCACGGCGAGGAGGAACGCGGCCAGCATCACTGCCAGCGCCATGCCATTGCCGAGATGCAGCGCTGGCACGCTGCTGACGGCGTAGACCACGCCGATCATCAAGGCGACGGCGCCGACCGCGGGCAGCAGTAGCTGCCGCGGAGCTTCGAACACCAGGCGCTCAAGCGCGAAAATCGCCACCAGCGCCATGCCGATCGAAAGCGGCAGCATCAGCCACGCCAGGTTGATGTCGAGGATCGGCGTGTTCGACATCGATGCGATCTCGAGCAGGTCGAGGGAAACCTTGCCGACCACGACCGCGGTCACCAGGATCAGGCCGTCGATGCCGATGGCCACCAGGGTTCTGGACTGTTCCGACAATTTCCCGGTCAGGAACTCGACGGTGGTGTGGTGGCGCGAGCGATAGGCTAGCGCTCCGCCGACGAACGCAGTCAGCGACAGGAACATTTTTGCGGCCTCGTCGGCCCACAGCAGTGATTGGTGAAACCAAAACCGGGAAAAAATCTCGGTCAGGATAATCCCGAGTTCGGCGATCAGCGCAGCGACCAGGATCGCGCGGCAACAGCTATCCAGCCCGTTCAGAAACGATTTCGCGGCGCCCGCAACCCTGCCGATTGCACCGGGCCGCGAGTGCGAACCGATGGAAGACTCTGCCAGCGCGCTATCTCGAAGCCCGATCGAGATATCGTCAGGCATGCCCGACATCCTTGAGCACCGCGTCGTAAAGATCCACGCCGATGATGTCCTTGAACTGCTGATAGACGCCTTCAGTCGCCTTGCGGTAGTGCTCCTGCTGTACCGGGACGATGGTCATGGCCTTCTGCTTGAAGCGCCCCGCGATCTCGTCGCTCTTGGCGGCGATGGTCGTGCGCCAGTCCTTGGTGAGGTCGACGGTTGCGGCACGGATGGCCTCGCGCACATCAGCGGGTAGCGAATCGAACTTCGCCTTGCTCGCCATCATCACGCCAACATTGTAGACGTGATTGGTGAGGTTGATGGTGTTGACGACTTCGTCGTGCTTGGTCGCCGCCACCGAAATCATCGGCGTTTCTACGGCATCGATCACCCGCTGCGATAGTGCGAGATAGACCTCGGTGAGGTCGATCGCGATCGGGCTTGCGCCCAGGGTCTTGAAGGTGGCGGCGAAAATCGCTCCGGGCTGCATGCGGACCTTCAATCCCTTGATATCTTCGGGCTCTGCGACCTTGCGATCGATGGTCGATACCACGCGCCATCCCCAATGGCCGTAGCCGAGGCCGTAGATGCCCTTGGCAGGCATCATCTCCAGCAGTTTGCTGCCGATCGGCCCGTCGAGCAGCCGTTCCGCGGAGGTGGCATCGGGAAACAGGAACGGCAGGTCCACCACCTGGAATTTCGGAAACACCGTGTCGATGAAGCCGGAGGTGTGGGCGCAGAAGTCGATGATCCCGGTCTGCAGGCCGGTCATGATGTTGGTGCCGCTGCCGAGCTGGCCGATGCTGAAGACCTGGATGTCGACAGCGCCAGAGGTCCGTTTCCGGACATTCTCGGAGAACCGTTTCAGCACCTCATACAGCGGGTGGTTTTGCGTGTCGGCAAACGTCAGCTTGAGGGTGTAAGTCGGACTGGCCGCCCAGCCGGTGCGGCCGATGAAGGGCATCGCCATCGACGCGGCAATGCCGGTCGATGCGATCTGCAACAGTTTCCGCCGTTCGATCATGTGATATCTCCCTCCGGTATTTTTCTTTTTGTGAGTATGCTTTTTCTGGCAGGCGTTGAATGCATTCTCCGTGTCGTGGGCTGCCATCTGGCGGCGCCCGACATCATCAGATGAGAGATCCGCCGAGCGAATCGAAAGACTCAGTTCCCCGGCGGATCGAAGCCGGCGGCCTTCCAGACGCCGGCATTGTCCTTGCTGGCGAGAAATTTAATGAAGGCGAGCGCCGGCTCTGGATTTGAATTGGCTGCTGTTGCCGCGGCGCCATAGATCAGGTTCAGCTGCAGGGCGTCGGGCAGGGCGCCGGCTTGGGTCACGCCCTTCACATGCACCACTTCGCTGGAGGGATAGATCCCGATCTCGGCCTGACCGTCGGCCACCATCTGGACGCCGCCATCCAGCGCGGGGCGATAGGTCACTTTCTTTTCAACGGCCTGCGCGATGTCCAGTTGTGCCACCACCTTGGCCATGTGCGCACCGCTCGGCGTGGCGGTTGGTGTCGAATACACGATGGATTTTGCTTTCAGCAGCGTGTCGCGGAAGGCTGCAGTCGTCGATATGTCCGGGCGCGGTGCGCCGTCCTTGATGATGGTCACGATCTTCACCGTGCCGAACGGCGCGCTGCCTTCGGCCTTGAGCTTGCCGGCTTTGGCGAGATCCGCGATCGCCGATGTCGGCATCAGCACCATGTCGGGAGTTTCGCCGGCCACCAGTTTTTGCTGCAACGCGGAGATGACCATGTAGGTCATTTTCACGTGATGGCCGGTGGCTTTTTCAAATTGCGGGATCAGCACGGCGAGCGCTTCTTTCGGCGCTCCGCCGCTCATGATGTTGATGTCGGCTGCCATGGTGGGGACTGTTGCCATCAGGTGTGCGGCGAGGATCAGTGCGATCTTTTTCATTGTTGTTCCTCGGAAACGCAAGCTTAGCAACGCAGCCGCGGGAAGCCAAGAGCGCGCCATGCGCAAATCCGTTGCCGCAAATGTACGGGAGTCATTTCGCTCAGGATGCGCGGTGTAATGCGGTTCGGCTGAGTGCAAACGCGGCGATGCAAGCGATCAGGGCGGGCCCGGCTGCGGCGACGAACAGCGTTTCCGTGCCGACATGACGGGACAGCATGACACCGCCGACCAGCGGCCCCACGATCGACCCGACGCGCCCGATGCCGAGCGCCCAACCGACGCCGGTGGAGCGCATCGCTGTTGGATAATAGGTCGCGGTCAGCGCGTTGGAGGCGATCTGGCCGCCGACGATGCAGAAGCCGGCACAGAAGATGGCCAGCGTCACCAGCGCAATCGAATGTCCGGAATAGCCGATCGCAGCGACGGCCACAGAAGCGATGAGGTAGGTGAGGGCGAGTGCGCGAAACGAAAAACGATCGATCAACTGTCCGAGCGTGAAGGTGCCGACCACGCCGCCGACCTGCAGCATGGCACCGACAGCGGCGGCGACCGAGATCGATGCGCCGAGATCGTTGAGGACGGTCGGCAGCCAGTTCGACAGCAGATAGAGATCGAGCAGGCTCATGAAGAACACGATCCAGAACAGCAGCGTTGTCGTAGTGCGGTTCTCGGTGAAGAGGTGCGTGACGGGCAGGCCGGACAATTTGGGTTCATGCACGTCAAAGTGGGTTCCAGCCGCGAAGCTGGTGGACGGAGCGATCCGGGCCAGCAGCTCAGCAACGCGGGCATTGTCGCGGCCGGTCAAGGCGAGGAAACGAATGGATTCCGGAAGCAATTTCGCCAGCACCGGTACGAAGACGATCGGGACAATGCCGCCGACCAGGAAGACGGAGCGCCAGCCGAACGCCGGGATGAGGGCCGCGGCCACGAGCCCGCCGAGTGCAGCGCCGACGGAGAAGCCGACGAACATGGTCATGACCATGGTGGCTCGGCGGCGATGCGGGCTGAATTCCGACGTCAGCGCCACGGCATTGGGCATTGCGCCGCCGAGACCAAGGCCGGTGAGGAAGCGCAGTGCGACCAGCCAGTAGACGTCCTCCGCGACAATCATCAGCAGGGTGCCGATGCCAAAGGCCAGGGTGCTGAGAACGATGATGCGCTTGCGCCCGATGCGGTCAGCTACGGGACCGAAAATGAGTGCGCCGCTCATCAGGCCGAACAGGCCGGCGCTGAACACCGGCCCCAGCGCGCCGCGCGGCAAATTCCAGTCGCGCGCGAGATCCGGCGCCACATAACCGATCGCCTGGGTATCGAAGCCGTCGATGAACAGCACCGCCGCGCACAGCAGCAGCAGACGGAACTGGAATGCGACGACGGGCTGGTTGTCGATGAAATCGGCGACATCAACCACGCCGGTCCGACCGGTATCGGACGCGTTGCCTGCAACAGATGTCATCTATGGTCCCCCATGCCTCGCTCGATCCTGCCTTTCAGAAGAAGATCGCGAGCCGCGCTTTTTTTGATATTATGCCATAAAATCTCTTATTACGAGATTTTTGTGTATATTGCCTCGGTCTCCGGCGCCTTTTCAAGGCTTTTGTCGGTGGCAAATGAACAGAGATCGCCGCTGACAAAGCAGACGCTTTCGTCCGTAGCGGTGTAGAGGTGGGCAAGGCGTTGGATGGATACGGAGCGGCACCGGACAAGGCGTCGAGGGGCATGAAGGCGACAAACAGTCTGGAGCGGGTGCTGGCGGTGCTCGAGGTGTTTTCCGAGCAGCGGCTGGAATGGACGCCCGAGGAATTGATGAAGGAGTTGGGCTACAGCCGACCGACTCTGTATCGCTACATCAAGACCCTGCGCGAAGCCGGCTTTCTGATGCCCACCCGCAATGGCGCCTTTACGCTCGGCCCGAAAGTGGTCGAGATGGATTACCTGATGCGCAAGTCCGATGTGCTGGTGGCCGGTGGGCAGCACTATCTCAGGGAACTGACTGCAGAACATGCCTGTACGGCGCTGCTGGTGCGCTGGTACGGCAACAGGATTCTTTGCGTCGCCTCGGAGTCCTCGGCAAAAAATCCGATGAGCAGTTATCCGCGCGGCCGTCCGATGCCGCTAGGGCGGGGCGCGATCGCGCGATCGATTATCGCGTTCCTGCCGCGACAGCGATTGATGCCGCTGATCGAACGCAACCTGGCGGACCTTCAGTCTGTCGGTCTCGGTGCGACAGCGGACGACGTCTACAGGAGCCTGAAGAAGGTGCGCCGGGCCGGTTTCTCCGTCGCCTATGGCGAGGTTACGCCGGGCGCGGTTGGCATTGCGGCACCGATTTTCGATGCCGGCGGCCATCCGGTCGCGAGCCTGTGCCTGACCATTGCCGGGACTCTCGTGACCGGCGCGCAGATCGATGAGATCGGTCCGAAAGTGCAGAAGGTTGCCTTGCAGATCGGAGCCGTCAGCTTCCCGTCACCTTAAATAATCTCACATTATGAGATTATTCTTGACTTGGCCGCCGGAGTGATTTCATCTGCCCGTGCCGGGCCATGCCGGTTTCAATGTTGGCGATCCATTACGCATGACGTCTGCGAGCCCTCCCGATACGCAGGTTGTGATTGTCGGCGGCGGTCCCGTCGGCATGGGCCTCGCGATTGATCTCGGCCAGCGCGGCATCCGCTGCCTGGTGGTCGAGCGCTACACCGAGCCGCAGCCGATCCCCAAAGGACAGAATCTCACGCAAAGAACCCTGGAGCACTTCCACTTCTGGGGTGCGGAACACCAGCTGCGTGCGGCGCGAACGATTCCACGGGACTATGGCATCGGTGGCATGACGGCCTACGGTACACTGCTCAGCGACTACCATCACGACTGGCTGCAGCGCGAACTGGTGCGGCCGTTTTATTTCACCGACAACGAACGGCTGCCGCAGTACGCCACCGAAGCCGTATTACGCCAACGTGCCAGCGAGATCGCTGCGATCGAGACGGCTTATGGCTGGAGTGCGGAGGCCATCAGCCAGGATGAACATGGCGTGCGCGTCGACATCGCGCAGCGGCGAGGCGATGGCCGGCGCGCGTTGCGCGCCGATTATCTCGTCGGCTGCGACGGCAGCCGATCGACAATCCGCGAGCAGGCCGGCATCACCCAGACGCGGTCGGATCACGATCGGCTGATGGTGCTGCTGGTGTTTCGCTCGACCGGCCTGCATCGCTTGTTGGAACGGTTTCCCGGAAAATCGTTCTACAACGTGCTGCACCCCGATCTCAAAGGGTACTGGCAGTTCTTCGGGCGTGTTGATCTCGGCACCACCTGGTTCTTCCATGCGCCGGTGCCGCCGGACACCACGAAGGACAATTTCGACTTCCGTGGATACCTCCACGCGGCTGTCGGCGCGGAGTTCGACGTCGAATTCGATCACATCGGTTTCTGGGATCTGCGGGTCGCCACCGCGGACCGCTATCGCAGCGGCCGCATCTTCATCGCCGGCGACGCCGCGCACAGCCATCCGCCTTATGGTGGCTACGGCATCAACACCGGGCTTGAAGACGCCGCCAATCTCGGCTGGAAACTGGCGGCGACCTTGCAGGGATGGGCCGGGGAGCGTTTGCTCGAGACCTACGGCGAAGAGCGGCGGCCGGTGTTCGTTTCGACCGCGCGTGACTTCATCGAGAAGTCGATTGAAGTCGATCGCGACTTCCTCGCGAATTTCAGTCCCGAGCGAGACAAATCCGCCTTTGAGCTGGCCTGGACCGAGCGTCAGTCGGGCGCACGCTCCGAGGTCAGTGGCTTCGAACCGAATTACGAAGGTTCGTCCATCACAGCGCCTGCGGCCGGTCATCCCAGTGCGATTGGGGCCCATGAATTCACCGCGCGGCCGGGCCACCATCTGGCGCCTCAGCCTCTGTCCTCAGGGCGGAACGTGTTCGAGGAGCTCGGCGACGGCTTCACACTGCTCGATTTCGGCGCGCCCGAACGGCTTGCAGGGGAATTCCGGCGTGCCGCTAATACGTTGGGGATTCCGTTCACGATCATCAAGGCCACCTGCGTCGGCGAGCGCGAGGGCTATGGAGCTTCGCTCGTCCTGGTTCGCCCCGATCAATTCGTGGCCTGGGTATCCAATCGCACTGAAGGCAATCCAGCGGAGATTCTGAGACGCGCGGTGGGCGCAGATCCCTGACGATCCGCTCCGCTCAAATAACAGACAGATAATAAAAGCCGGAAACCGGCATGGAAACACCAGGGAATAGCAATGAGCTCTTACAGCGCGGCGCATTACTTCCTCGAAGGTCTCGTGGATCTCGGCGTTGACTACATTTTCGCCAACCTCGGTACCGATCATGTCTCGCTGATCGAAGAAATTGCCCGCTGGGACAGCGAGGGCCGCAAGCATCCGCAAGTCATTTTGTGTCCGCATGAGATCGTTGCCGTGCACATGGCCGGCGGTTACGCGCTGGCGACGGGCAAGGGGCAGGCGGTTTTTGTACACGTCGATGCCGGCACGGCAAACGCGTGCATGGCGATCCAGAACCTGTTTCGTTATCGCTTGCCGGTGATGCTGTTCGCGGGACGCGCACCCTATACGCTGCACGGCGAACTGCCGGGCTCGCGCGACACCTATGTGCATTTTGTGCAGGATCCCTTCGACATCGCCAGCATCGTTCGCCCTTATGTCAAATGGGAGTACTCGCTGCCGTCGGGTGTCGTGGTGAAGGAAGCGTTGGCGCGCGCCAGCGCCTTCATGCACAGCGATCCGCCGGGGCCCGTCTACATGATGCTGCCGCGCGAAACCCTGGCCGAACACTGGGATGAGGCGGTGATGCCGGCCTATCATGCCGACCGTTACGGCAGCGTTCGGTTGGGCGGCGTCGATCCGGCGCGGATCGATGCCATTGCCGATCAATTGATGGCGGCGAACAATCCTATCGCCTTGACGGCCTATCTGGGGCGCAAGCCGGAAGCCGTGGCGGTCTTGGATCGGCTGGCGCGGACCTGCGGCATTCGCGTCGCCGAGTTCAATTCGATCGACCTTAATATCTCGCAGGATTCGCCGTGCTTTGCCGGCTTCGATCCGCTGCCGCTGCTGGAGCAGGCCGATCTCGGACTGCTGCTCGATTCCGACGTGCCGTTCGTGCCGCAATACGCCAAAAAAGTCGATGCGATCAAATGGATCCAGATCGATATCGATCCGCTGAAGTCGGATTTCCCGATGTGGGGATTTCCGACCGATATGCGCGTTCAGGGCGATTGCGCAACCGTGCTGCAGCAAGTGCTCGATGTCGTCGAGGCACGTGCCGATGATGCCTATCGCGGCCGGGTCGCCGCGCGGATCGCAAGCTGGGACGCTGCGCGCGAAGCTGCTGCCAAACGCCGTGCGACGACCGCCGCCAATCCCGGCACGGCGGGAGCGATCAGTCCGAGCTACCTCTTCTCGGTCCTCAACTCAAAGTTGGCGCAGGATGACATCGTCGTTAACGAAGCGATCCGGAACGCGCCATTGCTGCAGGACCAGATTCATCGGACGCAACCTCACAGCTATGTCGGTCTTGCCGGCGGCGGGCTTGGTTTCAGCGGCGGCATGGCGCTCGGGTTGAAGCTCGCGCAGCCGCATCGCCGCGTGGTGCAGGTCATCGGCGATGGCGGGTTCCACTTCTCCTCGCCGGATTCGGTCTATGCCGTCGCGCAGCAGTATCAAATTCCCATTCTGACGGTGGTGCTGGACAATGGCGGCTGGCAGGCAGTGAAGTCAGCGGTGCAACGGGTCTATCCCAAGGGCGTGGCTGCGCAGACCAATTCGTTTCAGTCCCGGCTGACCTCCGGTCGCCAGGGGGAGCAGCGTCGTTTCGCCGACGTCGCGCAGGCGTTCGGGGCGCATGGCGAGTGCGTCAGCCATCCAGACGATCTTGCCGCGGCCATCGATCGTTGTTTGGCGGCACTCGGCGACGGGAGGGCGGCGGTCCTGCACGTTCACATCACGCCGCTTTAAGTCATCATTGCGAGAACCAAAAGCCCATCAAGAGGCATATCAGGGAGGGACATTGTGAGGGATTTTAGCAGACTTTGGCGGGCGCGGCTGACCGCGTCCGGATTTTATCTCGGGGTGGGTGTGGCTTTGGCGATGTCGTCGTCGAACGCATCGGCCGCGGAAGACGCCGCGAAATATCCGTCGCGGGCGATCCATGTCGTTGTCGGCTTCACGCCCGGCGGTGGCAACGACATCATCGCGCGGATCGTCGGACAGAAGCTGTCCGAAAGCCTCGGCCAGCCGGTGATTATCGAAAACAAGCCCGGCGCGGGCGCCATTCTGGCTACCGAGTATGTGGCGAAGTCGGCGCCGGACGGCTACACGCTGCTGATTGGCGCCAGCGGTGCCATTGTCATCAATCCGGCGGTTGACGCCAAGCTGCCTTACGATCCCGTGCGCGACTTCATCCCGATTTCCATGCTGGGATCGTTTCCGCTGATCCTGGTCGTCAACACGGGCTCGCAGTTCAAGTCGGTGTCCGACCTCGTGACCTACGCAAAGGCCAATCCGGACAAGGTCAATTATTCCAGTTCGTCGGCCGCGTTCCAGCTCGCCACCGAATTGTTCAAGCAGAAGACCGGCGCACCGATGCAGATGATCCCCTACAAGGGCGCCAACGATTCCGTCGTCGCGGTGATCGCCGACGAAGTGACGGCGACCATTGCGGATTCAGGGCCGGTTTCCAGCCAGGTCAAGGGTGGTCAGGTGCGGGCCCTGGCCGTGACTGCGCCCAGGCGCATGGCCGATCTGCCGACGGTGCCAACTATGAAGGAGGCCGGTGCCGACGTCGATGCCGTGCTGTGGAGCGGTATTCTGGCGCCCAAGGGGACGCCACCGGAGATCATCAGAAAACTGCAAGACGAATTCATCCGGATTGCCAAGATCCCAGATGTGGTCGAACGGCTAAAACTTCTCGGCATTGAATCCATCGGCAACTCATCCGCGGAATTTTCGCAGGTCATTGCGTCTGATATCGCGCGCTGGACCGAGGTCGCGCGGGCCGGCAACATCAAGATCGAGCGATAAGCGTTTGCCTAGGGGCATGACTTGATGGTGCAGAGGCCAGCGCCGGGTTGGCTGGTGCGATCGGTCATCCGGCAGGCATCCTGAAGCGCGGAAGACGCGGGTATCTGAACTTCCAGCCTGCCAAGCCGACATATGGTGAATGTCTGGCCGGAAACCGGTCCGGATCCATCGTTGCGTGGCCGCACTCGGCAATGGTAAGGCAACGGTCCGCTAGGCCCGGATCGCGCTGCCGGAGCGGACCCGGCTGAATTGCGGGGCTGCCCACAGGATAAAAAAGGCCGATCTCAACGGCCACTGGAGATAGAGGGATTCTGACGATGGGGAACCTGAGCAAGGGGGCGCTGCTTTGTGCCTGCTTGGGGCTGATGGCTGCTATGTGGGCTTGCAGTGCCCGGGCTGCGGAGGATGTCGCGGCCTATCCGTCGCGGCCGATCCATCTCATCGTCGGGTTCTCGCCGGGGGGCGGCAACGACATCATTGCGCGCATCGTCGGGCGAAAGCTGTCGGAAAGTCTAGGGCAGCCGGTCGTTATCGAAAACAAGCCTGGCGAGGGGGCGAGGCTTGCGGCTGAGTACGTCGCGAAATCGGCGCCCGACGGCTATACGCTGCTGATGGGTGCGAGCGGCGCGCTTGTCGTCAGCCCGGCGGTTTATGCCAAACTGCCGTATGATCCGGTGCGCGACTTCGTACCGATTTCCACGTTGGGATCATTTCCGCTGATCCTGGTCGTCAATGGTAAGTCGCCCTTCAAGTCCATGTCGGATCTCGTGACTTACGCGAAAGATAATCCCGACAAGGCCAACTATTCGAGCTCGTCCGCGGCCTTCCAGCTCGCGACCGAACTGTTCAAGCAGAAGACCGGCGCGCCGATGCGGATGATCCCCTATATCGGCGCCAAAGACGCTGTCGCTGCGGTAATCGCGGGCGAAGTGACCGCAACGATCGCCGACGCAGGGCCGGCCTACAGCCGGATCAAGGGCGGGCAAGTGCGTGCCCTGGCCATCGCCGCCCCCGAACGAATGGAAGAGTTTCCCGATGTTCCGACCATGAAGGAATCGGGCGCGGACGTTGACGCCGCGATCTGGAGCGGCGTACTCGCGCCCAGAGGCACGCCGCCGGAGATCGTCAGGAAGCTGCAGGATGAATTCATGCGGATCGCACGGATTCCCGACGTAGTGGAGCGCTTGAGACTCCTGACCATCAATTCGATCGGAAGTTCCTCTGACGAATTTTCCCGGATGATTGCTGCGGACCTTGAGCGCTGGGCCGAGGTTGCCCGCGCCGGCAACATCAGGATGGAGCAGTAGATCGGCTCGATTCGGCGCGCGGACCGACACTTTCCGCGATGCGAGATAACGGGAAAGATGGCTGGCGCAATGAGCCGATAGTTGATACGGCGATGGCCGCGATGCGGCTTGTCTCGCTGCGAATGGGCGGGCTAAACTGTTCGGTGGAATGTGAAAAACACAAGAAACGGGAGAGGGTGATGCTGAAGAGGGGAAGTGCGGCTTTCGCCGCCGCATTGGTATTGTCGGGGCCTGCATTTGCTGCCGACGCGCCAAGCGAGATCAAGATCGGGACGCTTTATGCCTCTTCCGGCCGCTATGCCTCGATCTCGATGCCCGTTCACAACGGGTTGAAGCTGTGGGTCGACCAGAAGAATGCCGAGGGTGGCGTCTTCGTGAAGGCTTTCGACAAGAAGCTGCCGATCAAGCTTGTGGCCTATGACGACCAGAGCAACACGGCGACGGCGTCGACGCTCTACAATCAGCTCATCACTCAGGACAAAGTCGACCTGCTGGTGGCCGACTCGGGCTCGGTGCTGACCGCGCCGGCGGTCGCGATCGCGCGGGATCGCAAGATGTTTCTGTTCGATCAGACCGGAACCGGTGCGAGCTTCTTCTCCAAGGACAACCCCTATATCGCGCTGATGGCCGACCCGGTCTCGACCATCTGGCCGAAGCCAGTGGCGGACTTCCTGATTCATGACGGTCCGGCGCTTGGCATCAAGAAGGTGGCGATCCTCTATTCCACCAACGAGTTCACCGGCACGCAAGCCACCGCCGTGCGCAATTTCCTCAAGGAGTCCGGCGCACCGATCGAGATCGTGTACGACCAGGGCATTCCCACCGAGACCACCAACTACACGGTCATCATCAACAACATTCGCGCCACCCAGCCGGACGCGGTGATCCATCTGGGCTACGCCCCGAACGACATTGCGTTCCTGCGCAACGTCCAGGACGTCGGCGTCAAGTTCAAGATGCTGTTCTGCATCTATCCGGGGCTGGAAACCGAATTGCTGGAAAAGAATGTCGGCAACAAGGGCCTCGAGCACGTCTTCACCTACGTGCCGCCGTCCGAACTCGCCTACGACGTCAATTTCGGCATGAAGATGCCGGAGTTCCGCGCGGCCTGGGACAAGAAGTATCCCGACGGCAAGGTGGAATTTGGCTTCAACTCGGTGGCGGGCTACACCACCGCCCTGGTGATCGAAAAGACTCTCTCCGAGGCCACCAGCCTCGACCAGCTTGAAATCCGCCGAGCGGTGTTCAGCCTGTCGGGCAAGCTGAAGACGCTCGACGGCACCTTTGCGCTGGACGAGATCGGCGGCCAGATCGGTGAACTGACCCCGCTCGGGCAGCTTGAGCTCAACGATCACGGCCATCTCAAGTTCGTGAGCGTCTATCCGCACGAGACTGCGACCGGCAAGCCGGTTTATCCGCGCCCATGATCTCATTGCGGCAGGCAGCACGCGTTATTCGGGGACGTCGGCGATGCTGTATCCGCTGATCGCCGGCATCCTGTTCGGGCTGTATTTCAGCTTGGTCGGGATCGGCCTCAATCTGGTGTTTGGTGTCATGCGCATCGTCAATCTTGCGCATGGCGATTTCCTGATGCTCGGTGCCTTCATCGCGTTCGGGGTGGTGACGCTCGGCGGCTTCGATCCGTTGTGGGCGGTGCCGCTGGCGTTCGTGACCTTCCTGATCGGCGGCCTGCTGCTCTACAAACTGCTGGTTCCGCGGCTGCAGCGCGCCAAGGATCCGGAAATGCTGTCGATCATCCTGTTCTTCGGCCTGTCCCAGGTGATCGAAGCGGTCATGACCATCGGGTTCGGCACCAGCGAGCGTTCGATCCAGAGCCGGGAACTGGGGCGCACCGTCGCGGTGCTGCGGGCGCGGGTGTTCGGCGGCGACGCCGACACCGGTCCGCTCGAGATTCTGGGCCAGTCGTTTCCCGCCTCGTGGCTTGCGGCCGCGATCACCAGCCTGATCGCGATCCTGCTGGTGTATCTGTATCTCTACCGCAGCCGGCTGGGCACGCTGACACGCGCGGTGATGTCGCGTCGGGATGAGGCATTTGCCTCCGGCATCGATGTCGATCGGGTGTCGGCCGCGGCGTTCGGCATCGGCCTCGGGCTTGCAGCCGTTGCCGGGGTGTTCGCGCCGTTCATGTTCGGATCGTTCACGCCCGCCTTCGGTGTCGATGCGACCGTGACGTCGTTTGTGGTTGTGGTGCTGGGGTCGCTCGGCAATCCGCTGGGCACCGCGCTCGGCGGCGTCATCTATGGCGTGTCCTACATGTTCGTGCAGACCTATCTCAGCTCATGGGCCGATCTGTTGCCCTATGTGCTGCTGATTGCAATCCTGCTGCTGCGGCCGAGCGGCCTTCTGGGAAGGCGGGTGCGCGTTGCCTGATTTCGTTCGCCATCTGCTGTTCATCGTGGTGCCGGTGATCGCCGTGTTTGCGGTATTGCCTGGCGTCTATGACAATCATCTGCTGCTGTTCAACTTCGTGATCTTTCTGGTGCTGGCGCAGGGCGTCAACATCATCTACGGCTTCACCGGTTATCTGCCGTTCGGTTATGTCGGCTTCTTCGGCGCGGGCGCCTATGGCTTTGCCATCATGGTGATGCACGCGCAGACGCCCGCCGTCGTGGCGGTGCTGGCGGCCGGCGTGGTTGCGCTGTTGCTGGCGCTGTTGCTGACACCGCTGCTGCGCCTGTCCGGCGCCTATTTCTCGATCGCGAACCTGGCGGCGGCGCTGGCGGTGCTGCATTTCGTGGCCAATCCGGCGCTGGAGAACATCACTAAGGGACCGTACGGCGTCTCGCTGACCGGCACCTTCAATCCAACCATGGCATACGCGGCGGCGCTGGTTATTCTTGCCGGCACGCTGGGTGTGGTCGTCTATCTGAAGAACTCGAGTTTCGGTCTGGCGCTGCAGGCTGTGCGGGAAGACCCCGTCAGCGCGTCGATGGCCGGCGTTCCCGTGGTCCGCATGCGCGTAATCGCGTGGCTCATTTCGGCGCTGGTGGCTGGCCTCGCCGGTGGTACGTTCGCCTGGTACGTCTCGGTGTTCTACCCGGACAACGTCTTCAGCTCCGACTTCAGCATCTTCGCCATCGTGTTTGCGTTGTTCGGCGGGGTTGCGACCATCACGGGCCCGATCGTCGGCGTGATCATTCTCTACGGCGTCTACAATCTGATCGGGTTCACCACGCCGCAGTATTTTCAGTTGATCTATGGGCTGCTGATCATGGGCCTGGTGCTGTTCCTGCCGGCGGGCCTGGTTTCGCTCGCGACGCGTCGAGGCTGGCATGTCCCCTGACAGCACGCGCATTCTCGATGTCTCGGGACTGGTCAAACGTTTCGGTGGGTTCCATGCCCTCGATGGCCTGAGCTTTCATGTGGCCGCCGGCGAGATTTTGGGGCTGGTCGGCCCCAACGGATCGGGCAAGACCACGGCCATCAATGTGACCTCCGGGCTGTACCGGCCGGATGGCGGGCAGGTGATGTTCGATGGCGTGTCGATCGGCGGTATCGCATCCCATCGCCTGGTTCATCGCGGCATCAACCGGACCTTCCAGATTCCGAAACCGTTCTTGTCGCTATCCGTCCGCCAGAATGTCGAGGTGGCGCTCGCTTATGGGCACGCATCGGGATCACCGCGCAAGACCGGCGAGCTGCTCGAAGAGTATCATCTGGCGCCGTTGGCCGATCGGCCGGCGAGCGAGCTCAACAGCGTGCAGCAGAAGATGCTGGATCTGGTGCGGGCGCTGGCGACGCAGCCGAAGCTGCTGCTGCTCGATGAACTCGCCGCCGGCCTCAATCCGACCGAACTCGACTGGATTTCCGACAAGATCAAGGCGCTGGCACAAAGCGGCATTGCCATCATCGTGGTCGAGCACCTGATGGGGTTCATCGAGCATGTCACTGACCGCGTGATCGTGATGAACGCCGGCAAGGAAATCTTCGAGGGCAAGCTCGCGGTCGCGGTGCAGGTGCCGCAGGTGATCGAGGTTTTCCTGGGAGGTGAACATGCCGCCTGAAACCTCGTTGCTCGAAGCAAGCGGCATCGATGCAGGGTATGGTTCGCTGCAAGTGCTGTGGGGCGTCGATCTCGATGTCCGCGCCGGCGAGACGGTGCTGCTGCTCGGCGCCAATGGCGCGGGCAAGACCACGTTCCTGAAATCGCTGGTGGGCCTGATCGAGGCGCGCAGCGGCCGCATCGGCCTTGCCGGGCAGGACGTCACCAAGATGCGCTCCAGCGACCGGATGCGGCTTGGCATGACCTACATGTCGGAGCTTGCGGTGTTCCCCGATTTGTCGATCGAAGAGAACATTCGTGTCGGCGCGCAGGCGCTGGGCCATCCCGATCCGGGTGCACGCGTGGATGAACTTTACGCCTTGTTTCCGGTGTTGCGCGACAAGCGCCGGGCGCCGGCGTCGAGCCTCTCGGGAGGCCAGCGCAAGATGCTCGGCATTGCCAAGGCACTCGCCGCCGAGCCGCAGCTTCTGGTGATGGATGAGCCGTCCGCCGGGTTGTCGCCACTGTTCGTCAAGGAAGTCATCCGCATCTTGGGTGATCTGCAGCAGCGTGGGCTGGCACTGTTGATCGCTGAGCAGAACATCGGCTTTCTGGAGATCGCGACGCGGGTGTTCGTGCTCGAAGGCGGACGTATCCGGTTTTCCGGCACGGTGGCGGAAATGACCGACAACGACGCCCTGCGGCGGGCCTATTTCGGACTGAAGTAGGTCCTTGATACTCGCCTGCCACCTTCGCGTATCACCGTTGTTTTGACTGTCCAGCCGCGCTAAAGCTGCGAGACCCTTGGCATTCGGGATATGTCCGATGACAATACAGGTCTACGGTTTCTGGCGGTCGATTGCGTCATTTCGTGTCCGGGTGGCGCTCGCGCTGAAAGGGCTGCCGTTCGAGGAAATCTCGGTCGACATCCTGTCCGGCGAACAGTTCAAATCGGGCTATGACGAGGTCAATGCAGAGCACGTGGTGCCGACATTCGTGCACGATGGCCATTCGATCTTCCAGTCCCTGGCGATTATGGAATATCTCGATGACATCAGCCCGCAGCCGCGTCTGCTGCCGGCCGATGCCAGGGAGCGCGCTTATGCGCGATCCCTGGCGCTGGTGGCGATCGCCGATGCCCATCCCTTCATCGTGCCGCGGGTTCGCAATCATCTTGCCGGCACGTTGGGAGCCGATGCCGCGGCGATCGCGGCCTGGGCGGGGCATTGGACCGCGGAGGGGCTTGCGACCTATGAGCGGCTGCTGTCGCGCCGCCCGGCTAATCCCTTCGCCGTGGGTGCGGCTCCCGGCATTGCCGATATCTGTATCGCCGGGCAGATCGTCAGTGCGAATTACTTCAAGGTGGATGTGAAGGCCTTTCCCGCTGTGGACAAGCTCACTGAGCGCTGTTTTGAACTGCCGGCATTCGCGGCATCGCATCCGTTCAAGCAACCGGGTTATTTGGCCACGAAAGGCCATTGACCGCTGGTCGATCCCTTTCCGGAGTTCATAACACAATTCATGAGCAAGGCCGCTAAAACGTCTCGCCCTGTGGTTCGATCGAAGCGCAGGCGTCTGTCGCCAGATGAACGCCGTCGAGAAATCATCGCGCAGGCGACGGAATTTTTCGCGGAGCACGGTTTCGGCGGCGTGACACGCGAGCTGGCGCGCCAACTCGGCATCGCGCAGCCGCTGCTCTATCGTTATTTCCCGAGCAAGGAGCACCTGATCAAGGAGGTCTATCGCACAGTCTATCTGGAGCGCTGGGACCCGGCATGGGGTACGCTGCTGACAGACCGTTCGCGCCCCCTGATGGAGCGATTGAAGGAGTTCTATCGCGGCTATACCGACGTGGTCTTCACCCGGAAATGGATGCGGATTTATCTGTTTTCGGGGTTGAAGGGCCTCGACATCAATCGCTGGTATCTCAAGAACGTGGTGCAGCCGAAGATTCTGGTGCCGATCATCAATGAGTATCGTCACCAGGCCGGACTGCCGGCGAAGAAGCCGACCCAGGCCGAGATCGAGCTGGCCTGGGCTTTCCACGACGGCATTTTCTATTACGGCGTGCGCAAGGTGATCTATGAGGCGCCGGTGCTCCGCGACAAGGAACAGTTCATCGCCACGACCCTCGACGTGTTCCTGAAGGGTATCGCGGAGGTTTATGGGACCGGCGAGCCTGCTGTGGCTGCGCCGACGCGTCAAAACCGGAGCAAGACGACGCAATGAGCCGGGAACGCGGACGCTCCCGGCCAGGCTTGTGACAACTCAGAGATCAAGCCCGAGAAGACGGATTGCGTTGCCTCCGGTGAGTTGCGCCAGTGTGCTCTCATCCATGCCGTTGACGCCTGCGATATGGCCGATCGGATTGTATTCGGCCATGTCGAAGGGATAGTCGGTGCCCATCAGGATGCGATCCGGGCCGAACACATCGAGCAGATACGCCAGCTGGTGGTAGCTGAACACGACGGTGTCGAGATAGACCTGCCGCAGATAGGTTGTCGGCGGCAACGGCAGCTCGCCATGGGAATCGTCCCGCGCGCCCCAGGCGTGGTCGATACGCCCGGAATAGCCGGGCAGGTAACCGCCGCCGTGCACCGCCATCAGCTTCAGGTTCGGGAAGCGTGCCAGAGTTCCACTGAAGATCAGGTTGTGCAGCGCCAGCGTGGTCTCGAACGGGTTGCCGATGACATTGTTGAAGTAGAAATGGGTCAGGCGCTCGCCATGGGTGAACCCGTTCGGGTGCATCATGATGAAGGCGCCGAGCTCTTCCGCTTTGGCGAAAAATGGCCGGAATTTCGGATCGGACAGCTCCTGGCCGTCAACATTGGTCAGGATTTCGACGCCCCTGAGTTTTAGATCGCTCATGATGTAGTCGAGTTCGCGCACCGCGACCTGCGGCTCCTGCAGCGTTACCACGCCAAGGCCGGCGAAACGATCGGGATGGCGAGCGCAATACTCGGCGACGCCGTCGTTGGCGAGGCGATGGGCTTTCTCCGCGATCTCGGCTGGAACGGCGTAGTAGCACTGGCCCGGGGCGGGGGCGACGACCTGGACGTCGATGCCCATCCGATCGAGATCCTTCAGACGCTTCTCGACGTCCTTAAACATCACGCCGCTGATGTCCTTGTCCTGCTGCGCGTTGATCTCCTTAGTCGCCGCATCCGCAAAATGGGCCAGCGGGATGCGTTTGATGTCGACATGCGGTTGCGCGACCGCGGCGGCCTGCGGAATCACCACATGGGCGTGGACGTCGATGGTGGGTGAGGAGGGGCGCCGCGCGCGGCCGTCGGCGTCATGGATGCGTGCGGCAGTCAGACCGTATCGGTTCTTGGAGTCGATCATTGTCCTACTCTCTTGTTTTGGATTGAAGTCTCGGTGTGAGGTTGGAAACGGGGCTACCGGTTGGCCCAGAACACTGGAACGGACACGGCATCGGCGTCGCCGAGACCGGCGGCCTCAGCCTTCTCGAAGCAGGAGAGGGCACTCGCGGCGACGGGCAGCTCGGCATGCTGTGTTTCGGCAAACCGCACGGCGGTGGCGAGGTCCTTTCTCGCTGCGTTGACGGCGAACGCCGGTGCTCCGATGGCTTCGCCGCTGAGCAACCTTGCGATGTCGGCTGCACGTCCCTTCATCGCGACCGGGGTGCCGGAGGTATCCGCCAGAATGTCGATCAGCTTGTCGGCAGGCAAGTTGAGCGGCTTGGAGATCGCGAGCGCTTCACCCAGCGCCTGCCAGTACACCAGCAGCGGCAGGTTGACGGCGAGCTTCATGGTGGCGCCGGCGCCGACCGCGCCGACATGTTCGACGCGGCGGCAGAGTTGCTCCAGCACCGGCATTGCTTGCGTGACATCAGCCAGCGTGCCGCCGGCAAAGCCGAACAGCTTGCCCTGGCGCGCCGGTCCGACCGTGCCACCGACCGGACATTCGACAAAGCCGGCGCCGGCCTGCACCACAGCGGTGCCCAATCTAACATTGGTTTCGGGAAGCACGGTGCTGGTGTCGATCAGCAGCTTGCCTTTCAGGTTCGCCGTAAGCAATCCGTTGGCGCCGTTGTAGACGGCATCCGATGCCGCATCGTTCAGCAGCATCGAGACGATGATCTCGCTGGCGCCGGCGAGCTCGGCTGGCGATCCCAGCAGTGTCGCGCCGGCGTCAACCAGCGGCTTTGTCCGGTCTGGATTACGGTTCCAGACCGCTACCTCGTGACCGACCTCGATTAGCCGCAGGGCGATCGCCGATCCCATTTTTCCAGTTCCGCAGACGCCGATCTTCATGATGTGACTCTCAGTTGACGGATGCATTGATGGCTTGTTCGATCCGCTCCGCCGTGAGCGGCATGTCGCGCACCCGCACACCAAGCGCGTGCGCAATGGCATTGCCGATCGCTCCGGCGATGGGTCCGGGCGCGCACTCGCCGGCGCCGAGCGCTGCGTGATTGGGGGGCTCGACGATCACCGTGTCGATCTCGGGCGTTTCCGAGAAATTCAGGATCGGATAGTCGGCCCAGGAGCGGACCGCGAATCCCTCGTCGGTCCAGCCGATCTGCTCCTTCAGCGCCCAGCTCGCGGCCTGCACGACGCCGCCCTCGACCTGGTTGAGCAGGCCGTTGCGATGGATCACTTCGCCGGCATCGATCGCGCCAACCACGCGGCGCAATCGCACCGTGTCGGTGATCTCGACAAAGGCGACCGCGGCATAATAAGCGCCCACGTTCTTGTAGCGGCTGAAGGCGATGCCGCGGCCGATGCCTTCGCCGCCGGGCTCGGCCGGGTCCCAGCCGGCATGCCCGGCCGCCGCCTTGATCACATCGATGGCGCGGGGATCGTCCAGATGCCGCAGCCGGAATTCAACGGGATCGACCTTCGCCATGGCGGCAAGCTCGTCCATGAAGCTTTCAATCGCAAATACGTTGGCATGGGCGCCGAGTGAGCGCATCGCCGAGCTGCGCAGCGGCCCCTGCGGCATCAGATGGCGGGTGATGGTCCGTTTGCCGAGCCTGTAGAGCGGCACCGCATTGCGATCGCCACCGCCATAGGGGCGAGGCACATCATTGAGCAGCGCGGACGGGTGCGGTTCCCTGAGGCTCCACGCCGCCAGCAGATTGACACCATCGCCGCCGGATCCCGGCCGGCTGTTGTGGGACGGACTCCAGACCTCGTGCGTCCACTCGACAATCGTGCCGGTCCGATCGATTGCGCCACCAAGCGCAACGCGCATCGGCGCGCCGAATGGAGACCAGCTCAATTCATCGGCACGGCTCCACAGGCACATGACCGGGGCATCGCGGTTGCGCGCGAGCAGCGCTGCGTCGAGCGCGACATCATCGGCGCCGTTGTGGCCATAACAACCCGATCCCTGCGCATGGATGACCCGCACGTTCTCCGGCGCGATGCGAAGCGCGCGCGCCAGCGTTCGGCGCAGCGGATGCACGCCCTGGGTATGCGACCACACCGTCAACGCACCGTCTTCCCACTGGGCAATGGCGCAACTTGGGCCAACCGAGGCATGGGCCAGATAAGGGCGGGAGTATCGCGCCTGGTGCCGTTGCACGTCGTCCGGCACGGCGGTCTCGTCGGCGATGAATGTGGTGCTCTGCGGCGTCAGGCCGTCCATCCATGTATCCGGGTCGGCCAGGGCCGGCAGTGCACGTTCCCGCATCCATTCCGCGCTCTTGCCCGCGATCCGGATGGCGTTGACGGCCTGGTCGTCGCGACGGGCGACCACACCCATGAAACTGCCGTCGGTGACGACATCGACGACGCCGGGAAGGGCGGCGATAGCAGCGCGATCGAACGATTGCAGCCGGTCGTATGGATGGGCCGGGCGCAGCACCCGGCCGTACAGCATGCCGGGCAGGGTCATGTCCTGGATGAAGGCCGCGCCATGCAGCTTGGCGTCGAGGTCGAGCCGCCGCAGGCGATCGTGATCGACACTGCCGCCGAATTGATTAGGCGGCGGCAACTCCGCGCAGGAGCGGTCCAGGTCTACTTTGGCGGCGAGCTGCCAATAGCTGACGCCTTCATTGCGCGCCGCGCGCATGAAGACGCCGGAGCGAACCACCAGGTCTCCTCCGCCGAGGACGGCGCGGGCCTGCTCCTCGAACAGCGTGCGGACCAGCGCGCAGGCCCAGCGCATGGCGGATCCGCTGTGCTCCACCGAAAAGCTGCCGGAGGTGTAGCCCTCATCCGGGGAGACCGCGGTATCGGCGGGAGCCATCCGGATGTGGTCGAGGTCGATGCCGAGTTCCTTGGCCGCGATTGCCGCAATCGCAGTGACGGCGCCCTGGCCGATCTCCACCTTGCCGGTGCGCAGCGTCACGACACCGTCGGTGTCGAACGACACCCATTGGTCGAGGCGGGGATTGGCTTTAAGGCTGATGGGGAGCTCGGTCATGCGCGCCCCCGGTCCGCAATGGCGCGGTCAACGGCGCGCAGGATCCGGACATGCGCGCCGCAACGGCACAGATGTCGCTCGTCCAGCGCGGCGACGATCTCGCTTCGGCTGGCCGGTGGTGTCCGCGCCAGCAATCCCGTCACGGTCATGATGATGCCGTTGATGCAGTAGCCGCATTGGGCGGCCTGTTCGGCCAGGAAGGTCGCAGGAAGGTCGTCTGCGCCCAAGCTTTCGATAGTTCGCACGCTGCGATCCTTCACGGACCATAACGGCGTGGTGCAGGATTGTACGGGCAGGCCGTCGACCAGCACGGTGCAGGCGCCGCAATTGCCCTCGGTGCAGCCGATCCGAGTGCCCTTTAAATCAAGATCATGACGCAGCGCCGTCAGCAGCGAGGTGCCGCCGCCAACGGCGACCTGGACGTCGGTGCCGTTGACCTTGAAGGCCCAGATGTCGCTGTGTGGATCCGGTTTTGTCATTGATGGATTCCGCGTCATCAATGGGCGTGATAAACGCCGAGATTTTGCGCGACGAGATCATCATTGGTGCGGACCTCCTCCGCGCTGCCGACAAAGGCACAGCGACCGGTGTTCAGGATCACGACCTGGTCCGCCACCTCCAGCGCGAGATGCCGGTTCTGTTCGACCAGGATGATGGATAATCCCTCATCCTTCAGCCGATGGATGGCGCGACCGACCTCGGTGACGATCAGCGGCGCCAGCCCCTCCGATGGCTCGTCGAGCAGCAGGACGCGGGGATTGCCCATCAGCGCCCGGCCGATCGCCAGCATCTGCTGCTCGCCGCCCGAGAGGGTGCCGGCGAGCTGTGCCTGCCGCTCCCGCAGTCGCGGGAACATCTCGTACACCCGCTGTAACGTCCAAGGCTTGAGCGTCCAAGGTTTGTCGATGCTGCGCTCGCGCCGCGCGACGTCGAGGTTCTCGCGCACCGACAGCGAAGGAAAAACCCGCCGTCCCTGCGGCACGAGGCCAATGCCGGATTTCGAGATTCGCTCCGGCGAGAGACCGCGGATCGAACTGCCGAACAGGCTGATATCGCCGTCGCGCGGCTTTAGGAAGCCGATGATGGTCGAGATGCAGGTGGTCTTGCCGGCGCCGTTGCGGCCTAGAAGAGCGAGGACACAGCCCGGCTGCAAGGCGAAACTCACGCCGTGCAGCACATGGCTGTCGCCATAGAACGAGTCCACATCGGTCAATCTCAGCGCATCAGTTGCCAAGATACACCTCGCGGGTCCGGGCGTCGGCGATCACAGCATCGCGTGCGCCATCGACGATGACCTTGCCATAGTTCAAAAGCGTGACGGTCTCGGCGAGATCGAGCGCCGTGTCCATGTCATGCTCGATCATGATCACCGCAGTGTCGCGCGGGATGGCGGCAATCTGAGCCTTGACGGTGGCCCGTTCGCTGCTCGAGAGCCCGGCCAGCGGCTCGTCGAGCAGCAGCACCTTCGGCTTCTGCGCCAGCGCCATGGCGAGCTCGACCCTGCGTTTCTCGCCGTAGGCGATCTCCGACACGGGATGGCCGGCGAGATGATCGAGCCCGACCAGCTGCAGCACACGTTTCGCTTCCGCGGTGAGATCGCCATAGGCCGACAGCGGCCGCCACATCTGCCAGCGCGAGGGCCGCAGGCCGAGCAGCCCCAGCGTAACGTTGTGTTCCAGCGTATCGTCGGTGAACAGCGTGATGATCTGGTAGGTGCGCGACAGGCCGCAATGGGCGCGGCGATGCGGCGGCAGATAGGTGACGTCTTGCCCGAACAGCTTGATCTCGCCCGAATTGGGCAGGAAATCGCCGGTGATCTGATTGAACAGTGTGGTCTTGCCGGCGCCATTGGGGCCGATGATCAGCCGGCGCTCGCCGGGGCGAACCAGCAGCGAAACATCCTGGGTGACGGGAAGGCCGCCGAACGCCTTCTTGAGGTTTCTCACTTCGAGCGCGTAGGGGATGGCATTGCTCATCGCGCGCCTCCGCGAATTCGGGCGGCGAGGCTGCGGACGCCGGGCACGATCCCGGTCGGCATCACCAGCACGATGAACAGGAACACCAGTCCCAGCAGCATGTTCCAGCGCTCGACATAGGCCGACGCGTAGTTCTTCAACAGCATGACCAGCGTCGCGCCGACAATCGGGCCACCCAGCGTGCCGGAGCCGCCGGCGATGACGCCGAGCAGGCCCTCCGCGGAGCTGGTGATCGAGAGCGACGTCGGATGGATGTACTTGTTGTAATAGACGTACAGCAGTCCGGCGATGCCGCTCCAGAAGCCAGCATAGATGAAGGTGATCCAGCGCACCAGCCAGGGATTGAAGCCAAGCGCCGCCATCCGGCGCGGCTGGTCGCGCACGCCCTTCAGAGACGAACCGAATGCGGACGACACGAACACCGTCATCAAGGCGAAGGCGATGACGGCAACGATCAGCGCGAACCAGTAGAACGCGACTGCGCTCTCGATGCTGACGCCAAATGGCATCGGGCGGGTGATCCCTGAAATGCCGTTGTCGCCATTGGTGATGAACGACATCCGGTACGCCAGACCCCATAGCACCTGGGAGAGCGCTAGCGTGATCATCAGAAAACCGAGCCCGGTTGCGCGCAAGGCGATCAGCCCGAACAGGGCCGCCATCAGGGTGGTTCCGGCGATCGAGATCAGCGCCGCCGCGACGTGGCCAAAGCCCCATCGGGTGGTGGCCAGGGCCGCGATGTAGGCCGCGACACCGAGGAACGAGGCATGCCCGAGCGAGGTCATGCCGCCGAAGCCGACCAGCAGATTCAGGCTGAGGGCAAAGATGATTGCGATCAGGATCTGGCTTGCGAGATTGACGTAGAAATCCCCTGCGACGAAGGGCAGCGCTAGCAGCAAGGCAGCGAACAACGTCAACACGATCCGGGTCATGCGCCGACCCGTCCAAACAAGCCTTGCGGGCGAAACGCAATCACCAGGATCATCGGCAGGAACAGGATGATGTAGGCGAACTCCGGCAGCAGCGCGGTCCCGAAGGTGTAGATGAATCCGATGATGAAACTGCCGATGAAAGCGCCCAGCAGACTGCCGACGCCGCCGAGAATGACCACGATCAAGGCGAGCGGCAGCATGTCGGCGTCAAGCCCGGGATAGGCCGACAGGATCGGGCCACCAAGCACGCCGCCGGCGCCGGCAATGCCGGCGCCGAGACAAAACACCGTGGTGAACAGGGTCGAGACTGGGATGCCGACGGCGCGCGCCATCTGCCGGTCGTCGACCCCGGCGCGGATCATGGCGCCGACCCGCGTGCGTTCCAGCAGCAGATAGAGTGCGATGGCGACCGCGATCGAGCAGCCGACCAGCACGAGACGATAGGTCGGAAAGGCGAACCCGAACACGCGGGTCGGCGATTGCAGGGCAGATGGGGTCGGGATCGGGATGGGGTCGCCGCCCCACATCACGAGGCAGGCATCGGCAATGATGAACGACATGCCGAGCGTCACCAGCACCTGCCCGAGCGGATTGGTTTTCAGCCGGGTCAGCACCAGGCGCTCGAACAGGCCGCCCAGAGCTGCGACCACGAGACCGCTGCCCAGTGCGGCCACCCAGAGGTTCAGGCCATCGATCGTGCGCAAAGCGGTCGCCCCCAGATAGGCGCCGAGCATGAAGAAGGCGCCGTGGGTGAGGTTGGCGAGCCGCATCAGGCCGAAGATCAGCGAGAAGCCCGACGCCAGGAGGAACAGCAATCCTCCGAGCGACAGGCTGTTGAGGCTCTGAATGATCCAGAACTGCATACCCAATCCGTGCGGTCGAGAAAGTCGCCAGGCGAGTGCCGCGCGACGGACGTGACGAGGCGATCAGGGTTCGAGATTTTTGGCCGGCGGATAGTCGCGGGAGTAAACCGGGTTCTTCAGGAATTCGGTCTTGTCATAAGTCCAGAACTGGCTGACGTCCGGATAGGTCTTGATCACGGAGTTCACCAGCCGGCCGTCCTTTCGCGTCACCTTGCGGATATAGGCATTGCCGATGATGTTGCCGTATTCGTCGAACTTGACCACGCCGCGGATGGTGTCGGTGTTGGAGCTTCGGATCGATCCGATCAGAGCCTTCTTGTCGTGTGGCTTGCCGGCCATGCTCTTGAGCGCGGCCTCCAGCACTTCGCCGGCGATGTAGGTGCTCGCGGCGTAGTAGCCGGGATCATACTTGTTCTGCTTGCGGAACGCCGGCGCAAAAGCCTGGTTTGCCGGATTGTCGAGTTCTGCCGAATAGAAACTGGTGGTCACGATCCCCAGCGCTTCGTCCCCCATGTTGCGAAGTACGGATTCGTCGAGTGCGGTCATGCCGCCGATCACAGCCATCTTGTCCTTCAGGCCGTATTCGATGAACTGGCGCAGGAAGCGGAAGCCGTTCGAGCCTGCAGTGCCGAGGAAGATAGCGTCCGCGTTCTTGACCGAGGCGACATAACTGCCGTAGTCCGGCGCCGTCAGCGGCGGGAAGATCTTCTGGATGATCTTGCCGCCATTGTCCTCGAAAGCTCGCTGGAAGCCGGCACACATCTCGTGACCGTAAGCGAAGTCGTCCGCCATGGTCACCATGCGCTTGTATTTTAATTCCTTCGCGGCGTATTCCGCTAACGGATAGGCGCACTGCGCAGCTGTTGCCGTCACCCGCACGAACCATGGATTGGCCTGGCGCTGCGTCATGTCTTCCGCCGCGGCGACGCCGATGGTCGGAATTTCCTTCTGCACGACATAGTCGTTGATCGCCAACGCCTCGAACGCGGCAAGGGGGCCGATCAGGCAGTCGATGTTGTTCTTTTCGACCAGTTCCTGGGTTTTCGTGCGAGCGGTGGCTGGTACACCCGCAGTATCAGCGACAATCAGTTCGATCTTACGGCCGGCGAGGGTACTGTTCCTGTCCTTCAGGAACATGGTCAAAGCCAGTTCCATGTCGATGCCGCCGGAGGCGAGCGGCCCGGTTTTGGCGGCCAGCAGGCCGATGCGAAACGGGTCATTGCCTTGGGCTCGCAGCAGGCCAGGTGCGGCCACGCTGGCGATGCCAGCACCAGCCATGGCGCCGGCGAACTCTCGTCGCGATAACGTCATTTTTCTCTCCCCGATGTTTCCTGTCAGGCGCTTGTTTTTTATGATTGTGCATGTGCCGTCCGGTCGTCGAAGTGATCCTGTCCTCCTTGTTCTGCAATCCTCGCATCGAAACCGATCGGTTTGATCGTGTGCTAATTTATCATCTGAAAATTAGTAATGATCAAGTGATAACCAGATGATCGAATGTCGCGGAGTGCCGGCGTGTTTGATGCGTCGCGGAATTCCCGCAACAAATAGCGTCGCGCACGTTCAGCTGGGCTCTTCGGGCGTCGGACCGCCTGCGTTTGCGACCTTCAGCACCTCGAACACCGCCGCGGTATCCTGGTCGCCCAGACCCATGGCCATCGCCTGACTATAGACCGACTGAGTCATGGTGAAGAGCGGCGTCTCACAGCCGACATCGTTGGCGAATTCAGCAATGATCGCCATGTCCTTCTTCCACGTCGATACCCGCATCGTGGCCGGTTCGTAGACGCGCTCCGCCATCATCGGTGCACGGAGCTGGAAAATGCGGGAGCCGCCGGCGCCGGGCCCCACGATGTCGATCACTTGCTTGGGATCGAGACCGGCGGATTCCGCCAGCAGCATGGCTTCCGCCGAGGCGACATTATGGATCGCCACCAGATGATTGGCGATGAATTTCATTCGGCTGCCGTTCCCATAGGCGCCGAGATCGGCGGTCTGCTTGGCGAAATCGGCGAACAGGGGGGCGCAGCGCGCGATGGCGGTGTTATCGCCGCTGGCATAGACCACGAGATCTCGGGTCTTGGCTTGGCCTCCGGTTCCGCTGAGCGGGCAATCCAGGGCGATATGGCCGGCCTGGTCGAGGATGCTTTTGAAGCGCAGCTTGTCGGCAATCGTGAAGGTGCTGAGTTCGAGCACGGTTCGCGGCCGTTGGCCGGATCCGGCGATGTCGCGGGCAACGGCATCGGCTGCCGCGGCATTGGGCAGGCTGGTCATGATCATGGTCGCGCCATGGGCAATTTCAGCAACGGTGTCGGCAAGGATGACGCCATCGCAGGCAGCCTGGGTCTTGCGGGCAGGGTCGATGTCGAAGCCGATTACCGTCCAGTCACGCTCCACGAGATTCCTGGCGATCGCCCCGCCCATGATCCCGAGCCCGACGATCCCGGCCACTTTCTCCGTCAAGGCCATTCTCCATCCGATAGGCGGCTTTTGCTGTCGCCCTTATGTAATGATCAAGCGATAAACAGTCGATTGCGTCAAGTTAATTCAAGCCTCCGGGATCTGGATCGGCAGACCTGAATGCGAGATGACAGATCTGTTGCTTTGCGGGAACCACTGCGGAATAACAGGCTATCTCAATTCCCTGGAGTGACGATCGATATGATGGGTCTGGCCATTATGGTGGCGCCGAATGGTGCGCGAAAAGGACATGCGGAACATCCCAATTTGCCGATCACGATCGATGCCATCGTCAGGGAAGCCGTGGCCTGTCATGCCGCCGGTGCCCAGGCCATCCACATGCATGTCCGTGATGATGAGGGGCGGCACAGCCTCGACGCGGCCCGGTATGTTGCTGCAACCGAGGCTGTGCGCCAGGCGGCCGGATCCGATCTGATTGTACAGATCACGACCGAAGCGGTTGGGTTGTACAAGCCGCATGAGCAGATCGCAGTGGTGCGGGCGGTCCAGCCGGAAGCGGTCAGTATTGCAACCAAGGAACTGATCCCAGATCCGAGTACGGAAGCCGCTGCGGCCGATCTCTATCATTGGGCGTATCAGCAACGTATCGCGGTCCAGCATATTGTCTACGCAGCGGACGAGCTTGCGCACTTGCTCGATCTCATTGCGCGTGGTGTCGTCCCGGGGCAGCATCATTCGCTGATTTTTCCCCTTGGACGGTATGCGACGGGGCAGGAAAGCGATCCCGCTGAACTCGTGCCGTTCATCGCCAAGGTCCGGGAGCAGGGGGGTGCGGAGCGTTTCAGTTGGTGGACCTGTGCGTTTGGTGCCGCAGAGACCGTTTCGCTGGTGGCAACCGCCGCGCTCGGCGGTCATTGCCGGATCGGATTCGAGAACAGCTTCTTTAATTCCGACGGCAGCCGCGCCGACAACAATGCGGAGCGCATCGCGGATCTTCGGGCTGGTCTGCACAGCGTTCGGCGTCCGCCCGCAACGCGCGCCGAAGTCATGCGATCGCTGGGACGGCCGGACTAGCGGCTACGCCGTCTCTCTTCCCCGTCTCACTCATCGGGCGTTTGTGCACTTGCTCAGTGGTTTGTGCCGCGCACGCCCGCCAACATGCTTGCATTTCCGATCGGAGGGGTTTATTTATCGAGTGATAAATCAAATCTTCGCGGCGGCTGGCAGCCGCAAGAAGTGAAATCCAAAGAGAGTTTCTTGAAAAAGAAATGCGTCTTTGAAGATCAAAGGGGAGCGCAGCATGAAGGTTCTCGGCTTCAATCATCTGTCCGTCGGTGCCAAGGATCTCGAGGAGTCGGCTCGCTTCTACCAGGCCGTGCTGGGCATGGAGCTGATCCCGACCTACAATTTCGGATTCAAGACCAAATATCTGCGGTGCGGCGACCTTCAGCTGCATTTGTTCGAACTGGAGGATCACGTTCCGGTCTATCAGCACTTCGCGCTCGACGTTGACGATTTCCATGCCGCCTATGAGCAGGCGAAGGCAATCGGCGCGCTCGACTCCAAGGCCTTTCGCAATCCGGTGAACGAGCTTCCCGATGGCTGTGTGCAGATGTATCTGCGCGATCCGGCCGGGAACCTGGTCGAGATCGACTGGCCCGATGTCAGCACACTCGACCGTTCGCGGATTCCGGAAATGAAGTTGCTGTCCGAGTTCGCGACGCAGGACGATGAGGGGCTGAAAGCCTCGCTTTATCTCGATCGCCCGCACATGAAGCGGGTTGTTCCCAAGACCGTTGCGCGCTGAAAATTCGGGAGATGGCGATGTCAGGCGTGGTGCACAGGCTGGATCTCGGTCAACGCGCGAACGGGCAGGATGCGGCGTATGCCGAGATGCTGGAGCGAGCCCATGCGTTGCTGCCGAAATTGCGCGAACGGGCGCCGAAGACGGAGGAGATGCGTCGCCTGCCGCCGGAAACCGAGCAGGATTTGCATCAGGCCGGCCTGTTCCGAATCCTGCAGCCCAAGCGGATCGGGGGGGCGGAGCTCGACTATGTGGCGCTGATCGACTTCGCCGACGTGATTTCGCTTGCCGACGCGTCGGTCGCCTGGAACTTGGCCAATCTCGCGAGCCATCATTGGATGCTTGGCATGTTCGACAAACGCGCCCAGGATCTGATCTGGAACGACAATGTGGACGCCCTGATTGCCTCGTCGTTCGTGTTTCCCGCCGGACGCGCCCGCAAGGTTGACGGCGGCTATACGTTGTCGGGGCGCTGGCCATTCTCGTCGGGCGTCGATTCCAGCACCTGGAACATGCTGGCGGGGATCGTGTCGTCCGACGACGATGCCGACGGGGTCGAGTACCGCATTTTCCTGCTCAAGAAGGACGATTATAGGATACTCGATACCTGGACTTCGACCGGTCTGAAAGGGACCGGCTCGAACGATGTCGAGGCCAAGGATGTGTTCGTGCCCGAGCACATGACCCTTGCGGTAAAGGATGTCGGCGGCGGCCCGACGCCCGGCAGTGCGGCGAACCCGGGGCCGCTTTACGCGCTTCCGGTGTTCGCGTTGTTTCCGTTCGTTCTGTCTGGTGCCGCACTCGGCAACGCGCAGGCTTGCCTCGACGATTATGTTGAGATCGCGCGGCATCGTGCCTCGACTTACAATCGGGCCAAACTGGGCGACTTGCAGACCACGCAGATCAAGATTGCGGACGCCTCCGCCAGGATCGACGCGGCGCGTCTGATCATGAGACGGACCTGCATCGACGCCATGGCGTATGTGCGTCGCGGCTACACTCCCTCCCTACCTGAAAAGACCGGATACCGCCGCGACGGCGCTTACGCTGTCAATCTCTGCACGGAGGCTGTTTCGTTGCTGTTTTCGGCAAGCGGTGCGCGCGGGCTTTACACCACCGGGGCGCTGCAACGACAGTTCCGTGATGCGCATGCCATCAACGCCCATATTGCGTTCAGCTTTGACGCCGCCGGAACCAACTACGGTCGGGTCGCGCTGGATCTGCCATCGGAAAACCTGACCTTGTAAGGGGGCGAGCTGATGGTTGCCGCGTCACAGAATTCGACTGGATCCGAGGACGAGTACGCGAGCAACAGCTCCCCGATCGACCCGCGGGATTTCCGCAACGCGCTGGGGACCTTTGCCACGGGTGTCACCGTCATCACGGCGGCGGGGGCGGATGGCAAGCTGGTGGGCTTGACCTGCAATTCATTCGCATCCGTATCGCTCAATCCACCTTTGGTACTCTGGAGTCTCGGGGTCTACTCCCCGAGCATGGGCATCTTTCAGAACGCCAGTCATTTTGCGGTTAACGTGCTGGCTATGTCGCAACGCGACTTGGCCGTGCAGTTCGCGACGCGCTCGGACAACAAGTTTGCCGGTGTGGCCTGGGAGCCGGGTCTCGGCCAGGCGCCGATCCTGGCCGGTGCCGTGGCTACGTTCCAGTGCCGGAGCGCGGACCGCTATTATGGCGGCGACCACGTCATTTTCCTTGGAGCCGTCGAGGCCTACGCTTACAACGATACCAAGCCGCTGCTGTTCGCGCGCGGCGGATTTGGTCATTTCAGCTCCGGGCCAACGCCCTGACAGGTCGTTATGAGAAAGAAATCG
>JBGMOD010000239.1:0-34935 GCA_041424235.1 Hyphomicrobiales bacterium
ACTTGTCCTCGAGCTCGATCTCCTTGGCGACGGTGACGCCGTCCTTGGTGATGCGCGGGGCGCCGAAGCTCTTGTCGATCACGACATTGCGGCCCTTGGGGCCGAGTGTGACCTTCACCGCGTTGGCGAGGATGTCGACGCCACGCAGCATGCGGTCGCGTGCGTCGCCGGAAAATTTGACGTCTTTGGCTGCCATGTAGAATTACTCCTGATGAAGCGTCCCATCGCCGGGGGCGGACCGGGCGTCCGCGCCGCGACGGATGGGGCCGATGAACGGTGGTGTTTTGAGAATGCAGCCCGCTCTCACGCGCCGGCAGCCTTGCCGCCGGCGTCGGAGCGGTGCGGGGCTCAGGCGAGCACGCCCATGATGTCGCTTTCCTTCATGATCAGAAGGTCCTCGCCATCGATCTTGACCTCGGTGCCCGACCACTTGCCGAACAGCACCTTGTCGCCGGCCTTGATGTCGATCGGGATCAGCTTGCCGGCTTCGTCGCGGCCACCGGGGCCGACGGCGACCACCTCGCCCTGCGAGGGCTTTTCCTTGGCGGTGTCCGGGATGATGATGCCGCCCTTGGTCTTCTCGTCGGCGTCGATGCGCTTGACGACGACACGGTCATGCAGCGGGCGGAATTTCGTTTTGGCCATGGGTGTTCCTCTGGTCTGCTAAATGGAAGTGAGGCCCGCGAAAGCCGGTCGGATGCGGAAACAGTCGTTTTGAGCCGCCGGAAGCGGCCCGAACACATCCTTAGCAATCGAGCCTCAAGAGTGCTAACTATGCGCCCGGGGAAATATGGCCTGCCGCCGATCCTGTCAAGCAAAGGCCGGAAGGCCCCGGAAAGATCGAGCTTTTTTCGCCCCCGCCGGATGGCGAGAAAAGAGACGTCTGGCAGTTTAAGGCCTTGGTGACGTCATTATAGGATGATCTGGAAACCATATCGCGACAGGTGGCGTAGCTGGATGGACGACCCCACCGGTCCGATGGACTAACCGCGCCGGCCGTCGAGCGGGTGCGGCCGGGGACTTCTCGCTCAGGGGATCAGATGAACACCTCACGTTTTGCGCGCCGCGTCGCGTACCTTGGAACCGCGTCGCTCGTGGCGGCCTTTCTCGGCGGGTGCAGCGGCAGCATGCCAAGCCTCGGCGGGTTCGGCTCATCCCCCCAGCCGCAAGCCGACCAGGGCCCAGTCGTGGAGCCCGAGATCCCCGGCACCATCCGCCCGGATGAAATCGTCGGCCGGTGGGGCCTTGCGTCCTATCACAAGCCGGAAGACCGGGCGCGCACCGAGAACGCCGCGCGCGGGCAATGCAAGCAGCCTTATGTCATCAACCCGGGCACGTCCGGCGGGGTCATCATGCATCTCGCCGACGAAGCGACGCCGCAGGAATTGCGCATCAAGGGCAGCCGCAGCGGCAAGAATTATATCGGTCCGGCGGGGCCGGCCGGCGGCGAAAGGGACCGAGAGATCGTGTCGTTCGACGGCCGCGTGCTGATCACCCGCTTCATCGACAAGGACGCCGACGGCCGCTACGGCACCATGGTGTACGTCCGCTGCGCGCCGCGCGCCTGATCCCCGGAACTTGATCTCGACGGGGTCGGCTCGTTCATGAAGCGCGGAATCTTTTTCTTCGGTCAATAAACGAAAAGGGCGGCCATCAGTGTTCTGATGGTCGCCCTTCTTTTTGAACTGATCCGACGTGGTGCCGGCGCAGAGATCCCCGCTCAGCCAAACATCGCGTCGATGTCGTCTTGCGACGCGTGGCCGACTTCGTCGATGCCCTTCGGGCCGTTGAGCAGACGGGCGTCACCGACACGGTCGTCGATCACTGCGGGCGCATGGGCCTTGATGGCGTCGACGCCGCCCCAGATGTCCATCATGACGTTGATGTGGTGCTCGATGAACTTCATCGTGTTCATCACCTTGCTGATGCGCTGGCCGGTCAGGTCCTGGAAGTTGCAGGCTTCGAAAATCGCGACGACGCGATCCTGGATGTCTTCGCTCAACTGCGCCTGCTGATCCGGTGACTTGACCTTGACGAGGGCGCTGGCCGCCTGGTCGATGGCCTCGGCCGCTTCGAGGATCTGCTGGGTGGCTTCCTCGGTGCCGCCGACGACGGCGCCGAGTTCGCCGGTGACCCGTGCCATCTCGTCGCCGTTAAAGCTCTTGCCGTGCAGGACCGCGATTTCCTGCTTGGTGCGGTTGATGGCTTCGTGGATCAGGTCGAGTTCGATCTTGAGCTTCTCGCATTGCTCGATCTGCGCGCGATAGGTCTGCAGCAGCGCCTGGGCGCCTGCGACGTCCTGCATCACCGCGTCGTCGCCGGCTGCACGCGCGGGCGCCGCCATCTGCGCGCGGATGGCGCGCAGTTCGTTCATGATCTCGCTGTGCGACTGGATCACGTCGCCCGGCGCGGCGTCGATCATCGGCGTGCTGCCGTACTGGGCTTCTTCAATGCGAAAACGTTTGCGAACTGGCATGACAACTCCCCAACCCCTTTAATGAGAGCGTTGTAATGCAAGGTGTTTTAACGCGGGGTTCACGGGAACAGCGGCGCGCCAAAGTTCGTCCCGCCGGCGCACACCATCGATTAACCATGGCGCCGCCGCGTTCACCGAAAATAAACGCTGTGGGAAAGAACCGTGCCGAGTTGCGGTCGTGGTGAATCCAGAACCCGGTTCTGTTTACCAAACCGATGCGTTTTGAATCTTTAATCGTTGGCGTGGCGGGTGCGCAATTCGCGAGGCCCGCGACATCAGTTCGCCAGCGCATTCACGCGCAGTCCCGACGAAAAGTGCAGAGTACGTCGATGTTCAAATCATCTCCGTTTATCGTGGCCGGCGCTTGTGTGCTCGGCGCTCTCTCATCGCCCGCTCTCGCGGTGGAAGACAATTTCCTGCCCGCTCCGCTGGTCAGCCGTGCCGATCAGCCGGCGCCACCGGTGCCGATCCGCGTGGCGTATAACGAGCGCGCCGGCATGGGTGGCGGCTTCGTCGAATTTCTGTTCGGCGGTGGCGCTGCGGGGCCGGCGCCCGGTTACGAGCCGGCGCAGCGTTATGAAATGACGCCGGCGCGCCGCGATCAGCGCATGCTGTATCCGGCGGAGCGCGAGCCGTCCTACATGCCGCAGCAGGCCTATGAGCCGGCACGCCCCGGCTTCGATCCGAAGTACGAGAAGCAGATGGTGGAATACACCGGCCGGGAGGCCGCCGGCACCATCGTGATCGATACGCCGAGCAAGTTCTTGTATCTGGTGCAGGGCAACGGCAAGGCGCTGCGCTACGGCATCGGTGTCGGCAAGCCCGGCTTTACCTGGTCGGGCGTGAAGCACATCTCCGCCAAGCGGGAGTGGCCGGACTGGACGCCGCCGGCGGAAATGCTGAAACGCCGTCCCGACCTGCCGCGTCACATGGAAGGCGGTCCGGAAAATCCGCTTGGCGCCCGCGCCATGTATCTGGGGTCCACGCTCTATCGTATTCACGGCTCCAACGAGCCCTGGACCATCGGCACCTCGGTGTCGTCCGGCTGCATCCGGATGCGCAACGAAGATGTCATCGACCTCTATGGCCGCGTCAATGTGGGCGCCCGCGTCATCGTGATTTGACGCGCAGCGAAAAGTCGCATCCAAACAATAACGGCCGCTCTCACGAGCGGCCGTTTGTTTGAGGTCAGACGACGCGATCAGGCGTAATCGCTGTCGCCGCCGCCGTCGGAATCGAATCCGTCGTCGTCATCGTCATTGCCGTAATCGTTGCTCGCATAATTGTCGCGATCGTTCTTGTCGTCCTCGGCGTCCTGCTCAGCATCCTGTTGCTTGTCGAGCATGGCTTGACGGGCATCGTCGTTGCCGCTCTTGCCGACATCGTTGAGGCCGGCATCGCGCGCTAGGTTGCTGTTCGACTGATCGCTGCTCCATGGATTCTTCAGGCCGCCACCGAGCGATCCGGCATCGGCGAGCGATTGGTGATTGCCGCCCATCAGGCCGCGAATGCTGTTCATCATCAGTGACCCGCCGATCGCGCCCACGGCCGCCGCAGCGGCGGTGCCGAGGAAGCCGCTCCCGCCGCCGCCACCCGCGCCACCACCAAAGCCCGGCGCGCCGGGAAAGCCGGGACCTCCGGGGGCGCCGCCATAGCCGGCGGACGCGCGCGGATCGCCGTATCCGGCATTGCGGGGATCGGCATAGCCGCTGCCGCCGCTGTTCATGTTGTTCAGCACCTGGCCGCTGTTCCACACCGGTCCGCGCGAGGCTCCGGCATCGGCCGGGCGCACGTTGGGAACCGATCCGCGGGACTGGTTCTGCCCGAACACGGCATCGCGCATGGAATCGAGGAAGCTGCCGCCCGAAGGCGCCTGCTGCGGCTGAGCGCTGCCTTCCAGCTCTTCGATCCGGGCACTGGCACGCTTGAGTGCTTCGTCCTGCAGCAACGCGGTTTGCACCAGCGCATAGGCGGCGTTTGGCGCGCGGCGCAGACCTTCGATAATCGCCTTCTCCGCCTCCGGATCGCGGGGTGCGTTCTCCAGACCGGCGAGGCGGTCGAACAGGTCGTCGATCAGGTGGCGTTCTTGCGGTGTCATCGTGTCCTCCTCCTGTGAGGCGAGGAGAATCTAAGAGCGCTTTGTGTCGCAAACAGTGGCCGGCAGATTAATTTTTCGTATGCGACAAAACGACCGGCTCAAGCAGCGTTATAACATTCGCTTCAAGCAGTTGCGGGAAAGCGTCGCCGGCGATGAACGCGTATTCACGTTCGCGCTGGTCGGTCAGCGGATCCAGGCCGACCAGGACGTCGTCGACAAAGCCGGGATGGCACATCACCAGGCCGTTGTCGGGCAAGCCTGCGAAAAACGCCGGCATCACCTGGCCGAAGTCGGCGTCGCGCGTGAAATCATAGGCGCCGGCAAATCCGGGATTGAAAGCGAGGCCGGCACGCTGGCTGCGGACGCGGAACTGGGCGCTGAGGGTGTCCAGCAGCAAGGCCTTTGGATTGGTCAGCCGTTGCGACAGCGGCAGCGTTCGCCCGCACTGGCGCACCCATGCGTTTGGCGCGGCCTGCTTGACGGCGGCGAGAAACCCATCTCGCACCTTCGGGAACAACTGCACGTGCTGATGGCCGTCGACATAATCCGGCGGCCGTCCGAACAGCTCGGCAAAGGCGGCGAGCTGGGCGGCGATTTCGCCGCGGATGATTTCGGCATCGAGCCGGCGCAGCAGGCTCGCGCGCAGCAAGGTTGCAAGTGGAAGAAATGCGCCACCGTCAAGCGGATGAAAATACATGGTCAGTGGATGAAACGGCGCGGTCAGCGTGACGTGCAGGCCGATCGCGCAGGGGGCGTTCGCCACCACCGTCTTCAGCGCATCGACTTCTTCGCGCCCGATCGCGGGGCCCACCACCATCACCGAGGTGGCGTTGAGACGCCGGCGTTCGATCAGTGCGCGGATGCCGCGATTGACACCGGGGCTGAGGCCGTAATCGTCGGCACAGAGCCAGATGCGGCGCGGCGGCGGCGCCTGGGTCATTCCGCCGCGTTCCCGACGGAGTCGGTCGCGGATTTTTCCGGCTCGGCGCTTTTCACGGTGTGTTCGGCAATGAAATAGACCGGGCGGGCCTTCAGTTCCGACAGGATCTTGCCGATGTATTCGCCCATCACGCCGATCATCAGCAACTGCACGCCGCCGATGGTCATCAGGCCGACCACCAGCGACGGATAGCCCGGCACCGATTTGCCGGTGACGAAGGTTTCCCACAGGATCGAGAGACCGAACAGGAAGGCGGCGAAGGCCAGCAGCAATCCAAGCAGGCTGGCGATCCGCAGCGGCGCCACCGAGAACGATGTCAGGCCCTCGATCGACAGGCCGATCAGGCGGCCGGCGTTGAACGAGGTCTGGCCATAGGCGCGCGCTTCGGGCTCGTAGTCGACGCGGATCTGCCGGAAGCCGATCCAGCTGGCCAGCCCCTTGAAGAAGCGGTTGCGTTCCGGCAACTGGCGCAAGGCGGCGGTCGCCCGCGGCGACAGCAGGCGGAAGTCACCGGCGTCTTCCGGGATCTTCTGCCGCGCGCCCCAGTTGATCAGGGTGTAGAAGCCCTGCACCGACAGGCGGCGCAGCAGCGATTCATTGGAGCGGTGGGCCTTCGCGGTATAGACCACGTCATAGCCGTCATTGATCCAGTGGCTGACCAGGCGTTCCACCAGGTCGGGCGAATGCTGGCCGTCGCCGTCCATGAACAAGGTCGCGCCGCGCCGCGCATAATCGAGCCCCGCCATCAGCGCGGCTTCCTTGCCGAAATTGCGCGACAGCGACACCACCTGGATATCGATGACGGTCGCCGGCAGGCCGCGGGCAATGGTCAGCGTCGCGTCGGCGCTGCCGTCATCCACATAGACCACTTCGGTGGCGAGGCCGTGGCGCTGCCTGAGGGTCTGCGCCAATGCGATCAGCCGCTCGTGCAGCCGCACCAGGCCTGCAGCCTCGTTGTACACGGGCACGATGATCGACAGCCCTTGGGCCGCGGCCGTGCGGGCATCACCGGTCAGATTGGAAACGTCGGCACCAAGCATCATCGATCACATTCCGGTATGCCCACCGGGCCTCATTTGTGTGCATATATGGTAGTTGCTGCCCGCTCCGCTGCAAGTGGCGTTTATCGATCCCGCCGACGCGCCATCAGCGCGCCAGGAACGCTTCCAGCTTGGCGAACAGCGGATTGGCACGGTCCATCACATAGTCCAGCGACGCTACCGACACCGTGTCGGCGCCATGATCGCGCAGGAAGCTCGCCAGCGCATAGAGCTGCATCGGCGGGCAATGCAGCGTCACCATGCCGGATGAAGTCGGGCCGCCGAACGGCGACACCACGCCGAACTTCGACTTCGCTTCCTCGAGCAGCGCGGCATTACAGCCGGTGAAGCGGGTGCGAACTTCCTTGTAGGCATTGGCGCGGGCCCGCGAGGCGATGTGGTCGAGGATGATCCGCGCGGTTTCCCGTGCCGAGGCCGACCAGTCGGCGTCGCGCGAGGCGACCAGATTGGCCTGGCTGCGCAGCATCACGCCGTCGTCGAGCACCTTGAGGCCGTTGGCCGCGAGTGTCGCGCCGGTGGTGGTGATATCGACGATCAGTTCCGCGGTGCCGACCGCGGGCGCGCCTTCGGTCGCCCCCGCACTTTCGACGATGCGATAGTCGACAATACCGTGGCCGGCGAAAAAGGTCCGGGTCAGGTTGATGTACTTGGTCGCCACCCGCATCCGCCGGTTGTGCCGGGCCCGAAACGCCGTGGTCACGTCATCGAGGTCGGCCATGGTGCGGACGTCGATCCACGCCTGCGGCACCGCAACCACCACATTGGCGCTGCCGAAGCCCAGCGGTTCGATCAGCGCCACCTTGCGGTCCGCATCGCTGATGTTTTCGCGGATCAGGTCTTCGCCGGTGATGCCCAGATGCACCGCGCCGCGCGCCAGGTTCGCCGCGATTTCGCTCGCCGAGAGATAGGCGATCTCGACATTGTCGAGGCCGCTGATGGTGCCGCGATAGTCGCGGGCGCCGCGCGGCTTGGCCAGCGCCAGCCCGGCGCGAGCGAAGAACGCATCGGCGTTTTCCTGCAGCCGGCCCTTGGAGGGAACGGCGAGAACGAACGGCTCGGTCATCGCGTGCTCCCTGCCGGTGCGGAGGCGGAGCCGGCGAGCGCCTCCATCCAGATCGAAAAACCGACCGCGGGGATCGGCACGGGCGCGCCCAGCCGCGTCATCAGCCCGTCGTAGCGGCCGCCGGCGACCAGCGGCTCGTCGCCGTTGCCCTTGCGGTGCAGTTCGAACTCGAAGCCGGTGTAGTAGTCGATGCCGCGGCCGAACGAGGTGGCGAACCGCGTCGCTGCAATGTCGATCCCGCGCGCGGCCATGAAGCCGATCCGGCTTTCGAACTGGTCGAGCGCGGCGGTGAGATCGAGCTTGGCGTCGGACGCGAGCGCCCGCAGCTGCGCCAGCGCTTCGTCGGGCTCGCCGGTGATGGTCAGGAAACGTTCGATCTGAAGACGGATATCCCGGGGCAAGGTGCCGCCGGTCAGGGTCGACTGTTCGAGGAAACGATCGGCGATTTCGGCCACCGACCGGCCGCCGACATTGGTCGCCCCGGCGATCGACATCAGGTCGGTGACCAGCGCGTGCGCCGCCTTGCGGTCGGAGCCGGCCAGCGCCGCCAGCACGCCCTCGTACCCCTTGCGCACGGTGTCGGTGGAGAGCGTCAGCCGTTCCAGGTCCTGCGCCAGCGAGGCTTTGCGGTTGAAGTCCTTGAGTAGCCGCCGCTTCCATGACGGCGCGAGCTCGAGCGCATCGATCAGGGCGGCGAACAGCGCCACGTCGCCGGTGCGGACATCGACATCGGTGACGTCGAACGCCGCCAGCGCCTCGAGCCCCAGCGCCAGCATCTCGGCGTCGGCCGCGGCGCGGTCGGTGCGGCCGAACGATTCGACGCCGGCCTGCAGGAACTCGCTGGCATGGTGGCCGCGATAGCGGAACACCGGTCCGAGATAGCAGAAGCCCGCTGGCCGTCCCGCGGCGGGGGAGGCGAGGTAGTCGCGCGCCACCGGAATGGTGAGATCCGGCCGCAGGCACAGTTCCTCACCCCGCGCGTCGGTGGTGAGGTACAGGCTCTTGCGGATGTCTTCTCCGGAGAGATCGAGAAACGGCTCGGCCGGCTGCAGGATCGCCGGCTGGGCCTTGGTGTAGCCGGCCTGGGTGAACGACGACAGCAAGGCCTCCGCCGGTGCGGCGGATCCGGTCGCACGAGGGGCGGCGGTCTGGCTCATCTGTCGTCCATGTTCATCTGTCCGGGATCGGGAACCCTGCGTACCGGGTTCCTGATACGGTCATGTGTCAAAAAGTCGAAACGGGGCCGCCCTTTAACATGCCGCCCGCCGAGTTTCGACCACCATTCGCCGATCATCGGGGAAGTCACTTAATGGCTGGCTTCCCGGCTGGCTCGGGCCGGGGTTTTACAACCCATGCGTGTATAAATTCAGGCCGTCCAGTCACCCAGCGCAGCCTGGACCAGCGCGAGGGCGGCCACTGCGGCGGTGTCGGCGCGCAGGATCCGCGGCCCAAGCGACAGTGTCAGGACGCTCGGCTGGCGCAGCAGCAGCGTACGCTCCTCGGCCGCGAAGCCGCCTTCGGGGCCGATCAGCACGTCGATGCCGCCGCCGGCTTGCCGGCGCTGCGTCAGGGCGGCGACGGGATCGGCCACCGCAGCATCTTCGTCGCAGAAGATCAGCAGGCGAGCGCCATCGCGCTGCGCGAGATAGCGCTCCAGGGCCACGGGTTCCATGACTTCGGCGAGGCTGAGGATGCCACACTGTTCCGCGGCCTCGATGGCGTTGGCGCGCATGCGCTCGACATTGACGCGGCTGGCCTGCGTAAAGCGCGTCACCACGGGCTGCAGCCGTGCGGCGCCCATTTCCACCGCTTTCTGCGCCATATAGTCGAGCCGGGCGTGCTTCAACGGCGCGAACACATAGGTCAGATCGGGCAGGCGGTCCTGCGGGCGCGTCTGGGCTTCGAGAATCAGATGGTCGGGGCGCTTGCGGCCGGCGAGCACGGCCCGCCATTCGCCGTCGCGGCCGTTGAAGACCAGCACCGGGTCGCCGGCGCCGAGCCGCAGCACGTTGCCGAGATAATTACCCTGGTTGCGGTCGAGCGCCAGCGTGCCGCCTGTCGTCAGCGGCGAATCGATGAAGAGGCGGGGGCTGCGAAAATCGACCTGCGGCATGCGGATTCCCATCAAGGTTTCGTGTTCTATAAGGTTTTCGAGGGAAGTGGAGCCCCGGTTCACGCCGAGAAAGCGCGGCAAGACAGGACCTGAAACCTGCTGCCGCCTTGATCGGACAGGGGGCGCGACAGAAAACCGCTTTTTCGGGCGGCAATGCGCCGCGCTGTCGCCCTATTCCACGGGTTGTTAAGGGCTTTCGAGAATCGTAGAAGCCTGCAAGCGAGATATCGGGGGACATCGGATCTTGCCGGAGGAGAAGCTGTGACCGTCCCACACCACCCCAAGCACCGTCTGATCCTGCCGCTCGTGGCGGCGGGTTTTGTGCTGTCGATCGCCGGCGCCCACGCTCAGGGCGCGTTTCCTGCGCCGCTGCCCGGGCAGTCCCAGGCTGCGCCGGCCAGTTCATCGCCTTTTCCGCCGGTCAATTCGGTAAGCAATAACGCGCCGGATCCTGCGTTTCCTCCCGTGAACGGCGCAACCGGCACGGCGTTTCCCCAGGCCGGCGCTGCGCCGGTGATGGGCGGTCCCGGTGCCTTCGGTGGCGCCTCTGGACCGCAGCAGCAGGCAGGGCCGCCAGCCAATGATGAGTGCATGAAGCACTTCCTGCCATTGCGACAGGATGCCGAAAAGAAAGCCGGGCTGATCAAAGCGGCGGGCGCGCGCAAGGCACCGCCGGATGAGGCCTGCAAGCTGATCGCGAGCTTCGCCAGCGCCGAGGTCAAGATGATCAATTTCATCGAGACCAATGCGAAGAAGTGCGGCATTCCGCCCGAGATCGGCCAGCAGATGAAGACCGGCCACGTCAACACCGAAAAAATGAAAACCACGGTGTGCAACGTGGCCCAGCAGCGCGCACAGGGCGGCGGCGGTCCCGCCGCGCCGAGCCTGAGCGAGGCGTTGGGCGCCAGCGTGGCGCTGCCCGAGGCGCGAAACGTCAAGCGCGGCGGCGCGACGTTCGAAACCCTCAACGGCAACGCGTTGTCGCGGTAACGGCTTGCCATGATCGACGCGACAGCACGCGTTGCGGATGCGACCCAGAACAACTGGGTCGACACCCGCGCGCCGGTGTGGTCGCGCCCCTACCTGCGGCTGTCGCGATTCGACCGGCCGATCGGATCCTGGTTGCTGTTGATGCCGTGCTGGTGGTCGGCGGCGCTGGCCGCCGGTGTTGCCGGCGATGTGCGGCAATTGCCCGGCACGGTGCTGCTGTTTTTCATCGGCGCCTTCGTGATGCGGGGCGCGGGTTGCACCTGGAACGACATCACCGATCGCAATCTCGACGGCAAGGTCGAGCGCACGCGCTCACGTCCGATTCCCTCCGGCCAGGTCACGATCCGGCAGGCGATGATATTCCTGGTCGCCCAGGCGCTGATCGGGCTGATCGTGCTGCTGCAGTTCAATCGTTTCGCGATTTTGACCGGGATCGCCTCGCTGCTGATCGTGGCGATCTATCCGTTCATGAAGCGGATCACCTACTGGCCGCAGGTGGTGCTGGGGCTGGCGTTCTCGTGGGGCGCGCTGATGGGATTTGCAGTGATCCTGGCGCGGATCGATGCGGCGGCGCTGGTGCTGTACGCCGGATCGATCGCCTGGGTGATCGGCTACGATACCATCTATGCGCACCAGGACCGTGAGGACGATGCGCTGATCGGCATCAAGTCGACGGCATTGCTGTTCGGCGAGCGCACCAAGCCGGCGCTCGCGGTGTTCTACGGGCTCGCGGTGGTGCTGCTCGCGCTGGCCTTCGTGCTGGCGGGCGCGGGCATAGCGGCCTTCGTCGGGCTGGCGGTGTTCGCAGCCCATCTCGCGCGGCAGATCGTGCGCATCGATATCGGCAATCCGGCGCTGTGCCTGACGCTGTTCAGGTCGAACCGCGACGCCGGGCTGATCCTGTTTGCAGCACTGGTGGCGGATGCCGCGTTGCGCGCCGCCTGACGCGATCAATCCAGCGGTAACCGATCAGGCCACGCCGGCGCGGAGCGCATCGTGCAAATGCACCACGCCGACCGGCTTTTTGCCGTCGGTGACGAACAGCGAGGTGATTTTCGAGGAATTGAAGATCTCCACCACTTCGCTCGCCAGCTGCTTTGGCGTCACGGTCTTCGGATTCTTCGTCATCACGTCGTCGACCCGCGCCGTCATCAAATCGGGTCGCATGTGACGGCGCAGGTCGCCGTCGGTGATGATGCCGCACAGGTGGCCTTTCGTATCCACGATGCCAACGCAGCCGAGCCCCTTGGATGACATTTCCACCAGCGCGTCCGACATCTCGGTGCCCAGCGGCTTCAGCGGGATGGCGTCGCCGGTGTGCATCAGGTCGCGAACGAATTTCAGCATCGCACCGAGCTTGCCGCCGGGGTGCAGCACGCTGAAATCGACCGGGGTGAAGCCGCGGCTTTCCAGCAGCGCCACGGCCAGCGCGTCGCCAAGCGCCAACTGCATCAGCGAGGAGGTGGTCGGCGCCAGATTGTGCGGGCAGGCCTCGCGCGCCTTCGGCAGCGTCAGGCAGACGTCCGCCGCCTTGCCCAGGGTGGAGTCGGCCTCCGCGGTCATCGCGATCAGGCCGATCCGGAAGCGGCGCGAGTAATTGATCAGGTTCTTCAGTTCGACGGTCTCGCCGGACCAGGACAGCGCGATGATGACGTCGTCGGCGGTGATCATGCCCATGTCGCCATGGCTGGCTTCGGCGGCGTGCACGAAGAACGCCGGCGTGCCGGTGGAGGCGAAGGTCGCCGCGATCTTGCGGCCGATGTGGCCGGACTTGCCGAGCCCGGAGACGATCACGCGGCCGGACGCCTTGCGGATCAGCGCAACGGCAGCGGCGAACGGCGTGCCCAAACCGTTTTGCAGGGCAGCGGAGAGGGCGGTAACGCCGCTGGCTTCGGCGTCGAGCGTGCGCAGGGCCGAGGCGATGGCCGATGCTTCGTCCGTCCCAAGCATTGGAGCTCGCGGTTTGGGTTGGGTCATGAACAATCCAAGAAAATGTCGGCGCCCGGCGCCAGGGTTGGCCGCTGTCTAGCATGTTCGGGTCGGGCAGGCGACCGCGCCCGGCGGATCCTCAACGGCCCATTAACCATAATTGTTTTAACTCCATTAACGACGTTTTTCGGCGCGTCGCCGCGAGGGCGTTTCGTCAAGCGTATGATTTATTGGAGTTATTTGTGAAAAGAGGCGGGCGGGTGAAGGTCCCGGATACGGGCCGCCGCAAGTGCGTGCATCTGATGCGCGTGCTGCCGCTTTGTCTTGCCGTCGCGGTTCCCGGTTTTTCTCCGGTGCGAGCCCAGACGGTGAATGCCGACATGTTCAATCCCCAGCGCGATGGCTTCTCGTCGAAAGACACCCTGCGCCGGACCGCGCAGGCCGGAGTTGATGACGGCACTCCGGCGCAAAACCAGAACAATGACGAGCCGCCGCCTCCGCCGCCCGCCCCCTCGCGCCTGGGCAATCTCCCGACCTGGGGCACGCCGGCCGCCTCCGGCGCCGCTGTCACCGGTTACGATTCGCTCGGTCGCAAGCGCAAGCCGGTGGCGAAGAAGACCACCGGGCGGCCACTGGGCAACACGACGTTGCGTGGACAGATCGGCGGCCTGCCGCCGCTCACCAACAATACGGCATTGCCGCCAGTGCCGAGCGGGCCGGTGGCTTCCGGCCCGCCGAAACTCGCGCCACCGCCATCGAGCACCGCCAACGGCATTCGCGTGCCGCCGTCGCTGGCGGGCCAGATCGACGGCCAGCCGCCGCGCCGCCGGCTTAAGGTCGATGACGATCCCTTCGGCGCGGTCGGCAGCTATTACGGCGCGTTCCTGTCGAAGGGCGCGATCGAGTTGTCCGGCGGCTACGACACCAACCCAGCGCGCGTGTCGCCGGCCAAGGGGTCGGCGTTCTGGATGATCTCGCCCGAACTGGTGATCGGCTCGAACTGGGAGCGGCATTCGTTGAGCGCGGATCTGCGCGGCTCCTTCACCGGCTATGGCACGACCTTTCCGGGCGACATCAGCGCGTCGAGCGGCGTGCCGACCACGCTCGACCGGCCCGACTTCACCGGCAAGATCGACGGCCGCATCGACGTTGACCGCGAGACCCGCATCAATACCGAACTGCGGCTGCGGATCGCCACCGACAATCCCGGCAGCCCGAACATCCAGGCCGGCCTCTCGCGTTATCCGGTGTTTGCCGTCTACGGCACGTCGCTCGGCGTCGACCACGATTTCAATCGCCTGAACGTGTCGCTCACCGGCACCGTCGATCACACCTCGTACCAGTGGTCCAAGCTGACCGACGGCTCGACCAGTTCGAACGACGGCCGCGATTTCACCCAGTATGGCGGCATCGCGCGCGTGAGCTACGACTGGCGTCCGGGCGTCAAGCCATTCGTCGAGTTCGAGGCCGATACCCGCGTGCATGACAACACCATCGACGATTTCGGCTTCCTGCGCGATTCCAATGGCGGTTACATCAAGGCGGGTTCGAGCTTCGAGCTGACGCGGCTGATCACCGGCGAGGCCTCGGTCGGCTGGCTGACCCGCAGCTATCAGGATGCGCGGCTGGCTCCGATCAGCGGACTGCTCACCAGCGCGGCGCTGACCTGGGCGGTGACGCCGCTCACCACGGCGAAGTTCATCGCGACGTCGTCGATCGATGAAAGCCCGCTGCCTTTCGTTTCCGGCGTGAAGACGCGCGACTACACCTGGCAGGTGGAGCATGCGTTGCGGCGCTGGCTGGTCGCCACCGCGCGGTTCGGCTACGGCACCTCGGATTATGAAGGCCTGGCACGCAACGACAGCCGCTACACGGTGTCCGGCGATCTCGTCTACAAGCTCAACCGCACCTTCTCGATCAAGGGGCAGTTGCGCCACGACTGGGTCGACAGCAATGTCGTCGGCGCGAGCACCCAGGCCACAGTGATGATGCTCGGCGTGCGCGCGCAGCAGTAGAGGCGGCATCTTCCGGCCAGCTTGCGGTCAGTTCGGCCTGCTCCCGCGTCTGACCATATGCGGTGATCGGCCGAACGCCGCTTTGAAGGCCCGGCTGAAATGCGAGAGGTCGCTGAAACCGAAGTTCAGGGCAGCATCGGTGATCTGGTTGACCCGACCCTCGGCCAGGGCCTTGAAGCTTGCCGCCAGGCGTTGCTGCCACAGCCAGCGGATCGGAGTCGTTCCTTCAGCGGCAAACAGACGGTTGAGGGTGCGCGGCGCGATGTTCTGCGCCCTGGCGATGGCGTCGAGGTCCAGGCTGGAGTCGTGGAGATTGGCGAGGATATAGCGCTTCACCTGGGTGAGGCGCTTGCTGTGCGCCGGTGCCAGCTCGCTCTGGTCGGTCAGCTCAGCTTCCAGCGCCGTGGCGAAAATATCGAGTGCGGACGTTCCGAGACGGGCGATCACTTCATCGTTCGCGGGCTCGTCGAATTCAGCCAGCTGTCGCACGATCGACCCGGCGAAGGCGCCGAGTTTCGAGCCCTGAGGGATACGCTGGGCCGTCAGCCGGGATGCCGCCGGCAGGCGCGCTGTCAGCAGCGGGCGCGGAATTGAAATCATGATCGCGCGGGAGTGTTCAGCGAATTGCAGAACGAAGGGCTGCGACTGGTCGTGCAGGACGAGATCGCCGTTTTGCATCCGCGCCTCCCGCCCATTCTGGGCCAGCGCAGCTTCACCCTCAAGCGCGAGCCACAGCATGAAATAGTCCCGTGGATCCCTGCGAATGTCCGCCGGGCCACGGGTCACCCGGATGCGGTTTTCGGCTGGCGTCGACGACCAGATGTCGTTGATTGCGAAGCTGCCGAATGTCCGGATGGTGACCTCGGCGCGAAAGTGCCGATCCGGCACCGGCCGGCATTCGGTGACCGAAAAGTCGCGGCAGGTGACCTGGTGCCAATGATCGAAACAGTCTCCCGGCCTGACGGCCGTCGTGCGCTTCGAAGTCTGCATCGGATGACGCTCCCAATATTCGAATCGTGGTCGAATGCGTGAAGCTCGATCGGCGGCTTCCAGACCGCCCGGCGGCTCGGATTAGGCATCGAATGAAGCACCTTTGCAATATTCGTGGCAGGATTCTTGCCGGAGAGCTGGCAGGCGGAGTCCAAAATCCGGCAACGTCAGCCAAGCCGGATCGTTGCTTGGCTGCTATCGCTCGTGCTTCCATCAGGGAGAAATGATCGATGCCTTACCAATGCGACGTGATCGACCCGGCGACGACGGTCATGGTGGTGGTCGACATGCAGAACGATTTCGTGGCCGAAGGCGCACAGCTGCGGTCGGCGCAAGCGGCCGCCATGGTGCCGAAGCTGGCCAACATCTTGAAAATCTGCCGTGAGACGGGTGTGCGCGTCGTTTTCACCGCGCATGTGCATCGCCGCGACGGCAGCGACATGGGCCTCTATGATGATCTTTATCCGCCGATTGCGGATCGCTCCGCGCTGGTCGACGGCACCCCCGGCGTGGATATCTTCGCGGAGCTTGCGCCGGCGCCCGGCGAGCATGTCATCAAGAAGCATCGCTACAGCGCGTTTTTCGCCACCGATCTTGATCTCATCCTGCGGGAATGGGGAATCACGACGGTGGTCATTTCAGGCACGACGACGGAAAACTGCTGTCATGCGACGGCGCGCGATGCGATGTTCCGCAACTACAAGGTCGTGTTTCTCTCGGACGCCACCGGAACATTCGACTATCCGGACGTTGGTCAGGGGGCGATGTCAGCCGAGGAGGTCCATCGCGCAACGCTCACGGTACTGGCATTTTCCACGGCGCACGTGATGACCGCCGGCGACTTCATTGCGCGTCTCAGAGACCCGCGACAGGCGATACGCGTGGTCGGGTGAGCCGCGGCGCTGTCCTCAGCGTCCCCATCTCTTGATCGTTCCCTTCCGCTGGAAGCGCACACCGCTGCCGTCGCTGAGCCGGGTGGCGACAAAGCCGCCCTCGGATACGGCGACACGCTGCGGCGCCGCCACCTGGGGGCTGCGCCCGGTTTCCCACCATGAGGCGCGGTGGGAGGCGCGTGACAGGGCAAAACCGAGAATCTCCTCGATCTGGTCCATGGTCAGGACGAAATCGTCGCGGGTCTGCTTTGCCAGGTAATCGCGCAGGGGGTCGTAGTCGTTCACGTCGGCCTCATTCGTTATCCCGTTATTGGAAGACAATGGAGGGCCGGGTCAAGACCGCTGACAACGGCAGGGCGGGGTCCTCGGCGCTCGTCTGGTCTCAGAACAGTCCGGGCCGCTGCTTGCTGACCACGGTAATCCAGGTCAGCAGGGTGGCGGCGCCGATCATGACCAGGATGCCGCCGAGGCTGACGGCGATCTGCATGGCCACGCCGCCGGAGATGTCGTTCAGCATGATCTGGCCGGCGAGTGCCAGCAGCACGCCGAGGCAGTAGATCTGCAGCGAGTTCTCGCCGCAGCGGATCGCGCCGCGCATCGGCCATGTCATCAGCCCCCGCCAGTCGCGCGGGACAAACCGTGCGGCGAGCACGGCCAGCGCAAGGAAATGCAAAAGCCGCAACAGATCGAGGTCTGATTTGTCCACGGGATAAATGATCCTGGCCAGGGGCCTGCGGGATCAGCGCTTCCAGCGGCTTGATGGTCCAGCTCAGCGCAATCACGAGGCTCGAGGCCAGATAGGTCAACGCGAGGAGCAGCACGGTGCGCGACGTCACCCACGGCCACAACAGCTTGCCGCCTTCCATCGTCCACCAGGCACCGAATACGAACAGCACCTGCCACGCCAGCGGGTTGAAGTACCAGTCGTTGGCCGGCCACGCGGGAACTCTCCAGCCGAAGATGTGGACCAGCGCGTAGAGCACGAGCGATGCCGCCATTGTGAGGTTCGGCGCGCGCAGCAGCAGCCACAGCAATGGTGCGAACAGCAGATGATACACCACGAAGGTCGGCAGCGCGTCGCTGTTCACCGGCCGATATTGCAGGATCGCGGCATGGGCCAGTGTCGGGCCGGGCTGTTCGAACAGGATGCGCATGTTGCTCTGGTCGGCAAACCGCAAGCCGGTGGCATAGACCAGCACCGCGCAGGCGAGCGTGAGTAGCAGGAACGCGGCATAGATGTCCCAGCTGCGCCGCAGCGTCCGGGTGATCACGCCACCCCAGCCCTGACGTCGCTGCGCGGCGCCATAGGCCAGCGCGCAGGTGACGCCGGAAATGAACATGAAGACTTCGGTGGTGTCGCTGAAGCCGTAGTTGCGCAGCGTCAGCCAGCTACCGACATTGTCGGGAACATGGTCAAGAAAGATAAACCATAGTGCGAGGCCACGGCAGGCGTCGAGCCGCAGGTCGCGGCCGAGCTTCTTGAGCCCGGGTGGCGCGCCCGGAAGGGGTTTTGGTGCGGCGGGCCGATCGTGCATCGGCGTGACAAGGCACGGCGGAGCCCGCAGTTCCCGGCAAATCCCGCAGTTTGATGAAACTTTGCGTTAACCCCGGTGCATATGACGGCGACCATCTAAAGGTTGCGGCAATCTATTGAGCGCATCGATGACTGGGAAACGACGGTATAGTCATGCGGCTGGACTACCCAGAACTCAGATCGGATTTCAGATCCTGGCGCATCTCCGCCAGGCTGCTGATGCTGTTCTGCGGACTGACGCTGCTGGGGTTCTCCGCCGTGTGCGGCAGCGTGATGCTCGACATGCGCCGGGGCGAGGAAGCGTTGGCGCGGCAGACCATGGAGAACCTGGTCTCGACCATCGATTCCGACATCAGTCGCAACATCGAGCTCTATGACCTGTCGTTGCGCGCGGTGGCGACCAACATGGTGGAGCCGGATGTCACAGGCGTCAGCAAACCGCTGCTGCACATGATCCTGTTCGACAACGCAGCCACCGCCAAGCATTTCGGCGCGATCCAGGTGTTCGACGCCAAGGGCGATCTGATGCTGGATTCGTCCACGCTGCAGCCGAAGCCGGAAAACCGTGCCGGTGAAGACTATTTCGAAGCGCATCGCGACAGCGCCGATCGCGGCTTGTACATGAGCCGGCCCGGCTTGCATCGCAGCACCTATTCGGTGGTGCTCAGTCGCAGGATCACGGGCAAGGACGGCACTTTCCTCGGCGTGGTGGTCGGCTCGCTGCGTTTCAGCTATTTCCACGATCTGTTCGGCCGGCTGCAATTGCAGCCCGACGACACCATCACGGTGTTCCGACGCGATGGCGTCGTGATCATGCGCACGCCGTTCGATCTCGATATCATCGGCAAGGACCTGAGTTATGTGCCTGGCGTCCGGCGCTCGCTGACCGAGCCCAGCGGCGCCGATTCGCGGCCGAGCGTGGTCGATAATCTGCAGCGGCTTTATGTCTGGCACGACAGCGGCCATCCGCTGCTGGTGGTGGTCGGAAAATCCTGGGACAACATCTTCAGTCTGTGGCGCCGTGAAGCGTTGCGGATCGGCGGCATCATGCTGGCGCTGATCGTGCTGGTGATGGGAGCTACGATGTTCCTGGCGCGCGAGATCAAGCGGCGTGCCAGCGCCGAGGACCGGCTGGAGGAACTCGCCACCACCGATCCGCTGACGCAACTGCGCAACCGGCGCAAGTTCGATGCGGTGCTGGAGCGGGAGTGGCGGCGCGCACTGCGTCATGACGAACCGCTGGCGCTGCTGATGATCGACGCCGACCATTTCAAGACCTTCAACGACATGTTCGGCCATCAGGCCGGCGACCAGGTGCTGGTGCGGATCGCCGGCAGCATCACCGAAGCGGTCATGCGCGCCGGCGACTGTGCCGCGCGCTATGGCGGCGAGGAGTTCGCCGTGCTGCTGCCCGGCCTCTCCGCGGACGCCGCGCTTGCGGTCGCGGAGGGGGTGCGGGCCAAGGTGGAGATGCTGTCGGTGGAGAAGTGGGCAACCACCATCAGCGTCGGTGTCGCTTCCATGATCCCGACAGCCGCAACGACGCCGGCGCTGCTGATCGAAGCCGCCGACAAGGCGCTCTATGAAGCGAAGTCGCGCGGGCGTAACCAGTCGTTCGTCGCCAAGGCGCCGCAGCTGTCGCTGGTGGCGTAGGACGTTTCCGACTCCATCGATCCCGGTCGCAATATGGAAACGCGCCATGGCAAAAAAAGCCGGGGCTCTTCCACCTGACGCAGATCTTTCCCGCCCGGTTGTCTCAGTTGCCGACCGTGATCTGTCCGGTATTGCTGATGACGGCGCGCACTGCCGGGCAGTCGGGCCCGAGGTTTTGCGGCACGATCAGCACACCGGCGCGCAGCCCCGACAGGTCGGAGAGCTGCAGGAGTTTTGCACCGGCAACGCACGTGTCGGCAACACCTGCCTGTTTCAGTGCGGCGGCGATATCGGTCCCGGGAGGGGCATTCATCAGCATCGGTTTGGGAAGCGGCTTCTCGGAGGCGGTTTCCGTGTGCAGGAAATAGAGAAATCCCAGGAGCGCAGCGCCGATGAGGGGAAGCACGATAACGGTGACGCAGACCATCTTCTTGAACGCGAGCCGGAGGTAGGCGGTGTTGGTGAGCTGGTTGGCCTCCAGAAAGCGCGGCGCGAGTTCATCCAGATCGGCGTCGGCGGCGGCGCGGACTTGCGGTGTCGCATTTGCATTGTTGGAGATGCCTGTCAGCCGGACATACTCGTTGTAAAGGCTTTCAACGGAATTGAGCGGCGGCTGGTACAGTGCGATCAACCCGTTGGCCGCGTCGCGACTGCTCCTGTAAGTGCCTGACGTCGCCAGTTCTTTCAGCGGAGCCAGCGGCGTAGAGACGATATCAATCGCCCATTTCAGCGGCACCAGGCACAGGATTGTCAGCCCCACCAGACAACCCGCCGCGTACATCCGCGGCGTCGCATCCAGGTCCGCGATCTTGCCCACCAGTCCGCCGCCGATCACCAGGACGACGGTCGCACCCAGAATGGTGACGATCCATTTCGCGGTGTCTCTCAGCGCCGCCCGCTCGTCGTCATACTTCTTGTTCGGGTCGGCGTCGGCCATGGATACGTCCGGAATGACGACGGGATTCAGGATTCAGTGAACCCGGGAGCCGCCTTCGGCACCGGATGAAACTTGGGGTAGTCCCGTTCCTGCTTTTTTTCCGGCTCGGCCGGCGGCTTGTCCGGTTTCTTTTTGTGATCGTCCTGCTTGTCGTTGTCGGCTGCGGCGCTGGCATGTGTCGTTGGCTGCAAAGCCTCGTTGGGGCGATGTTTCATTTTTACGACCGGAATTGGGTGGAAGGGCGGATAGGGTTTCTCAGACGGTTTGCGCTTGATCACGGTGTTTCCCGCCGCGGGCGCAGTCGTGCCGGTTTTGGCGGTCTTGTCGCCAGCTGTCTTGTCGCTAGCTGTTTTGGCGTTCGCCGCGCGTATGCCGGCGACCTTGGCTGCCCTGAGATCGGCCGCCGTCGGCTTCTCGGACCTCGCCTTTGCGGCGGTCGTCTTTGCCTTGATCTTGCGTGCCTTGACCTTACGCGCGTCGGCCTTCCTGGATATCCCAGCCATGTCGTACTCCCCGTGGAAGACGATCAGGAACGATGTCACCGGACAATATTGCGGCACGGCCGCCCGGCGAATGAAGAATGACTCTTGAAAAACGCCATAACCTGACATCGCGACACTGCGTTGACAAGCTGAAACTCAGGGAAGGGCGGCGCGTCCATCCGTGCAGGCGAAGCCTCATCCTGCGCGGCGCAACCCGGCGGTTCGCCCTCAGGATGAGGTATTCGCTTCAGTGCCGTCGGGAAACGACGCTCACATATACTGCCGCATTTCTTCCCGCAGGCCTTCACGCAGATCGTCGCGGTCCATCGCATAGGCGATGTTGGCGGCGAGGAAGCCGGACTTGGAGCCGCAGTCGTAGCTCTTGCCCTGGAACTTGAAGCCGTAGAAGGCCTGCGACTTGGCGAGGCCGAGCATCGCGTCGGTGAGCTGGATCTCGCCGCCGGCGCCACGTTCCTGGGTTTCGAGAATCTCGAAGATTTCCGGCTGCAGGATGTAGCGCCCGGTGATCGAGAGGTTCGATGGGGCATGCTCGCGCTTCGGTTTTTCCACCATGCCGGCCAGTTCGAACAGGTCGCCCTTCTGTTTGCCGACGCCGACCACGCCGTACATGTGCACGCTCTCCATCGGCACTTCCTCGACCGCGATGATGTTGGCCTTGTCGGCGCCGGCGGCGTTGGCCGCATCGATCATCTGCTTCAGGCCGCTCGGCTTGTGCTTCACCAGCACGTCGGGCAGCAGCACCGCGAACGGCTCGTTGCCGATGATGTCGCGCGCGCACCACACCGCGTGGCCGAGGCCGAGCGGCTGTTGCTGGCGGGTGAAGGATGTCGCACCGGCTTCCGGCTGGTCGCGCGCCAGCAATTCCATTTCCTTGGTTTTGGCGCGTTCCTTCAGCGTATCCTCGAGCTCGTAGGGACGGTCGAAGTGATCCTCGATCACGCCCTTGTTGCGTCCGGTGACGAACACGAGATGCTCGATTCCAGCCTCCAGTGCCTCGTCCACAACATGCTGGATCAGCGGGCGGTCGACTACGGTGAGCATCTCCTTCGGCATTGCCTTGGTGGCGGGCAGAAAGCGGGTACCGAGACCAGCAACGGGAAATACGGCTTTGCGGATTTTCATGATGTCTCTTCGAAATGAACAGGACATGGTGCGAGGCGGGCGCGCCCAGGGAACAGCTTCCCCGGCGCACCCTCCATGTCGTAGCAGATTTCGGGGCTTTTGCGGCGTCGATGCGGCGGCTTTTAGCTGCACCCATGAACTAATTCTAAGCACGCATCCTGCGCACCAAATCCGAGCACCGGGATCCGCGCCGCGGAATTGCAGGCGACCGGTCGCGCAACTGGCACAACTCTCCCTTCGCCCCTATCTGCACGAGGCGTTCCCACCTGCTGCCGCGTACGATTTTGATCGCGCGGCCTACCAAGTCATAAAAACGTCAGGAGACAAAGATGGAATACCGTCGTCTCGGGGCCTCCGGCCTCACAGTTCCCGTGCTCAGCTTCGGTGCCGGCACGTTCGGCGGCAAGGGCGATTTTTTCGCGGCTTGGGGCAACACCGATGCGACCGAGGCGCGCCGGCTGCTCGATATCTGCCTCGATGCCGGCGTCACCATGTTCGACACCGCCGACGGTTATTCGAAAGGCGAGTCGGAGAGCGTGCTCGGCGCCGCCATCAAGGGCCGCCGCGACAAGGTGCTGATTTCCACCAAGGCGACCTTCCGCTTCAGCGATGCGCCCAACGATGTCGGCTCGTCGCGTTTCCATCTGCTCGCCGCGGTCGATGCCGCGTTGAAGCGGCTCGGCACCGATTACATCGATCTGTTCCAGTTGCACGCCTTCGACGCGATGACGCCGCCGGAAGAGGTGATGTCCACGCTGGACACGCTGGTCCGCGCCGGCAAGATCCGCTATGTCGGCGTCTCGAATTTCTCCGGCTGGCACATCATGAAGTCGCTCAATGTCGCCGAGAAATACGGCTACCCGCGCTTCGTCGCCAACCAGACCTACTATTCGCTGATCGGCCGCGACTATGAATGGGAGCTGATGCCGCTCGGCCTCGACCAGGGCTTGGGGGCCGTGGTGTGGAGCCCGCTCGGCTGGGGTCGCCTCACCGGCAAGATCCGCCGGGGACAGCCGCTGCCGGAAACCAGCCGGCTGCCGCAGACCGCCGATCGCGGTCCGCCGGTGGCCGACGAGGATCTGTATCGCGTGGTCGACGCGCTCGACGAGGTGGCAAAGGAGACCGGCAAGAGCGTGCCGCAGATTGCGCTGAACTGGCTGTTGCAGCGTCCGACCGTCTCCACCCTGATCATCGGCGCGCGCAACGAAGAGCAGTTGCGGCAGAACCTCGGGGCCGTCGGCTGGAACCTGACCAAGGAGCAGGTGGCGAAGCTCGATGCCGCCAGCAAGGTGACGCCGGCCTACCCCTACTGGCATCAGCGCGGCACCTTCGGCGAGCGCAACCCGCCGCCGGTTTAATGCGGCAAATGGCCCTGTCTTCGCGAAAACTTGCGGGGCTGTTAAGCTGTTGGAAACCCTGTCCGGGCCTCTTTAGGGGCTGGGCAGGGCTTTCATGGATCGGGTGAGTTGGATGGCGACGGCATCGGCGCTGAAGCGGATTGTTATGGTCACGGCGGCGCTTGCGGCGCTGCCCGGCTTGGCGCATGCGCAAGGCTCGGGCGGCGGCGGCCCGGTGGTGCTGGACAGCGCCTATACCGGCTCGATCACCCAGCCGTCGCAGCCCAGCCGGCCGGCGCCGAACGTCCAGCGCACCACGGCGCAGTCGACCTTTCCGACATTTTCCTTCCCCTCGATCTTCTCGCCGCAGAGCCAGCCGGCCAGCCCCGGCTCGGGTTCGGGCGGTGCCAAGGAATGGAGCGGCGAAGACGGCGCTTCGGGCCATCCGTTGATGACCGCGCAGGCGATCCGCGAGGCGGCGGCGAACTTCGACAATTGCGTCGCCGGGATGTGGCCGGAAGCGGCGCGCCGCGGCATCTCGCAGGAGAGCTTCCAGCGTTTCACCCAAGGGCTGACGCCGGACCTGCGCATCATGGACCTGATGGATTCGCAGCCCGAATTCACCAAGGCGATCTGGGATTATCTCGATGTGCTGGTGAGCGACGCGCGCATGCAGCGCGGCCGCGAGGTGCTGGCGCAGTACAAGACCACGTTCGATGCGGTCGAAAAGGCCTATGGCGTCGACCGTTATGTGATCGCCTCGATCTGGGGTGTGGAATCCAATTACTCGACGCTCGGCGGCGATCGCAGCGTGCTGCGCTCCACCGCGACGCTGTCCTGCGTCGGCCGCCGCCAGGCTTATTTCCGCAACGAGTTCCTCACGGCTCTGGAAATCCTGCATCATGGCGACCTGCGCCCCGAGCAGATGAAGGGTTCGTGGGCCGGCGCGTTCGGCCCGACCCAGTTCATGCCGACCGCGTTCAAGCGTTATGCGGTCGATTTCGATCAGGATGGCCGCCGCGACGTGGTCGACAATGTCGCCGACCTGATCGCCTCCACCGCCAACAACCTGAAGAAGGACGGCTGGCAGACCGGGCAAACCTGGGGTTACGAGGTCGAGGTGCCGCGCGGCTTCAACTACATGCTGGCCGACCGCGCCAAGCAGATGACACTCGCGCAATGGGAGCAACTCGGCATCAAGCGTCCGGGCGGCAAGTCGTTCGCGCGCAGCAGCGACAAGGCATTTCTGCTGGCGCCGGCAGGCGCCGAAGGGCCGGGCTTCCTGATGCTGCAGAACTTCCGCACCATCCTGCGCTACAATCCAGCGGAGGCCTATGCGCTTGCCATCGGCCACTTCGCCGATCGTCTGCGCGGCGGTCCCACGTTCGCGCAGGCCTGGCCGCGGCAGGAACGCGTGCTGAGCCGCGCCGAGCGGCTGGAGCTGCAGCAACTGCTGGCGCAGCGCGGCTTCTATCGCGGCGAACCGGACGGCCAGCTCGGCGGCGAAACCCGCAAGGCGCTGCGAAGCTTCCAGGCCTCGGTAGGCGCTGCCGCGGACGGCTTTGCCACGTCCGAAATGCTGGACCGGCTCCGCGGGCAATAGGCCTTATACAAGGGTTGACTTATATAAGGATAGGCTTGTATATCGCTCCCGTGAGATCACGGGAGGATAAGCGTGAATTTCGATCCCGCCTTTTACGTTGGCGCCGTCACCCGCACGGCGGAGACCAGCCAGCACAATGGCCGGCCGGTCTGCGCGGTCATTGCCGCGCGGTCCTATGAAACCGACCCCGACGATCTGTGGGACGCGCTGACCAGCGCGGAACGGATTCCGCGCTGGTTTACTCCGGTCTCGGGCGATCTGCGGCTCGGTGGCCGCTTTCAATTGCAGGGCAATGCCGGCGGCGAAATCCTGCGGTGCGAACCTCCGAGGTTGCTGGCGGTGACCTGGGAGTGCAATGGCCAGATGAGCTGGCTCACCGTGACGCTTGTCCCGGATGCCGATCGCGGCACCCATCTCCGGCTCGAGCATCTCGTTCCCGCCGACGATTCCCACTGGGATCAGTTTGGATCCGGCGCGGTTGGGGTCGGGTGGGATCTCGCACTGATGGGGCTTGTGCGTCATATCGAAAGCGGGGCCGCGGTCGATCCCGCCGAGGCGATGGCGTGGCTGTCGTCGGCCGAAGGCAAGGACGTCGTCCGCCGCAGCAGCGACGATTGGTGCCGAGCCTCGATCGACGCGGGGCTTGACGCTCAACAGGCGAGGGCCGCGGCGGAGCGCACACGCGCGGCCTTCAGCGGCGAGGCGATTCCGGAGAGCTGATGCACGCCTTCGATGTTCTCGGCGATCCGGTGCGCCGCCGCATCCTCGAACTGCTGGCGGAGGGCGAGCATGCCTCCGGCGAGGTTGTCGCCGTGGTTCAGCAGGAATTCGGCATCACCCAGGCGGCGGTGTCGCAGCATCTGAAAGTATTGCGTGACAGCGGCTTTGCGCAGGTACGCATCGATGGGCAGCGGCGCATCTACGCCATCGATGCGACGCCGCTGAAGGACGTCGATGGCTGGCTGCAGCGATTTCGTGGATTCTGGACGCATAAGCTGGATGCGCTCGCCACCGAAGTCGCGCGGGGCAAGCGCGACCGCCGGTTGAAACCAAAGCCGTAACGCACCGGCGATCACACTTTGCCGAACAGCTCGGTCATGAACGCGGAGGCTTTCAGTCCGCTGCCGGTCAGCAGCACGACGGTGCGCTCGTTGGGGGAGATCCGGCCGGTCGCAAGCAACTGCTCTGCGGCGGCAGCGGCCATGGCCGAGGTCGGCTCGGCATAGAGTCCCATCCGGGCCAGTGTGCCGACGGCTTCCGCGATATCCGGTTCGGGCACCGCGACTGTTCCGCCGTTGGAGCGGCGGATGGCCTCGAGCACCTGCCTGAACCGCACCGGACGCTTGATGGCGGTGCCTTCCGCGATGGTCGGTGCCGTCGTGACCGGGACCAGGTCATCGGCACCGGCGACAACAGCGGCATGAATCGGTGAACAGTTCTGCGGCTGCGCCGCGAACAGCCGGGGAAGCCTTTGGATATGCCCGGCGCGCAACAGCTCGCTGAAGCCGATGTCGCAGCCCAGCACATTGCTGCCCGCACCGGTTGGAATCACGATGTTGTCGGGAACGGCAAAGCCGTGGTCTTCCCACAGCTCATACGCCAGCAGCTTGGTGCCCTGCAGGAAAAACGCCTGCCAGTTGTGGCTGGCATAAAAGATCTGCTCCGATTGGCGGATGGCTTCGCGCTCGGATTCCTCGCGCGGGCCGGGCACCAGCTGGACCTCGGCGCCGAAGGCTCGCATCTGCGCGAGCTTGGCCGGCTGCGTGGCTGCGGGCGTGAGAATGCGAACCCGCAGCCCGGCCGCCGCACCATAGGCGGCCATCGCCGCGCCGCCATTGCCGGAGCTGTCTTCCAGAATCCCCTCCACGCCGGCTTGGCGCAGGTAGGACAGCATCACCGAGGCGCCGCGATCCTTGAAGCTTCCGGTCGGGGCAAACCATTCCAGCTTGAAGTGGACCTTTCCCGATGGCAGCTCGCCCTCGACCAGCGGCGTCAGACCCTCGCTGAGGCTGACGGGTTTCTCGATCGGCAGCGGCAGGGCGGCGCGGTAACGCCAGATCGAGCGCGTCGTGGTGTCGATCTCCGCGCGGCCGAGGCCCGGCAGCGGCGACACCATCAAGGCGTTGCCCTCCGGCGAGCGCCACAGTGGCGTGGTCAGGGGAAACGACTGTCCGGTGACGGGGTCGAGGTAGCTGTAATCGATGGACATGAGGGGAACCTGATGGCGCTGGCCCAAACCGGGATCGCGCGGGGCCGCGGGACGAGGGGTGAAACCGGATTGCGGGGATTAAACCACAATTCGCCGCCCCCGATCCCCGAAAGGGATGTTTTTGGTGCGGATTCAATATATTGGACTGCGACCCGGGTTCACCCTGCGGGGCGAATTTTGCCCGCGTAAGGCCTGAATCTGCTAGTATTTCGAGGTTGCGAGTTTTTGCGCTCCAGATTTCCTGGCCTATGACAAAGCGAACATCGAGACCAACGCCGTTGCGCCGCATCCTGTCCGAAGCCGGCCCGCTGATCGCGATCACCGTGGCGGCGACGATCCTGTTCGGCATCATGGGGCCGGCCTCGGCGCAGTTTTTCGATTTTGGCTTCGGCCGGGCGCCGCCGCGGCCGCAGCGGGATATCCCGCAACAGCGCGGCGGTTTCGGTGGCGGCTTCTTTGCGCCGTTCCAGCAGATCTTTCCGAATTCTCCGCCGCCCCAACAGCCGCAGCAGCGCGCGGTCGACTATTCGCGCGCGCCGCCGCCGGAAAAGCGCGAGACGCCGGCCGAACGCAATGTGCTGGTGCTGGGCGACGCGATGGCCGACTGGCTCGCCTATGGTCTGGAAGATGCGTTCTCCGAACAGCCCGATATGGGTGTGATCCGCAGGCATAAGACCGTGTCGGGTTTGATTCGGTATCAGCCGAAGGGTGACCCTGCCGACTGGGCTGCGGCTGCGAAGGGCATCCTTGCCACCGAGCATCCCGATGCGATCGTGGTCATGCTCGGCCTCAACGACCGCGTGCCGATCCGTGACACGGGCGAGAAGGTCGACCCGAAGACCCCCGCCGACAAGAAGGCGGACAAGAAGGCCGGCACCAAGCCAGACGACAAGTCCCCGGACACGGATGCGAGTCCCGACGATCAGGCTGACAGTGATTCGCCTTCCATCATCGCGCCGGAAAAGGACAAGGCCGCGCGCGCGGGCGGCTCGACGGATTTTCGCGAAGATCGCTGGGTCGAACTCTACAGCAAGAAGATCGAGGAAATGGCCGCCGTGCTGAAGAGCAAGGGCGTGCCGGTGGTGTGGGTTGGCCTGCCGGCGGTCCGTGGTCAGAAGGCCACTTCGGACATGCTGTTCCTCGACGCGCTGTATCGTGATGGCGCCGGCAAGGCCGGTATCACGTATGTCGATGTGTGGGACGGCTTTGTCGACGAGGGCGGCCGCTTCATGCCGCAAGGACCCGACTTCGAAGGCCAGATTCGCCGGCTGCGCAGCGCGGACGGCGTGTTCTTTACCAAGGCCGGCGCACGCAAGCTTGCACATTATGTGGAACGCGAAATCACCCGGCTGCTGGCCGCCCGGACCGGACCGGTGGCGTTGCCGAGCGACCCCGGCATTCCCGACGTCAGCGCGCGCCCGGGCGGACCGCCGCCGCGGCCGCTGGCGGGACCTATCGTGCCGCTGGTGGCGTCGTCGGTCGGCACCGACGAACTGCTGGGAGGACCCGGCACGCGGCCCGCGTCGGTTGATGCGCTTGCCGCGCGCACGCTGGTCAAGGGCGAAGCGCTTGCGGCACCCGCCGGGCGTGCCGACGATGCATCCTGGCCGCGCCGCGACATCGGACGGCTCGAACCGGGCAAGGACGTGCCGGTTGCGACAACACCGCCCAAGGCTGATACGCCACCGGTCGCATCCGCATCGCCCGATGGCGTCGCGCCGCCGGTAACACCGGTTGCTCCGGCACCCGCACCGAAGAAGAAGCGGACGCCGCCAGCCCCGCCGCCGCAGGACTTCTTTGGGTTCAGCACGCGACCCGCGCCTCCACCACAACAGCAGATCCGGCCGCAGCCGCGCGACGGCTTCCCCCGCCCGCCGGCCAACGTCGGACGGTCCGCCGCGGCGCCTGACGGTGGTTTGTTCACCCGTTGAGGCGGGCGTTCGGCCGATGATTACTTAGGCCCGCTGGTATTCGAGCTGCCTCCAGCGATATCGCGAGCGAAGAAAGTCTCGCGATATCAAAGGAGGCGTTGGTAAATATTTCCGCTCCGAAGCGAATGGTAAAAAATTCATAATCGCTGAAACTTGTTTTCACACGGAACTTTTCAGCCGAAGATTGAAACTTCCCCGCTACGCCTGCCACTCATGGGGCAGACAGAGCATTCCCTGATCGACTCGACCCAGCTGCGCGCGGCGCAAGCGAGCGCGTGGCGACGGTTTCGTATCGATCCGTCGGTCACACTGCTGCTCGCCGGCCTCCTGCTTCCCAATGCGCTGTCGCTGGCGACGTTCACGGCCCTCGTCGATATCAGCCTGCCGCCACGCCCGACGCAGATGATGCTGTATTGCGTTGTTGCGATCAGTGCGCGCAAAATTCCGTTTGCTGCGACAGTGATCCTGTTCCTCGGCGTTCTCGCGTTCGACCTGGTGTTGACACTCTCGATGGCATTTGGCCTTGCGCCCACCGAACTCATGGCGGCGGCCGAGTATGTGCGCCGCATCAATATGCTGTCCTCACCGTTCTATGTTGCGATGATCGTCTCGATTGCCCTGACGACACTCGCCAGCCTGATGTTGCTGTCGCGCCGCAAGGAGATGGTTGGCGGCAATGCCGTCGTGCTGTTCGTGGCGACGTTGGCGCTTGCCGCGCTCGACATGATCTCGAATACGTCGGCCCATTTCGACTTCAACGCGATGCTCGGGCGCGACCGACCGATCGTCTCCGCCTACGAGGTCTCGGGATTCCGGAAGGTGGCGGGCACCAACGGCCGCAATGTCGTCGTCGTCCTGGTCGAAAGCCTCGGCTACCTCATGGATCCGAACGCGCGCGCCCGCATCGATGCGCCCCTGAACGGATCACGTGTCACCGAAAAATACACGGTGACGTCCGGAACCGCGGAATATTATGGGGCCACGACGTCGGGCGAGATGCGTGAACTCTGCAGCACGCGTGCCGCCTATGCGGATATCGCCCGCGAATCCGGTATGGGTTGCCTGCCGAGCAAGCTGAAGCGTCAGGGGTACAGCACGCTCGCGGTTCACGGCTTCTTCGGTGAGGTGTTCGATCGCCGCAATTGGTACCCGGATATCGGTTTCGACAAGGTCTTGTTCGGCGAAAACCTGTCGTCGCGGCTGACACGCCGCTGCGGCAATGCGTTTCGCAGCGTTTGCGATGCCGATCTGGCGCCGTTGATCGGCAAGGAGGCTGCCTATGCCAATGCACCGCGCTTCATCTACTGGCTGACGCTGAATACGCATATCCCCGTGCAGCCTGGAGATGCGATGACCAACTTCGATTGCGAGCACAACCCCGGCGACTTCGGACGGGCCGATGTCTGCCGGATGGCGGAGTTGTGGCGCGATCTGTTCGGCGCGATTGCGCGGCTGGCACTGGATCCCGCGATCGGCCCAGCCGAGATCCTCGTTGTCGGCGATCATGCGCCGCCGTTGTGGTCCAGGCGTGGCCGCGGCCAGTTCATGCCGGGTAAGGTCGCCTGGTATCGGTTGACACCGCGCTGAGGCGTTGTGCAGCGGATATCGTTGCCGCACTTCGGTCATCGTGGAACTTTTTGCCTGTAGTTCCGCCAGTTCCAGCGGGAACGGTGACCAATCGCACGAGTTGATCGGCCTCTAGGCAATGGAGGACGATGATGAAGATCAGGAACACCCTTGCAATCGCTGTGCTTGCGCTGGCGCCGACCATGGCTTTCGCGCAAAGTGTGACCGTGGATAGTGCGCGCGACGGCGCCGCCACCGGAGGTGCTGTGGCCGGCCCGGTTGGTGCGGCTGTTGGCGGAACCGTTGGTGCGGCCGTCGGCGCCGCGGTCGATATCCCGGCCGCCGTTATCGGATCGGTGACCGGCGTTCGCGAACCGTCTGTGGTGGTGCGTGAGCCGGTGGTGATCGGGGAGCCGTTGCCCGGATATGTCGAACTGCGACCGGTTCCGCGTTACCGCGATTACAGCTACGCCGTCGTCAACGATCGCCGCGTGATCGTGGAGCCGCGGACACGGCGCGTCATTCGCGTGATCGAGTGATCTCGATCAGGACTCGTGCATGCAGCATCGAAAAGCCCCGCCACGTGGCGGGGCTTTTTGTATGCGGGTGGTCCAGCTCTGCAAAACGCAGGGATTTGTCTGTGCCGGGCGCATCGATGTCCGCGTTGACAGCCGCCAGGATGTCGCCGACGATTTCACTCACTGCGGCTGCGAACGCCGCCAACGAACGGATCAACCGTTCAGCTCGACCAGCCGGGAGCAAGCGCCATGCCCATCGATATCCGACCCCTGAATGCCGAATTCGTCGGTGAGGTCTCAGGCATCGATCTGACGACGCCGCTTGCGCGCGAGGATGTGGCTGCGATCGAGGCCGGCATGGACAGATATGCCGTGCTGGTGTTCCACGGCCAGGCCTTCACCGACGAACAGCAGATGGCCTATTGCCGCAACTTCGGCGAGCCGGAAAATACCCGCGGCGGCAGCGTCACCAGGCCGGAAGATGCGCGCCTGAAGTCCGGCATGGCCGACGTGTCCAATCTCGGCAAGGACGGCAAGCCACTGGCGCGCGACAGCCGCCAGCGGCTGTTCAACTTGGGCAACTGCCTCTGGCATTCCGACAGTTCGTTCCGCGTCATCCCGGCCAAGTATTCGATGCTGTCGGCCCGCGTCGTCAATCCCAAGGGCGGCAACACCGAATTCGCCGACATGCGCGCTGCCTACGATGCGCTCGATGACGAGACCAGGCGCGAAATCGAGGACATGGTGTGCGAACACTCGCTGATGTACTCGCGTGGGTCGCTCGGCTTCCTCGACTACAGCGAGGAGGAGAAGGCGATGTTCAAGCCGGTGTTGCAGCGGCTGGTGCGCACCCATCCGGTGACCGGGCGCAAGTCGCTCTATCTGTCGTCCCATGCCGGCGGCATTGTCGGCCTGCCGATGCCGGAGGCGCGCGTGCTGCTGCGCGATCTGAACGAACACGCCACGCAGCCGCGGTTCGTTCATGTCCACAAATGGACGTTGCATGATCTGGTGATGTGGGACAACCGCCAGACCATGCACCGTGTGCGGCGTTACGACGAAGGCCAGCCCCGCGACATGCGCCGCGCCACGGTGGCCGGCGATGTGCCGACTGTGGCGCAGCAGGCCGCGGAATAACCATCCGTCGTCGCCGTGACCGCGCGGCTGCTCAACGCCTTTGCAAAGGATCGGTGACGAGCTTCATATCGAGGGCTTCCCTGGCGTCGAGCCAGCGAATCTCGTCGGTGGCCGACATGGCTTCGACCAGGGACGGCGAGACGCCCATCCGGGTCATGTAGCCCAGGATGATTCCCGCGGTCCGTTGCGTGTCGGCGACAACATCGCGGCCTGATCCCTCGGTGGTGAATCGATGCACACCCAGCTCCGATCCTTGGACGCCGAGACGAATCTTGCCGCCGGCATAGGCGAAGACACAGGCGCTGGCGCAATAGGATGGGCGCAGATGACCATCGGTGTCGAATTTTCCGACAGCGGTCGCAAGCCCGCGCGTGCGGATGATTTCACCGATGATAATGGCCTGGTCGACGTCACCTCCCGGTGACGAGAACGCGACCGTATCGCCAGCGCTGAGCTTGGCGTCGTCGAGTTGGGTGCGAAACCAGCCCGCGGCGGCGGGGCCGATCCGGCCGCTGATGGCCAGGGCGGGGCGACGATCGGAACTGGCTGACACCACCGACGCTGTCAGGCTCGGCGAGAGATATAGATCCTTCCAGTACGCCCAGGCCTGTGGCGTCGACAGGTCCCGGTAGGCGCGGGCGCCGACAAGGGCCAGCATCAGGACGAAGAACAGAGCGGAGAACAGCGGAATTTTCCTGCGCGGCGCCGGTCGTGGTTGCGGCGGCTGCGCATCGGGTCGCGGCGCGCCCCAGGGGCGTGCCGGCGTGTCGCTCGAAGCAGGAGGCTGGCTGGATTGGTTGTCGGAAGACATCTGTCGTCCTGTCGCAGCCGTCGAAGGCGCCGCCTGCGGCGCCTTCGTTACGTGACCGTCAGCGCGGCAGCGTTGTCGATCCCATCAGGAACTGGTCGATCGAGGCGGCGCACTGGCGGCCTTCACGAATCGCCCAGACCACCAGCGACTGACCCCGGCGCATGTCGCCGGACGAGAACACCTTCGACACCGAGGTCTGGTAGTCGTTGGTCGAGGCCCGCACATTGCCGCGCGGATCGAGATCGACGCCGAGCGTCTTCAGCAGGCCCTCGTGCACCGGATGCACGAAGCCCATCGCGAGCAGCACCAGATCGGCCTTGAGCTCGAACTCGCTGCCCGGGATCGGCTGCATCTTGGCATCGACCTTGATGCAATGCAGCTTGGTGACCTTGCCGTTCTCGCCGGAGAGCTTCTGCGTCAGCACCGCGAAGTCGCGGGCCGCACCTTCCTGGTGGCTCGACGAGGTCCGCATCTTCAGCGGCCAGTTCGGCCAGGTCAGCGCCTTGTTTTCCTTCTCCGGCGGCTGCGGCATGATCTCGAGCTGGGTCACCGACTTGGCGCCGTGACGGTTCGAGGTGCCGATGCAGTCGGAGCCGGTGTCGCCGCCGCCGATGACAATGACGTCCTTGCCGGTGGCGAGGATTTCCTTGATGTCGCCGAGCGGCTCGTTGCTGACGCGGCGGTTCTGCTGCGGCAGGAAATCCATCGCGAAATGCACGCCGTCGAGGTCGCGGCCGGGCACCGGCAGGTCGCGCGGGGCTTCGGCGCCGCCGGTCAGAGCGATCGCATCATACAGCCGCAGCAAGTCCTGCGGATCGATGCCGCCGGCACCGCCCACGGCCTTGCCGTAGTGGAAGGTCACGCCCTCGGCTTCCATCTGCGTCACGCGGCGGTCGATGATGCCCTTCTCCATCTTGAAGTCGGGAATGCCGTAGCGCAGCAGGCCGCCGGCCTTGGCGAACTTCTCATAGACATGGACGTCGTGGCCCGCACGCGCGAGCTGCTGCGCGCAGGCGAGGCCCGCCGGGCCCGATCCGACCACAGCGATCTTCTTGCCGGTCTTCTCCGGCGCAATCTCCGGCGTCAGCCAGCCATTGTCCCAGGCGCGGTCGACGATGGCGCATTCGATGGTCTTGATGGTGACCGGGTTGTCGTCGATGTTCAGCGTGCAGGAGGCTTCGCACGGCGCCGGGCAGATGCGGCCGGTGAACTCGGGGAAGTTGTTGGTCGAGTGCAGGTTGCGCGAGGCTTCTTCCCAGTTGCCGTTGTAGACGAGGTCGTTGAAGTCCGGGATCTGGTTGTTGACCGGGCAGCCGGGCGTGCCGGGCTGAACCGAGCCGGTGCCGTGGCAATAGGGAATGCCGCAATTCATGCAGCGCGCGGCCTGATCGCGGGTGTCTTTCTCGCTGAGCGGAATGACGAACTCGTTATAGCCCTTCAGGCGCTCGGCAACCGGCGCATACTTGCGGTCGTGACGATCGATTTCCAGAAAACCCGTGATCTTGC
>JBGMOD010000240.1:0-34931 GCA_041424235.1 Hyphomicrobiales bacterium
TCGTTGTCCGACAGCGCCCAGATCACCATGCTCTTCAGGCCGCTCTGCACCAGGTCGCGGCGCGCGGCCGCGAACAGGCGGCGGCCGAAGCCAAGTCCCTGGAATTCCGGGCGCAGATAAAGCTCGTAGATTTCGCCTTCGAAATGCAGGCTGCGGGCACGGTTGCGGCCGTAATTGGCGTAGCCGGCGATCTGGTCGCCGAACGCCAGCACGCTGACGCGGCTGCCTTTGCGGATTGCGCTGTCCCACCATTGCGGGCCGCGCCGATTGATCAGTTTTTCGAGCTCGGCGCCGGGAATGATGCCCTGGTACGCCGCACGCCACGCCTCGTCATGGGTCGACGCGACGGCCGTTGCGTCGGACGTCTTGGCCTGCCGGACTTCGATGAGGATCGTGCTCATGATCCCGATCAAAGCAAGTCGCCGCCCCGGCTTCAAGGTCTATCGTTAATTATCGGTTAACATGTGGACTTTTTGCATCATGTTCCCGTTCATCTGTGCCGAAAAAGGACAACTGCCGCGGTGCGCTTGCGAGATGCCGGTGCGGACGCAATGATCGGCCGGATGGGGAGCAAAAAAATACGCAAAATTGCAGCCGTCGTCCTCGGCGCCGCTGTCACAATCACGGTTTGTTGTGTGCCGGATGCGCGGGCGCAGGCGCGGTTTGGCGACCAGTCCAGTGGCGCGGCCGACGGGCGCGCGCAGCAGTGGATCGTTCCGTCTCCCGATACCGCCACTGATTCGCATGCGCTGCTGTATCGCCCGCCGGGCGCGGGGCCGTTTCGTCTTGCGGTGATCGCCCACGCCTCGACCCAGAATGCACTGCGGCGCGCGCAGATGCCGCAGCCGGAGTATCGGGCGCTGGCGTCCCAACTGGTGTCGCGCGGGTTTGCCGTGCTGGTGCCGGAGCGGCCGGGCCACGGCGCCACCGGTGGCCCGTATCTGGAAGACCAGGGTGGCTGCGACGATGCCGATTATCTGGCGTCGGGGCGGGCCACCGCCGCGGCGATTGGTGTCGCCGTCGCGTTCATGCAAACCCAGCCGTTCATCCGCAAGGATGCGGCGGTCGTGATCGGCCATTCCGCGGGCGGCTTCGGCGCCCTGGCGCTGGCGTCGTCGGATCCGAAGGCGCTGTCGCAGATCGTGGTGTTCGCGCCGGGGCGCGGCGGGCATGCGGACGACCGTCCATTCGCGGTGTGCGCGGAAACGAAACTCGTGGCCGCCGCCGGCGCATTCGGCAGGGGCGCGCGCGTGCCGGTGACCTGGCTCGTCGCCGGCAATGACAGCTATTTCTCACCGGATCTGTCACGGCGAATGGCCGAGGCGTTCCGCGCCGCGGGCGGCAAGGTGGATTTCCGCGTGCTGCCGCCGTCCGGCGACGAAGGCCACTGGCTTGCGGAACGGGGCGCCGTGGACATGGCTGCAATTCTCGACGGGACTATCACGCCGGCGAAGATTCAGCGACGGTGACAACGGCCGCATCGTTCGATGCGTCAGCGATCAATCAAAAAACGTTCGGGCAGGAGATCTTGATGACCATCACACGCAGGGGCTTCGGCTCGATCTGTTTCGCCGCTGCCGTGAGCGCTCCGGCGATCGTGCGCGCACAAAACGCGCCGCGCCAGCTGGTGATGGGCTCGCCGATGCCGTCGCGCCATTCCGCTTCGACATTCATGGTCGAGGCGGCGGACGCGATCCGCAAGGAGAGCAATGGCGCGATCGACATTCTTTTCCTCGCCGACAGCCAGCTCGGCTCCGAAGCGGACATGCAGCGGCAACTGCGCGCCGGCGGCATCCAGTTTCTGGTCGCGTCGTGCTCGTCGCTGCAGAACTTGGTGGCCATCGCCGGCATGCCCGGCGTGGCTTATGCCTTCAAGGATTACAGCCAGGTCTGGGCCGCGCTCGACGGCGATCTCGGCGCTCACATCAAGGAGGCGCTGGCCAAGCTCGGGATGACGGCATTCAAGTGCCTGGACAACGGCTTTCGCAATGTCACCACCAGTGCGCGCGCCATCAGCGGCGTGGGTGATCTGCAAGGGCTCAAGATCCGGGTGCCGCCGAGCCCGCTGCTCGCCTCGCTGTTCCAGTCGCTTGGTGCTGCGCCCACCACCATCAGCATCGGCGAGCTCTACTCCGCGCTGCAGACCAGGGTGGCCGACGGGATGGAGAATTCGCTGGTGCAGTTCGAAGCGCTGAAGATCTACGAGGTGCAGCAATATTGCGCCATGACGCGGCACAGCTGGGACGGCCTGTGGGTGATGGCCGGCACCAAGGTCTGGGACACCATGCCGGCCGAGCAGAAGACACTGATCACCAAACATTTCGATGCCGCCGTGCTCCGCCAGCACGACGATTTCGCCAAGCAGGATGTTGCGCTGAAGGGCGAGCTGGAAGCGCGGCACCTGCGCTTCAACGACGTCGATCGCGGCCAGTTCGTCCAGGTGCTCGACAAGGCGAACTATTATCGCGACTGGAAGGCCAAGTTTGGTGCGGAGGCCTGGGCGAAGCTGGAAAAATACACGGGGCCACTAGGGAGCTGAGCGAGCGCTACCTTAACCCCACCTCGCCCAACACTTCCTTCGCCGCCCGCTCGCCGCTGTCGCGCGCGCCGTGGGCCGTGGAGAAAAAATTCGGCGAGGTGGCCTCTCCAGCGAAAAACAGCCGTCCATCGACCGGTGCGGCAAGACTAGCGCGATCGTCGGCGTGGCCCGGCAACGCGTGGGAATAGGAGCCGTTGGCGAACGTGTCGTGCGCCCAGCGCGACGAGGCCAGCGGCCGGAGTTTTTTGCGATAGCTGCTGCCGAGCATGCCGACGACTTCGTCGATCGCCTGTGCGGCCATCGCGCCGTCGCCGGCGTCTTCCAACTCCTGGGCGAAGCGGCCGCCGAAAAAGCCGGCGACGCAGGCCTGGCCCATCGGGCGCAGATGATAGCTGCCGACCCCGGCGCGATCGATGCCGCCGTACAGGTGTCCGTCGACGGGCAGGTCGTCGGGCGCGTCGAGCGCCAGCATCACCTTGTCGGCAAGGCCGAGCGGCAGGCCGGCGGCGGCATCGACTTTTTGCGGCAGGGCCGGAACGAACCGGATCGATTCATTGGCGAGCAGATTGGTCGGCGCGGTGACGATCACCTTGTCGGCCGTCAGCGTTCCCTGCGAGGTCTCGATCCGGATGATCTTGCCGGAGTGATCGATCAGGCTCACCGCCGTGTTCAGCGCCACCTTGCAGGGGGCGCCGTAGGCCGCGATCAGCGCGCCATAGCCGCGCGTGACACGCCAGTTGACCTCGGTATCCTCGTAGGCGTCCATGTCGTAGGTCGACACCTGATCGAGTTCGCAGCCATTGATGTAGCTGGAGATCGCGTTCATCAGCGGGTTCCAGCGGTTGCCGGGCTCCAGCCACTGGCTTGCGGCACTGTCCTGCGGCAGATCGGAGCCCGCTTCGGCGCGATCATAGAAGGCGTCGATCGCCGTCACGAACAGCGCGCGCTGGTTGGTCGGGAAGCTGAGGTTGAAGGTCTGTTCGCGCCAGCGCGGGCGGTTGGTGTTGATCGCGAAGCCGATGTCCTGCGCGATGGGCACGAACGAATTCCGATCGGCGGAATGCAGCCATTCGCAGCCGACATCGAAGGGGATGTCGCCGGCCAGCCGGACCGTGTGGCTGCGACCGCCGAGGCGGTCGCGGGCTTCGAGAATCAGGACCGAAAGATTGGATTTTTCGAGAGTTCGCGCCGCCGCGATGCCGGCAGCGCCCGCGCCAATGATGGCAACGTCGACATGGTTGGGAAGAGTCACCCGATGATCACCCGGCTAAAACTTCCTCAACCCTGCCAAGACTTTCTTGTGCTGCCAAGGCCTTCTTGTGCTGCCAAGGCTTTCTTCCGCTGCCGAGACCCTTGCTCGGCAGCATCTGAGCCAGCGGTATTTTAACCGGCCAGAACTTCCTTGGTCTTCTCCGCGCGCTTGCGCTCGTTCGGATCGAGATGCTTCTTGCGCAGCCGGATCGACTTCGGCGTCACTTCGACCAGCTCGTCTTCCTCGATATAGGCCAGCGCCTTTTCCAGGGTCATCCGGATCGGCGGGGTCAGACGCACCGCTTCATCCTTCGAGGTGGTGCGGATGTTGGTGAGCTGCTTGCCCTTGAGCACGTTGATCTCGAGATCGTTGTCGCGGGTGTGCTCGCCGACGATCATGCCGCGATAGACCTTCCAGCCCGGCTCGATCATCATCGGGCCGCGATCTTCCAGCTTGAACATGGCGTAAGCCACCGCTTCGCCCTGGTCGTTGGAGATCAGGACGCCGTTGCGGCGGCCGGCGATCTCGCCCTTGTAGGGCGCATAGCCGTGGAACAGGCGGTTCATGATCGCGGTGCCGCGGGTGTCGGTCAGCAGTTCGCCCTGGTAGCCGATCAGGCCGCGGGTGGGCGCGTAGAACACCAGCCGCAGCCGGTTGCCGCCGGACGGGCGCATCTCGATCATCTCGGCCTTGCGCTCGCTCATCTTCTGCACGACCACGCCGGAATGCTCTTCATCGACGTCGATGACGACTTCCTCGATCGGCTCCTGCCAGTTGCCGGTCGCCTCGTCCTTCTGCAGCACCACGCGCGGGCGCGACACCGAGAGCTCGAAACCTTCGCGGCGCATGGTTTCGATCAGGATCGCGAGCTGCAATTCGCCGCGGCCCGACACTTCCATGGCGTCCTTGTCGGCGGCTTCCACCACGCGCAGCGCCACGTTGCCTTCCGCTTCGCGCAGCAGGCGGTCGCGGATCATGCGGCTGGTCACCTTGTCGCCTTCGGTGCCGGCGAGCGGCGAGTTGTTGACGATGAACGACATCGACACGGTCGGCGGATCGATCGGCTGCGCCACCAGCGGCGTCTCGACCAGCGGATCGCAGAAGGTGTCGGCGACGGTGCCCTTGGTCAGGCCGGCGATGGCGACGATGTCGCCCGCTTCGGCTTCCTCCAGCGGTGTGCGCTCGAGGCCGCGGAAGGCCAGGATTTTCGAAATGCGGCCGCTCTCGACGACCTTGCCGTCGCCGGACAGCACCTTGACCGTCTGGTTCGGCTTGATGGTGCCGGACGAGATGCGGCCGGTGATGATACGGCCGAGATAGGGGTTGGCTTCGAGAATGGTGCCGATCATGCGGAACGGGCCTTCCTCGACGGTCGGCGGCGGCACATGGCGCAGGATCAGGTCGAACAGCGGCTGCATGCCCTGGTCCTTCGGGCCTTCGAAGCTCTCCGCCATCCAGCCCTGCTTGGCCGAACCGTACAGGATCGGGAAGTCGAGCTGTTCCTCGCTGGCGTCCAGCGCCGCGAACAGGTCGAACACCTCGTTGATGACTTCAGTCGGGCGGGCGTCGGGGCGGTCGACCTTGTTGATGACCACGATCGGCTTCAGGCCGACCTTGAGCGCCTTGGAGACCACGAACTTGGTCTGCGGTAGCGGGCCTTCGGCGGCGTCCACCAGCACCAGTGCGCCGTCCACCATGTTGAGGATGCGTTCCACCTCGCCGCCGAAATCGGCGTGGCCGGGGGTGTCGACGATGTTGATGCGGGTGTCCTTCCACTGCACCGACGCCGCCTTGGCAAGAATGGTGATGCCACGCTCGCGCTCGAGGTCGTTGGAGTCCATCGCACGCTCGGTGACCTTCTGGTTGTCACGGAAGGTGCCGGACTGCTGCAGCAGCTTGTCGACCAGCGTGGTTTTGCCGTGGTCGACGTGGGCGATGATGGCGACGTTGCGCATATTCATGGGCGTATGGTCTTCCAGCTCTTAAAAACGCGGTGTCGTGAGACGACGTGCGTCGAGGCGATCTGTCTGCCGGATCATGTCCAGCGGGGCGCCCGAAAAAGGCGGTGCCCGGCTCTGTCTGAACCGGGCACTCTCACGCGTTGCGGCGCAATATAGTCAGAATTCGCCGAAAAACAATGTGTTTGACTGTGAAAAATGGCTCGTTTTGCGGGCTTTTCGGCGCCGGATCAGCCCATTTTCGGGTCCAAAGTCACCGACCATAGGGCCGTATCGGCCCGATCCCGCAGCGTCACCGTCAATTGCCCGGTCGCGCCCTCGATCTTGCAATGGCCGAAGAACTGCATGCCGGCCGAGGGCGGCAGGTTCTGCTTGTCGGCGCCGGGCGCCTTGATGAACTTGATCTCCGGTCCGAAGGTGTTGTCCAGGGTGTTGGGACCGAAGGTGCCGGCGTGCAGCGGGCCGGAGACGAATTCCCAGAACGGGTCGAAGTCCTGGAACTGGGCCTTGTCCGGATTGTAGTAGTGCGCGGCGGTGTAGTGCACGTCGGCGGTAAGCCACACCGTGTTGCGGATGCCGGCGCTCCTGATGAACCGCAGCAGGTCGGCGATCTCGAGCTCGCGGCCGCGCGGCGGGCCGTCGCCCTGGGCGATCGCTTCCGATCCCTTGCTGTTGGCGGCGTCGTCATAGACGATCAGGCTGATCGGCATGTCGGCGGCGATCACCTTCCAGGTCGCGCGCGAGGCCAGCAGTTCGCGCTTCAGCCAGGCCAGTTGATCGGCGCCGATGAAATACGCGTCGGGGCCATAAGTCGTCTGCAGGTTGTCGCCGTTGGGGCCGCGGTAGCTGCGCTCGTCCAGCATGAACACGTCGAGATGCGGCCCGTAATTGATGGTGCGGTAGACGCGGCCCGGCTCCACGATGCTCTCGCGCATCGGATACATCTCGTGGAAGGCGCGCGCGGCGCGCGCCGCCAGCAGCGAGATGTTGCGTTCCTTGTAGGCGGCCGGCAGCTGCTTCGACAGCGACCAGTTGTTGGTGACCTCGTGATCGTCCCACTGCACGAAGATCGGAATCTCGGCGTTGAACGCGCGCAGGTTGTCGTCGAGCAGGTTGTATTTGTGCGCGGCACGATATTCGTCGAGCGTCTCCGCGACCTTGGCCTTCTCCGGAATGGTGATGTTCTTCCAGATCTTGCCGTCGGGCAGCTTCACCTCGCCGGGGATCACGCCGTCGGCGTAGATGGTGTCGCCGGAGTGGATGAACAGATCCGGATTGTGCTTGCGCATGGCGGAGAAGATGCTCATGCCGCCGTCGTCCGGATTGATGCCCCAGCCTTGCCCCGCGACGTCGCCGCCCCAGACGAAGCTGACATCGCGGCGGCTCGCTGGCGCCGTGCGGAAGCGGCCGACCAGCGGCTCGCCGGTGACGTCGATGTGGGAGAGGTCGCGGAAGCGGGCGCGATAGAAAATGGTCTGATCGGACGGCAGGTTCTCGATCAGCATTTTCGCGGTGAAGTCGCTTTCCGGCAGCGCATTGATCGGCGGCAGCGCGCGGGCATCCCTGAACGATTCGGTGGTTGAGACCTCGACCAGCAATTGCGCCGGACGATCGGTGCGCGCCCACACCACGCCGGAGTCGAGCGAGACGTCGCCGGCCTGCACGCCGTGGGTGATCTGCGGCCGGTCCGCTGCGCGGCTCAGATAAGGCATCGCGATGCCGCCAAACGCCGTGGCCGCGCCGGTCGCGGCGGCAGTGCTCAGGAAACGGCGGCGGGAGATCGAACCGAAGCGGATCGGCATGGGGGAGCTCCATATCTGGACGTATTCCAAACCATGGGAAGACGCGCTGACGGCCTGAAAACGATTTGATGAAGCTTCGATGACAGCGAGCCTGGTTCACCTCGCCACGCTTGCGGCTATCGGATTCACGCATCTCGATCGGGTGCACCTTGACGTCGAGGTGATGATTTTCGGCTCCCTCCCCCCTTGTGGGGGAGGGCCGGGGAGGGGGGTGCCCAGCATGCTGACGTCGCGATGTAACGACATCCGATCTGACGTGCTGCGGGTTTGCCGCTACCCCCCTCCCTAACCCTCCCCCACAAGGGGGGAGGGAACGAGTCTTCGCCGAGTCGAGATCTGTGAACTCGATTGCCGCTTGCGGGGAGAAGGAGCGCGCCATCCGTTGCCGCAACCTCCTACATCGCGAAGCCGTGCGCGGCGGTCACGCGCGCAGTTGCACCGTCGGACGCGGCGCCGCCATCAGCACGCTGCGGCGGTCGGCGACGGCGGTGTGGAATTGCTCGAGTGCGATGTTGAACGCGGTCAAGGGACCATCGTCGATCGCGCCGTCTTCATAGCAGCGCAGCGTATCGCGCAGGATTTCATCGGCCTCGGCCTGCATGGTGTCGAGTTCCTGATGGGTGCTGGCCTGGCGCACTTGCGACAGCATCTCCAGCAGCCGGTCACGCAACGTGGTGCTGTTCTGGCGTTCGTCGCGCTTTAGGTAGCCCGCGAACCATGCGCCCGCCGAACCCATGGCCGACAGCCCCATGATTCCCCACCAGATGAAATCGCTGTAGCGATCGAGGAAGGTTTTTTCCTCGCCGTCGACATAGGCGGCTGCGCCCGGATGCGCCGGGATGTCGGCATCCTTGTCGGTGTCGGGCGTTTCGATCTTGGAGGCCGACGGTGCCTCGGCCGCAGCATTCTGGCGCTGCGCGAAGATCTGCCGGGTGAGCATGGCGATGGTGGTGTCCGACAACTGTTTGCGCGCCACGATGTGGTGCGAGAAGCTGATGGTCTTGACCTCTTCCTCGGGCCGCGGCGGCACGCCGCCGAGCGAGCCGGCCGCGATTTCAGCCGCATCATAGGACGGGAAATTCTGGGCGATGGCATCAGCCGCATCGATGGCGAGGAAGGTCGGCTCGCCGCCCTCCTTTTGCGACGCCGCGAGTGCGTCCGCCGTGATCCTGCTGTTGAGCGGCCCCGCGGCCAGGAATGCATCGACCTTCTGGGTCTTGGTCGCCTCCGCCACTTCGTTGGTCGAGAACTGCGTGACCTCGACCTTGGCGGGATCGACGCCGTACTGGCGCAGGATGACGTTCAGCAGGTTCACGTTGGCCGAGGTCTTGCCGATGACGCCGATGCGGCGGCCGGCGAGATTCTGGATCTTCTTGATCGCCGGACCCTTCGTCTTCTTGCCTTTGCCGGCGGACGGAACCCAGAGCACCACAAGGTTCTTGCGCATGACGGCGACGCTCGCGGCGTCCTTCGGCACATCGAGGTCACCGCGGATCACGGCGAGGTCGACGCCCTTGTGCTCGAGGGCGTTCGCGCTGGCACTCGCATTTTCCGTCGGGACGACCTTCAGGCGGATATAGCCGCGCTCGCGCGCGAAGGTGTGGGCCAGCGCCTGGATCACCTTGACGTCCTCGCTGTTCGGCGGTCCGACGGCGATCTTCAACGTCACCGGGCGCATGGCGACATAGATCGCGCCCACCACCACCAGCACGATGGCCAGCGCCGCCGCCAGCGGCATGAAGATGCCGGCGCCCTTGGGGGCACGTTTTCCACGCAGCGGCGTTGGACCTGCAACAGCTTCACCCGGGCCGCTCAAAGGCGGCGACCGCGAAAACATCTGCTGGAAGTCCAGGTTCATCCGTAGGGTCCGATTGAGATGATGATTATAGCAAATTCGGCAGCGTAAAGGCACGACCCCCTGCGGCCAGCCCGGTCATGGTTACCGGTGGCCGTCGTGGGGGCCGCTTTTTGCGGCAATCCTGTTTAGGATGGGCCTGCCCGAAACAGGGTCAAGTTCATGTGATGATGGAGGTTTCGATGGTTGAGCGGATATCCGGCGCAGCGCGCCAGGCAGCATTGGCGGAGCTTCCAGGCTGGTCCGAGGTCGCGGGGCGGGACGCCATTGCCCGCACGTTCACCTTCAAGGACTTCAACGAGGCGTTCGGCTTCATGACCCGGGTGGCGCTGGCCGCCGAGAAACGCGACCACCATCCGGAATGGCGCAATGTCTACAAGACGGTGGAGGTGGTGCTGGCCACCCATGATGCCGGCGGCGTGACCGCGCGCGACATCGATTTGGCCAAGGCGATGAACGCGTTCGCCGGTTCCGCGGCCTGACGCCGCGGCCGCAATCTTGCGGCCGGGCTTCGCAAACCCCAACTTTCGGGAAGCGAAGCTGCGGTCTTGTGCGGACGGTACGCGTCGCGAGAGGAGCGGTGTGATGGTTTTCGAACGGACAGTGGACCCCGGGCCGGCTGAGCAGCTGGCGAAGGACCACGCGCGCGTTCGCCGGGAGTTCTGGGCCAAGATCAAGAAGGTGGCGGCCAAACTGCCGTTCGCCGAGGATCTGCTCGCGGCCTATTACTGCGCCTTCGACCGGCAGACGCCGCGCCATGTGCAGGCGGCGCTGATCGGCGCGCTGGCCTATTTCATCCTGCCGTTCGATTTCATTCCGGACGTTATGCCGGTGCTCGGCTTCACCGACGATGCCGCCGTTCTCGCCACCACGATCCGGCTGGTGGCGAGCCACATCCTGCCCGACCATCGCGCCGCCGCAAAAGATGCGCTGGCGCGGCTGCGGGGAGAGGGTGCGGCGAAGGGCGACGCGGCGGCGTAAGTGAAGCGGCGTGACGCAGTGAGAACCGCTGCGTGTCCACATTTTCATCAGCGTGCGCGGGCCCGTCACCGTTTTGGGAGATGAGCATACCACCCACTGTTGTCATCACCGGGCTTGTCCCGGTGATCTCGCTTAGGAGTGCACAGCGTCCCTTATCGGGGTTGCCGGGACAAGCCCGGCAACGACAAGGGAAGGTGATTGTGCTGCGATAGAGCTTCCAGGTGCGCCTCGCGTAACAGTGCTTCCCACATCACGGATGCAAAATCACCTTCCCCATCGCCTTGCGGCCGGCCAGCACCTTCAGCGCATCCGCGGTCTGCGCCAGCGGGAAGGTGCGATCGACGTGGGATGAGATCTTGCCTTCCGCGGTCCACTGCACGAGCTTCTGCAAATTGGCGCGGTTCTTTTCCGGGTTGAGTTTTGCCCATGCGCCCCAGAACACGCCGCGGATGTCGCAGCCTTTCAGCAGCGCGAGGTTGAGCGGGATCTTTGGAATTTCGCCGGCGGCAAATCCGATCACCAGGAAGCGGCCTTCCCACGCCACCGAGCGAAGCGCGGCTTCCGCATACGCGCCGCCGACCGGATCGAACACGATGTCGACGCCCTTGCCGCCGGTGAGTTTCTTCAGGCCCTCCTTCAGATCCTCCTTGGCGTAGTTCAGGCCGATCTCCGCGCCGTGCTGCTTGGCGAATTCGAGTTTCTCGTCGGAGGAGGCGCAGGCGATCACCTTCAGGCCCATCAGCTTGCCGAGTTCGCACGCGGCGAGGCCGGTGCCGCCGGCCGCGCCGAGTACCGCGAGAGTCTCTCCGGGCTTTGGCCGCGCGCGGTCTTCCAGCGCATGCAGCGCCGTGCCGTAGATGATGATGATGCCGGCGGCGCGATCGTAATCCAGGTTGTCGGGGATCTTCACCGCCGACATGGCGGGGACCGCAACCTTTTCACGCGCGCCGTTGTGGCCGCACGATGCAACTACGCGATCGCCGACCTTCAGGTCGGTGACGCCGGCGCCGACGCTCTCGATCACACCGGCGACTTCGGCGGCCGGCGAAAACGGAAACGGCGGTTTGATCTGGTATTTGCCCTGGATCATCAGGATGTCGAAGAAGTTCAGCGCGGCCGCCTTGATCGCGATCACCACTTCGCCTGGTGCCGCGACGGGATCGGGCACATCCGCCAGCACGAGATCATCGGGGCCGCAGTACTGAGAACACAAAATTGCTTTCATGGCAGGACACCTGAATCAGAGAGGGACATTGAACCTGAATTCTTCATGGCGGATTTGAGGCCGTGCGACAATCCACTTCAGATCGAGGTTCGATTATGGACGGCCTTGACCGATCGTCGCAACCTGCTTCCCAAACAGGCTTTTCCCGGTTATTCCAAGAGTCGGAATATGAGAGAGTCGGAATAAGTTGATCGGGACAAGCCGTCGCAAGATCGGCGGAGAGGGGCCACTGCCGCAGACTTGCAGCAATCCTGTGCTTGTAAGTTCCTGGATGAGACTTGAAGGACGACACGTGAAGCGAGGCTCGATGATATCCGTGCGACGAACACTGGGGATGCTTTCAGCAGGCGTGCTGATGTCCGCTGTCGTGGTCGCTCCGCAGGCTGCATTTGCGCAGAGCGCAAAATCAAAATCGGCGAAGTCCACACCCGCGCCCGCCGCGAAGCCCGAGGCCGCAAAGCCGCCTTCGGTCGGCGGCGCCGAGCCGACACTGATCGGCCAGTTCGGAACATGGGGTGCCTACACGGCGATGCCGAACGGCAAGAAGGTCTGCTTCGCGCTGGCCAAGCCGTCGTCGTCGAAAACCAATCCGCCGAATCGCCCGCGCGATCCGGCCTACGTGTTCATCTCCACCCGTCCGGCGGAAAAAGTCGTCAACGAGGTCTCGGTGATGATCGGCTATCAGTTGAAGCCGGGGTCGGAGTCGGCGCTCGAAATCGGCAGCGCGCGCTATGCGATGTACACCCAGGGCGATGGTCTCTGGATCAAGAACGCCGCCGAGGAGGAGCGCATGGTGGACGCGCTGCGCAAAGGCACCGACGTGACCGTGAAGGGTGTCTCCGCCAAGGGAACCGAGAGCACCGACACGTTTTCCCTGAAGGGCCTGGCCCAGGCGCTGGACCGGCTGGCCCAAGACTGTCGCAGGTAAGACTGTCGCAGGTAGGACTGTCGGCGGTAAGATTGCCGCCGTTAACCTGCCGGATCGGGTCCGGCGGTTGCAGGATTGCGGAAAACAGCTATCTGAAGCCGGTATTTCAGGGTAAGCGTTGCGCCCTGACGGGGCGGATATGCGCCTCCCACGGGATTTAGGACCGAAATGACGGAGATGTCGCCAGAGGCCATGAAGACGCGCGAATTGTCGCGCGGCGGCATGCTTTTGGAAAAAACCCCGCTGGAATCCTATGTTCCCCCCGCGATGCCGTCCCTGATCGGGCTGTCGCGCGCGGAACTGATGGAGAAGCTGGGGGAGGTCGGCGTTGCCCCGCATCAGCGCAAGATGCGCGCCCAGCAGCTGTGGCACTGGATGTATGTGCGCGGCGCCCAGAGCTTCGACGAGATGTCCAACGTCTCGAAGGACATGCGCGCCGAGCTGGCAAAACATTTCACCGTGGCGCGGCCGGAGATCGTCGCCGAGCAGGTGTCCAGCGACGGCACCCGCAAATGGCTGCTGCGGCTGCCGAGCGGGCACGCCTCCGAGCGTCCGCACGAGGTCGAGTGCGTCTACATTCCGGAAACCGATCGCGGCACGCTGTGCGTCTCCTCGCAGGTCGGTTGCACCCTGAACTGTTCGTTCTGCCACACCGGCACCCAGCGGCTGGTGCGCAATCTCACCGCCGGCGAGATCGTCGGCCAGGTGATGATCGCGCGCGACCGGCTCAACGACTGGGTCGATCGCGAGACGCCGAACGGCAACCGCCTGGTCACCAATGTGGTGATGATGGGCATGGGCGAGCCGCTGTACAATTTCGATGCGGTGCGCGACGCGCTCCTGATCGTTTCCGACAATGAAGGCATCGGCCTGTCGCGCCGCCGGATCACGCTGTCGACGTCGGGCGTGGTGCCCAACATCGCGCGCACCGGCGACGAGATCGGCGTCATGCTGGCGATCTCGCTGCATGCGGTGCGTGACGAGCTGCGCAACGAACTGGTGCCGCTGAACCGCAAGTATCCGATCGCCGAACTGCTGGATGCCTGCCGCAATTATCCGGGCGCCTCGAATGCACGCCGCATCACCTTCGAATACGTGATGCTGAAGGGCGTCAACGATTCGCTGGATGACGCAAAGCTGCTGGTGAAGCTGCTGAAGGGCATTCCGGCGAAGATCAACCTGATCCCGTTCAATCCGTGGCCGGGCAGCCAGTACGAATGCTCGGACTGGAGCCAGATCGAGAAATTCTCCGAATACATCTTCAATGCCGGTTATTCGTCGCCGGTGCGCACGCCGCGTGGCCGCGACATCCTCGCCGCCTGCGGCCAGTTGAAATCCGAAACCGAAAAACTCTCGGCGCGCGAGCGGCAGGCGCTGCGCGCCATGGCGATGACCGACTAATCCTGATGGCGCTGGTTGTCCGCATTATTGTCGTGCTGTTCGGCTTTCTGGTCGCGAGTTTCGCCGCCGCAGCCGTCGTGATCGGTGCCGTGCTGTTTCCGGATTTGAGCGGACTCGATTTCCAGCTCGACGACAGCACCATGAAGCTGATCGCGGCGTTCGGTTTCATCTTCATCAGCGGCTTCGCGCTGCTGCCGGCGATGATCATTGCGCTGATCACCGAAGCCTTCGGCATCCGCAGCCTGCTGGTCTATGCGCTGGGCGGCGCGCTGGTTGGAGCGGCCTGTTATCTCAGCCTGGTGCCGTTCGACACCGCCACCATGTCGTTCAACGGCATCATTCGCCGCGAGCTGGAAGTGATGACCGGCGCCGGCATCGTCGCCGGCTTCGTCTACTGGCTGATCGCCGGCCGCAGTGCCGGGGCGTGGCGCGCGTTGCCTCAAGACCGGACGCCTCAAGACCGGACTTCGGCGCGCTGATGACTCGCACCGGTCTCTTTATCGCGCTGGCGCTGTCGCTTGCCTTTGTCATCGTGTTCGGCTCGCACCCCGAGCTCGACCTCAAAATCGCGGCCTGGTTCTACGATCCCGCCACCAAAACCTTCCCGCTGAAGTCCGACACCTTCGCCATGGTGGTGCGCGACGTGGCGATGTGGGTGGCCTGGGCGTTTGCCGCGCCCGCGATCATCGCGCTGGTGGTCAAGTTCGCCCGGCCGCTGAAGCCGCTGATCGTTCCCGGTCGCACCGTCGCCTTCCTGCTGATCACGATCGTGCTGTCCGCCGGCATCCTGTCGAACCTCGCTTTCAAGAGCCACTGGGGGCGCCCGCGGCCGGTGATGGTCACCGAGTTCGGCGGCCCCTGGGAGTTCAAGCCCTGGTACGATCCGACCGGTGCCTGCCAGAAGAACTGCTCGTTCTTCTCCGGCGAGGGGGCGACCGCGTTCTGGACCTATGCCCCGGCCGCGCTGGCGCCGCCGGCCTGGCGGCCGCTGGCCTATGTCGGCGCCACGCTGTTCGGGCTTGCCACCGGGGGGTTGCGGATGGCGTTCGGCGGCCATTTCCTCACCGACGTGCTGGTCTCGGGCCTGGTGCCGTTTTTTGTGATCTGGCTGGTCTACGCCCTGATTTACCGCTGGCCCCGGACCCGGCTGAGCGACGAGGCCATCGATGCCACGCTGACCCGGTGGGCGCTGCCGGGCTACCGGTGGCTGCAAAGACTGTTGCGCCGCTAGTCGTTCTGCCTATAGAACCGCCGAACTGGGGCCGGCCGAGAGGGCGGGTCCCCGCCAAATTCCATAGGGTTTTCATGACGAAAGACGTGAAGAAGGTCGTGCTCGCCTACTCCGGTGGCCTCGACACCTCGATCATTCTGAAATGGCTGCAGACCACCTATGGCTGCGAGGTCGTGACCTTCACCGCCGACCTCGGCCAGGGCGAGGAGCTGGAGCCGGCACGCCAGAAGGCGCTGCTGCTCGGCATCAAGCCGGAAAACATCTTCATCGAGGACCTGCGCGAGGAGTTCGTGCGCGATTACGTGTTCCCGATGTTCCGCGCCAACGCGGTGTATGAGGGCCAGTATCTGCTCGGCACCTCGATCGCGCGCCCGCTGATCGCCAAGACGCAGATCAAGATCGCGGAGAAGGTCGGTGCGGACGCGGTGTCCCATGGCGCCACCGGCAAGGGCAACGACCAGGTCCGTTTCGAGCTGGGCTATCACGCGTTGCGCCCCGACATCAAAATCATCGCGCCCTGGCGCGAGTGGGATCTGCGCTCGCGCGAGCAGCTGATTGCGTTCGCTGAAGCCCACCAGATTCCGATCGCCAAGGACAAGCGCGGCGAGGCGCCGTTCTCGGTCGACGCCAACCTGCTGCACGCGTCCTCCGAGGGCAAGGTGCTGGAAGATCCGGCGCAGGAAGTGCCTGATTACGTCTATTCCCGCACCATCGACCCGGAGAAAGCGCCGGACAAGGCGACCTACATCACCGTCGATTTCGAGAAGGGCGATCCCGTCGCGATCGACGGCCAAAAGCTGTCGCCGGCGTCGCTGCTGGCGAAGCTCAACGAGCTGGGATACGCCAACGGCATCGGCCGGCTGGATCTGGTCGAAAACCGTTTCGTCGGCATGAAGTCGCGCGGCATGTACGAGACGCCCGGCGGCACCATCCTTCTTGTGGCCCATCGCGGCATCGAGCAGATCACGCTCGATCGCGGCGCGGGGCATCTCAAGGACGAACTGATGCCGAAATACGCCGAGCTGATCTACAACGGCTTCTGGTTCTCGCCGGAGCGCGAGATGCTACAGGCGGCGATCGACAAGAGCCAGGAGTTCGTCACCGGCCAGGTGCGGCTCAAGCTCTACAAGGGCAACGTCATCCTGGTCGGCCGCGAGAGCAAGTACTCGCTGTACGATCAGGATCTCGTCACCTTCGAGGAAGGCGCCGTCGCCTACGATCACCGCGATGCCGCCGGCTTCATCAAGCTCAACGCGCTGCGGCTGCGCACGCTCGGCCAGCGCAAGAAGAAGCTGGGCCTGTAAGGCGCCCGCACGCATCTCATGGCGAGGGACGCGGCATGCCGCGCCTCTCCCCATGAAGGCGAACTGCGGTGCGCCGGCGCTACAATCGCGGCGAATAGTCCGTCAGCTGCAGCACGCGATCCTGGATATCGCCCACCATCGCCCCATCTCGCTGCTGGCTGTCCCGCTTGATGGCCGCCCACTCCGGATCCGCCATGAAGTGCGCCCAGCGATCCGTCATGGCTTTTTCATTCGGCCACCGCAGCAGGTAGACGAATTCCGTTCGTCCGGCCGACGTGGACTCCCACATGGCCACGATATCGAAGTCGTGGGTTTTCATGATGCGGGCGGCATGATCGCGAAACCTGGCATGGAATGCGGCCTTGTTGGTTTCGAAGATTTCGTAGATGCGAAGTTGATAGATCATTTGATCCTGCTGCGTTTGGCCGCGGACGGCGGCTGTGAAACTCAGCAAGCCGGCGAGAACGATAATGGCGACCGACAAGACTGAGAGCGTCAGGCCGGATCGGCCGCGGCGGCAATGGTCCATGGCGTGCTCCAACCTGTCGTGTTGACGTGGAGTCTCGCTCTCGCCGCAGGCAATGTAAAATATACTATTCAAATCTCATTGAGACGTTTCTCATATCAACGCTGCGGCGATGCGCTGCGCCGTCTTGAGGAAGCTGTCCCGGGCGGGGGACGTCCTGGTGGCATCCCATCCCATGACCAGATCGATGTGTTTGAGATCCTGCGGGGCATCAACGGCGATCGGTCGGAATGTCACGCCCTTGCGGCGCGCCTGAGCGAGTGTGGACGGCACCAGCGCAACACCAAGGCCCCCCGCCACCAGGCTGACCACGGTGTGCATCTGCCGGGCTTCCTGAACGATACGGGGAGAGAAGCCGGCCTGCCGGCACAGGCTGATCAACTGGTCGTAAAAGCCCGCGCCTTCCGCCCGTGGTGTGGCGATAAATCCCTCCTCGGCCAGGCGTGTGAGCGCAACGGTCGCTTTGCGGGCCTCGGAATGCGTATTCGGCAAGGCGATCAGGATCCGTTCCCGGGCAATGCGTTTGAACGTCAGATGCGGAACGCTGACGCCGGGTCGGCGCATGAATCCGACATCGGCGTCGCCGACGCGAACAGCCTCGATTTGTTCGGCTGTGGTCGCTTCCTGCAGCTTCAGCTCGATGCCGGGGAAATCCGAGCGAAACGCCCGGAGGATGTCCGGCAGCAGATCATAGTGTGCGGTGCCGACAAAGGTGACGACCAGGCGGCCGGAGACGCCGGCTGCGACGCGGCGGGCCTGTTCGGCGCCCGCGTTCAGTTGTGCCAGCGTCCGTCGCGCGGTGTCGAGGAAGGTGAGGCCGGCCGGCGTCAGTGTGACGTTGCGATTGCTTCGCTCGAACAGGCGAACGCCGAGTTCGTCTTCGAGTTTCCGGATCGCTTGGCTCAGCGGGGGCTGGGCCATGTGCAACCGCTTCGCGGCCCGATGAAAGTGCAATTCCTCGGCAACGGCGACAAACTGGCGAAGCAGACGCGTTTCGATCATCGATATGCAGTGTATATCAATCGAAGCGAAGATCTACTTTGCAGATATCTTCTACGACAGCCGCCAGCACGTCTTCGCGCTGGCGGCTGTCGTATGCGCTTTACTTCATGGTCGGCATCACGAACTCCGCGCCGCTGCGGATCCCGGTCGGCCAGGTGCTGCTGATGGTCTTCAGCCGTGTGTAGAACCGCACGCCTTCGGGGCCATGCATGTGATGGTCGCCGAACAGCGACGACTTCCAGCCGCCGAAGGAATGGAACGCCATCGGCACCGGGATCGGCACGTTGATTCCCACCATGCCGACCTTGATCGCATGGGCGAACTCGCGGGCGGTGTCGCCGTCGCGGGTGAAGATCGATGTGCCGTTGCCGAACTCGTGTTCGTTGACCATGCGGGCGGCCGTGGCGTAGTCGGGCGCGCGGGCGACCGCGAGCACCGGTCCGAAGATCTCTTCCTTGTAGATTTTCATGTCCGTGGTCACGCCGTCGAACAGGGTTCCGCCGATGAAGTAGCCCTTCTCGTAGCCCTGCATCTTGAAATCGCGCCCGTCGACGATCAGCTTGGCTCCCTCGGCGACACCGGCGTCGATATAGCCGCGCACCTTGTCCAGATGCTGTTTGGTGACCAGCGGCCCCATCTCCGCTTCCGGATCGGTGCCGGGTCCGATCTTCAGGGCGCGGACCTTCGGTTCGAGCTTCGCGATCAGGGCGGCGGCGGTGGCTTCGCCCACCGGCACCGCGACCGAGATAGCCATGCAGCGTTCACCGGCGGAGCCGTAGGCCGCGCCCATCAGCGCGTCGGTGGCCCGGTCCATGTCCGCGTCCGGCATGATGATCATGTGGTTCTTGGCGCCGCCCAGCGCCTGGCAGCGCTTTCCGGTGTGCGCCGCCGTCTCGTAGATGGTGCGGGCGATCGGGGTCGATCCGACAAAGCTGATGGCCGAGATGTCCGGATGATGCAGCAGCGCATCGACGGTTTCCTTGTCGCCGTGCACGACATTGAAGACACCGTCCGGCAGGCCGGCCTCAGAGAGCCATTCGGCGATCAGCAGCGATGCGGAGGGATCGCGTTCCGACGGCTTGAGGATGAAGGTGTTGCCGCAGGCGAGCGCCACGGGAAACATCCACATCGGCACCATGGCCGGGAAGTTGAACGGGGTGATGCCGGCCACCACGCCCAGCGGCTGCCGCAGCGCGTGGCTGTCGACGCCGGTGCCGACGTTTTCGGTGATCTCGCCTTTCAGCAACTGCGGCGCGCCGGTCGCGAACTCCACGACTTCCAAACCGCGCTGGATCTCGCCCTTGGCGTCGGAGTGCACCTTGCCGTGCTCGGCGGTGATCACATCGGCCAGCCGGTCGATCCGCTCTTCCATGATGCGCAGAAAACGATTGAGGATGCGGGCTCGGCGCAGCGGCGTGGTCGCGGCCCAGCCCGGAGCCGCGCGATTTGCGGCGATGACGGCGTCGTTCACATCGGCGGTGCCGGCAACCGGCGCGGTCCCGGACTGCTCGCCCGTCGCCGGGTTGAAGATCGGTGTGGTCCTGCCGCCGCGTCCGGCGACGGGCTTGCCGCCGATGTAGTGGGTGATCGCTGTGGTCATCTGCCGTGCTCCGTGGGTTTGCTTCCCGCCACCATGGCGCTCGACAGGAATGCACATCAACGGGAAGTATTGCGCTTTCGATGTGCAAAAATTAAAGTCCGATCATGGACTGGGATCGCATCCGGATTTTTCTCGAGGTGGCGCGCACGGGGCAGATCCTCGGTGCGGCGAAGCGGCTGGGGGTCAATCACGCCACCGTCTCGCGCCAGTTGACGGCGCTCGAGCAGGAGCTGAAGGCCAGGCTGGTCGAGCGGCACACCACCGGATCGTCGCTGACCGCGGCAGGCGAAGCGCTGCTGGCGGCTGCGGAGCGGGCCGAGTCCGAATTCCTCAAGGTCGGCTCCCAGGTCAAGGGGGCCTCCGAGGCCATCACCGGCACCGTCCGGATCGGTGCGCCGGACGGTCTTGGAAACTACTTCCTGGCAGAGCAGCTCGGCGCCCTGGCCGGGAAACATCCGGAGCTGGTGATTCAACTGGTGCCGCTGCCGCGCACATTCTCCCTGTCGCGGCGCGAGGCCGATATCGCCATCACCCTCGATCGTCCGAAGCAGGGCCGCCTGATCATCAAGAAGCTGACCGACTACACGCTGAGCGTTTATGCGGCGAAGGCCTATCTCAAGCGCCACGGTCCGATCCGGCAGCAGGGCGATCTGACCGGGCGTCTCTTCATCACCCATGTGGAGGATTTCGTCTACAGCCGCGCGCTGGACTACGCGTCGACGCTCGGCAAGGTGATGACCTGGCACTACGAGTGCGGCAGCGTGGTGGCGCAAATGGAAGCGGTCCGCGCCGGTCACGGCGTCGGAATCCTGCATGATTACGCGGCGCGCCGCTATCCCGAGCTCGAGCCGCTGCTGCCGGATATCCGGTTCACCCGCAGCTACTGGATGGTGTCACATCCCGACACCCACGACGCGCGCCGGGTGTCCGAAGTCTACGACTATATTGTCGCGCGCGTTCGCGCCGCGCGCGGCGAGTTCGGTGTTGAGTAGGGATTCAAGGCGTGGTGCAGCCCACTCACCGGGCTTGTCCGGGTTGCGCCCGCTGGGGGTGCTTCAGCGCTTCCACCCAGCGAGCCAGTTTCCCGAGATAAGGTGTCACACGGTCGACCTGAGAGAGGCTGCTATCGATTCACGATACGGGCAGGGACTCTCAGGATCAACAACGCTCCAAACACCAGGACAGCGGCGGAAGTGTACATCGCAACAAGCGACGTGCCGGTCATGTCGCGGAGATACCCGATCAAATACGGACTCACGAACCCTGCCAAACCGGCAAATGCGTTGATGGCCGCAATCCCGGCGGCGGCGGCCGAGCCCGCAAGAAATGCGGATGGCAGCGCCCAGAACAGCGGTCCTGGCGTAATCACCCCCGCCGCTGCCAGAGATAAGCCGATCAGCGCTAGGGTAACGTTGTCGCCTGCCGCCGCGACAATCGCGTAACCTGCTGCGCCTGCGAGCATGGGAACGATCAGATGCCAGCGACGCTCCCGCGTCCGATCAGAGCTGCGGCCGGCGCCGATCATTACGACGACCGCGACGACATAAGGGATCGCCGAAAACAAACCTATCTGCAGAACGTCGGATATGCCGGCTGCTTTGATCAGGGTCGGCATCCAGAACGTCAATCCATATTGCCCCATGATGACGCAGAAATAGATCACGCACATGAGAAGCATTCGGGGGTTGCGAAAAACCTCGCCTGTTGTCGACAAGATCTTTTCGGGGCTGCGAGCCTGGACATCCAGCGCATCGGCCACCGTTTTTTTCTCCGCATGAGACAGCCAGTTCGCCTTGGCAGGACCATCCGACAGGTAGAAGGGCGTGAGAATACCCAGGACAATCGACGGCGCCGCCTCCAACAAGAACAACCACTTCCATCCCGCGAGATCATGGTGTCCGTTGAAATGCTGCATGATCCAACCCGACAGCGGACCTCCAACGATCCCCGCAATCGGTATCGCCGTCATGAACAACGCGATCATGTGCGAGCGTCGATGCGATGGAATCCAATAGGTGAGATACAGGATCACGCCGGGATAGAACCCGGCCTCGGCGGCTCCAAGCAGGAATCGCAGGACGTAGAATTGAACAGGCGTGGACACAAAAGCAAAACAGGCCGAGATGAGGCCCCACGTAATCATGATCCGGGCAATCCAGATTCGAGCGCCTACGCGCTGCAACACGAGATTGCTGGGAACTTCAAAAATGAAATATCCGAAAAAGAAGATGCCGGCTCCCAAACCGTAAACGGTTTCGCTGAACTGGAGGTCGTTCAGCATCTGCAATTTTGCGAAGCCCACATTGACCCGGTCGAGATAGGCCGCGACGTAGCAGACCATCAGGAAGGGGATGAGGCGCCAGGCTATTTTTCGATAAAGGCGATTGGTATCCGTTCCGGCTTGTAGATCATCGCTCGTCTCGACGGTGTGGGCAGTCATCACTATCTCCATCACTTGATTCGGCTGGGCAGCAATCTGCAGTTCAATCCGGCGTCACACCCATCGCAGTCAGGATGACAATTCTCCCAACATGTCGGCCAGGACGCGTGCACCATCGGCGAGGTCTTCCCCCGGCGTGTATTCGGCCTCGTTGTGCGTGATGCCGTCGCGCGACGGCACGAAGATCATCCCGCTTGGGCAAATCTTGTGAAGGTGACGCGCATCGTGTCCGGCGAAGGACAACAGATCGAGGTGGGCAATCTTTAATCGACCGGCGATCGCGCGGATTCCATCGCGTATCGTTTCCGGGAACTCGAGCGACGCCGCGTTCGACAGCTCGGTCAAGCTGACACGGCATGGCCCTGCGTTGCTCGCACAAAGGGGCCCGATCAGGTCACCCAACGAAGTGAGTTCCGCGGAATTGGGATGGCGCAAGTCGATGGAAAACACGACACGGTTTGCAACAACCGAGGGCGCATTCGGCTCCACGGTCAGTCGTCCAACGGTGAACTTCACGACGTCAGCGCCGTCATGAAGGCGAGCCGCCAGCGCGCCGATAATCCTTACTGCCGCCAGCATGGCGTCTTTTCGCTCGGAGCGCGGCGACGTTCCGGCATGTGCGGCCTCGCCGATGATCTCGACCTGGAAAGTTCTCTTGCCCTGAATTCCGGAGACCACTCCCACCGCGGCATTCTGCTGCTCAAGCAGGGGGCCCTGTTCGATGTGCGCTTCGATATAGGCGTGCGGGCGTCCACCCAACGGACGGCGAGGGATTTCCTGCAGGCCGCCGTGAATGAATGACAAGGCGTCCCGGACGCTGACGCCATCGGCGTCCTTCACCGAGAGCATTTCGCTTAACGAACCGGGGTTGGCATATGCTGTGGACCCCATCATTCCCGGGGCAAAGCGGGATCCCTCCTCGTTCATCCACGAAACGATCTCGATCGAACGGCGCGGATTCAGGCCAGCGTCTTGAATGGCGTTGACGGCCTCCAGCGCGGCGAGAACGCCGTAGACCCCGTCGAACCTGCCACCTGTCGGCTGGCTATCCAAATGAGAGCCGGACAACACCGGTTCGAGCGAGGGGTCGGCCCCCTCACGGCGGAGGAATAGATTTCCCGCGGGATCGCTGGACGGTAGCATTCCAAGCTCCGCACCCCAGCGAATCAGCTGGAGTTGGGCCTGCAGGTCCTCGGCGGTCAGGGCCTGACGATTGACGCCACCCTTTGGCGTTGCGCCATAGCTCGACATCACCGCGAGCCGCTGATTCAGGCGATCCATGCTGACGAAGTGCGAGGGAGACCTCGGCACATTGTCCTCTGAATGGGTCGAGGAGGGGTGGCTCATGATGTTTTCATGATCTGAGAAGGCATGGCGCGTGGATCACGCGGCAGCCAGCGGCCCTGCGCAACGGTGGAAAGAAAATCATCAACGTGGTGATTAAAAAGCGCAGGCTCTTCGAGGTTGAGGGTGTGTCCCGCCTTTGGCAACACCAGAAGGCCGCAGGCAGGCACTGTCTTCTTCAGGAACACGCCGGGCTGCAGACAGTGATCGTCTTCGTCTCCGGCGATCACGAGTGTCGGCACGTTCATGTCGCGCAGACCGTCTTCCAGATCGTAGATCGATGGCCGGCGCGCCTGGACGCCACGCATGGTCATCGCCGAACCTGTCGCAGAATGTTGTCCCAGGTGGGTTTGAAATTCCTGCCAGCCGCGCGGATCCTTCAGCAGGAAAGCGATACGAGAGGCTGCCATGGCATAGGTTTTTGAAAAAACCTCCGCCCCTTGCTTCTCGAACTGGTCGGCTACTTCCAGGGAGACCGACCTGAAATAGTCTTCATACTGCTTTTCCGCCCCGTACCCGGCGCCGGCTACGACCAGGGACAGGGCGCGCTCACTGTAGGTCAGGCCAAAGTGCAACGTGGCGAATCCACCCATCGAAAGGCCGATGATATGCGCCCGGTCGATGGAAAGTCCGTCCATCACATCCCGAATGTCTTGCGCCGCCAGTTCCTGCGAATATCGCGAAAGATCCTCAGGAACGTCGGAAGGGGCGTAGCCGCGAGCGTTGTAAGCGATGCATCGATAACGTCTGCTGAAGTGACGAAGCTGAGGTTCCCAGCTGCGCAGGTCGCCGCCAAATTCGTGCACGAATATGAGCGGCGTACCCGAGCCTGTTTCCTCGTAATATAGCCGCGTACCGTCCGTCGCGTGGAGATATGGCATGGCTTCCTCGCCTTGAGCCTGATTGACCGGTCGACCGATGAACCTTGTGCTGGGTCGTCAGTGTTGTCTTGATCGCCGTCAGACGACGGTGCGACGGGAGGCGATACCGCCGTCGACCGTGACGATCGTGCCCGACGTGTAGCCCGATCTGAACGAGGCCAGAAAAAGAAACAGGTCCGTGATCTCGTGGATCTTCGCCGGACGTTTGAGAGGATATCGTTCCACCAGTTCATCGTAACGAGCGGCGTCGCCGAGCTTGGTCTCTGCGAATTTACGCAACATGTTGTAGATGCGCGTCGTATCAACCGGGCCCGGGTTGACGCCGACCACCCTTATGTTGTCGTCGAGACTGACGCCCCCCAAGGCGCGCGTCATCGCCATGATCGCCGCGTTTCCGGCCGCGCCCTCGATGTAGTTGGGATCGCAGACCTCACCGCCATTGCCGATGTTATTCAGAATGACGCCACCCCCGCGCGCTTTCATGCGCGGGTAGACCAGCCGGATCATGTCTGCGTATCCGAACCCCTTGAGGGCCCAACCATCGCGCCATTGGCCCGGCGTGATGTCGAAAAGGGAGCCGCTCGGAATGACGCCTGCATTGTTCACCAGGATATCGACGTCGCCGGCGTCCTCGACAACCTTCTCACAGGCTCCTTCAGACGTCATGTCGATCGCGGTTATGCCCACCGACACGCCATGCGCTCCGGCAATCTCTTTCTGCATCGCGCTGAGCTTGTCCGTCGAGCGCGCCGTCAGGTGAAGCGCGCAGCCTTCGGCTGCAAAGGCGTGCGCCAACCCTTCGCCGATACCCTGCGACGCCCCGGTAATCAGGACTTTTTTTCCGTCCAGTTGCAGGTCCATTTTGTCGTTTCCTCCGGAGTTGTCGTATCGAGGTTTCAGAAAACCTTGACCGGCTCGTTGCGAGCACGAGCCCTCTCGATCATCGACGGCAACAGGTTCGCGAATTCCTCAGCCCACTCCTTCGGTACGCTCAGCGACACCTTCACGAAGCGGTCTCCGAAATTCGGAGTATGATAGGCCCCTTGGCGGATCATGATCTCATGATCGCCGTAGGCCGCAGTGAGTGCATCAGGGCGGATACCGAGCGCTCCGCACTCGATGACAACGAAATTCCCGTTGGAGGGATAGACGGGGATCGAAAGCCCGGGAATTTTGTCGACGGCCGCTTTCACAAGAGCTTGGTTATTCCGCAATTCGGCCAGCACTCCCGGAAACCACTCTTCCTTGATGCTCAAGCCGGCGATGGCGGCACGCTGCGAGAGGATGCTTGAGCCGAGATTGTTCGGAGGCGATGCCGCGAGCCGTTCGATGACGTCCGGGTGCGCGACGACGGCGCCTATTCGCAGGCCGGCCAAACCGAGCCACTTCGAGAAGCTGTAGATCGTGATCGTTCGCTCGGGATCGAGCTTCGCCGCGAGGTGGTGCTCGTGCGCGAAGTGACGGTACGTGCAATCGTGGATGAGATAGGCGCCCGCTTTTGCAACCGCATCCGTGATCTCGGCGATCTCGGTTTTCGTGCACGCCGTGCCCAGCGGATTGTTGGGATCGACCAGATACACAACCTTGGTTTTTGGACCGATCGCTTCAGCCAAACGCGCGGGGTCGAGTCGATATTGATATTCGGCGCCATAGATCGGGATTTGCTTGACGGTCGCCCCGACGGCCTTCGCGAAAGCCATGGGCCAGTTCCAGGTCGGATCGGTCGTTATGAACTCATCACCCGGACGCAGCAGCGTGTGACAGACGTGATAGAGCGACTCGATGGCGCCGTCGGAGACCAGGACCGACTGCCCCTGAAGCCCGAGGTCATCAATGATGCCCGCCCTCAAGGCTTCGAGGCCTGCCGGGGGGGCGTAGATGTGGAACTCCTCATCCCGCGCACAGCGAATCATCGCCTCGATGACAGCGGGATGAGCCTTGGCGTGGTTTGTGTTCTGTCCGAGCCACTTCAGGCGGGGCGTGTTGACGAGCTTATCGAAATGGGCGTTTCGGGCATCAAACGATCGCATTGCGTATCCCCCGGGGCGCGTAGGCGGGCCAAACTTTCTTCTTTCACCACGACAAGCACAATGTATCCGCAATGTCAATTTTATGAATACATAAATGCGAATTAAAAATACGCCGCCGTCTTGAACGACCCAGGCCTCTGACTGAAACTAAGTGTCTGATATCAATACTTTTAGTTCGAAATTTGGACCAACTTCGTTCCTAATCTCGCTCGTTACGGGCTCCTGAGTTTGGTTTGCAATTTTGTGCGCTATTGCGATATTTGTATACGTAAAAGGCCGATATGTTTTTTATCTCGTTCTGGATGCGCATTGCGCCGAGAATTGATGGCTGGCATTCCTGGTTTCCCATCTCGTGTCGGGGGATGGTGCCTATCCTGGTGAGGTCGGAATGAAAACGGATGCTTCAGAGGCGGAAAGTACGGCACGCGAGGTTCTCAACCGGCGTGGCGGCACCTTGGCCGAAGACCTGCGGGACCAACTTGAAGACTGGATTGTGAGTGGCGCGCTGTTGCCGGGGACCCGTATCGACGAAGTCGAACTCGCGGAGCGCTTCAAGATATCCCGAACGCCTGTGCGCGAGGCCCTCAAGGCGTTGATGGCGACAGGCTTCCTTGAGGCCCGTCCTCGATACGGCGTTACGGTGGCGGCGATATCGATTCCGATGTTGCTCGAAATGTTTGAAACGATGGCGGCTCTCGAAGGGCTCTGCGCAAAACTTGCGGCGCGGCGCGCAACGCAGAAAGAGAAAGTCGCGTTACGAGCCATTCACGAACGTCTCGCGGCATCTGTAGGCGTTGAGACTGAAGAGGCATTTTACCTCATCAACTGGGATTTTCATGAGCTGATCTACGAAGCGTCGCATACCGAATTCATCTCGACGCAGACGCGAGCGCTACGCAGGCGATTGGCGGCCTACCGGAAACACGTCACCTTTCGACCGGGCCGTATGGCGGCGACCATCATCGAGCATGACCGCATAATCCGGGCTATCGAGGAGGGCGATCCCGAAGCCGCTTTCCGAGCGGCGAGCGAACATGTGGCGCTTCTCGGCGATGGCACGGCAGATTTGATCGCTGCTCTGCCGGCATCTTTGCGCCGCGTGTCGTAGCCCGATGTGATGTATCCGGAAAAACAACGATAGAACGGCTCTATCGGAACGGAAAACGGTTCTGGCGCGCGACGCGGCTCATTACCCGCCGAGCTTCTCCGCCCAGAACGCCACTGTCGTATAGGGCATCGTCACCACGTCCTTGCCCGCAAGGGTCGGCTCCGATGCAATCAGGTCCCGTAGCTGCGCCACCACCTTCGCCTCTTCATCCGCGGGAAGCGCAGCGATGAAGCTGGTGGAGCGCGCACGGTTGATGATCACATCCTCCGGCGAACCGGTGTGCGCGTGATGAAACTGGTCTTCATGCAGCGGGCTGAGCCCGTCGAACGGAAACACCTGTTTCCACGCCCCGCTGCTTTGACGCGGCGTATCGCCTTCGTGCACGTTCATGATGCGGCCGATTTGCGCGACCCAGGGGACGGTCAGGTCTCTCGCATTCCAGATCAGGCCCAGTTTGCCGCCCGGCTTCAGGACCCGGTGAATCTCCCGGACCGCGGCCGTGGTCGCGAACCAATGAAAGGCCGTGGCACACGCGACGGCGTCAACGGAGGCATCCGGCAGCGGGATCGCTTCCGCAGTGCCTTCATGGGCTTCCACGTCGGGAAAGGCCGTGGTGAGCTTGTCGCGCATCTGCCGGACCGGCTCGATGGCGATCACGCGGGCGCCGGTCTGCAGAAGATATGTCGTAAACTTTCCGGTTCCGGCGCCGAGATCGACGACGATCTTGCCTGCTCCAAGGCCGAGTCGCTGGCGCAGCCATGGCACGATGTCGGCGGGATAATCCGGGCGGCCCCGCACATATTGATCGGCCTTGGCGGAAAAACCGTCGGAGGCGGAATGATGGATCGCAGTGGCCGTTGTGCTCATGTTGTTGTGTCTCCCGTCGCTGGCACCGGACAAATGCACCACAACCACGCGACGCGCTCATCACAAATCGGGCATCGGCTTCATGATTTCGCGGCGGCTCGTTCCGTCGCAAACACCACCAGTGCGATCACCGGAAAGGCCAGGCCGATCCAGGAGGCGAGCACCCAGCCGCCATGGGCGAAGGCCCAGCCGCCGAGTGCGGAGCCGAATGCCGCGGCGCCGAAGAAGCTCGCCATATAGAGGCCGTTGAGCCGGCTGCGGGATTCGGGGCCGAGCGCGAAAATGGCGCGCGACCCCAGCACGAAATTGCCTTGCACGCCGAAATCGATCAGGATTCCCGCGATCACCAAGAGCGCCAGCGCCAGCGTTGAGCCGGCCGGCGCCAGGTGGGTGATGAGAAAGGCGATGGCGACGGCGAGGATCGCCACGGCCGTTGCGATCCGGCTCCAGCCGCGGTCCGCGACGCGTCCGGCCAGCGGCGCGGCCACCACGCCCGACACGCCGGCGAGTGCGAACAGCGCGATGCCGCGCTGGGACAGGCCGAACTCGGGGCTTGCGAGCAGCAGCGGCGTCACGGTCCAGAACAGGCTGAACGAGGCAAACAGCAGCGATTGATACAGCGCGCGCCGCTGCAGCACCCTGGTCGTCAATGCAAGGTTCAGCATCGAGGCGAGAAGCTGGCCGTAGTGCAGTTGCGTCACCGGCTTGCGTTTGGGCAGGGCGCGGCTGAGCGCGATGGCCAGCACGATCATGATGCCGGCCGACAGGAAGAACACGGTCTGCCACGCCGAGATCGCGGTGAGAAAGCTGGCGACCGGTCGCGCCGTCAGGATGCCGAGCATCAATCCGGTGGCCACGTTGCCGACCACACGGCCGCGTGCCGCCTCGGGTGCGAGATGGGCGGCATAGGGAATGATGATCTGCACCGCGACCGATCCAAGCCCGATGAACAGCGCGGCGATCAGGAACGGCAGCGGATGATGCGAGCAGGCGGCGCCGAGCAGGGCGAAGGCGCCGACGACCAATGCGCTGCAGATCAGCCGGCGATTTTCCACGAGATCGCCGAGCGGCACGATCAGCAGCAACCCCGCGACATAACCGACCTGGGTCATGGTGACGATCAGCCCCGCGGCATCCAGCGATAGTCCCAGCTCAGCGCTGATCGGGCCGATCAGGGGCTGGGCATAATAGATGTTGCCGACGATCAGGCCGCAGGCCAGCCCCAGCAGCAGGGTCAGCCGGCGCGAGATGGTGCCGTGATCGGGTGGGGCGTCGGCAGCGGTGGTGATCGCAGTCATGGTGTCTCCAGAAAGGGAATAATCGTTCCCGAATTTGGCAAATCGATCAGATCAGGGTTTTCATGTCAGGATTTTCATTTCAAGGTCTTCATGGCGATGTCGATGAGGCGGTCGGCCTCGAGGCGGGTCCGGCCGCTCTTGCCGATGACGCGCATGCCCTGGGTCATGCAGACCATCAGCCGCGCGGTGTCCTCGGGCGGGACGTGGGCGGGAATCGATCCGTCGGATTGGCCTTGCCGGATCAGGTCGGCCAGAAAGGCTTCGTTGGCCCGCAGCGACTCGGTCACCCGCGCCGCGATCACCGGATCGAGCGACGCCAGCTCGACCGTCGAGCCGACCACCAGGCAGCCGCGCCGGCCCTCGGCGCCTTGCGACACCTCGACATAGGAGATCAGGACATTGCGCAGCCGGTCCCGACCGGTCTTGCCGGTGGCGGCCGCGCGCCGGATCTGGTCGTTGCGCATCGCGGCATAACGATCGAACGCCGCCAGGAACACGGTGCGCTTGTCCTTGAATGCTTTGTAGATGCTGCCGGAGGCGAGCTCCATCGCCTCGGTGAGATCGCCGATCGAGGTGGCGTGATAGCCGCGCTCGCGGAACACCCGCACGGCCTTGTCCAGCGCGATGTCGATGTCGAACTCGCGGGGACGGCCCGGGGGGCGGGTCACAGTCGGCGTGTCGTGGGCGTTGCTCCGCATGCGTTCATAATAGGGAATGATCGTTTCCGAATCAAGTCCCGATCTGTTGCGTGATGAAATAGGTCCGGTCGTCGCTGCAAACGAAAATGGCCGGGACATCGTCCCGGCCATCTCTCGTCTGGTCGATCGCCTCAGCGCGGCGGGGCGACGCCGGCGGGCGGCGGCGGCAGCGAGCCGTTCTGCCCCGTCAGGAGCGGCGTGATGCGCCGCACGGTGACGCGCCGGTTCAGGCGCTCCGGCCCGTCGGTCTGGACCTTCAGGTACTGCGACCCGTAGCCCTGCGAGGTCAGGTTTTCCGCCGGCACCTGGAACTGCTGGGTCAGCAGGTTGGCCGCCGATTCCGCGCGGCGGTCCGACAGCGACAGGTTGTCGACGTCGTTGCCGGTGGCATCGGTGTGACCTTCGATCAGGAACACCTCGCGCGGATTGCGCGAGATGGCGCGGTTGAGTCCGTCGGCGATCACCTGCAGTTTCGACGCCTGGTCCGGTGAAATATCCGCCGACCCCAGTTCGAAATTGATGCTGTCGAGATCGATGCTCGGCATGCGCTGGCGCACCGACGGGCTGTAGCGGATTTCATCGAGCGAGTAACGACGCTGGATGCGATCGACCGGCGGCGCGATCATGGTGTCGTAGATCAGGTCCGGCGGCGCGCTGTCGGCATCGACGATGTAGCGATCCGCGGGGATACGCAGCACCGGCGGCGGCAGATTGACATAATAGCCGCCGATGGCCTGCGGATCGCGGTAGGTGTTGTCGATGATGATGATCTCGCGTCCGTCACGATCCCGGCGAATCCGGCGCAGCAGTCCGCCGTCCGGGCCGGTCATGGTGATGATCTGCGAGCCGTCGGGGCGAATCACCACCATGCGAGTGTCGTCGCCCTGCCGAACCACCTGCACATCGCGGGCGCCGTAGCGGAAACGGTCGAACTCGTCGTGACGAATGAACGACTGTCCGCTCGGGTCTTCGATGATGACGCGGCCCGGTTCACGGATGATGGTGCGTCCGCCTTCGACGCTCTGCTGGCGCTGGGCGCGGAAGTCTTCCAGCCGTCCGCCACCGCGCGGCCCGTTGGCGGGCAGCGGTGTGATGGCCGCGGGTGCCGCAGCGGCCGGCGCAACGGACGGTAACGGTGCTGAAACGGTCGGCGCCGGCGCCGAGGCTGGCGTTCCCGGCGGCAGGCCGGGCGGCGGTCCACGATGTTCGGTGCGCGGTCCGCCGGGCGTGCCCGGTGCGGGTGGTGTCCCGGCTGCCGGCGGAGTCGCCGGTGGTGTGCCGGGGGCCGCTGGCGTGCCGGCTGCCGGTGGCGTCGCCGCGGGGGGCGTGCCGGGTGTTGCGCCTGGTGCAGGCGATGAGCCCGGTCGTGCCGCGCTCGGAGCCGTACCCGGCGGTGTTGTGCCAGGGGCCGGCGGTGTGCCCGGCTTCGCTGCGTTTGGCGCTGTTGCCGGTGGCGTTGCTGCCGGCGGTGTTGCGGGTTGCGCGCCACCTGCCGGAGGCGTCGGCGCACCGGGCGGCCGTCCACCTTCCGCACCGGGGCGTCCACCTTCCGCGCCAGGACGTCCGCCTTCGGGACGACGTCCCTGCGGTTGACCGGCGGCAGGAGGCGTGGCCGGCGGGGTTGCGTTCGGCGTCGCTGCGGCTGGCGGTGCAGCAGGCGTCGGTGTTGCAGGCGTGGCCGAGGGTGCAGCCTTGGGCGCTGCCGCAGGCGGCGGCGGAGTCGCCGGTCGCGCGGGCGGTTCGACATGCGGTTGCGCCGGCGGCGGCGGAGCCTTCGGTGCTGCGGCGGGTGGCGGCGGCGGTGCGGCCGGTCGCGCAGGCGGCTCCGCATGCGGTTGTGCCGGCGGCGGCGCAGCCGGTCGGGCCGGAGGCTCGGCGTGCGGTTGCGCTGGTGGCGGGGGAGCTTTCGGTGCTGCGGCGGGCGGGGGCGGAGGAGCCGGCCGCGCCGGCGGTTCGGCATGCGGTTGCGCTGCCGGCGGGGCAGGTCGCGGCGGCGCTTCCTTCGCGGCCGGTGGCGGTGCTGGATGCGGAGCAGCAGCGGGAGGCGGGGCTGCCTTTGGTGGTGCGCCCGGCGGTCGCTTCTCACCTTCCGGCCGCTTCTCGCCTTCCGGCGCGGCCTGCTGTTGCGCGAGAACCATCGGCGCGGTTTGTGCGTGCACCACTGTCGAAGCGATGGGCACGATCGAAATCGCCGAGGTGGCGAGCAGAGCAAGACGGAGCTTTGTCATGTCGAGGTTTGTCCCGGAAAAATGACTGCGAAAAACATCTTCGGTTCGCCGAAGCAGTTCGGCTGCAACGATCAACAAATATTCATTAGGCCGGATTGTGGCGGCCACCAAACGCAATCGGGACTTTATTTTGTATCGCGGCCGGAACCAATGCGCGCTTATTCAGGCCGCGTTCACACCGTGGACGCTCGGCAGCTCGCAATGCAGCGTCATGCCATGGTCGGCGGCTGTTGCGGTGACGGCGGTGTGACGTCAGGCGGCTGCGGTGGAAATTCCTGTGGCTGTTCGGGCTCGGCCGGATCATCGACCACCGGCGGAATCTCCGGACGCGGATTACCCGGCGGCTGCTCGCGCGGCGGCTCCTGCGGCGTGCCGGGAGTCGGCGGCGGCACGTCCGGCGGATCGCCCTTGGGATGATCGGGGGCCATGGTTTCACATCTCGATCGTCATCGCGGTGAGTGCGAATCTCGCTTCAACCATTCTACGCACACCGGCTAACGGTTCGGCGCCGTATTCCGTTCCATGGCGATCGCCGGACGGTCATGACGGATTGACAAAAAGCCGCCGATATCAGCGAACTCCTGCTGCTACGGTCGAGTGTCGACAAGGAGTTACGATGCCGCTCGCCTACTGGTGCGTGCTGATCGCCGCCGTCATGCCGATCGCGATCGTAAGTTACGCAAAGGCCGGCTCCGCCGGCGACAACCACGATCCGCGTGGCGGGATCGACCAGCTGGCAGCGCCACGGCGCCGCGCCTACTTCGCGCACCTGAATGCCTACGAGAACTTTCCGTTCTTCGCGGCGGCTGTCATCATCGCGGTGACGCTGGGCGCGCCGCTTCACATCGTCAATGCCCTCGCGGTGGCTTATGTCGTGCTGCGAATCGCACACGTGGTGCTTTATGTCGGCGACAGGCCGAGTGCGCGCTCGTTCGTTTTCCTGGTCGCTTATCTCGTGAACATCGCGATTTTTGTGCTGCCTGCGTTCAAATGACGCATCAGCCCGGCGCGTGGCAGACCGCCTCGATGTTGTGTCCGTCCGGGTCGCGGACAAAAGCGCCGTAATAATTGGGGTGATAATGCGCCCGCAGGCCCGGCGCGCCATTGTCGCGGCCGCCGGCCGCCATCGCTGCCGCGTGAAACGCGTCCACCATGGCGCGGGTCTTGGCCACGATGGCCACGTGCAGCGGCTTGTCGATGCCGCCTTCGCCGCCGATCCAGAAATCCGGCTTGCCGCCGGCGCCGAAACCGGCCGCGGGCGCGTCAGCCTCATTCTGCCGGACCTCCATGATCAGGACATAATCGAGGGGCGCCAGGGCTTTCTCGTAAAACGCCTTGGCCCGGGCGTAGTCGGAAACGGGAAAACCAATGTGGTCGATCATGGCGGCGCCTCCTTGAGAGCCCTCGTAGCGATGGGCTCCGACGTTCGAACCTCGACAACTGTGTTGCCGAAGACGGTGTGAATCAACCCTCTCAGAGGCGCGATGGCGTCGCGGGAGGAGACGCTGCCTCCAGGCCGCGCAGCGACGTCTTCAGGTGCTCACAAAACATCGCGGCTGCGATCGGCAGGTTGCGGTCGCGCAGCTGTCCCAGCACCAGATTGGCGGCCGGCACGTCGCGATGATCGATGGCGCGGGCCACGACACCGGAGCCGGCGAGATAGTCCGGCAGTGCGCCGACTTCGATCTGGAACGAGATCGCCTGTCCCTTCGCCACGCATCCGCGCAGGAATTCGAACGAATTCGACTGCACCGACGGCGTCAGCGTCAATCCGGCCCGCGCAGTGACCTCGTCCAGCAACTGGCGTCCGCCGATGCTGCGTTCGGGAAGCGCCAGCGGATACAGCCTGCAATCCGACAGCCGCACGGTGGCCTTGTCCGCCAGCGGATGATCGGCCGCCATCAGCGCCACCAGCGGTTGCTTCAAGGTCAGCAGCGGCTGGAAATTCGGCAGCTGCGGCGGGCGGAAGACCAGAACCACATCGACCTCCAGCGACACCAGCGCCCGCATGGCGTGCTCATGGTCAGAGACCGTGACCTCGAAGGTGATCAGCGGATAGGCGCGCTGAAACGTGCTGATCACGTCCGGCAGGAAGCCATGGGCCAGCGCCTGGCTGCAGGCGATGCGAACATTGCCGCGGCGCAGCCCCTTGAGATCCTCGATGTGCGAACGCATGCGCTCGGTTTCGGCGAACTGGCTGCGGATGAAGCGTGCGAACACCTCGCCCGCGGCGGTCATCCGCATGCCGCGCGCCTGCCGCTCGAACAACTGGGTGCCGAGCTCCTCCTCCATGTCCATGATCCGCCGATTGAGCGCCGACGCCGTCACATTGAGGGTCTCGGCCGCCTTCCGGATCGAGCCGGACCGGGCGACCTGGTCGAAATACCTGAGAAACCGAAGATGCCGCATCGCGCCGCCCCTTTTTCCTGAGCG
>JBGMOD010000241.1:0-34849 GCA_041424235.1 Hyphomicrobiales bacterium
GTCCTTCTCCATGCCGATCGCCTGCATGAACGGCATCGAGGGGATCACCTGCACGCCGGTGGCGGCCGAGACCAGCCCGGTCAGCACCCCGACCACGCCGCCGACCCACTTTTCATGCGGCCGGTCGACGTGAAAGCGCACCTTGCTCAGGCCGATGACGGCGTAGATCACCAGCAGTCCGCCCAGGATGATGGTGCCGAATCGCGCATACGGTCCGGTCATCAGGCCGGAGCCGGACCAGATGCCGAGACACGTCCCGATCATCAGCGGCCACAGCCGCCGCACGATGTCGCGCAGATAGGGGCCGACGAAGGTCTGCCAGATGTTGGTGATGATGGCGGGCAGGATGACGATGGCCAGCGCGTGCGCCGGCGGCATCCGCGTCGCCAACAGGCCCATGGCGACGGTCGGCAGGCCGAGCCCGAGCATGCCCTTGATGAAACCGGCGAGCACGAAAACGGCGGCAATGGCTGCGAGCATCGATGGGGTCATGACTGGAGCGGTATCCTGAGTGGGGAGGCGCACATTGACCCAGGGTTGCCGCAAGCACAATCTGAAGGATATGGAAACTTCCTTCGGATTTATCGAAGGCTGGTTGCCGCGCCGGCGTCGGCGGTCAAGGCTCGGGAGAGGCCCATGCGGTTCGATCTGGTCGATCTGCGGTTGTTCGTGGCGGTGGCGGAAGCGCGCAGCATCACCCATGGCGCCGAGCGCTCCGCGTTGGCGCTGGCCTCCGCCAGCGCGCGCATCAAGGGCATGGAGGTGGCGCTCGGCGTGCCCTTGCTGCGGCGCGAGCGGCGTGGGGTCGAGCTGACCGCGGCGGGGGAAAGCCTGCTCGATCACGCCCGCATCGTCCTGCACGATGTGGAAGCGCTGCAGGGCGATCTGGCGGCCTACGCGCGGGGTGTGAAGGCGCACATCCACATGCTCTCCAACACCGCCGGGATGTCGGAGCACCTGCCGAAAGTGCTGTCGGCTTACCTCGTGGCCAATCCGCACATCAGCATCAATGTGGAGGAGCGCGAGAGCCCGCACATCGGCCAGGCCATCGCCTCGGGTGTGGCCGACATCGGACTGGCGGCCGGCCATGTGGTGCCCGACAACCTCGAAACGTTTGCCTTCTGCGATGACCGGCTGGTGCTGGTGGCCGCGGCCAGCGACGACTTCGCGCGCCGCCGCCAGATCGATTTCCACGAGGTTCTCGGGCGGGATTTCGTCGGCCTGTCGGAGGGCAGCGCGCTGCAGGATCATGTCGCCAGTCACGCCGCCCGGCTCGGCGGACGGCTGCGCCTGCGCGCGCGGTTCAGGACCTTCGATGCGGTCTGCCAGGTGGTCGAAGCCGGCGTCGGCGTGGCGATGATGCCGGAGGTGGCCGCGCGCCGCGCCACCCGGACCATGAAGGTGTCGGTGGTGCGGATCCGCGACGCCTGGACCCAGCGGCGGCTGGTGGTCTGCATGCGCAGCTTCAAGGCGCTGCCGAAGCCGGTCCAGCAACTGGTGCAGCATCTGCGGGCCAGCGCGACGCTTTAAGCGCCCGTCCGGCGCGTCCTGCACAACCGTTCAAGACGGCCTTGGCCCTGCGGGATTAGCGTTTCCGGCAAGCAAGGTTCGCCGGAAGGGCTTCACATGGATATCGGTTTTATCGGTCTCGGGGTCATGGGGCAGCCCATGGCGCTCAATCTGGCGCGGGCGGGAACGCCGCTGGTGGTCTGGAACAGGTCCCCCGCCGGCAGCGAGCCGCTGCGCGCCGCGGGCGCGCGGGTTGCGGAGAGCGCCGCGGAGGTGTTCGCGCAGGCGCGCATTGTCATCCTCATGCTGCTGAACGACGCGGCGGTCGACACGGTGCTTTGCCGCGGCACGCCGGATTTCAAGACCACTGTGGCCGGGCACACCATCGTCAACATGGGAACGACCTCGGCCGACTACGCGCTCGGGCTCGAAGCCGAGATCCGCGCCGCCGGCGGCCATTATGTCGAGGCGCCGGTGTCCGGGTCGCGCAAGCCCGCCGAAGCCGCACAGCTGGTGGGAATGTTGGCGGGCGAGCCTGCGGCCATCGCGGAGGTGCGCCCGCTGCTGCAGCCGATGTGCCGCGAGATCGTGGTGTGCGGGGCTGTCCCGGCCGCGCAACGCACCAAGCTCGCGGTCAACCTGTTCCTGATCACCATGGTGACCGGACTTGCGGAGGCCGCGCATTTCGCCGCGCGCCATGGGTTGGACATGGCGCAGTTCACCGCGGTGCTCGATGCCGGTCCGATGGCGAGCAGCGTGTCACGGATGAAGATGCCGAAGCTGGTGGCCCGGGACTTCGCAGTTCAGGCCTCGATCACCGACGTGCTGAAGAACAACCGGCTGGTTGCGGAAGCGGCGCGTGCCGCCGGGATCGCATCCCCGCTGCTCGACGTCTGCCATGCGCTTTATGGCGAGACCCATGCGCTGGGGCTTGGCGACGACGACATGATCGCCGTCGTCCGCGCCATCGAGCAGCGCACGGCGGCGCTTCAGTCGGATCCTGGATGATGACGCATCAGGGATTGAGCAGCTTCAGCGCAGCATCATGAACGCGCCGGTCGCCCGCCGCCACGATGCGTCCGCCGCCCTGCGCCGGTTTGCCGTCCCAGGTGGTGACGATGCCGCCGGCGCCGGTGATGATCGGGACCAGCGCCGCGATATCGTAGGGCTTCAGCTCGGTCTCGACCACCAGGTCGAGATGGCCGGACGCCAGCATGCAGTAGGCGTAGCAATCGCCGCCGTAGCGTGACAGCCGGACGGTGGCTTCGATACGCTCGAAGATGGCGCGGTCGTTCCCATTCATCAGCCGCGGGCTGGTGGTGAACAGGGTGGCGTCGGCCAGCGAGGCGCAGCGGCGCACGGCCAGTTTGCGCTTGCCGGAGGGGCCGGTGTAGGTCGCCGCGCCGCCGTCGCCGGTAAAGCGCTCCCCGATATAAGGCTGATGCATCATGCCGAAGGCCGGTACGCCGTGGCGCATCAGCGCGATCAGCGTGCCCCAGATCGGCAATCCCGAGATGAACGACTTGGTGCCGTCGATCGGGTCGAGCACCCAGACATATTCGGCATCGGCGCGTTCGTCGCCGAACTCCTCGCCGACAATGCCGTGCTGCGGGAAGTTGGCCTTGATCAGCCGGCGCATCACGGCTTCCGCCGCGCGATCGGCCTCCGTCACCGGGTCGAGATCATGCCCGGTGTTCTTGTTCTCGACACCGAGCGAGGTGCGGAAGAACGGCAGGATGGTTTCGCCGGACGCGGAGGCGAGACGATCGAGGAAAGCGGTAAAGTCGATGACCGTCACGTTTCATCCTCATCCGAGTTCAGCGCGTCGGCGCGATGCGCTTCGCCGTATCCCAGTGCGTCTCATCCGGCAACATGCAGCAGCGGTTCCATCGCCTCTCGCACCACGGTGCTCACAGTTTTAAGAAAACAAGCGTCGACCCGAGGTGATGCACCGAGGCCGCGCCGAAGCCATCGGGCCGGATCATCATCAGGCGCCCATTCAAACTATGAAGCAAGGAATGGCGAATGCGGAAGGGACAGTTCACATCTTTGAGGCCGTTGGTCTTAAAGATTGGCATTTTAGTTCATATCTTGGCGGTCAACTCTGCAGATCTGGCCGGACTGGCAATCCCATGATCTGGGTAAGTCATTGAAAATATAGGGATTAAATTATGACATTGGTTGCCGGCGCAACAGATCAGTTATGCGAAAAAAGCATAAGTAATCTTTCGATTACACTTGCGTTTTGTGCGTCGCAGCTGCATATTGTTGCGGTGCGATAGCGCTCTGCGTTATCGCTGCCCTCCTTGGGCGTTTCCTCCCTAGACTTGGGCCGCTTGCTTTCGCAAGCGGCCCTTTTTTCTGTGCGGCTTGTTTTGTCTGCGCTGCTTGTTTCGCAGCGTCTGCATTGTCTCTTGTATTCAGGCTGTCCGCTTGAGTGTGATCGTCCGCTGTTCGTTACTCTGCGGCCGCTTCGAACGGACCGAGATTGCCGAGCGGGACCGCCGCCAATGCCCGCGCCAGTGTCGCGAAGTCGGCTGCGATCTGGTTGAAGCGTTCGGTGCGCTCGCGCTTGCGCTCGTCCATGTAGATCGCGCGGTTGAGTTCGATCTGAATGGTGTGCAGGCCGCTCGCCGGATTGCCGTAGTGCTCGGTGATGAAGCCGCCCGCGTAGGGTTTGTTGCGGCCCACCGTGTAGCCCATCGCCACCAGCGTATCTTCCACCACATTCGGGAGCTGGGAGGCGCAACTGGTCCCGTAGCGATCGCCGATCACCACGTCCGGGCGTCGCGGTTCGTCGCGCGAGATCCCGATCGACGGCATCGAATGGCAGTCGACCAGGATCACCGTTCCGAAGGTTTCATGGACCTTGCCGATCAGCCGGCGCAGCGCCCGGTGGTAAGGCTTGTACAGCGCCTCGATCCGACTCAGGCCATCCTCGACGCTGAGCCGCTCGCGGTAGATTTCCTGCCCGTCGCCGACCACGCGCGGAATCGTGCCCAGGCCGCCCGCGACCCGCATCGAGCGGGTGTTGGCGAAACTCGGCAGCCGTCCGTTGAACATGCGCGGATCGAGTTCGTAGGGCTCGCGGTTGACGTCCACATAGGAGCGGGGAAAGTTGACCCGCACCACTGCGAAACCGTCGCGGCTCAGGCCCTCGATCATGTCGTCCATGAACGAATCTTCCGATCGCCGCAGGGCGCCGAGATCGATTCGCGAGGCGCTCAGAAACTCGCGCGGATAGATCGCGCCGGAGTGCGGGGAATTGAAGATGATCGGCGCCCGCCAGCTGGCGGGCTCGACGATCTCGAAGGGGGACGACAGTTCGTCGTCAAGCCGGGTCATAACGCTGTGCTGCTCTCGTTCTTGCTCGTTTCCAGAATTCTTTGGCGTGGAGACTTTCTGTCCATCCGGTGGGATGACAGCATATTTCGGCGCGAAAGTTGTCTATTTTATTCGCCTCAGGCGTGATTGTTTGTGGTCTCGCCGTTCGATGTCAGGAACCCTTCACCCGAAATTTACCGTCTGACCGGCTAATAGAGTGAGCGAATCGAACTCCGTCCGGGATCCAATGACCAGCGCCATGCACAAGATTCTCCTCGCCGAAGACGACAACGATATGCGCCGGTTTCTGGTCAAGGCCCTGGAAAACGCAGGTTTTCAGGTCTCGTCCTATGACAACGGCCTGTCAGCCTACCAGAGGCTGCGCGAAGAACCCTTTGAAATGCTTCTAACCGACATCGTGATGCCGGAAATGGACGGAATCGAGCTGGCGCGGCGCGCCTCCGAGCTCGATCCGGACATCAAGATCATGTTCATCACCGGTTTTGCCGCGGTGGCGCTGAATTCCGATTCGGAAGCCCCGAAAAATGCCAAGGTGCTGTCGAAGCCGGTTCACCTCCGCGAGCTGGTCAGCGAAGTCAACAAGATGCTGGCGGCCTGAAAAACCTCGATTTTCGGCAAAAGACCCGTAAAAGATCCCCAATCCCGTCCTTGCCTGCGCTCGCTTGAGCCGATATAGGGACGCAACCCCAATCCACGGTTTCGGGCGCGTAGCTCAGCGGGAGAGCACTACGTTGACATCGTAGGGGTCACAGGTTCGATCCCTGTCGCGCCCACCATCCCGGTTTCGGGACGGTCCCCCTGTCCCCGCGGGTTCATCAGCAACTCGCCTTGATCCCATGCGGTCAGACGTCACCCCCAGGTCGGCTGCATGGCCCGCGTGGCATGATGCCGAAAAAAACATTGGACCGTCGGCGAAAAGCGCGATGAGTTGGGGACGATGAAGTCAGACCTGCTTCTCGGTTCCCCAGCGTCAGACGATTCCACGGCATCGGCGTCGGTCGATGCTGCGGCTGCGGCCACCCGGATGCGCCGGCGGGTGGTGCTCGCGTCCATTCTGGGCAACGGGCTCGAATGGTTCGATTTCGTCTCCTACGGCTATTTCGCCAGCATCATTGCCAAGGTTTTCTTTCCGGCCGACAGCGATCTTTCGCTGATGCTGACCTATGCGACCTTCGCGGTGGGCTTTGTGGTCCGGCCAATCGGCGGCATCGTGCTCGGCGCCTATGCGGACCGCTACGGGCGGCAGCGGGCGCTGGCGCTGCTGATCGGCATGATGGCGTTCGGCACGCTGACCCTGGGGCTTACGCCCGCCTACGCCAGCATCGGGATCATCGCCCCCATCATCGTGGTGCTCGGGCGCGTGGTGCAGGGGATCTCGATCGGCGGTGAGTTCGCCAGCGCCACCGCGCTGCTGGTGGAGTACGCGCCGGCGAACCGGCGGATGACATACGGAAGCTTTCAGATGTCCTCTCAGGCCCTGGGGCGCGTGCTGGCCACCGTGGTCGGGCTCTCGGTGCTGCTGACGTTCCCGCCCGCAACCGTGCAGGACGGCGCCTGGCGCATCCCGTTCCTGATCGGCTCGCTGATCGGGCCGTTCGGTTTCTATGTGCGCTACCGCCTCGCGGAATCGCCGGAATTTCGCCGGCTGCTGGAGCACAAGGCGGACGTCGCGCGCGCGCCGGTGCGCGAGGTGTTGCAACATCATTGGCTGCCGCTGATCTGCGCGATCGGGCTGACGATCATCGGCACCTCGCTCACCTATATCTGGAACACGTATCTGCCGACCTATGTGGTCGAGCAGCTCCATTTGCCGTTGTGGGAGGGATTGCTCGGCGTCGCCGTGACCTCCGCCATCGGCATCGGCACCTGTGTGCTGGGCGGCTGGCTCGCGGACACCTACGGTCCTTATCGGATGTTCTTCCTGTTCACCGCGATCTCCGCGCTGATCTCCTATCCGTTCTTCGCCTATGTGCTGGCCGCGCCCAGCTTCACGCGGCTGTTCATCGCCCAGTTCGTCGTGCTGACGGTGTTCGGGTTGCTGCAGGGCTCGGGGCCCGGTTTGCTCGCGGGTCTGTTTCCGGTCGCGGTGCGCTCCACCGGCATGGCGATCTCCTACAATGTCGGGGTGACGGTGTTCGGCGGCTTCGCGCCGCTGACCGTAACCTGGCTGATCGCCATGACGGGGAGCAAGCTGGTGCCGGCCTTCTACATCATCGGCGCGGCCGTGCTCTCGATCGTGGTGGTGGGCAGCACGCTCGGTGGCGTGCGGCGGCGCGCTGTTCCCGTTCATCCCTGAATGCGATTCGAAAAGGAGCTCTCATGTCCAGCGATTTTTCTTCCGTGCTACCGGATGTTGCCGCACGCGCGGTGGCGACGCGACGGGACCTGCACCGGTTTCCGGAACTGGGCATGATCGAATTCCGCACCGCGAGCATCGTGGCCGAACGGCTTGCGGCGCTCGGGCTCGACGTCAAGCTCGGCCGCGAGGTGATGGATTCCGCAAGCCGGATGGGCATGCCGCCGGAGGCCGTGCTTGATCGGGCCTACAAGGACGCCGAGGCCGCGGGCGCACCGGCGAAATTCCTGCCGGCGTTTGCGGGCGGGCACACCGGCGTGGTGGCAACGCTAAAGGGCGCTGCGCCCGGGCCGACGATCGCGCTGCGGGTCGACATGGATGCGCTGCCGATCATGGAGAACGACACCCAGGCGCATCTGCCGGCGCGCGAAGGCTTCGTATCATCCCGTCCCGGCGTGATGCATGCCTGCGCCCATGACGGGCACACGGCGATCGGGCTTGCGGTGGCCGAGGTGCTGGCGGGGGCAAAGGACAAATTGCGCGGCACCGTGAAGTTCATCTTTCAGCCCGGCGAGGAGGGCGGCCGTGGCGCGCTGCCGATGGTCAATGCCGGCGTGGTGGACGATGTCGATTATTTCATCGCGATTCATCTCGGCACCGGTGTGCCGAGCCGGACGTTTCGCCCGGCGGTGCGCGGGCATCTGGCGAGCGCCAAGCTCGACGTGACGTTCCGCGGGCGGGCCGCGCATGCCGGCGGACGGCCGGAAGAGGGCCGCAACGCGCTGCTCGCAGCTTCCAGCGCGGTGGTCGGACTTTACGGAATCTCCCGTCATCATGCCGGCCGCTCGCGCCTGAATGTGGGCACGCTCAAGGCCGGGTCCGGACGCAACGTGATCGCGGACGAGGCGGTCATGCAGATGGAGGTTCGCGGCGAGACCGAGGAGATTGCCGATTACATGCTGGCGCGCGCCGAGGCGGTGCTCAAGGGCGCCGCCCTTGCGCAGGACGTGGCGGTGGAGATCAAGCTGGCCGGGCGGACGACGGTCGCGGCCTCCGACGAGACGCTGTCGCGACGATTGGCGGCGGTGCTGTCGGGCCGGCTCCCGGGGGTGGAGGTCGATGCGCAATCGCACGTCACTGGCGGTAGCGAGGACGCGACCTATTTCATGCGCCGGGTCCAGGAGAAGGGCGGCCAGGCGATCTATGCGGTGGTGGGATCCGACATCCCGTCCGGCCATCACACACCGGAGTTCGATATCGACGAAAGCGATTTTCCGTGGGCGATCGACGCGCTGGCAACGGGAATCGTGGCGTTGAGCGCGGAGAAAGGTACCGGATAAGCGGCGTCCCCTAGCTCTTCTTCTCCAGAGTCTGCTCTTGCTGCTGCGGATTGGGCTTGAGCCGCGCAATGTTCGGAGGCGGCAGGCCGATGAATGCGAGCGCCATGAAGACCGGCAGCAAGCCGAACGTGATGAATCGTTTGATTGTCATGGCTGGAATGAGGGGTCTCGCGGAGAACGGAAAATCTTGCGGGCCTGAAGCTGATATTGGCGCTGCATTGCGCCAACATTGCAGACGACGCCCAGGGCCGCGGCTTGCACCGCACGCGTTCGTCAGGTCTTGCCAACGGCAGCCGTGCCCGGCGTCGACGCGAGCGGACGCCCGGGGGCTGCCTCGATCTTCAGATGCCGCTCCATGAAATCGAGGAATGCGCGCAGCCGCTGCGATTCCTTGCGCTTGCCGAGAAACGTGGCGCTCACCTGCAGCGACGGGCTTTCCCAGTCGGTCAGCACCCGCACCAGCCGTTTCGCCCTGATATCGTTCTGACACATGATATTCGGCAGGATGCCGAGTCCGACGCCGCCGATCACCAGCTCGCGCGCCACACCGATGTGATTGACGGTGATGCGGCCGGCTACGTCGATCACTTTCGCACCGTGGCTGCTGCGAAAATTCCACACACCCTCGGCGCGTTGATGCTCGGTCACGACGCAATCGAACCGCTCGAAATCGTCGACGTTCTTCGGTACGCCCTTGCGCTGGAGAAATGACGGGCTCGCATAGACGCCGCGGGTGATGCTGGCGAGGCGGCGTATGCCGCCGTGCATCTCAGGCAGGGTGCCCAGCTGCACCGCCACGTCATAGGGTTCGACCGACACATCGATCCAGCGGCTGTTGGCGTCGATCACCAGATGGATGTCCGGATAGCTGACGGCGAACGCCGCAATGGCGCTGCTCAACCAGCCGGTGCCGAAATCGACCGGCATGCTGACCCGCAACGTGCCGCGCAATTCGGTCTGCATGCGCGTGGCGCCGAGCCCGGCCTCTTCGACTTCGCCGGCGATTCGCTCGCAGTGCTCGTAGAGACTCTGGCCGACATCGGTGACCGCCAGTTTGCGGCCGCCTTTCTTGAACAGCACCGCGCCCGACTGGTCCTCGAGGAACAGCAGCTTGCGGCTGATGGTCGATTTTGGAATCCCGAGCTTCTTCGCGGCGGCCGTGATGCTCTGCGCGTTGACCACCTCGTAGAACAGCACCAGCGCGTTCAGATCGAGCTTTCTCACGCGAGCGGCCTCCCGGGTTTCCTGTTTCTCTGCGACGTTACGTCCCATTTATGGGACAATAGCGGTGCGAAAATGCGCTATCGTCCCGAGTTTGGCAAGCTTAGTCTCTTTTCAGCGATGCCGGCCCGCATACGGAGGCGTTCAACACATCCCGCGGCGGCGCGGCCAACGAACGAAAAACAAGGGCTCATGCCCGATCCCTGGGGAGGGAACAGAATGACAAGTGGCTCGACACGCCGCGGATTTCTCGCGGCTTCCACTGCCGCGTCGGTGATGTTGCCGTCGACCATCCGCAAGGCACTGGCAGCCGACATTCCGGTGCGCTGGGCCTCGCTGCAGCCGGGCTTCACGGTTCTGCCGGTGCAATACATTCTCGCCAACGGCCTTGGTCGCAGCAACGGCCTGAGCCTGCCTGATCCCGCGCCTTACACGGCGGTGTCGACCTATTACAACGACTTCGTCGCCGGCAATTACGACGTCTGCATCGGCAGCTGGGACACGTTCGCAGCGCGCTATCAGGCCGGCGTTCCCATCAAATATCTCTGCACCATCACCGACGCCAACATGATCGCGCTGCTGGCGCCGAAGTCGGGCGTCGCCGATGTCGCCAATCTCAAAGGGAAGACCATCGCTGCGCTGCAGTCGACCGGCACCTATCGCATGGTGCGCGCGCTGATCAAGGAAGCCTTCGATTTCGACATCGAAAAGGATGCGACCATCCAGAATGTCGACAACCCCGCTGCCTCGGTGACCCTGGTGATGGCCGATCGCGCCGACGCCGGCCTGTCCTGGGAGCCCAACATCACCACCGGGTTGATGAAGAAACCGGATCTGCGGGTGCTGATGAAGGCGGGCGATGTCTATCGCAGGCTCTCGGGACTGGACCTGCCGTATTTCGGCGTCGGAATCCGCAAGGAACTGCTCGACGCCAATCCCGGCATCGCCGCCAAGGTGGGCAAGGTGTTCGAACAATGCCTCGCCGGCATCAATGCCGACACGACAAAAGCGGTCGACCTGTTCGGCAGCAAGACAGGCGTGCCGACCGATGTGCTGAAGCACGCCATGGAATCCAAACGTCTCGCCTTCAACTACCGGCCGATGAGCGACGAGTTGTCGCGGTCGCAGATCAAGGTGGCGAGCGAATTTCTGGCCCGCAATGGTCTCCTGACCAAGCCGCTCGACGACAACTTCTTTGCCGCCTGAATGCGCACGCCGGAGCGAAACATGTCCCTCATGGCCGATGCCCAACGCCCGTCCGGTGCGGTACGCAGAAGTGACGCGGCACCGAAGCCGCGGATGGAGTCCGTCGCCAAGCCCTTGGCGTTTGCGATGCTGCGGCGGAATCCGGAAAGCGCACGGGATATTTTCGCGACCTGCGTCGTGGTGGTGCTGCTGCTCGCGGCGATGGAGATCACCAGCCGTTTCGTGCCCGATTACATCATGCCGTCGCCGGTCGCGGTCTGGAATGCGGCGCGCGAGCTGTTCGTCACGGATCCCTATCATGTGGCGGTGACGCTGCTGCGGCTCGCTGTCGCGGTGACGCTGGCCATGATCAGCGGCGTGCTGGTTGGGTTGGCGATGGGCATGTTCCCGCGGCTGCGGCCGTATCTGAAGGCCGTGGTCGTGATCGATACCGGAATCCCGGCGCTGTCCTGGATGCTGATCGCGGTGTTCTGGTTCAAGAATCCGGAATCCCGCATCTTCTTCATCCTGATGGTGATCCTGCTGCCGTTCTATGCCCTGAACATCTATGAGGGCGTGCGTGCGCTGCCGAAAGATCTCATCGACATGATCGAGAGCTTTCGCGCCTCGCGCTGGCAGGTGTTGCGTTATCTGATCCTGCCGCACATCGTGGCCTACATCTTCCTGACCACGCGATCGGTGATCGGCTACGCCATCCGCATGGTGATCTTCGCCGAACTGGTTGCGTCCGCGGTCGGCATCGGCGCGCGGATGAACCTGGCGCAATCGACCTTCCGGATCGACCAGGTGCTGGCCTGGACCTTCTTCCTGGTGATCCTGAATCTCGCGCTGCAGGCGCTGGTCACGGGGCTGGAAAGGATCGCGCTGCGCTGGCGTGCGGAGGCGACGGTGCGATGACACAGAATTCACTGGCTCAAAGCCTTTCCGCTGACGAAGCGCTGATCGATGTACGTGGCGTCAGCAAGACCTTCGGCTCCCATCTCGCCGTCGATGATCTGTCGTTGCAGGTGCGGCGCGGCGAGATCGTGGTTCTGCTGGGCCAGACCGGCGCCGGCAAAAGCACGGTGCTCAACCTGATCATGGGCACCACGGCGCCAAGCGCCGGTGCGATCCGGGTGGCCGGCGTCGATCCTCACGCCTCGTTCAAGGCGCTGAAGGGGCGGCTCGCGGTCAGCTTCCAGACCGATCGCCTGCTGCCGTGGCGGACCGCGGTCGAAAATGTCGAACTCGGCCTGCTGATCAACGGCACGGCGAAAGCCGAGGCGCGCCGGCGCGCAACGGAGTGGCTGGCGCGGGTGCGGCTCGATGGCGCCGATGACAAATATGTCCATGAACTGTCCGGCGGCATGCGGCAGCGGGTGTCGCTGGCCCGTGCGCTGGCGATCGATCCGGAAATCGTGTTCCTCGATGAATCGTTCAGCCAGCTTGATCACGTGACCTCGAAGACGCTGCGCGGCGATTTCTTGAAGATTGCGCGCGAGCTGCAAAAGACCTGCCTGCTGATCACCCACCGGATCGACGATGCGCTGGAGATGGCGGACCGCGCTTTGGTGCTGAGCGCACCGGCCAAAGTGGCGCTCGAGGTTGCGATCAGCGATGCCGCGCGGGCCGACCCGCAGCGGATGGCTGACCTGCATGACCAGATCGCATCCGCGATGCGTGTCGACCCGCGTGTTGATGCGGACGCGGACGCCTGATCCCAACCAGAACCACACCGGAGTCGAATATTCATGGACTATCAGGACATCATCGTGAAACGCGAGGCGGGGTGGGTGGAAATCACCATCAACCGCCCGGACAAGCTGAATTCGCTGCGCGAGCAGACCGCCGACGAGATTCTCGGCGTGCTCAACGAGATCGAGCACGATCGCGCGGTGCGCGCCGTGATCCTGCTCGGCAGCGACAAGGCGTTCTGCACCGGCATCGACACCTCTGAATTCCGGATCGACGACAACGGTTATTTCGATTTCTACCGCTTCCGCAAACGGGCGCGGAAGGTCAACCGGCTGTTCCGGGATGTCGGCGGTTTCACCAAGCCGCTGATCGCGGCCATCGAAGGTTTTGCCCTGGGCGGCGGTCTCGAACTCGCGCTGGTCGGCGACATCATCGTGGCCGGCGCCAATGCGAAGTTCGGGCTGCCCGAGATCAAGCTCGGCATGATGCCCGGCGGCGGCGGCACCCAGACATTGCCGCGGCTGATCGGCAAGCCGCTGGCGAAAGAACTGATGTGGACGGGACGGCGCATCACGGCCGCGGAGGCTGAGCGCTATCGCATCGTCAGTCATGTCACCGAGCCGGGCCAAGCGCTCGCCAAGGCCCGCGAGATCGCCGAGAGCATCAGCGCCAATGCGCCGATCCCGGTGATGATGACCAAGTCGGTGATTGATCGCGGTGTCGACATGTCGCTCGCCGACGGTTTCGAGGCCGAGGGCGACGCCTCCTTCCTGCTTTATTTCACCAGCGACCGCGACGAGGGGCTGAAGGCCTTTCGCGAAAAGCGGTCGCCGGAATTCCGCGGAGAGTGATCATGAGCACAAAAAAGCGAGATATCGTCATTGCCGGCTATTCGGAGACGGCGATCGACTTCAAGAGCGGCCGCAGCGCCTACGATCTCGGCGGCGAAGCCCTGGCTAAACTGCTGGCGGCAACCGGTATCGAGAAGGATGTCATCGACGGCCTCGCCGTCACCGCTCCCCTCAGCGAGTGTCCCAATCCGTTCTTTGCGGTCTACATGACCGAAGCATTGGGGCTGACGCCGACCTGGCTGAACTATGGCGGCACCGGCGGCTGCTCGGCCACCGGCGGGGTCGCGCGCGCGGCCTCGGCCATCCGCGACGGTCTCTGCGAGGTGGTGGTGGTGCTGTCGTCGGACGCGCCGAGCACCGCGTGGCGCGCCAACTATGGTGCCTACCGCTCGGAATTCCAGGATCCACCCGGCGTGCAGGGGCCGCCCGCGACCTTTGGGCTGCTGATGAGCCGCTACAACCATCAGTACGGCATCAAGTCCGCGGCGCTGGGCAAGATCGCGATTACGCAACGCGAGCATGCGCGCCACAACGAGAACGCTTACGCCAAGTTCAAGACGCCGATCACCATGGCGGACTATGAGAAATCCCGCGTCATCGCCGATCCGCTGCGGCTGCTGGACTGCGTGATGTTCTGCGACGGCGCCAACGCCTTCCTGGTGACCACCGAAGCCAAGGCGCGCAGCCTCGGCATCAGCAAGATGGTGTATCCGACCGCGTACGCCGAAATCACCAATGTCAACGGCAACCAGTCCTGTCCCGATATCACCGAGACCGGGTTCTCGAAAATCGCGCCAAAGGTGTTCAAGCAGTCCGGGCTGACCGCGAAAGACATCCGCATGTTCCAGCCCTATGACGACTTCACCATCGCGGTGATGATGAAGTTCGAGGACTTCGGCTTCTGCAAACGCGGCCAGGGCAGCGATTTCACGCTGGACACCGACCTCTCGCACAAGGGCACGCTGCCGCTGAACACCGGCGGCGGCCAGATCTCGGCCGGCCAGCCGGGGCTCGCCAGCGGCGGACTGAATCTCGCGGAAGCCGTGCGCCAGATGTTCGGCGAAGGCGGCGGCCGCCAGGTCGACAATCCGAAAAACGCGCTGATCACCGGCATCGGCGTCATCCCTTACGCGCGGAACTGGGGCACCAGCGCCGCCATGATCCTGGAGGCCTGACAATGGCAGACGACAAGGCGGGACGTCCGGTCCCCAAACCCTCGGTGTATGTCGATACCCAGCCGTTCTGGGACGGCGTCAAGGCGGGGAAGCTGGTGCTGCAGTTCTGCAAGGATACCAACCGGTTCCAGCATTATCCACGTCCGGTGAGCATCTATACCGGCAGCCGCAACCTGGAATGGCGCGAGGTGGCGGGCAAGGGCACGATCTACGCCTGCACCGTGATCCGCGTGCCGGGGCCCGGGCTCGACGGCCGGCTGCCGCTGTCGGTCGCCACCGTCGAACTCGACGAGGGCGTGCGGATCCTCGGCAACATCCTCAACGTTGATCCCGACACGGTCGCGATCGGGCAACGCGTCGAGGTGGCGTGGGATCGTCTCGCCGACGACGTGCAATATCCCGCGTTCAACGTCGTTTGAGGCTGCGATGCGATTAGAGACCATTCTTCGCGCCCAGGCGCGGCGGCATCCCGACAAGATGGCGCTGATCTGCGACACCGATCGGATCAGCTATCGCGATCTCGATCGGCGAATCCTGGGCGTGGCGAATGGACTGAAGGCGCGTGGCATCGGTCCGGGCGACCGGATCGTGCTGTTCCTGCCCAACGGCGTCGAGATCGTGGAGCTGTTTTACGCGGCCTTCGCACTCGGCGCCATCGTGGTTCCGGTCACAACGCGGCTCACCGCGCGCGAACTGCAGCACATCTGTGCCGACAGCCAGCCTCGCGCCATCGTGTTCGAAGGCTCTGATACGGCCATCGCCGAGGTGTTGCTGGACAATCCCGATGCGGTCCGGATCACGACCGGCAAAGCGATCGACGGAGCGGTGACCTACGCCGAGCTGCGAACCGCAAACGTGGCGCCGCTGCCGTCGTTGCCGATCACCTCGGACGATGCCGTCATCATGTACACCTCGGGAACGACGGGGAAGCCTAAGGGCGCGATCATCACTCACTCCAACGTGGTGACGCAGCACTGTTTTGTGAACGCGGTGGAGTGGGGGATCTCGAGCGCCGACCGCTATCTGGTCACCACGCCGCTCGCCCATCGCACCGGTTTTGCGCGGCTGGCCAATGCCCTGACACTGGGCGGCGTCCTGGTGATCATGACCAAGTTCGATCCGCGCGCGGCGGTCGAGACCATCGCCCGGGAGGCCATCACGGTCGCCGGCATGGTGCCGACGGTCTGCCGCATGCTGCTGCCGGAGATCAAGGCGGATCCGTTGCGTTGCGCCTCGCTGCGACGGATCGTGGTGACCGGGGAAGCCTTCCCGGTGGATCTCAAACGACAGTTCCTGGCACTGCTGCCCGATGTGCGGCTGGTCTCGTTCTTCGCCATGACCGAAGTCGGCGGCGTGACGTCGCTGTCGCATGAGGAGCAGTTCGACCATGCCACCTCGATCGGGCGGCCGACGCCGGGCGTTGAGGTTCGCATCGTCGACGATGCCGGGCGCGATGTCGCCGTCGGCGAGCCCGGAGAACTGCTGGTGCGGGTCGGCGAGCCCGGGCGCTATTCGGTGATGCGCGGCTATTACAATCGCCCGGAAGAGACCGCCAAGGCGATCAAGGACGGCTGGATCCACACCGGCGACGTCGCGAAGGCCGACGACGACGGTTACCTCTATATCGTCGATCGCAAGAAGGACATGGTGTTGAGCGGCGGCTTCAACATCTACACCAAGGAGGTCGAGCAGGCGCTGCTGGAAAATCCGGATGTCGCCGATGCCGCCGTCGTCGGTGTGCCCGATGCGGTGTTCGGCGAGGCGGTGGCCGCCTTCATCGAGCCGCGGCCGGGTCACACATCGACCGCGGCCTCCATCATCGCGCATGTCCGCGCGCTGGTCGCCGGCTACAAGAAACCGAAATACGTCTTCATCGTCGACGCCCTGCCGCGCAATTCGCTCGGCAAGGTGCTGAAGCGGGAACTGCGCGACCAGGCGGTCGAGCTGGTCGCGGCTGCGCCGGATGGCGTGCGGGTCGAACAACCGGCGTGACGCGCGGCGATCGAGCGAGCGCTACGATGGATCGGTGTCTGCCAGCGCGCGCGCATCCGCCTGCTCCTGCCGGGTAGGCGGAAGCTCGGGAAATATCATGCGCAGGCAGGCTCCCCCGGATGGCCCGTCGCCGGCTTCGACGCGTCCGCCGTGCAGGCCCATGATCTTGTGGACGAGATCAAGTCCAAGGCCGGCGCCCCGTCCGCCCGGGTGCAGGCGGTAGAACGGCTCGAACACGTGTTCGCGCTCAGCCGCCGGGATTCCGTCGCCCTCGTCCGACACCTCGATCCGGCCGGCTGCGGCGACGCGAACCGCGATCGTGCCGCGGCGTCCGCCATGATCGATCGCATTCTGCACAAGGTTGGTCAGCGCCCGCTCCAGTGACATCTGGTCGCCATTCACCATGACGTCTTCGCCCTCCGGTTCGAAGGTCATTTCGTAACCTGCGGCGAAGGCGAGCGGCGCGAGGTCGAGCACGACACGGCGTGCGATGCCGACGAGATCCACCTGATGGAACTGATCGGCTTTCTGATCGAGGCGCTGGAGGTCAAGCAACTGGCCCGTCATGACCGTCAGACGAGTGGCGTCTTCGAGCAGCCGGGCTTTCTCCGGTCCGGCCGGGAGCGAGGAGACCCTGGTCGAGAGAATGGCGATCGGGGTCCGCAGTTCATGCGCGGCGTCAGTGAGGAAACGCCGATGGCGCTCATAACCCTTGTCGAGGCGGGCGAGGGCCTCGTTGATCGCCCTGACCAGCGGAACGACCTCGGTCGGGACATCGGCCACCGGCAATTGCAGGCCGCGCCGATCGATGTCGATGCGTTGGGCTTGCGCCGCGGTCTCCCCCAGTCCGGCGATGGCGCGGCGGACCACGAATGGCGTAGCGACCAGGGTCGCCAGCGACATCAAGACGACGATCGGCAAAATAAGATTCAGGAACAGCAGCGGCGCCGTTGCGATCACCTTGTGCACGGACATGTGGCCGCCCGTGCCGGTCAGGATCTGGACCTTTCCAGCCGCGGTATCGACCCATTTGACGATCCCGGCGGGGGGCGACGCTTCTCCGATTGCCCATCCCAGCCGAGCGTCGCTGATGTGGTCCAGCGCGCCCGCGATCGGCTGGAAATCCAGCGGCACCGTGCCTTCCGACAGGTGCTGCCCCTGGGCGTCGCGGATGATGAACCAGAGATCGGAGACTTCCGTGCGAAGGCTTGCGAGGTCCGGCGTCGCCCGCAGCGTCAGTCTGCCGCCGACGTCACGCTCGATCGCGCTTCGAAGCACATCCAGCGTGCTGCCTTCATAACCATCGTCGAGCACGCCGCTGCGCCACAAGATGGCAGCCACCAGCAGGATCAGCAGGACCAGCACCGTCAGCACGGTTGCCTGCAGGGCGACGAGGCGCCCGACGAGGCGCCACTTCAGCGAGTGTGGTTGCAGCACGCTCACGGCGTTTCACGCAGAAGATATCCGACGCCGCGAATGCCATTGATGGTCACGCCCGCTCCGGCGTCGGTGAGCTTGCGGCGCAGCCGTGAAATGTGCGTATCCAGCGCATTGGGCTGAACCTCGTCGTCGAGGCCAAACACCGCTTCCATCAGCGAGGCGCGCTGCACCATGCGCCCCATGCGGCGCACCAGCGTTTCCAGCACGAGCAGTTCGCGCCGGGGCATGTCCAGCACCGTTCCGTCGATGCTGGCCTCGCGATGCGCCAGATCGACATAGAGACGGCCGAGTCGCACGGTATCGGATCGCACGCCGGCGGGGCGGCGCAGGATGGCTCGCAATCTTGCGAGCAGCTCTTCAAAGGCAAACGGCTTGGCCAGATAATCGTCCGCACCGCTGTCGAGCCCGGCGATACGATCCGCGAGGTCGCCGCGCGCCGTCAGCACGAGGACCGGCACGGTGTTGCCGGCGGCGCGAAGTTTCGGAATCAGCGACAGGCCGTCGCCGTCCGGCAGCCGGCGATCGAGCACGACGGCATCATAGTTGCCGTCGGCGACGATGATCTCGGCTTCCGACAGGTCGGGTGCGTGGTCGATGACGATGTCGTGGCGGGTGAGGGCGACGCGCAACGCAGAGGCCATTTCCGGCTGGTCCTCCACCAACAGTATCCGCATCGATTGGTCTTTCGATCCTGTCTTGCCCAATTCCATCCACATTCTTTTATCGGCACTGGATTGCGGCAACCTTGCGGCGGGCCCGCGAACCGGCGCGCCGAGAATTTTGGACAACGACAGTTTCACGCAAGCTCCCCGTGGGACACAGCGTTCCATCGGCTGGTTCGATTGACTCGTCCGCCGATCGAGGCCGCGGTTCATCGCGGCAGCGCCGGGGTTCACCGTGATGGATCGTCGATATGTCGTTTGCTGATGCTCTTCCGTTCTTTACCGCCTGGCTTCGCAACCCACTCCGGGTTGCGGCGGTGGCGCCTTCGGGCCCTGCCGCTGCGGCCCTGATGACCCAGGAGATCAACGCCCACACCGGCCCGGTGATCGAGCTCGGTCCGGGCACCGGCCCGTTCACCTATGCGCTGCTGGATCGCGGTGTTCGTGAACAGGATCTCACGCTCGTCGAATACGGCTCCGATTTCGTTCGGCTGCTGCAGGTGCGATTTCCGCGCGCGCGTGTGCTCTGGATGGATGCGGCGTGGCTTGAGAAGGAGACGCTGTTCGAAGACGGCTCGGTCGGTGCTGTCGTCAGCGGGCTCGGCATTCTCACCATGCCGCCCCGCAAGGTCACAGCGATTCTCAAGGGGGCTTTCCGCTATCTGCGGCCTGACGGCGCCTTCTACCAGATTACCTATGGCCCGCGTTGTCCGGTCGCCGATGCCATTCTCGATGATCTCGGTCTCGAGGCGCGGCGCATCGGGCAGACCATGCGCAACGTCCCGCCGGCCTCGGTGTATCGCATCGTCCGGCGCAAGCCGGCGGAGGCGTGAGCGGCCATGGAAACCTCGAGCACGATCATGACGCTGCTGGGCTTCGGCCTTGTCGGGATAGGCTGCCTGGCCGTCGTCGAGAAATTCGTCCCGATTATTCCGTCCTATGTGTTGCTGATGTTTCTCGGCATGGCGGTGCCCGACAGTGCAACGCTCGGCCTGACGATCATGGTGACCACCGTCGGCTCCGTGATCGGCGCGCTGGGCTGGTACGCCTCGGGCTATGTGCTCGGTCCGCAGCGAATCGAGAAGCTGGTGGCCCGGTTCGGGAAATACGTCTTTCTCCGGCCCGTGCTCTATGCGCGACTGACGAATGCCTACCGCAGCAATCAGTTCTGGGTCACGCTGATCGGGCAGACTTTGCCGACCGCGCGGGTTTATCTCGCGCTGCCCGCCGGCGTGCTCAGGCTCGAACTGCGCGCATTCGTCGCGGCGACGTCGATCGGCACGCTGATCTGGAACATGCCGCTGCTGTCCCTTGGATATGTCTTGCGCGGCAGCGGCCATGATCCGGTGGGCGTTGGCTTCTGGGTAGCGGCCGGTCTCATCGCGACGGAATGCGCGCTCCTGCTGGGCTTCCACGTCTACAAAAAGCTCGGGCCGGCCGCGCGCCGCGCCGTTACGAGCGATCGCCGTTGCGCGCCCCAGCATTCCATCGCCGTAGAGGGTCCATGAAAGTCCTGTTGTCTCGCTTGAGGCGCAACGCCGGTTCGCTCGAATACACCGTTGCCGTCGCGATGATCCTGCTGTCCAGCTATCAGTTCGGCGTGGCGATCGCGGACGGGCAGCGGCGCGGCGCGGCCGTGGCCTGTCTGATCTTTCTCGCCGGCCTCTGCTGGCAGCGCACGATCTTCCGGCGGCGAACCAGCGGTGATGCAACCAAGGCCCTTGCCGGATTCGCCGCCGCCGCGGCGATGCTGCTGCGCGGCGATATGGGCGCGGGCAGGGGAGCGGTGCGAAGGCCTTCAGGCCGCCATGAAGATCAGCCGACCGCATTTCTCCCGCCGCACCACGACACCATCAAGGTGAAGACCCTGTTCATTTCCGATGTCCATCTCGGGACCCGGGGATGCCAGGCCGACCTGCTGGTGGAGTTCCTTCGGCGTCATGACGCCGAAACGGTGTTTCTGGTCGGCGATATCGTCGATGGCTGGCGCCTGAAGTCGAACTGGTACTGGCCGAAATCGCACAATGATGTGGTGCAGGAGCTGTTGTCCCAGGCCTGCCGGGGAAAGCGCCTGGTCTATGTCGCGGGCAATCACGACGAGTTCCTGCGCGACCATGCCGGATCAAACTTCGGCGGCATCGAGGTGGTCGATCGCGTGATCCACAGAGGCGTGGATGGCCGGGACTATCTGGTCATCCACGGCGATCATTTCGATTTCGTGGTGCGCCACGCGCGATGGCTCGCCTTGCTCGGCGATTGGGCCTATCGCGCCGCGCTCGTGTCCAATGTCGGCTTCAATCACATTCGCAGCCGGTTCGGCCTCGCCTACTGGTCATTCTCGGCCTGGGCGAAATCCAGCGTCAAGAATGCCGTCAGCTACATCGGACGCTTCGAGGAGGTGCTGTGCGCGGAGGCCAGGCGCCACGATGCTCAGGGGGTGATTTGCGGCCACATCCATCATGCGGTGATGCATGACGATTTCGGGGTTCGCTACATCAACACGGGCGACTGGGTGGAAACCTGCTCGGGCGTCGTCGAGCATCATGATGGCCGATTTGAAATCATCCGGTGGACCGGTCGGCAGTCGCACGCAACCGCGCGCGCGCCGGCCCCGCTGCCGCTGGCGAAGGAGGTTGCCTGATGCGTGTGCTGGTGGCCACCGATGCCTGGCGCCCGCAGATCAATGGCGTGGTGCGGTCGCTGGAACATCTGGCCGGCGAAGCGCCGTCGTTCGGCGCCGAGATCAGTTTTCTGACACCAAACGGTTTCAGGACACTGCCGCTGCCCGGCTATCGCGAGATCCGCCTGGCTCTGACATCTCCCGATGCCGTCCGGCGGGCGATATCAGCGGCGCGACCCGACGCCGTGCATATCGCAACCGAGGGGCCGCTCGGATGGATCACACGGCATGTCTGCCGGAAGGACAGCCATCCCTTCACGACCAGCTATCATACCCGCTTGCCCGAGTACCTCGCAGCGCGGCTGCCGGTGCCGTCGACCTTGAGTTACGCCGCGTTGCGCCGCTTCCATAACAGCGGCGCGGGCACCATGGTCGGTTCGCCGACGCTCGAGCGGGATCTGAAGGCGCGTGGCTTCTGCCACCTCATGCGCTGGTCGCTGGGCGTCGATGCCGATCTGTTTCGTCCCCGTCGCGAGCGGCCGCTGGCGTTTCCCGGGCCGGTGTTTCTGTTCGTGGGCCGGCTGGCGGTGGAAAAGAATATCGAGAGCTTTCTGAAGCTCGATCTTCCCGGCTCCAAGGTTGTCGTCGGTGATGGACCGCTCCGCGCCGGCCTGCGGGCGAAATTCCCCGGCGTTCACTTCCTCGGTGTCCGGACCGGGGAGGCGCTCGCCGAGGTCTACGCATCGGCGGACGTGCTGGTGTTTCCAAGTCTGACCGATACTTTCGGGATGGTGATGGTCGAGGCCCTGGCGTGCGGTGTCCCGGTCGCCGCATTTCCGGTGATGGGCCCGCTCGATGTGGTGGGCCGATCCGGCTGTGGCCGTCTCGACGCGGATCTGCGCCAGGCCGCGCTCGGTGCACTCGATGTCCCGCGCGACCGCTGTCGCGCTCACGCCCTGACGTTCACCTGGCAGGCAAGCGCGCGGCAGTTTCTGGACAATGTGCGACAGGCGAGCGGTGTGTTCGTTGGTGCCGCGTGAGGAGAGGGGCCGGTGCCGTCACTCGTCCTCGCCGGCATCTCCGAACTCGCGCAGCGATGCCCACAGGGTTTTGGCGATCTTCCGCACGGTGACCTCGGGCCGCTTGCCGAGCTGCTCGACGCTCCAGGTCTGGCCCGCGACGCGCAAGGCGCCGATGGTCGTCATGGCGAGCAGGCGAAGCTGGAACGGGTCGGACTTTCCTTTGGTGCGCGCGGCAAGCGCGTCCGCGAGCTGCTGCTCCAGCTTGGCGTATTTCAGGTGGTCGCGTGCGCGCAGGATTGGCGTGCTCTTGATGAGCTGGCCGATCGCCAGCGACTGCGGCGAGACCGCGCCGAGGATGGTGGCGGTCAGCGCCTCTTCAACCACCTTGGTCAGCGACTCCTTGGCCGGACGGGCTGATACCGCCGCCGCAAGCCGTTCGCCGAACTCGTCCTGCCAGGCGGCGACTACATCTTCCTTGGTGGGAAAATAGTCGAAGAAGCCGCGCTTGGAGACATCGGCGGCGGCGGCAATGTCGTCGACGGTGGTCGCCTCGAAGCCGCGGTCCAGGAACAGCGTCATCGCCGCATGCGAGATGCGTTCGCGGGTCTGCCGGCGCTTGCGTTCGCGCAGGCCTTCCGTCGGCTTGAGGTTCTTCGCCTTCACAGGGGGCATCGCTTCGACCGGCTCGGGATTGCAACAAGATGCAGATACATCATTCGGCGCCGGCCGAAGCAAGGGCTTTGCGGTCAGGAGGCTTCATCGGCGGGGGCAGGACCGGCGAACCGGCGTGACAGGCCGATCGGCTGGCGGCGGGTGATTCGATACACGGAGGCCGGCGGAAGATTGCGGACCGTGCCCCCGACACGGACCGCCTTGAGGCCGAGCCGGTCCAGGATCGGACGCGGAACCGGGCAGCGCGGTCCATAGGTGAACTGATAGAACGCGCCGCCGGCGCGCAGGTATTTGAACGCGCCGGAGAGAATCAGCATCACCTTGCGCGGCGACATCGACAGCAGCGGCAGGCCGCTGATGACAGCGCCCACGGGGGCGCCATCGAACAGGTCGTACTGCGCGAGCTGCGACGCATCCATCCACAACACCCGGGCCTGCGGGTAGCGGAACTGCAGCATCCGCATGAAGTCCGACCCGTACTCGACCAGCGTCAGCTCGCTTTCGTCGATCCCGCGCCCGAGCAGGGCCCTGGTGAACGCGCCGGTGCCCGCCCCGAGTTCGAGCACGGGTCCATCCGAGGGGCGGATATCCTGGGTCATCATCCGGGCGAGATGGTCTCCGGACGGCGCCACCGCCGCGACCCGCAGCGGATCGCTGATCCAGGAACGAAAGAACTGGAAGAAATCGGAACATTCGGTGGCGGCTGTCATCTCAACTCCGGTTGCAGGCAGTGGATCGGACCTATTGCAAATTTGCACTTGGTGCACATATATCCGATCGGAGCGGGGTGCAATGACGGGCGATCGCCAGAGACAAGGAGCCGCAGCATGACCGATGAGACGACGCGCGATGAGGTGCGCCAACCCATGCGGCAGGGTTCAATGTCCCGGGGGGTGTTCGGGGTTTGCTTTCAAGTTGCCTGGGCGAGGGCAGCGCGCGATGCGAGAGACCGGCAGCGTCTCCCTCGACGGGGCGGCGAGATCCGCGATGTCCCCGCGTCGCGCAGTGACGCCGGCATGATGGTTGATGGCGAGAACGTGTTTGAACGTGTTCTGATCTAGCCGATGAAGCGCGTGGCTGCGGCTCGTTCGTATGAAACCGTGCTTCAATACGGGGGGCACTGATATCCTCTGGTTTCAACCGGCGTCCCGACCGGCACCGTCTGACGCCATAAACAATCGCAAAGCGACTTGCGGCGAGCATGGCTGGCCGATCGGACGCGTCGCTGCCGTGCGGCAACGGCGAACCGCGAGCCCTGTTCTGTTAACCTAAGCCTTGTGCGGCGCCATCGAATGCGCATTTATGCGGAATCTAAAACGCACCAGGAAATGTTACGAGCAATCCCGCCGTTTGCCCGTGAAGTTCAGTGCCCGAGGAAGCCATGACTGTCGAACCGGCAAGCCCATTCGCCAGCCGGTCGCCTCGGGACCAAAGCCTCTTCCGCAACCGGTCCAGTTGATACGGTGCAGCGCGACACGCGTCATCGCAGTGTCATGTATGATGGTTGGGGCCGATGAAATTGTCGATTGCGGATGCGAATACCAGGCGACTCATTTTATTTTGTATCCTGTTTACCTACCTGATGGGCTTCATGGCGAGGGTGCCGATCTACGACGACGTCTGGGTCGGCGCCTTGTTCTCTATCGGTATGGACACGTTTCTGGTCCTGGTGATCCTCGGTTTCCTGTGGATCGTCATGAGCCTGAAAACGGTCGAAATCAATCTCCGCACGCTTCTGATGACGCTGGTTGCCTCTGCCGTCGGCACCGGCCTCCTCATGCTGGTGAGCAACGGTGTGCGTCTTCTCGTGCCGGCGGTGTCGAACAATTACCAGTCGCGACCGTTCGTTGTCTTCGTTTATGTGGGACTTCTGTTCGGTCTCTATGGAATGGCAGCGCTCTGGATGAAAAGCCAGATGAAGGCCGCCGAAGCCGCCATCAACGCTGCCCATGCCGAACGCGCCGCCGCAATGTCGGAGCTCCGGCGCCTGCGCATGCAGCTCGATCCGCATTTTTTGTTCAATGCGCTGAATACGGCGCTGGTCGAAGTTGTCCATCGGCCGAAACGCGCCGTGATGATGTTGCGCGAATTGAGTGAATATCTGCGTTACTCGCTGGACATGGCGGATATCAACTTTGTGCCTGTCGCCGCCGAGCTGGCGATGGTTCGCTGCTTTCTCCGCGTGCAGGACATGCGCTTTGGTGCGAAGCTGAATGTCAGGCTCAAGGCGGAGAATGCCGTCAAGCAACGGTTGGTGCCCTGTTTCATGCTTCAGCCGCTGATCGAGAACGCCGTCAAGTACGGCATTCCGGACGACCGGGACGCCCTCAATATCACGCTCGATGTCGCAGCCATCGGCGAGGATCTTGTTGTCACCGTGACGAACGGCGGCAGTCTCAGTCTGTCCGAGCGGCCCCGGCCCGGAACGAAGACGGGGCTGGCCAATCTCCGCGCCAGGCTTGCGCTCCACTTTCCCGAGCGGCACGCGTTTGAGATCAAGCAGATCGATGAAACCGTTTGTGTCACCTGCGTGTTGACGGGGCAGCCATGCTGAGAGTCGTCGCCGTCGATGACGAACCCAGCGCGCTGGCGGATATTATCAGCCACATTGAGGGCGATTCACGGCTGAAACTGGTTGGTCGGGCGGGGTCGGCCGCTGCGGCGCGCCGGCTGATCGGGGCCGAGAGGCCCGACGCGGTTTTCCTCGACATCGAGATGCCGGGTGGAAACGGCTTTTCGATCATCGACGGGATGGAGAACGCGCCCAAGATCGTTTGCGTCACCGCCCATGCCGGCCATGCGATCGAGGCTTTCCAGATCAGCGTCATCGATTTTTTGCTGAAGCCGATCGTGCCCAGCCGCTTCACCATGGCTGTCGGCCGCCTGGAGAAGGCGGTCGCGCTTGATCAACTGATCAGGGACGTCGCACGGCGCTCGCTGCAGGAAACCACCATCACCTTGAGCGGCCACCATGAAAAGCAGCTTGTCCGCATGAATGAGGTGCGGCTGCTGCTCGCCGAAGGCGATTACACGCGGCTTTATCTCGCGAAATCAACATCGGTGCTTTCCGGTCAGTCGCTCGGTCACATGGAGCAGATGCTGCCGTCGCCGCCTTTTGTCCGATTGAGCCGCTCCGTCATGATCAATCTGGGGCGTGTCGTTGCGGTGCGATCGCTGAAAGCCACGAAAGTGACCGTGCGTTTCGACGATCGCGAAGAGCCGTTCCTGCTCGGGCGGGCCGCGGCGACGAAACTCAAGCAGTATCTGACCCAACACGTGCCGGAAAAGTGTGCTCGCTAGCCGATACACGTCGTTTCATCGACAATATCGGCTGCTTCATCGAGTTCTTATTCACCGGAAAAAGTCTTCGGCATATCCCGGCCTTGAGGAAATCCACCAAGGCCGGGGGTCAAGATGTCACGACGTCTTCTCGCCATCGCGAGTCCGCTTGCGCTGATCATGGTCTGCCTCAGCGGGCCCGTTGTTGCCGAAAGCGGCAGCGGGCAACCATCACCGGGGCAGGCAAGCTCTCCAAAAAATGCGACGCAGGCGCAGCAAGGCGGCTCTTCCGCTAACGGCCATAGCGCAGCCTATCATGTGAGCGCCAACGGCGCGGCGACTTACACGCTGCCGATCCGCGTCGCGCCCGGAACGCGCAAGCTGCAGCCCGGCCTTTCGTTCGCCTACAGCAGCCAGGGCGCCAACGGACAGCTCGGGGTCGGGTGGGGCCTCAGCGGGCTGTCGCAGATCACCCGCTGCGGCGCGAACTATGCCACCGACGGCTTTGCCAGCGGCGTGACCTACAGCGCCAATGACCGCTTCTGCCTCGACGGCGCGCGGCTGATGAACACCGCGGGCACCAAGGCAAATCCCTATTATCAGAACGGCAGCGTTTACCACACCCAGGTCGAAAGCTGGCGCAATGTCGTCGCCAACGGGACCAACGACGACGGCACGACATGCGGTTCGGGGCCGTGCTGGTTTGCGGTGACCCTGAAGGATGGCACGCAACTCGAATACGGCCGTACCAACGGCGCCCAGTTCGTGGCACTGGATGCCGCCGGGCAGAACCTGTTCGGGTCCGGCGGCAGCAAGCAAGGCTCGGTGCGCGCCTGGGCGCTCAACAAGATCACCGACCGCGACGGCAACGCCATTGCGTTCAGCTATACCAATGCGCCGGTGGCGCTTGACGGCACCGCTGTAGCCAACGCCGGCGGCGTCGGCGCGTATTATATCGCCCGCATCGACTACACCGCGAATGCTTCGGCCAGTCCCGCCACCGTGGCGCAGCGGTCGGTGCAGTTCTTCTATACCGGCCGTCCCGATCCGACGACGCAATACCAGGGCGGCGCCCGCGTCACCACCGGCGCGCGGTTGGCGAACGTGGTGTCCTGCCTGAGCGCCGGAGCGATCACGTCCCTGACCTGTTCCGCGAACGGCGTCTCACCGGTGGCGTCCTACAGTTTGACCTACTGCGACCAGGACACGACCTGCACGTCGGGCTTCACCTCGCGCACGGGGCGCAGCGTGCTCTATTCGCTGACCGAGTGCGGAGCGGACGGCACGACCTGCCTGCCGCCCAATATCTTCAACTGGCAATCGGGACCGAACACGGTCCAGAACATCAACGGCGCCAGCAGCAGCCTCAACATCGTCAACGCTACCTGCGCCAGCGGGGCTGTCACCAGCTGGGCGGACTTCAACGGCGACGGGCTGCCGGACTGGATCTGCAACGACGCCTATAATTCCGGCTCCATCAAGGTGCTGCTGGCATCGCTCAGCGGGACGGCGACGCTCGTCCCGCCCACCAAAGCGTCATCTGATGGAACGCTGACCGGCGTAACGGCGAAGTGCAACAACGGCTCGGTGCAATGGACCAATTTCACCGCATCCGGTGATGTCGATTGGGTCTGCTACGACAACCAGGGCTACTTCTATGTCCTGGAATCGAACGGCTCCACCGTCCTGCCGACCCAGAACGGCGACCCCGTCGGGAGCGCGACGCCGGGTCGGCTGAAGGGCAACAACAGCGCGAACTATGTGCAGGCGCTATGCCCGGCTTCTGGAAACGTAGCCTGGGCCGATTTCAACGGCGATGGGTTCACCGACTGGATCTGCACCACCGGCAACAGCGGCAACCTGCTCGTCTACGTGCTGCTGTCGAATGGCGAAACCCTGTCCACCATCCAGGGTGGCACGCCGACCCAGCTGTCGAGCATCATACCGCTTCAGGTCCCCGCCATTTGCGCGAATACGCCGGTCTACAACTGGGTCGATTTCAACGGCGACGGGATGGCGGACCTCACCTGCAGCGATTCGCTGGGAGGCGGCGTCAGCGTCTTCCTGTCCACCGGCACCGCGATGGTCAGCGCCAATCCCGCCAACGGCGCCGGGCAGGTGACCAGCAGCGCCAGCTGCCAGGGCAACGCCATGATTCAGTGGGTCGACATCAATGGTGACGGACTGCCGGACTGGACCTGTGTGGCGACCAATTTGTCGACCGTCTCCATGCTGGTTGCGACCGGCACCAGCCTGGTCAATCCGAATCCGTCAGCCGGCTCGCCCGGCAATCCGGCAACGGCAACGCTGGGATGCGGAAACGATTCCCGCGCGATGCCGGCCTGGGCCGATTTCAACGGCGACGGTCTTGCCGACCTGATCTGTTATGCGCCGTCATTCAGTTCGATCTACTTCCAGCTGTCATCCGGCACGGGAATTGGCGCACCGCTGTCGTCGCCGGTTACGAGCGCTGCGTCGTGCAGCGGCACGCCAGGCTGGATGGACTTCAACGGCGACCGGCTGGTCGATTGGGTCTGCACCACATCGAGCACGGGCAGTGTGAACGTGCTGATCGGGGCGCCGTCGTATCCGGATCTTGCCACCACGATGACCAGCAGCCTCGGCGGCCAAGTGTCGATCAGCTATGCGCCGCTGACCAATGCGTCGGTCTACGGCCAGCTGAAGACACCGGACTATCCGAGCGGGAAAGTGCTTGGATTTCCGCAGCTCTATATTCTCGACCGTGTCCCGCTCTATGTCGTGTCCAGCTATACGCTGAGCAACGATCCCACACGCAACGCGTCGACCTACAGCTACAAGAACAGCCTGTATTACACCAACGGGCGTGTCGGGCTGCTCGGCCTGGGCTGGCAGGGCTTCGAGACCGTCACCGTCAACGACGTCTCGGTCGGCAATAATCTCACCCTTGGTTTCCTGCAGAACTTTCCCTTCACGGGCAAGATCGCCAGCGCGGTCGCCTGCACCGCGTCGTCGGCGCAACAGCAGTGCAGCAATGCGGGGGGCGACCAGACCACACTGTACACCGTGCGGCAGGCCTATTTCTGCGAGACCGGGGCCGGGAGCTGCCAGCAGGATCCGCGTTATGCGCCACTCGGCACGGATGCCGGCGTGACCCAGGTGCTGCTGGTGAAGAAGGGCGCTGATCATGCGAACTTCGGATATCGGCTCGAGCAGCTCTACAACTATGACAGCTATGGCAATCCGATCTATCAGGCGAATTTCGGCGACGTCGCCAATGGCGCCCGGCCGCTCTACACCTGCTCCAGCTATGCCAATACCCAGTCGCCGTGGCGGATCGGCTTCGTGCTCAACCAGAAGCAGTCGACCAATTCGGCCTGCCCCGCGGCCGACGCGTGGTCGAGCTATCAATACGACGCCGCGACCGATCTGAGCTGGACGCAAACCGCCTACGACGGCAAACAGGACGTCGCCGCGAGCGTCCGCTGGGACGATCGCAACAGCGGCTGGATCGGCAAGGTGATCGGGCGCGATGCCGCCGGCATCGGCAACATCATTTCGGTCGCAACAACGAACCAGCCGGGGAGTTCACCGGCCGCGGTCGCCAACACCAGCTACGCGATCGGGTACGATCCGGTTTTCAACACCTTCGTGCAGAACGTCACCACGCCTTTGGCGGATCCCAACAACTCCGGTTCGTCGCTGACGGCGACGCTGGCCTACGATGCCCGGTTCGGTACCCGGGTCGGCTCGAAGGGGCCGAACGGCACGGTCAACCTGTCGTGCGTCGACGCGCTCGGCTCAGCCAGCGTGGCGCAGGGACCGCTGGGAGCCGGCGGATCGAGCGGCGCCGACGTCAACTGTCTCGCCGGCCAGTCCGCCTTCTACGGCGCAACCGGCGTGTCGGCGGACTTCACCGGCGCCAGCGTGACGACGCTTGGTGCCACCACATGGAGCGCCGGCAATGCCGCGATCCTGCAGACCACGACTACGCGGACCGACTGGGCCAACGCCTTTGCCGGCGCGAAGACGCAATGGACGCAAACCTATCTCGACGGGCTCGGGCGGCCCTACCGCCGCATCGTGCAGGGCGACAACAACCAGAACAGCGCCATCGACGTCGTCTACCTCACGCGCAAGCGCATCAAGCAGGTATCGCTGCCTTATGCCGCCGGCGCGTCGCCGTCGTCATGGATCGTGGCCGCCTACGACCAATATGGCCGCAAGAAGCGCGTCACGGTGCCCTATGCGGGCCGGGACGCCAGTGCGCAGCCCGCGGCCCAGCCCTGCAGCACCGATGACATCGCCACCACCTCGACGATCTGCTGGGATTATGCGGCGCCCAACACCACGACGCGCACCGCTGCGGCCAACACCGACGCTCCAGACATCTCGAGCACCGAGTTCCTGTTCTTCAACGGCGGCCGCAAGACAACGACGCTGACCAATCAGGGCGGCACGGCGGTCACCAGTTACGGCTATGACAATCTCGGCCGGCCGAACTCGGCGCTGGATCCGCTCGGGGCCGCGTTGACACTCAAGCGCGATTCGCTGGGGCACACCTGGTCGGTGACTGACAGCGCCAACGGCACTGCGACCACGGACTACAATACACTCGGCCAGCTTCTGACGATGACCGACGCAGCCGGCGGTGCGTCGCAATTCGCCTACGACGGCCTGGGGCGCACCAAGACCCAATCGATCTCCGGTGCACTCGGCGAACTCGCCGAAGTCATTTCCTATACTTATGACGTGGTCGCGCCGTCGGCCGCGGCGGGCGTCGACTACGGTTATCTCAGGGGGCGCCGCAGCGGTGTATCGGCGGCAAAGCAGCGCGGCGGCAAGGCCACCTCGGCCTACGCTTTCGGCTACGACAGCTACGGGCGCACCAATGTCAGCACCCTGACGTCCGACGCCAAGACGGCGACCGTCACCGGCACGACCACCCCGCTGGGAGCGCCGCTGCAAGTCGTCTATCCCGACACGGCGAAGACGACGCTGAACTATGGTTACACGACGACCGGATGGCCGGCGTCCGTTTCGCTCGCCGGGAGCGGCGCATCGCTCGTCACCTACTCCAACTATTCGCTGAGCGGCCAGCCGCAGACCGTCACCTATGGCAGCGGCGTGGTTGAAAAATTCAGCTTCACCCCGCTTGGCCAGGTGCAGAACCACTCCGTATGGGGCAAGGGCGCGTCGGTGCAGAGCCTGATGGCCAACACTTATGTCTGGTCGCATCTCGGTCAGGTCGCGCAGATCGTCGACTGCACCAGCTCCGCCAATACCGGCAACGGCCTGTGCAGCGGCTTCCCGGCCGGAACGGGCGTGGGCGCGACCAACCTGACGGAGACCTACGGCTACACCTTCGATCGGCTCACCAGTGCAGCCAGCACGCAGTACGGCAGCCTCGGCTACCAGTACCACGCCAACGGCAACCTGACCCAGACCAGCGGTGGCGCGACGACCACCTATCAATACAAGTTGGTCGGGCCTGCCGAGGTCTACCAGGTGCTGACCGGCAGCAACGGCTTCAGTGCGAAATACGACCGCCGCGGCAACATGGTGTTCAAGCAGACACCGTCGGGCGAAAAATGGACATATGTCTACGATGCAAGTGGGCGTCTGATCGAAGCCCGCAAGAACAAGCTGCTGGTCGAGCGTTACGTCTACGACTACCGCGGCGCGCGCCTGCAGAAGGTGACGTACGCCACGGACGGCAAAACCGTCGCCGCGACCACGGATTACATCGGTTCCCTGATGGTGACTGCATCGGGCGGGACCACCGGCTCCGCGGCGCAAACCCTCAACCTGCTCGGGCCAGGTGGTTTGATCGGCACGCGATCGAACAATGGTTCGGCGTCGAAGGGAGTCTATTTCCATCGCAATCCGCTGACCCAGAGCACGCGTCTTGTTACCGACGGCACGAGCGGTTCGCTGCTGTCGAGCATCCTCTACCAGCCCTATGGCGCGACGGTGCAGACGACACCGACCAACTCTGGAGCCTATCGGTCTAAATTCCAGGGGCACGAACTGGATCAGGCGACCGGACTGTATTATCTCGGCGCGCGCTACTACGATCCGGCGATCGGGAGGTTCATCACCGGCGACAAGCAGCTTGGGGGAAGCCCAACCCAACAGGATGCGTTCAATCGCTACGCGATGGTGCTGAACAACCCGGTCTCCCAGTTCGATCCGAATGGACGCGGGACCTTCACCAAGTGTGCGGCCGGATTGGCGACCGCTGGTGCCACCATCGGACTGACCGCCGGCGCGATCACCGCTGGAATTGGCGGAAATGATGCCAGCAACAATGGGGATGGTGGCTGGAGCATCCACAATTCCGCCGTTGGCGTGATCGGCAGTTACGCAACAATAGGTGCGGCGATAGGTGTTGCGGCGACGCTTCCCTGCTGGGGAGTTGTTACCGGGGCCAAGAAGGCCGCTGGATCGTTGCGGAACTGGTGGAGCGGCAACGCCGATCCGGACGGTGATGCCGCACTGGATCGCGTTCTGGCGCGGTTTGGCGAAGGCGCTGATGACATCAATGCTGGCGTCCAGAGATTGAGAGGCCAGCGGGATGATGCGCGTGGCCAGCGCGATCATCTGCAGACCGAAAACACGCGGTTGGATACTGACAATGACGCTTTAAGAGGCAGGAATGCCGATCTGGTTCAAGACAACGCTGATCTGACGGAACAAGTCGGAGACTTAACGCGACAGAATAACACTTTGACCACTCGGAATGAGGAGCTGGCAAGAAGATGCGAATCTTCATTTTCGGCAGAAACATCGATCGCGATTGGCGAGGGGGGCAAGCCGATCGGCGACATCCGTGTCGGTGACAAGGTCTGGGCGTTCGACGCCGTGCTCGGCAAGCCCGGTCTCTATCCGGTCACCCGCCTGCATGGGCGAACCGCGCCAGGCGTGCTGCGCGTCACCGTCGGCGATCAGGTGACCGAGGTGACGGCGGAACACCCGTTCCAGGTCCGTGGTCGCGGCTGGGTCAAGGCGCAGCATCTCAAGGCCGGCGATCGGCTGGTGGCGCTGCACGGCGACGATCATGTGGTGGCGAAGGTCGAGCCCGTTCCCGGCGCGCGCCAAGTCTACAACTTCGAGGTCGGATCGGCGCAGTCCTATTACGCGGATGGCGTGCTGGTGCACAACGGTGGCTGCAGCTGCAGCTGCAGCATGGACAAGAGCTCCAAGATCGATTTCACAGGCGAGGGCGCGGGCGACTCCGCCGCCGAAGATGTTGCCGCCAGTGCCGTCAGCGATACGGTCGAAGCCGGCGTCGATGTGGCCGCCGGAGTCGAGGTCGGCGTCGACACCGCGGCGGCCGCCGGCGGTAGCTTTTCATTCTCCGACCTCCTGATCGGATTTATCGGATTGCTGTTTCTGTAGCGAAGGGACCGAACGACGCTCATCGTCGCGAGGCCATTGACAAAAGGGAGAGACGACTATGGCGACAAGTGCGTGTGACGGCATGCAGATCACGGTGACCAATTCCAATGTCACCTATGCGGATGGGAGCGCGGCTTCGATCACGATCACCTCGGCTGGACCGGCGTCCGACGGCAGCGGAGGGACGCTCACTGATAAGAACGGAAATTCTCCGCCGAGCGTCCCGATCACCATCAACAACAACGGCAGCTATACCTTCACGGCGGCGTCATCGGAGGGATCGGGCGGCTGGGCCAAGGGCACGCTAAGCATCCAGTGCATGTATGCGCCCAACGGAACTTCTCCCGGCACGCCTCAGGTGCTGACCGTCAGTTACTCCGGCCAGCCCAGCGCACTTCCCAGCCACGCCAGCAACTGCACTGGCTCCGGCTCTGACTTGACCCAGACAGCCAACTTCACTGTGCAAGGCAGCGGCTCGCAGGGCAAGGCGAGCGCGTGCGGCGTGGGCTTTACGGTCATGAACGGCGGCACCACCGGCGGGAGCACCACGTCATCCAGTTCATCCAGCTCGAGCACGACGGGCACCGCCGCCGCGACTGCCTGACATCTTCGATCGCGATACGACGGATCCTGCTGGCCGGACCACAGCCAGATGAGCCGCCGGCCTGCGGGGCGAGGGCAGCAATTGCACCGTAACTCTTGCGGTCATGAACGATGACACGATGGGAACGGGCTCCCACACAAGCTGATCCAGCTCAGGCTGGATCAGCGCGATTGCGAGTGGCTGCCATCGCCGGAGGACCGACATGTTCACGACGATCGACAATGTGCTCTCGGCGGACGAACTCACGCGGCTGCGCGCGCTCGCCGGGGCTGCGTTGTTCGAGGACGGCCGCGGCAGTGCGACCGGCCTTGCGCGCGAGGCCAAGTACAATGAACAGATGCGTCCCGGCGGCGAAGCCGCCACCGAGGCGGAGCGGATTTTGACCGACGCGCTGCTCAGGTGCGACGGCCTGCGCGGTTTTGCCATGCCGGCGGCGATGCAGCGGCCGCGCTTGAGTCGTTATGGCGTGGGAATGAACTACGGCTTCCACGTCGACTCCGCCTTCATGGGCGAGCCGATGGTTCGCAGCGACGTGTCGGTCACGCTATTCCTCAGCGATCC
>JBGMOD010000242.1:0-3813 GCA_041424235.1 Hyphomicrobiales bacterium
CTCGAACCCGCGACCTCCGGCGTGACAGGCCGGCGCTCTAACCAACTGAGCTACTCCCGCATGGACGGCGATCAACGCCTCCGCGATGGATGTGGGACTTAAAGGGGCATCCGGCGCAAGTCAAGGCGAACTCTTGCGAAAGTGTCGCAAATCCGACGCGTTGCGTTTTACCCTATCCTGCAAGGGGTTTTCGGCGGCGCGATGTAAAAAATGCCCTGTTTGAAGGGGTTACAGCATAGTCAGGGCACGTCCGAATCATTTAAGCCCTGATTTGCCGTTATTTCCGACAAGCCACAAACCGAGGAGGGCCAAACATGGCGAAGAAAGCAGCGACCCCAGCCACCGTCACACTCAAGCATTTGGCCGCCGGACTGGCCGAAGACCATGAGCTGTCCAAGAAGCAGACCGAGGCGATTCTCGGCGATCTGGTCACCCGCGTCACCAAGCACCTGAAGAAAGGCGAGCGCATCCGCATCGTCGGCCTGGGCATCCTCCAGGTCCGCAAGCGCGCCGCCCGCATGGGCCGCAACCCCGCTACCGGCGAACAGATCCATATCAAGGCCAGCAAGAAGGTTGCCTTCCGTGCGGCCAAGGAACTCAAGGAAGCCGTCTGATATCAGGCTCGTTTTCCGCTTGAAGCCTCCGTTCCGACCGAGTCGGACGGAGGCTTCGGCGTTTTGGGCACGGTTTCTTGACGCGGAGCGGTATCCACAGCACGTCAAAACGCTCTAAGATCGCTTTGGGGCAAAGCGCAGCGACTGCCCTGGAATGATTTCCCTGTGATCGCTGCGGCGGCTTTCACAGTGACCCTTCCCCTGCCCTTTACCTACACGGTGACCGAGCGCTTCCTGCGCTACGTCACCATCGATACCCAGTCCAACCCGGACTCGCCGACCTGCCCCTCCACCGAGAAGCAGAAGAACCTGGGCCGCTTGCTGGCCCAGGAGCTCAAGGACATGGGCGTTCGCGACGCCCACCTCGACGAACACGGCTACGTCTACGGCACCATCGCCGCGACCACGTCGAAGACGGTCCCCGTGATCTGCTTCTGCTCGCACATGGACACCTCGCCCGACTGCACCGGCAAAGAGGTCAAGCCTCAGATCGTGGCGGACTATCAAGGCGGCGACATCGTGCTGCCGGCGGATCCGTCCCAGATCATCCGTGTCGACGAACATCCGGAGCTGCGCAACCAGATCGGCAACGACATCATCACCACCGACGGCACCACGCTGCTGGGCGCCGACAACAAGGCCGGCGTCGCCGAGATCATGGACGCGGCGCGTTTCCTGATCGAGCATCCGCAGATCCTGCACGGCACCATCAAGATCCTGTTCACGCCGGACGAGGAAATCGGCCGCGGCGTCGACAAGGTGGACCTGAAAAAGCTGGCAGCGGATTTCGCCTACACCATCGACGGCGAGAGCGCCGGCCACCTGGAGGACGAGACCTTCTCGGCGGATGCGGCCGTCATCACCATCCAGGGCGTCAGCGCCCACCCCGGCTTCGCCAAGGGCCGGATGGAGCACGCGATCAAGATCGCCGCCGGCATTGTCGAACGGCTGCCGAAGGACACCTGCTCGCCGGAAACCACCGAGGACCGCGAAGGCTTCCTGCACATCACCCGGCTCGAAGGCGGGCTGGACAGCGCGCAACTGAGCCTGATCGTCCGCGACTTCACCGAAGCCGGCCTCAAGCAGAAGGAGGAGCTGCTCGAGTCGATCGTGAAGGAGGTCATGCGGGACTTTCCAAGATCGTCCTATCGCCTGGAGATCAAACAACAATACCGCAACATGAAGGAAGTGCTCGACCGCCATCCGGAGATCACCGCCAACGCCATGGAGGCGATCGGGCGCGCCGGCCTGACACCGGTGCGGGCCAGCATTCGCGGCGGCACCGACGGCTCGCGCCTCTCGTTCATGGGACTGCCCTGCCCGAACATCTTCGCCGGCGAGCACGCCTTCCATTCGCGGCTGGAATGGGTCAGCGTCCAGGACATGGAAAAGGCCGTGCAGACCATCGTGCACCTGGCGATGATCTGGGAGGAGAAAGCCTAGGCGGTTCGCTTGATCCCCGGGGTCGCGGAGCCTGCGGGCCGCGCCTTCGCGCGGGCCTGTTGGCTCGCCCGGACTACGCAGTGCTGAGTGCGTCAGGTCAGTTCCTTGGGACCAGCCGGCGTGGCAAGCACGGCGCGATAGCGCAACTCCTCGCCCTGACACACCGTCGGTGCGCGGGCCACACCGAGATAACGATAGAGCTCGGCGACCCGGGCCGGATCCGGATGTTCGACGGCAAATGACGTCAGCCTCACGCCGAGATCCGGCATGGTCGGCGCCGGCGTGCCGCGCGCACCCCAATCCATCACCGATGGCGCGACACCTGCGCCGGGACGTGATCCATCCGGCGGGACCAGGAAGTGCCAGGAACGGTCGCCCCGCGACACCTGTGTCCGCTGGCCCAGGAAGCGGCCATAGTGGGCCTCCACGGCCGCCAGGTCATCGGTTCGCGCCACCCAGCCGCGCAGACGTTGCCCGCTGTCCCAGGCCGAACGAATCTCGCTGATATCATCCAGCCCGAACCAGCGCGGCCGGCCTGGCGGGTGTGCATCGGGATCGATGGCGATCACCTCGAGGAAGACATCGTCGCCCAGCCGCAGCAGGCGGTTGTGCGTGCCCATCTCAGGGTGAGCCCCGCCGGTCGGCATGTCGACGCCAAGGCAGGCGCGCACATGCGCAACGCCCTCCGACAGTGTCGGCGCGAGAACGGTCAGATGATCGAGCTGCAGCATCGGGAGATTCTTGCCAACCGCGAGAGACCAACCGAGAGGGTATCACGAATGGCTGGCCGGCTCCTCCCCCCAATCGGTGGCCTGCATCAGGCCTTGCGGCAGATGAAGAACACCTGCGAGTTCGCCCACCATGGCAGCGGCAGCGGCGACAGGATTTCCGTCTCGATGACAAAGCGCTCGCGGATCAGTCCGCGCAGCCAGCGGAAATCGAAGCCCTTATGGGTCGGATTGCGGTCCTCAGGACGCGCGACCGAACGGCCCATCACGCCGGCAGCCAGCTCCGAGGCCGAATAGTCGGATTTGCGTCGGAACAGGATGGAGCGGTTCAACTCCTTCATCAACAGCGCACCGCCGATCATGATCGGGACCGAAACGATGAGCTTGCCGGCCGGCTTGAGCGCATCGCGGGCATTCGACAGGAAGCGCACCGCATCAGCGTCGCTCAGATGTTCGCAGGTCTCGAAGGCGGTGATGAGGTCCGGGCTCACCGTCAGCTTGTCGAAGTCCGGGATGTAATGAATGCGCGGATCGCTCGCCGCGGGCATATAGGGCTCGATAGCGTAAAGCGTCGCATCCGCGCGCTTGTCGCCCAACGTGCTCAGGAACAGCCCGGTGCCGGCGCCGAAATCCACCACTACGCCGCTCTGCGGCAGGTCCTTGTCCGCGAGCGCCACCGATCTCGCGACCCGGCTGCGGTGCGCGTAACGCGCCAGCGGATTGGGGGAATTAATGGTCTGCCGATCATACGACACCACCGACATCGCGCGCGCCCCTGTTTGTATTTGTGAGAAATCCTTCAGATGTCGTTGACTATATTCGGCGCGGCGACCGTCGATATCGGGGTTTCCCCGTAGCCGCCGCCGGATCGCAGAACATGGTTGCGGAACATGGTTTCCGGCCGGATCCGGCTGGATATCGCCGGCGCGAACGGCTTGCGTTCGGCTCCCCGGCAGGGTTAAACACGGCGCAGGGGCGGTTAGCTCAGCTGGTTAGAGCATCTCGTTTACACCGAGAGGGTCGGCGGT
>JBGMOD010000243.1:0-3792 GCA_041424235.1 Hyphomicrobiales bacterium
CCTCATGCTGCCGGCGAACCTCGTTGATCTCGGCCGCGCCGTGGCGCTCGGCAAGCGCGCGGAACGCCGCACCGGCCTCGATCGCCTGCAACTGCTCGGCGTCACCGACAAGAACGACCTTCGCCCCTGCCCGCTCGGCTTCCGACAGCACCCGCTCCATCTGGCGCGTGCCGATCATGCCGGCCTCGTCGATCACCAGCACGTCGCGGGCACTGAGCTGCTCGCGGCCCTGCTCCCACTGATATTCCATGCTGGCGATCGTGCGCGAGGCGATGCCCGAACCGCCCTCAAGCCCCTCGGCTGCGATCCCTGACAGGGCCGCGCCGCGCACCTGATAGCCCGCCCGCTCCCATTCTTCGCGCGCAACCCCCAGCATGGTCGATTTACCGGTGCCGGCATAGCCGACCACGATGGCAATATCCTGCGTGCCTATTATATGGATTAATGCGGCTTGTTGCTGGCTCCCCAGCTTCAGGCCCTCACTCCCGGCGGTGGCCCGCAAGGACTGCTCCATCGCCGGGAGACCATGCCCGCTCCGATCGGCAAGCCGATCGCCGGAGCGTTCCAACCGCTGCTCGGTGTCGATCATGTCGCGCGAGGTAAAGCGGTCCTCCCCCTTCCCGTCCCGTCCCAGCGCCACCAGCTCCGGGCTGGAACGCACTGCCCCCATCACCGCATCGAACTGGTCCTTGCCGTCGCTGTGACGGAACGCAAACTGCGCCAGATCGCGCAGCGTGAATGTCGCCTGTCCCCGCGTGATCGCATCGAGCGCAATGGCAGGATTGGCGATGATCTTCTCGCCATTCTCGCGCGCGATCCGCGTGTGGTCCTCGATGCGCTCGCCCTCAAGCCCCTCGCCTTCGCGCCGCATCGCCGCCGGCCCGATCTTGTGCTGCGGCTCCAGCTCGATGCCCTGCGCCTGCAAGGTCCGGTGATCTATCCGGGCGTCAATATCCAGCTCGGCCAGGCGCTCGTTGACATGATCGGCCCACGCCTCGCGCCACCCCTGCAAGAGCTGCGTCGAGTTCCACTCGCGCACCTTCTGACCGAAGCCCTCCGGCCCTACCTCGCGCATCGACAGCATGACATGCGCGTGCGGCTTGGGCTCCCCGTCCTTGCCCTTGTCCCAATGCACGTTGAGGTCCGCAACCATGCCGCGCTCGACAAACTGCTTTTCGACGAAATCGCGAGCGAGCGCAACGCCCTGCACCTGGCTCATCTCGCGCGGGATGGAAAACTCCACCTCCCGCGCCAGTTGCGCGTCCTTGCGAACCTCGCGGGCCTCGACCTCGTTCCACAGGGTTTCGCGGTCGCGAAGCCGCTCCGGTGCGCCTTCCGGTAGCATCACTTCGGAATGGACGACGCCGGCCTTGTTCGAGAAGTCATGGTCGCGCCCAAGCCGCTGATCGTGTAGCTCGGACGCGGAACGATAGGCCGCGCTTGCAACCGAGCTTGATCCGCTGCTGCGACTAATCACCTTGGCCGAGAAATGGTAGATCGCCATGATAGCCTATAACCTACCTTTTTGAGCATATGTCGGCAACGACGTATAAGCGCGCACTCACACTCTCTGCCGTTCGCGTGACTGACTGCTTGCCTGGAATATGATCTGCTGTTTTCTGCACGTTAGTTCGTGCTACGATGCGCCGATGGATCAGGGCTGAGGAGAGTAAGATGCGCAAGGTGCGGGATTACGATGCGGAATTGAAAGCGCTCGGCGACAAGGTAACTGCGCTCAAAGCCCGCAAGGTTCAGCAGCTCGGCGAACTGGTCACCGCGACCGGCGCCGATGCGCTCGATCTCAACATCCTTGCCGGCGCGCTTATCGAAGCTCTGGCCGCCAATGCAGACACCAAGGAGGCGTGGCGCACGAAAGGCGCTGCCTTCTTTCAGCGGCGCGGGCGCAAAGGTGGGCGCGGCCCTGCAGCGGACACTGGCGGCGCGAGCGAAGCTGGCGCAGGCAATCCGCAGGGCTGAGTCCGGACAACGGCGCACCGATACCAGGGAGTGGGTTGTGGCCCGGCGTGAACGAACCCGGCACCTGATCGAACTTGGCGGCCTCGTCCACAAAGCCGGGCTCGTCGATCTGACCGACGACGATCGCGCCACCCTCTACGGCGCGATGCTCGATCTTGTCGCCAGGGCGCGCGAAGAGGGCAACGCGCTCGCGCTCTGGAAGCGGCGCGGCAAACGTGCCTTCGATGCCGATGCGCAGGGACAGGACAACGCGGAAGGAAATGCCCATGACTGACACCTCGCGCCTCTCCTGGCAGCTCCTGATGGTTGGACCTGGAATCGACCATATCACCCCCGACATTCAGGACAAGCTCGCGGCCTTGCTCGACATGCTGCCCGCCACCGCGACCATCAACGTCCAGACCGATGCCGGCTATGTCGATGTGTCCCGCGACTGGCCCAGCCACCGCATGGAAACCGTCGATAGCCTCGTGGACGAAATCGCCGACGCTCCGGGCATAACCCATATCTCGGTGCCCTGACCATGCGCGCCGGCCTCGATCATCTTCCTGCCGCCAAGCGCCGCGAGCTGGAACGGGTCGCCCGCGTCCTGTTCGATGAGTTCGAGGATGCCGTCAAAACCAAGCTCTCCGACAAGCGCAAGGGCGGCCGCATCCTCAAGCTGATCCTGTTCGGCTCCTATGCGCGCGGCGATTGGGTCGAGGATCGCGCCAGCGGCTATATCTCCGACTATGACCTGCTCGTCGTCGTCAACTCCGACACCTTCACCGATCTGCAAACATGGAGGGCGGTCGCCGACGATCATCTGGTGCGCGAGCCGACCGTTACCAGGCACCTCGCCACCCCCGTCAATTTCATCGTTCATTCGCTGATGGACGTGAACGACCAGCTCGCGCGCGGCCGTACCTTCTTCGCCGACATAGCCCGCGACGGAATCGCCCTCTACGAAGCGCCAGGCCAAGCCCTCGCCGTGCCGCGCCAGCTCGACGCGCAGGAACGCCACGCCGAAGCCCTGCGCCATCGCGACCACTGGTTCCCGCTCGCCGCGCATGCGCTCAAGCTCGCCCAGGACAGCATTGCCGATGGAGTGCCGCGCGATGCCGCGTTCATGCTCCACCAGGCCCTCGAGCGGGCCTATAACGCCGTGCTGCTCGTCCTGACGCTCTACGCGCCCAAATCGCACCGCCTCGGCATCCTGCGCTCGCTCGCCGAAAATCTCGATCCCCGGCTGATCGAAGCCTGGCCGCGCGATACCCGCGCCGCCCGCCGCCACTTCGCGCAATTGCAGCGCGCCTATGTCGAGGCCCGCTATTCCCATGCCTATGAAATCACCGCCGACGAACTGGCCTGGCTCGTTGACCGCGTGAAGCAACTTCACACGATCGCCGCCGCGATCTGCGCCGAACATCTCGAAAACGACAATGGGAGGGAATCCTGATGATGGAATGGTTCCGCCAGTTCGGCCGCGCGATCCGCAACCTCGCCCGTATGGCGCGCGCGCAGCCGATATGGGCAGTCACGGCCCTCGTCACCAGCCCGGTCGCCCTCATCCGCCACCTGTTCGGCGTCGTGGTCCTGTTCCTCATCACCGCCCTGGTGCTGGGGCTTGGGGTGCCGCTCATCCTCGGCAAGCTCCTCGGCCTGCCCCGCGATTCCAATATCTACCAGATCGTAATGATGCTGACGGGCCTGGTCATCTTCCTCGTCACGCTGCGCGCGCTGTTCCAACCGCTGATCCTCAAATATGGCGGCCCTGACGGAAACGACACCCACGGCTCGGCCCGCTTCGCCACCGATCGCGAGACGCGCCCCCTC
>JBGMOD010000244.1:0-34558 GCA_041424235.1 Hyphomicrobiales bacterium
GGAACGGCGATGTCGGGATGGAGGCAAGATCGGACGTGAACAGCCCTGGCAGGCTGCACAGGTAACAATAGAAATCGGCCGGCGGCAGCGGCGCATCCCGCGGGATCAACATGTCGGCGACGCCCAGCGTCTCGATCAGGGGGATGAGCTCCTTTTGACACTCGACGATGAGCTCCCCGCCCAACGCCTTCACCCTGGCGAGATAACGCGCCGCCCAAATCGTATCGCCGAACCCCTGCTCGACAAGAAGCAGCAGCCGTTTGCCGGCATAAGGCTGCCCCCTCCAGAGCTCGCCCGAGAGCTGCTTGGGGGGAAGCTGGCCCGTAAACTGGCGGATCTCGTAGTCCGCAAATCCCTGATGGTAGTTGCCGAGATACAGGTAGCTGCGTGCCCGATCCCATCTGGCCGCATTCCGCGCCGGATCGATCTCGAGCGCGCGCGTAAACGCGACCACGGCATCGCCATGCATTCCCGCCTCGGCCAGCGAAACCCCGAGGTTCTGATAGAGCAGAGCCTCACCTCCGGGCCTGGCCAGCCCAAGCGCGCGCTGATGACAATGGACCGCGCTTTTCAGGTGCTTGAGATGGGTCAGCGTGTTGCCGAGATTGGTCCACACGCCGGGATCGTCCGGATTGTGAGCGACGGCATCGCGATAGCACCAAAGCGCGTCGAGATGCCGCCCCATCGCGGCGAACATCACGCCACGTGCATTCAAGAGGTTCGCGTTCGCGGGATCCTCGGCAAGAGCGCTGCGCAACACCGCTTCCGCTTCGCCAAAGCGGCTGGCATCGTGCAACGCGGACGCGCGCCGAAAGGCGTCGAGGGACGGATGAGAACTTCCCTGCTCGTGCCGGGCATCGGTGAACCCATCCATCATTGGTTCGGCGCGCCCAGTCTACGCATGCCAAGAGTTGGCGATAGCCGCCTGCACTCCCGAATCGGTCGGAACCTGTGTCGCGGTTGTCGGATCAAAGCCGGGGTTGCCTCCTGAATAGGTCGCCATCGCCTGAACGAGTTGGGACACCTGATTGTCGAGCTTCAGACCACCGGCGGTGATGTCCTGGAGCTGATTTCCAGGGCTGGAGAACCAGCCATCCACGGTGATCGCATTGGCGGTCCCCATGAGATCAATTCGGAGATCATTCCCGGTTTGCTGGAACCACAATTGGTTGTCGGAAATACCTGGCCCGAAGTCGAGCTCATTGGAGGCGGAGGTGTTGGTCGATCGACCGTTGGTGATCGCTGTCGATCCCGAACCTGCATTATATTCGATAACATCTCCCGTTCCGCCATCCGTCACGATATTGCTTCCGACTCCGGCGATGAATGTGTTGGCGGTCCCTCCGATATAGACATTATTCGCCCCGCTGCCCCCCGAAACAGTGTTATTAGCACCTTGCTCGTTCAAGGTGTTGGAGCCTGAGCCTCCAACCGCTATGTCGCCGCTGCCAAAAACCCAAATCGAATTGGCTCCGCTGCCTCCCGTCAGCGTATCGGCGTTGCGCATTGCTTGAAGCAAATTGCTTCCACTACCGCCATTCAGCACCTCATCGTCACCGTATGCGTAGAGATCACTGCTCCCGCTCCCGGCGCTCAGCGTATCCCAAAGACCGCTGGCCCACATAAACGATCCGTTGCCGCCGACCAGAGTATCGTAATTGCTCTTCGCTTCCAGCGTGGTCGCACCACTACCGGCAGCAAGCGTCTCATTCATGCCGGAAGCGATGAGAATGCTGGTCCCTGAGCCCCCGATCAGCAGATCGCGCATACCGTACGCATTCAGTGTATCGGAGCCACCACCGCCCGTCAGTGTATCTTCAGCACCGTACGCCGTTAAGGTATCCGTACCACTGCCAGCGGTGAGCGAGTCGTTATCACCATTGGCGATCAAGACGCTTAGTCCGCTGCCACTAAACAACGCATCACCGCTGCCGCTCGCCGACAATGTATCCGTGCCACCGTCACCCGCGACCACATCGTTGGCGCCGGAGACAGAAACAGTCGTAATCCCGATCAGAGTATCACTGAGGGTTGAGCCATTGACCTTTGCCGTTCCGGCGGAGAGGTCGATTGATACGTTGTTGGATGTGTAATTTGCCGTCGTGCTCGCGACACCAATCAAAGTATCACCACCGCCGTCGCCAACCAGCAGATCCAGCGAACCACTCGCCGAGAGCGTTGCCGCACCGCTGCCTGCAATCAAGGTGTCGTTGGCTCCGCTCGCAGACAACGAATCGCTGCCCGAGCCCGCATACAGGATGACACCGTGACTCGACGTGGAGAGAGCGTTGTTGTTGGCCTCAAGTGTCAAAGAGGTCGACGTAGAGGCCGTTGAGCCGTCGCTCGCGGTCGCTGTCGATGTTATCGTCAAGGTCGGAGCGCTGCCAAGGCCACCTGCCGGCGGCGTTAAGGTAAGGTTGCTCAACTGAGCCGGACCAAGCGTCCAGCTGCCATCCGCATTGAGCACTCCAGCGGATAGTGTCGCGCCTGATGGAACACCTGTGATGTTGATAGAGAGATTCTGGGACTGATCGTACGTCAGCGCCGAACTGATCGAGAGTGCAATCGATCCTCCGGCACTGCTTGAAGGACTATGCACGTCCAGGGTCGGCCATGTTGCACCAACAACAGTTGCGGCGAGGCCAGTTGAGGTCGAAGCCGAGCTGGTGACCTGTCCCCATCCTTGCTTCCCAGGCGGCAACAGGTGCGACAATGCTGTTGCTGTCACAGTCATGTTGGCAGTTCCGTCAAAACTTCCCGCCGGCGGCGCATTCAATTTCAGTCCGGCCAGCTGCGACGGTGTCAGCGTCCAACTGCCATCCGGATTCAACGTGCCCGCCGAGAGAGTTGCTCCCGGCGGCAGACCGGTGATGCTTAGGACAAGCTCCTCGGCCCCATCTGTCGCGACCAGCGCGGACGTTATAGACAACGGAATCGCGCTTCCCGCGTCGCCGATCGCCGACTGCACGTTTAGCGTCGGCGCGATCGCCTGGTCATAGATCCACGTTGACAACGCAGCCGAGTTCGTCGCGGTCGAACCATCTGTCTCCGTAGCAGTCGATGTTATGGTGAGGTTCGAATAGCCGGCATAACTACCGGCCGGTACGGACAAGCTAAGATCTTGCAACTGAGCTGCCGCCAGCGTCCAAGTCCCATCAGCATTACGCGTCCCAGCCGACAGAGTCGTGCCCGCCGGAAGACCGCCGATTGTGATCGAGAGGCTCTCGGTTCCATCCGGTGCCGTCAGGGCTGACGAAATGCTTAGGGGGATATTGTCGCCCGCGTAGCCCGATGCGCTCTGGACGCTCAATGTCGGCGCCGTGGCCACGCCAGCAATCGCAACACCAAGCCCCGTCGAACTCGAAGCGGTGTCCATGATATAGTAGCCTGAACCGCCCTTGCTTCCTCCCCCTCCCACGAGCACTTGCCTGGTTTCAGTCGCGGTCACGGTAAGCCCGGCCGTACCTGCAAAGCTGCCGGCTGGCGGTGCGGTCAGCGTGAGGCCCGCGAGTTGAGCCGGCGTGAGGGTCCAGCTTCCATCAACATTCCGCGCTCCCGCTGATAGCGACGATTCCGCAGGCAAACCTGCAATCCTGACCGACAGGCTATCGCCAGCTTGCGATGGCGCGGCACTGATCGAGAGTGCGATCGCAGATCCAGCGGCGCCGGAGGCATTCTGCACGACCAAGGCCGGCGTTGCTGGGGCGTAAATCGTCGTCGAGGGCAAATTCACAGAGGTCGATGCCGTCGACCCATCCGTCTCGGTCGCAGTCGACGTCACGATCAGATTTTCTGCACCCGTAAAGCCTGCCGGCGCTGTGAGGGTCAGGTTACTCAACTGAGCCGGCGTCAGCGTCCAGCTGCCGTCCGCATTCTGAGTTCCTGCCGACAGCGTCGAACCCGATGGCAGTCCACTGACCGTGATCGACAGACTTTCCGTTCCGTCCGTCGCCGTCAGCGCCGACGCGATAGCAAGACGATTCGGCTCCCCAGCAAACGCGCCGTAATAGCCCGATGTATCATGCAGATTGCTTCCATTCACGTAGACATCGTTGCCGTAGTGCGCAGACAGCGTCGGCGCCGTCGCCACGCCGGCAATCGCGACACTCAGTCCGGTCGAACTCGAAGCATTATCTGAGATATAATAGCCTGTGCTCCCCTTGCTTCCTCCTCCTGCGACCAAGGTCACTTGCTTGGTTTCGGTCGCGGTGACGGTGAGCCCGACCGTGCCCGCAAAGCTGCCGGCCGGCGGCGCGGTCAAAGTGAGGCCTGTGAGTTGAGCCGGCGTGAGTGTCCAGCTGCCGTCCGCATTCTGCATTCCTGCCGACAAGGCTGATCCCGCTGGCAGGCCCGTAATCCTGATCGACAAGCTATCGCCGGCTTCCGTCAGCGCAGAGCTGATCGAAAGGGCGATCGCGGATCCGGCACTGCCGGACGCATTCTGCACACTCAAGGTCGGCGCCGTGACAGCGCTATAAATCGTCGGCGACAAGTTAACGCTGGTCGATGCCGTCGAACCATCCGTTTCCATTGCGGTCGATGTCACCGTCAGATGCTCCGTCCCGGTGAATCCGGCCGGCGTCATCATGGTCAGGTTGCTCAACTGGGCCGGCGTCAGCGTCCAGCTGCCGTCCGCATTCTGGGTCCCGGCCGACAGTGTCGCGCCCGAAGGCAACCCACTGAGCGTAATTGAGAGGGTTTCCGTTCCATCCGTCGCGGTCAGCGCCGTCTTAACAAACAGGGGAGCGGCTTCTCCGGCGAAGCCGGCCAGTATGGGAACCGAGTAATTGTTTTGGGTAGGTGTGGTCGTCCCACCCATGACCTCAAAATAGGATCCGTAATTCGCCATCAGTGTCGGCGCCGTCGCCACGCCGGCAATCGCAACGTCGAGGCCGGTCGAACTCGATGCATTGTCCCGGATATAATAGGCTTGGGTCTTCGTTCCTCCTCCCAGGAGAACTTGCTTGGTTTCGGTCGCGGTCACCGTAAGCCCGACCGTGCCTGCAAAGCTGCCGGCCGGCGGTGCGGTCAGGGTGAGGCCTGTGAGTTGAGCCGGCGTCAGTGTCCAGCTTCCATCCGCATTCTGCGTTCCCGCCGACAAGGCCGATCCCGCCGGAAGACCCGTAATCCTGATCGACAAACTATCGCCCGCTTCCGTCAGCGCAGAGCTGATGGAAAGAGCGATCGTTGATCCGGCATTGCCAGACGCATTCTGCACACTCAAGGTCGGCGCCGTGGCAGGGCCATAAATGGTCGGTGCCAAACTCACGGAGGCTGATGCGGTCGATCTATCCGTCTCAGTCGCTGTCGACGTCACCGTCAAATGCTCGGTCCCGGTGAACCCGGCCGGCGTCATCATGGTCAGGTTGTTCAACTGAGCCGGCGTCAGCGTCCAGCTGCCATCCGGGTTCTGCGTTCCGGCCGACAGCGTCGCGCCCGAAGTCAGCCCCGTGACCGTGATCGACAGGCTTTCCGTTCCATCGGTCGCCGTCAGGGCCGAAATGATGAAGACGGGAGTGGGCTCACCGGCAAAGCCGGCCAGGGCTGGGGTATTGAAATTCTCTCCATAACTATTGTTGGTATAATAAAGTCCGTAAGAGCCAAACAACGTCGGCGCGGTCGCTACGCCAGCAATCGTAACCGGCAGCGTAGCCGAGGTCGACGCCGTCGAACCGTCGGTCTCGGTGGCAGTCGATGTCACTGCAAGGTTCGCCGTACCGGCAAAGCTCCCCGCCGGGGTCGACAGCGTGAGACCAGAGAGCTGCTCCGCCGTCAGCGTCCAGCTGCCGTCCGCATTGTGCGTCCCCGCCGACAGCGTCGCGCCGGATGGCATACCACTGATCCTGACCGCAAGACTTTCCGTCCCGTCGGTCGCCGTCAACGCCGAGTCGATCGCAAGCGCGATTGCCGCGCCCGCATTGCCGGACGCGTTCTGCACACTCAACGTCGGCGCTGTTGCAACACCCCCGATGACGACAGGCAACGTCACCGAACTCGACGCCTCGCTGGCCCCGCCCCGTGCGGCTGCGGTTGCCGTCACGGTGAGATCGGCCGTCCCGGCAAAGCTGCCGGCCGGTACTGTCAGCGCGAGATTGATCAGTTGAGCGGATGTCAGTGTCCAGCTGCCATCGGAATTTCGCGTCCCCGCAGACAACCCGCCGCCGGACGGAATTCCCGCGATGCTGATCGACAAGGTTTCCGAGGTGCCGACATCCGTCAAGGCAGACGCGATCGACAAGGCAATCGGACTGCCAGCCGCCCCCGATGCAGTTTGCACGGATACTGAAGGTGCCTGCACCGGATGGAACAGGAAATTCGCGGCGCTCAATTGACTTGCGCTGACACCGGCCAGCGTGAGCCACTGATTGGCCCCGAGGTTGACCTGAAGGTAGGACTGGCCACCGAAGCTCACTGTCGCAAAGTTCAGGTCGGCAAACGACGTGATCGTGCTCAGGCGCGTCAGATCGATCTTTTCGGCGGGATTGCCGACCTCAAAATCCTCGATCAGGTTTTGCGGCTGGTTCAGCCCCGCGGCTGCTGCGGCTGAAAGCACCTCGAATGTGTCATTGCCGGAACCGCCGGATAGCGTATCGGCCCCCCCCGTCATGATCAGGATGTCGTCTCCGGCGCCACCGAACAAGGTATTGGCGCCGCCGCCGGCGGACAGGATGTCATTGCCGGGCCCGCCCTGAAGCACTTCGCCGCCACCGCTCGCGCCGATCAGCGTATCGCCAGTACCCGTGGCGATGAGAGTCCCTGCTCCCGCTCCGCCGATCAACGTGTCGTTGTTGCCCGATACGATCGCGTTGGAAATGCCGATCAGGGTATCGCTTACATTGGAGCCGTTGACCGAGGCCTTGCCGGTCGCAAGGTTCACCGTCAGTCCGTTGCCGCTATACGAGGCAACCGTCTTTCCCGTTCCGGATTCCAACGTGTTGCCATGCGCGTTACTTGCAAGCGTCGTTGTACCAATGCCACCGATCAGCGTCTCGCCGTAGCCCCACGCCACAACACTATCGATGCCGATCAACGTGTCGGCTGGGCTTGAGCCATAGTTCAAGGTCGCTTTGTCCGTCGTCAGGTTCACCGTTGCGTCGATGACCCCGTACGATGCCACTGCATATCCACTCCCTGCCTCAAGGGTGGCACCGAGCGCACTTCCCACCAACGTCGTCAGCCCACTGCCACCGATCAACACCTCCCCGCCGGAGTCAGCTGTGAGCGTGTCATTACCCGCTCCCCCGATCAATGTGGCGTTGGTACCTGATACCTCGGCAGCGGTGATTCCGATCAGCGTGTCGCTCACACTCGAACCGTTTAACATCGCCCTCCCGGTCGCAAGGTTCACCGTCAGCCCGTTGACGGTATACGTTGCGACCGTGGTGCCTGCCCCCGCCTCCAGCGTGTTGCCATTCACCTGGTCAAAAAGCCGGCTCCACCCGCTGCCCCCGATCAGCGTGTTACTGCTTCCGTAAACGCCAACACCATTGGTGCCCGAACCACCAATAAACGTATTGTTGTCTCCATAAACCGTGATGAAGTCATTGGTGCCCGAACCACCAATAAGCGTATTGTTGTTGCCAAAGACCGTGGCACGGGTGATCCCAATGAGAGTGTCGCTCGCGCTCGCCCCATTCACCGAGGCCGTTCCGGTCGCCAGGTTCACAGTCAGCCCATTGGCCTTATAGGTTGCAATCGCACTTAGGGCTCCGGCGCCAGTTCCGGCCTCCAGCGTATTGCCGTCCGCGTTGCTTACAAGTGTCGTCCAATTATTGCTGTTGCTGCCGATCAACGTGTCATCACTGCCGGCGGCCCCAATTGTATCACTGCCCGAGCCCGCGATGAGCGTATCATTATTGCCGGATGCCACCACATCTGTAATCCCGATCAGTATGTCGGTAACGCTCGAGCCATTCACCGAGGCCACTTCTGTCGCCAAATTCACAGTCAGCCCATTACCCGCGTACGAAGCGACCGTAGTCCCGCTGCCGTTCTCAAGCGTGTTGCCGCCTGCGTTACTCGCAAGCGTCGTCGCGCTGCTGCCACCTAGCAACGTATTTCCACTACCGCTCGCGATTATCCAGTCCGGTCCACTGCCGCCAACCAACAAATTATTGTTGCCGGTCGTCAGCAGTGTATCGTAGCTGAAGCTGATCAACGTGTTATTGCTGCCGCTCGCCGTCAGCATGTTGCCGCTACCGCCTGTCAACTCCAGAATATCGTTGCTTGCCGCCACCAGGGTGTCATTGTTACCGGACGCTACGACATCGCTGATCCCGATCAGCGTGTCGCTCGCACTCCCGCCATTGACAGAGGCTTTTCCGGTCGCAAGGTTCACCGTCAGTCCATTGCCGCTATACGTGGCCACCGCAGCACCACTGACGGCTTGGAGCGTGTTGCCGTTTCCGGACCCAATCAGAGTATTGGCGCCGGCATCCGACTTCAGTGTATTGCCGCTGTCGCTTGCGGTCAGCGTATTACCGCTGCCGCCCGTCACCTCCAGAGTGTCGCTGCTCGATCCCACCAGCGTGTCGTTGCTGCCGGACACCACGACGTCTCTGACGCCGATCAGCGTATCGCTGACGCTTGCGCCGTTGGCAGAGGCCTTGCCGGTCGCGAGGTTTACCGTCAGTCCATTGCCGGTATACGTGGCCACCGCAGCAGCACTGCCGGCCTGAAGCGTGTTGCCGTTGGCGGACCCAACCAGGGTATTCGCGCCGGCATCCGACTTCAGAGTACTTCCGCTACCGCTCGCGGTCAGCGTGTTGCCGCTGCCGGCGATCACTTCGAGCACATCGTTGCTCGATCCTATCAGCGTGTCGTTGCTGCCGGACACGACAACATCACTGATCCCGATCAGCGTATCGTTCACACTCGCGCCGTTGACCGAGGCCTTTCCGGTCGCAAGGTTCACCGTCAGTCCATTGCCGCTATAGGCAGCCGCCGCGCCGCCGCCGACGGCCTGAAGCGTGTTGCCGTTCCCGGATCCAACCAAAGTATTGGCGCCGGCATCCGACTTCAGAGTATTTCCACTGCCGTTCGCAGTCAGCGTGTTGCTGCTGCCACCCGTCACCTCCAGACTATCGTTGCTCGACCCCACCAGGGTGTTGTTGCTGCCGGACACAACGACATCACTGATCCCGATCAGCGTGTCGCTGACGCTCGCACCGTTGACCGAAACCTTACCGGTCGCAAGGTTCACCGTCAGTCCGTTGCCGCTATACGCGGCCACCGCGGCACCACTGACAGCCAGAAGCGTGTTGCCGCTGCCGGACCCAACCAAGGTATTGGCACCATTGTCCGACTTCAGCGTATTTCCGCTGCCGTTCGCCTTCAGCGTGTTACCGCTGCCGCCCGTCACCTCCAGAATATCATTGCTCAATCCGATCAGCGTGTCGTTGCTGCCGGATATCACGACGTCATTGATTCCGATCAGCGTATCGCTGACACTCGAGCCATTGACCGAGGCGTTGCCGCTCGCAAGGTTCACCGTCAGTCCATTGCCGCCATACGTGGCCACCGCACCGCCACTGCCAGCTTGCAGCGTGTTGCCATTCCCGGATCCAACCAGGGTATTGGCGCCGCCATCCGACTTCAGTGTATTTCCGCTGCCGCTTGCGGTCAGCGTATTGCCACTACCGGCCGCCACCTCAAGTACCTCGTTGCTCGACCCCAGCAACGTGTTGTTGGTCCCGGACACCACGGCAGTTTTAACGCCGGCCAGTACATCACTGACACCTGATCCGTTGACCGTCGCGGCCCCAATGACCAGGTTCACCGTCAGGTCATTACCCGTGTAGGACGCAACATCAGAGCTGGTCCCAATCAGCGTGTTGCCGCTGCCCGATGCGACAAACGTATTCGAACGGCCATCCGAGCGCAGCACGTTCCCGCTGCCGCTCGCCAGCAGCGTATTGCCGCTGCCACTCGCCACCTCCAGGATATCGCGACTTGAGCCTATGAGTGTATTGTTGTTGCCGGACACCAATACGGCATTCAACCCAATCAACGTATCGCTCGCGCCGGAACCGTTCACCTGCGCCTTGCCGGTTGCAAGATTTACCGTCAATCCGTTGCCGGTGTATGATGCGATCGTCGCTCCGACCGCTGGCTCGTTCGCCAGCTCATTGGTATACGATACGACTGTCGTTCCCGTACCGGCCTCAAGCGTGTTGCCACCTGCGTTACTTGCGAGGGTGTTCCAACCGCTTCCGCCGATCAGCGTTTCTCCACTGCCGACGGCAGAAAGCAGATCCGTCCCGCTCCCCCCAATCAACGTGTTGTCGTTACCAGCTCCCATGAGCGTGTTCGACCCGCTATCCGACTTCAGGACGTTGCCGCTGCCGCTCGTGGTCAGGGTGTTGCCGCTGCCGCCCGTCACCTCCAGCACGTCATGGCTTGCGCCCACCAGCGTGTCGTTGCTGCCGGATACCACGACATCGCTGATCCCGATCAGCGTATCGCTCGTGCTCGTGCCGTTGACAGAGGCCTTGCCGGTCGCAACGTTCACCGTCAACCCATTGCCACTATACGCAGCCACCGCAGCGCCGCTGACGGCTTGAAGCGTGTTGCCGTTCCCCGATCCAAACAGAGTATTGGCACCGCCATCCGACTTCAGCGTATTGCCGCTGCCGCTCGCGATCAGCGTGTTGCCGCTGCCGCCCGTCATCTCGAAAATGTCGTTGGTCGCCCCCACCAAGGTGTCGTTGCTACCGGACACCACGACATCGCTGATCCCGATCAGCGTGTCGTTCACGCTCGTGCCGTTGACCGAGGCCTTGCCGGTCGCAAGGTTCACCGTCAGTCCATTGCCGCTATACGCCGCCACCGCAGCGCCACCGCCGGCCTGGAGCGTGTTGCCGCTCCCCGATCCCACCAGGGTGTTGGCACCGCCATCCGACTTCAGCGTATTGCCGCTGCCGCTCGCGGTCAGGGTGTTGCCGCTGCCGCCCGCCACCTCCAGCACGTCATGGCTCGATCCCACCAGCGCATTCCCATGGCCGGAGGCCGTAACGGTCAGACTCGCCCCGGCAAGCAGAACGATCTCATTGCTGCTGCCCGTCAGCACATCAGAGCTGTTGGCCTCCAGGATCACGTCGCTTTGGCTGGCAGTGGTGGTGTTGCCGGTTCCCTGGACATCGACCGTGTCCGCCTGTCCATTCACGGTCGCAGTGGTGTTGCCGCTCTGGGTCACGAGCGCCGCCGTTCCGGTGACGGTGGCCGAGCCACCGGACTTGAGCAGAACCTTGCCCCGGCCGAGTGCAACGGTTTCGTTCGTCCCATCGACTTCGACCGACGATCCATCGGCAAGCTCGACCGTGTCGCCGCTTCCGGTGATGATTGCCGTGATCGCATCACTTGATGTCAGCGTGCTGCCGGATGCCGCCAACGTGACGGTTGCCCCCTTCGATGCCGATGCGTGCAAGTTCGCGCCGGACAGCGTGGCGCTGCTGGCGCCCTCCAGGGTGATTGTCGTTCCGGTTCCGGAAATCGATGCACCCGTTCCGGACACGTCGAGCACGGTTGCCGCACCCGCATGTGTGACCGTATCGGCCTGGCCGGAGACCTCGATGGTCGCGGTGCCCTGGGTGGCGTCGACCTGAACATTGGCTCCAGAGGCGAGGATACTGTTGGTTCCCGTGCCCGCCACAACCGTCTCGTTGTCGCCGAGCGCCACCATCGTGGCCGCTCCCGTGCCCCCGATCAGCGTATCGCCCTTGGCGCCCACCAGCGTCACGATCGGCGCGGTCGTCGCCATCAGCGTGTTGTTGCCGCCGATATCGATGACCTTCGTAAGGCCGTCCGCGCCGGCGTGGATGGTTTCACCCTGGTCGCCCAGCAGCATATCCAGCTCGCCATTGGCATACCGATAGACCAGCGAATGCGCGAACTCGTAGAAGGTATTCTTCGTCATCGCATCGTTCGTCATCAGCCAGACGTCGGCGACCTGACCGCTCTGGCCGTTGGTGAACGTAAAGCTCGATCGCGTGGCGACGATGTTGCCGTGATCGTAGTCGCCTGCCGTGACACCATTCAGGTTGATCGACGCGATTCCGAGCTGGTCGAGGGTTGCCAGTTCGCTGGTTTCACCGACCCCGTCATTGTTGGCGTCAACCCAGATCTTGATGCCCGCGGCATCCGCTTCCGCCGCCGTCAGGATACCGTCATGGTTGGTGTCATAGGCCGACAGCGCCGCGAAGCTGCCGATCATGCTCTGGGCGTTGTTGATCTGGGTGCCGCCCTTGTCGAGCACCAAAAAACCTTCATTGGGCGTCAGCCACGCCGTCGGGACGGTCGTGCCCGTTCCCGTATAATCGAACCGGACGGACGAGGACTTCAGGTCCGTCGTGGTGACCGGCTGTCCCGACAGGTTGAGCACGATGGGATCGCCTCCCCCGCCACCGCCGCCGTCGCCTCCGCCTCCACCGCCGTCGCCTGCACCGCCGCCATCGCCTGCGCTACCGTCGCCCCCGCTGCTGCCATCGCCGGCACTCCCGTCGCCGGCTGTGCCATCACCATCGCTACTGCCATCGCCGTCACCCGTGCCGTCTCCACCGCCGCCGCCGTCCCCCCCGCTCGGATCGGTCGGAGGCGGCTCGCTCGGACCGCCGAACAGATTGATCACGGGGCTGCCGGAGGCATTGGCGAGAACGGCCTGAAAATTCAGGCTTTGGTAGCTCGCGCCGCCCACAGGCTGGACCTCTTGCAGGAAGCTCTGCAGCTGCTGCGTGCTGAAACTGCCGCCAGGCGTCGGGAACATGCTGATGAATTGCTCGTAGGCGCTGCCGGCATTCGCCAGCCCGGCGACGCCCGGAGTGAGCTGCGACACCGCGCCGGGAGCGACCGGCGACTTGTCGGCCAGGATGCTGGCAAGGCCGCTGCCCTGGCTGATATCAGTTGCATCGGAAGCAATCGCGATGATCGCGCCGGTCCGCGTCATCGTTCCGGCTTCGATCTGGCCAACGTAACCGGCAAGCGTCTCCGCCGACGGTCCATAACCGAAGGCGTCGGTGTAGGCGTGGGTGACGAAATCCGCGTCCGTCGTTGCCCCGGCGTTGTACCAGCCGCCATCGCCCGAGCTCATCAGGTGATTGATGAAGGCCGTCTGGTCGAGCACGCCGTTGGTGACATAGCCGGCGAGATATTGCTGCTCCGCCGTGGTCATGTCGCGGTCGAGCGTCGTGACGGTCAGCTCCTCGGCCAGCGCTTCGTCCTTCTCTTCGGTCGCGATATCGATCCGGATCAATCCGGACGTGCCGCCCGTCGACTGATCGCTCCAGCTCCAGGTATCGATATGGTTGGCATCGATCATGTGCGACGCCGACCCGGACGCCAGCGAGGTGGAGCCGCCGTTATAGCCGGAAGCGTTGCGCACCCACTGGTAGCTGCCATTGGCGTTGGCGAACAGAGTCGTGGTGTCGACGATGGAATTGGTCGAGCCGGTTGCCGTGGTCGTGGAGGTGCTCGTCAGCCCGTCGGCGCTGGTTTGAACCACGGTCTGGGCATTGGCGGTGCCGGATGCGCCAAAACTGCTGTCGTTGTAGTAACTGGTGGTTTCCGTTTTCGAGCCGTCGGCATTGGCCGTTGTCGTATCGGTCGACTCGAAAATGCCGTTGCCGTCGCTGTCGTGCTGCGTCGTCACCGTCAGGCCATTGGCACTGGTTGTCTGGATGATCTCATCCCGCAGCGACCCGTCCGCATTATGGTCCGCGATGGTCTCGGTGCGCGTGCCGTTATCGTTGAGAACGGTGGTGTCGGTTCGTGTCCGGCTGGTCACCCCGCTGCCGGTATCGTCATAGGACGTCGTCGTCGACAGGCCGTTGGCACTCTCGACGACCGTCGCGGTGGATTGCAGGACCCCACTAGCATCATAGGTCGAGGTCGTGACCGTCGTGCTGCCGTCGGCATTCTCCTTGGCGATCTTGGTTTGTGAAAAGCCTGGCGCGCCGAGATAGGCCGTCGCCGAGTTCGTATCCGTCACGCTGCCGTCCGCGTTCTGGACGATGGTCTCGGAGTGATCCGGCGTGCCGTCGCCATTCTTGTCGCGCGACAACGTCGATGTGCGGCCATCCGCGCTGGTGTTGATGACGTCCTGCTGTTCCAGAGCCCCCGTGGCGGGATTATCGACCGAAACGGTTTCGGTCTTGCTGCCGTCGGTGCCGTAAACGGTGGTGTCCACGATGTCGAACCGGCCGTCGCCATTGGAATCGACCTGCGTGGTCGTCGACAGTCCGTCGGCACTCACGGTGATAACGGTCTGATCCTTCAGATTGCCGCTGGCGTCACGGTCGGAAATGGTCTCGGTCTTGCTGCCGTCGCTGCCGATCACGGTCGTGCTGGTGGTATTGACGGTTAGCGACGCGAGGCCGCTCAAGGTCGTCGCAGTCGTCTGCGACAGCCCGTTGGCGCTGGTCGTGGTGGTCACGGAATCGGTCACCGACGATGTCTCGGTCAACGTCTCCGTGGTGCCGCCGTCGCTATTCAGGGTGGTGGCATCGCTGAGCGTCGTGACAACCGGGCCCGTGGCACCGGCGTAGGTCGTGGTCTTGCTCAGCCCGCTGGCGCTGGTGGTCGTTGTCTTGGTCCCCCTGCCGGGAGCGGTTACCGTATCGACGGTCGATCCGTTGGCCTGGATCGCAATGGTTTCGGTCCGATCGGTGGTCCCGTCACCATTCAGGTCGCTGACGATGGTCCTGGTCTTTTGATCGGCGCTGACGGTCGTCGTGATGCGGTCGCGCAGCGAGCCGTCCGCATTGCTGTCACTCTGGGTCGTGGTGGTCGATCCATCGGCATTGATTGTCGTGACGATGGTCGTCGTGGCATCGAACTTGCCGTCGCCATTGGTGTCGGCCTGCACCGTCCTGGTCAGGTCGTTGGCCGCGGTCATCGTGATGGTCTTGCCGATCTCTCCCGCCCCATTGCTCCGGGTGACGGTTTCGGTCCGGCTGCCGTCCGCGTTGAGAACCGTGACATCGGTCGTGGTCAGATCGATCGTGCCGTCGCCGTTCGCGTCGGTCTGCACCGTCCGCGACAATCCGTTGGCGCTGGTCGTGGTGGTGGTGCTGTCCAGCACCTGATCGGATGCCCCATAATTGGTCACCACCTCGACCGTGCTGCCGTTGGCCACAACGGTGGTATTGTCGGTCATATGCTGGTTGACCGAGCCATAGGTATAAGTGGTCTTGTCAACGGTCTTGCCGTCGGCGCTGGTCGTGGTGGTCGCCTGGTCGCGCAAGCCTGCTGCGTTGGTATCGGTCACGACCTCCGTGCGGCTGCCGTCGGCGTTCAGCGTGGTGACGTCGGTCGTGGTCAGATCGACCGTGCCGTTCCCATCGAAATCATGGGTGACCGTCGCGTTGAGACCGCTGGCACTCGTCGTCGTCACCGTACGGTCGCGCTCGGACCCGTTGGCGTTGGTGTCGGTCACAGTCCGGGTGGTGCTGCCGTTGGCGTTGAGCACCGTCAAAGCTGTTGTTACGGTGTCGAAGGTTCCCGTCCCGTAATGGTCGGTGTCCGTCGTGGTGCTCAGGCCATTTGCGCTGATTGTGATGACGGATTTCGACAGCAGCGACCCGTTGGCGCTGGTGGTGCTCACGGTTTCCGTGCGGCTGCCGTCGGCGTTCAAAACCGTGGCATCACTGGTCGTCGTGTCGTAGGTGCCGTTGCCGTCGCGATCTGTCTGCACCGTCGTGACCAACTTGTCCGCCGACGTCGTGGTAACGGATTTCGAGTCGAGCGAGCCATCCGGGTTGAACAGCGACAGCGTATCGACGCGCGATCCGTCCGCCGCCGTCACCACCGTCTCGGTGCGATCGGTGACACCATCGCCGTTGCTGTCCTGCGTGGTGGTCACCGTCTGCCTGTCGGCGCTGGTGGTCACCACCGTCCGGCCCAGCAGAGTCCCGCCGGCGCTGGTGGTGGCGGTGATTTTTGTGGTGCTGCCATCGCTGTTGATCACCACGGTCGCGTTGACGCTGCTGTCGAAAACGCCATCACCCGTGCTGTCGGTCTGGCTGGTCACGGCCAGCCCATTGGCACTGGTCGTGGTGACGCTCTTGTCACGCAACGACCCGTTCGCGTTGCTGTCCGTCACCGTCACCGTGGAGCTGCCATCGGCATTCCTGGTGGTGACGGACGTATCGGTCTGGTCAAAGACCCCGGCGCCCGTGCTGTCCACTTGCGTGGTCACGGTCAGGCCATCCGCACTCGTGGTGGTGACTTTCCTGTCCGTCAACGAGCCATCAGCGTTGATGTCAGACACCGTGTCGGTGCTGGTGCCGTTGCTGGCGATGCTGACGGTCTCGGTATGATCGTTGTAACCCGAGCCGGTGCTGTCGGTCTGAACAGTCCGCGAGCGCCCGTCCGCGCCCATCACGGTCACGGTCTTGTCCAGCAGCGTCCCGTTGCCGCTGCTGTCCGTCACGGTCTCCGTCCGGCTGCCGTCGCTGCTGACAACAGTGATATCGCTGTGGATCTGGTCCACCGTTCCGTTACCGTCCACGTCACTGCTGACGCTCTTGCCAAGGCCATCGGCGCTCACGGTCGTCACGGTCCGGTCACGCAGCGAGCCATCGCCATTGCTGTCGGTCTGGGTCGTCGTGGTCGAGCCGTCCGCGTTGCGCACGATGACCGATGCCGAGGTCAGATCGGTCGTGCCGTTGCCGTCGAGGTCCGCGGCCGTCGTCTTGTCGAGACCGTCGGCGCTGGTCAACGTCACCGATTTGCCGGTCAGGCCCGTCCCTGCCGTCTGGCTCAGCGTCTCGGTCCGGCTGCCATCCGCGTTCACCACGGTGACATCGCTGGAGGCGGTGTCGATCACACCGTCCCCGTTCACATCGCTTGCCGTCGTTCGGCTCAACCCATCGGCGCTGGTCGTGGTGGTGGTGCGGTCGAGCAAGGCGCCACTGGCGCTATAGTCCGACACCGTGATCGTGGACGAACTGTTGGTCGCGGTGACGCGGGTCTCGATCTGATCGAAATAGCTGCCGCCGGTCGAATTGCGGTCGATGGTGACGGTCTTGCCGTCGGCGCTTGTGGTCGTCACCGTCTGATCGAGCAGCACCCCTGCCCCGGTCTTGTCGCTCAACGTCTCCGTTTTCGAACCGTCACCGTTGTTGACGGTGACATCGCTCTGGATCCGGTCGATCACCCCGTCGCCATTGTCGTCGAAACTGATCGTCCTGGTGAGCCCGTCTGCGCTTGTTTTTGAAATGGTCTCGTTGGCCAGGCTGCCGTCCGGATTGAGCGCCTTGTTGTCGATCGTGGTCGAGCCATCCGCATTGTGCGTGACGGTGTGCTGCAACGCATAGCCGTTGGCATCGCTCGCGAACGTGACGGTGGCCGCCTCCCCTGTCGTGCCGTCGTTGCGGGTATAGGTCGTGGTGCCGTCGATCGACGAGCCGTCCGGCAGAACCGTCTGGGAGGCGTCGGGCACCAGATCGATCGAACTGATCCCCGCCTGCGCCAGCGTCTCCACGGTCGTGGTGCCGTCCGCATTGGTCACCATCAGCTTGAATTCGGAGAAGGCCGCGTCCCCCGCATCCAGCTTACCGTCGTGATTGGTGTCGAACACGTCGAGCAACGCCTGCATGTCGTTGGTCGCGGTCGGATCCCAATCCGTGAACACCACCTGATTGGCTTGCGTGATCGCATTGGTGTTGTTCGGATCGACGAACAGCACCGCGTTGCCGGCCCCCGCCCAGGCCGTGCGGTGCTGATAACCATCGCCCGCCACATCGAAATACTGGTTCGACGAACCCAGCTGCGTGATGTCGATGCCGTGACCGGTCAGATCGAGCACGACAGGTGCAATGCCGATATCTCCCATGTCGAATATCGGATCGCCATAATCGTTGCCGTAAAGCTCCGAACCGGCCAACGAGTATGGACTGCCGCCGGACAAGTAGGACGGAATGCCATAGTCGGGCGGGGGAAGATTGGAGATGTCCGGCAGACTAGGGATCGTGATGACCGGAGGCGGGATTGATGGCATCGTCGGAAGATAGTCTGTCGGAGGAAGATCGATGTAAGGGATGGAAGGATATGTCGCGCCATCCGCTGGAGGGCCGGAGGTCGGTTCGGCTGGCAGATAGGGAACGGCCGGCGCCCCGCTGTCAAACGGGCTTTGCTGAGAACCGCCCGATGGCGCGCCCAACATCCCGTCAAACCAATTTCCGATACCGTTACCGTCGCCGATTGGGGCGGGACTGCCGCTTGCTCCGACGGTTCCCCCACCGGCGGTGAGGCCGCCTGCATAGTCGGAAATCGCTTGATTAGTGGCATCAATCGACGACACCGCTTGCTGCAGTTGTTCGTTGAAGGCGTATTCACCCACTAAGTTGGCAATCGCTTCATTGGTGGAATTGACAGTGCTTAATGCATCCTGAAGCGAGTTGGCAAAAGTCGGATTTGAAACCATCAGTTGATATTGTTGTATCGCGCCCAGATACGGGACCGCAGCGGTTGTCGGAGCTCCAAGCATGGAATCGGGAAGATTTCCCGCTTCCTGAGCCAAGTTAGCCATGTCTCCATTTGAAACCGTGTGCTCGTACTGTTGAACCTCTGTCAAATACGGCACCGCGGAGGTCGTGGGCGCTCCTATCGCTGCTGGCAGGGCTCCAGTATTCAGTCCGTTATAGCCAATGTATCCATTCAAAGTTTGGATCTTGATGGTGTTCCCAGCTGGCGTTGTGAAGTTGTTATGCGAGTAGACCGGATACGGATTTGCAGCGGACGGGCGATGCGGAAGCCACTGGACTCCGTAGCTGACACCCGCTTGGGGCGTGCCTAGCCCAAAAAATTTGACACTCCCATCCGGTGTGATGCCGACCACAATCCCGGCACCGAAGAGAAATGATGCCTCGTTCGCAAAGGCGCTCGGAGGCCCTCCCGTTGTATATCCTGCCGCAACTGAGATGGGAGGAGACGACCAGCCGGCTCCAGGTCCGGTGAAAAATTCACCGTTGGTGGTTATGGTGGCCGATCCACTGATAAATGAAAAGGGAGGCGGGAGCGCAATCGAAACCGTCGCTAAGTATCCCCCAACCTGGGGCATCGCCGCAATCTCTTCAGGGGTCAATGTAAATTCGTCAGCCCCAAACGTGAAAACAAACGTGTTGGATTGATCCTGATCATCTGACTCGGCCACGTTCAGCTCCCCTTCAACACCCTCGTCGGCACTCCCGACCTTCTGTGCTCAGAGTTCTTCTCGACGCTCCGGCTCACGCACCGGCAACACAAGCGGAAAGCCGCCAGATCGCGTAATACAGCGCCATCGAAATCACTGCCCCAGCGAAGATTTGCACGAGGTAGGTACGCGATCTTTGTCTAATCTTCCAAAGGGCAATGAACGGGGTGGTAATCGCAAGTACACCCCACATGCCCCACGGCCAGTAGGTAACGGTCAAATACTCGAAGTACGTTCCGTAGACATTGCGGTATTTGGCCTCGATAAGGTACGCATGGCACAGCGTCGGTTCAACGAAGACGACTCGACTGGGAGAGGAAACAAACGCTCCCACTATACCGCCGAATATAAAGCCACTAATGCCAGCACCGACGACCAATAAGACTAGCCGCTCATACCAGTTGAGTCCTGCTGATCCACTCGGACCGGTCGTCGCTTCGTCTGTCTGCTCATTTCTCTCCATCAGCGGCCTCATTCCGCCGGATCGCGTAGAAGATTGCACCTTCGGCAGCAGCCCGATCCCGTGTCGATAGGCGAACTGTTCTTTGCGATCTTATCGCCCGAGAATAAGACGTTGATGAGGGGGTACGCTGGATACGATGGCCGGCGAAGTTCGCGTTGAACTAAAAAACTGGCGCAAAACCGTGCGCGACAAACGCACCGGTACCGCGGCCTAAGATAAGATCGGACGTGATGGATGCCGCAGCGCCCTCGGCTGTTGGCGCCGCGGCGCAGGCGCGTCGTCCGGCTTTCGCTCACGATCCAGCTTCTGCCGAAAACAGACATCTATCTTCCTCGGCCCGAAACCCTTCGTTTCAGCACCCAATTCAAGCGCAACCATCACTCCCGGCGAACACGCCAAGGGCGCCTTGTGCGATTATGGTATGGAATGTTGGCTCAGCCCCACGCAGAGACAGTTGAATAATGTCGCATCGCTTCCACCATGGCAACGCGGTCGGCGAGACCGCCCGGCTCGTCGTGGACAACAATTGTCAAATTCAGAAATCAGCCCGAAGATTGTAGAAACAGATTTGCACACGTCTACGTATGCGTCAATATGTACCATCGACAAATGATGCGATCGCGACGTGACAAAACACCGGATCACCAACCGATGAGCTGACATCAGTGCGGGTTCGTTTTTTTGACGCCCCCTCGGATACGCGCGATATCGCCAACGGAGCGTCCCGATGAACTATTTCCATCTTGTCGGCAAAGGGATCGACGTTGCGCCGCTGCTCGGCGAGATCGACGATCAGGACGACGCCTGGCTTGCCAACACCAGCCGCCAGGACAAGATCAAGGTGCAGCGGGAGACCAACACGATCTTCCTGCGCAGTGCGGTGGCGCGTCCCGACCTCAACGTCAACGAGAACCAGGAAAGCGGGCCGACCAGGATGACGGCGCGATTTCCCCGGGCGATGGCTTTCATGAGCCAGATTGCGTCAAAACTCCAATGCGAGCTCGCACGCGCCACCATCGTTCGCCTCAAGCCACGCTCCGAAGTCGGGGCGCATATCGATATCGGGTCATACTATCTCATCCGCCACCGGTTTCACCTGGTGCTGCGCAGCACAGCCGGCAGCGTCTTGCGTGCTGGCAACGAAGAGGTCCGCATGCAGGAGGGGGAATTGTGGTGGTTCGACAACAAGCAGCATCACTCGGCCTTCAACGAGTCCGACCAGTGGCGCATCCACTACATCTTCGACCTGTTGCCGCCCGCTTACGCCCGGCTCGCGGTCAATCCCCTGGCCCCCGTTCAGGTCAGCGATCGCGTGGAATAGTCAACAAGCATTCCGCAATGGCAAGGGATGGGTGTCGGTGCTTCGGATGCAGCGAAGTCAACACCTCCATCTGCAGACCTTCATCTCTCCCGCAAGCTCTCGGACCGATAACGCAGAATCGGCGACATCACATACTCGATGAGCCGCCGCGATCCCGTCTTGATCTCCACCGTCACCGCCATGCCCGGCGCCAGCGGCACGATCTTGTTGTCGATCTGCATGTCGGCGCGGTCGAGCGCGATGCGCGCCGAGTACAGCAGTTCCTGGCCGGCGGGCTCGCTGGAGTCCGACAGCGCGCCGCTGCTCTTCGCATGCCCCGCAGGATCCGGCGGCTTGTCCTTGATGATGGCATCGCGCGAGACGCTGACCACCTTGCCGTTGATCAGGCCGTAACGCGTGAAGTTGAAGGTATCGATCTTGACCTCGGCCGCCTGTCCGTCGCTGACGAAACCGACATCGCGATTGGAAATCATCGCTTCGGCCTCCAGGGTGCTGTCCGATGGCACCACCATCATCAATTGCTGCGCCGGCGTCACCACCCCGCCGACGGTATGGATGGCGAGTTGCTGGACCGTACCCTCGATCGGGGCACGCAGCACCTGCTCGCTGGACTTCTGCTCGGCCTTGACCAGGTCCTGGACCAGTTCGCCGGCCTTGCGTTCCGCCTCGGTCAGGTCGGTAAACAGTTGGTGGGCATAGGCGGCCCGGGTCTGGTCCAGTTGTTTCTCCAGCGCCTGGCGCGCCGCCGCAATTTCGGTCAGCTTGCGCTGCTGCACGATGCGCTCGTTCTGCTGATCGACCAGGCGGGTCTGCGCATCGAGATAGGCGACACGGTTGCCGTACTGGATCTCCATCGCCTTGCGGCGGATGGTGGCGCCCTCCTCGAGCAGCGGCATCGACGCATCGATCTTGGCAATGGTCGCGGTGACTCCCTCGGCTTCCGCGGCCTTCTGCGCGATCTGCCGGTTCAGCGACGCCAGCTTGGCCGCCTGCTCGGACGCCTGCGCGATCATGGCGGCGCGGGTTCGCTCGATCTCCGCGGCACTGGCTGTCTTGGGTGGATCCAGTTTGGCCAACGCCGCATCGCCATCCTGCGTATCGCGCAGCGCCGACAATCGCGCTACGTCCAGTTGCGCAGAGATAAGATCATGGGAGGTCTTCCGGCGCTCCGCCGTGGTCACCGTGCGGTCGAGCTCGACCAGAACCTGGCCGGCCTCGACATGATCGCCGTCCTGCACATGGATGGCCTGGACGATGCCGGTCTCCAGCGGCTGGATGGTCTTGGTGCGGGCCGACGGCACGATCTTGCCCTGCGCGGTGGCGATGATATCGACATGGCCGAAGGTCGCCCATCCCACGGCAATGGCAAAGAACAGGATGATGGTGCCTGCAATGGCACGGCCGACGGGAGACGCCGGCGTCTCCAGGATTTCCAGCGACGCCGGCAGGAACTGCAGCGCCGTGCGGTCCTGCTGCGGCGGACGTGGTCGCAGTTGCACCACCTTCTCAGGAGACGACATGCAGCCCTCCCGGGGCGGTGCTCTGAACGCTGCCTTGCAACCGGTGCAAGGAGGCATAGCGCCCCGCGTTCTGCATCAGCTCGTCGTGGGTGCCGTCCTCGACGATCCGCCCGCGCTCGATGGTGATGATGCGATCGGCGGTGCGCACCGCCGAGAGCCGATGGGCGATGATCAGCACCGTGCGCCCGTTGGCGATCTTGCGCATGTTGCTCTGGATGATGTGTTCACTCTCGTAATCCAGCGCGCTGGTCGCCTCGTCGAAAATCAGGATCTTCGGATTGGTGACAAGCGCGCGGGCAATCGCGATACGCTGGCGCTGCCCTCCCGAGAGGCTCGCGCCGCGCTCACCAACGACGGTGTTGTAACCATCTGGCAGTTCGAGAATAAACTCGTGGGCGCCGGCGAGTTCGGCGGCCGCGATCACCCGCTCCATCGGCATGCCGGGATCGGCCAGCGCAATGTTGTCGCGGATCGAACGGTTGAACAGCACGTTCTCCTGCAGCACCGAGCCGACCTGGCGCCGCAGCCAGGACACGTCGGCCACCGTCAGATCGATGCCGTCGATCAGCACGCGGCCGGCCTCCGGCACGTAAAGCCGCTGCACCAGCTTGGTCAGGGTCGACTTGCCCGAGCCGGAGGGGCCGACGATGCCGACGACCTGCCCCGCCGGAATGGTCAGCGAGACGTCGTGCAGGACGGTCGGTCCATCGATCCGATACCGAAACGTGATGTGATCGAAGCTGATGTCGCCGCGGATCGGCGGCAGCGCCGCGCGTCCGGGATCGAACATCGGCTCCGGCGTGGTGTTAAGGATGTCGCCGAGGCGGGCGATGGACACCCGGGCCTGATGGAAATCCTGCCACAGCTGCGCCAGCCGCAGCACCGGCTGGGCGACGCGCCCGGCCAGCATGTTAAAGGCGATCAGCTCGCCGACGGTGAGATCGCCGGCAATGACGAGATGCGCGCCGAAATACAGCGTCAGCGCGGTCACGATCTTGCTGATGAGCTGGACCGACTGGCTGGCCCAGTTGCCCAGCGAGAGCACGTCGAAGCTGGAGCCGACATAGGCGGCGAGTTGTTCTTCCCAGCGCCGCTGCATCTGCGGCTCGATCGCCATCGCCTTCAGGGTCTGGATCGCGCTGACGCTCTCGACCAGGAAGGCCTGGTTTTCGGCGCCACGGTCGAACTTCTTGTCCAGGCGGCGGCGGAAGATCGGCGTCACGCCGGCCGACAGCGCGATGTAGAACGGGAACGATCCGATCACGATCCAGGTCAGCGACGGCGCGTAATAGAACATCACCGCCAGGAACACGAAGGTGAAGAAGAGATCGATGAGCAGCGTCAGGGCCGAACTGGTGAGGAAATTGCGGATGTTTTCCAGTTCGCGCACCCGCGCCACGGAATCGCCGGCCCGCCGCGCTTCGAAGTAGCCGATCGGCAGCGCGATCAGGTGTCGGAACAGCCGCGTGCCGAGTTCGACGTCGATGCGGTTGGTGGTGTGCGAGAACACGTAGGTGCGCAGCGCCCCGAGTACGCTCTCGAAGATCGAGACCGTGATCAGCCCGATCACCAGGACATCGAGCGTGGTGTAGCCGCGATGGGTCAGGACCTTGTCGGTGACCACCTGGAAGAACAGCGGCGTGACCAGCGCGAACAGCTGCAGGAAAAACGAGGCGACCAGCACCTCGCCGAGCAGGCGGCGATACTTGTGCATCGCCTGCAGGAACCAGGTGACGTCAAACCGGCGGGCGAGATCGGCGAGCGAGGCGCGGCGCGCCATCATCACAATGCGGCCGGTCCATTTTTCCAAAAACTCGGCGCGTTCCAGTTTTTGCGGCCGTCCGACGGAGGGAATCTGAACCAGCACGTCGTCCGCGGTCGCCCGCCCCAGGATCAGGAAGCTGCCGTCCTTCAGCTCGGCGATGGCGGGCAGCGGCATCTTTGCAAGCTGCTGCCACTTAAGAGCGACCGCCCGCGCCTTGAGCTTCAGGTCCTTGGCGCAGCGCAACATTTCGGTGACGCCGATCGCGGCGCCGGAGAACCGATGCTTGATCTGATCGGGATCGATGGGAACCTGATGGAATCGCAGCAGCAACTGCAGGCACTGCAGTCCCGACGTATCACCCGCCGCTTCCATCCCACTGCCCCACAGCAACCTAGAGAGGTTACCGGGATCTGTTACACGTTATTGCCGGACGTCGAAAGCAAAAAAGGGACGTTTTGTCGCAGGTCAATCTGGACAGGCGCCGAAACGACACCTGCACCGACACGCTCAAAGAGCAGCTGCAACTTCCGGATCACCACCCGTGCGGCGTCCGGTATGACGACGCCCCCTACTCCGCCGCCAGCTGCGGCTCGACCCGCGGCGGCGGGTTGACGAGATCGCGCATCAGTTCGTCGTAGCGCTTGCGCGCGTCGGTCGACGGTGCCGATCCGCCTGCCCCCGATCTTCGCCGGCGCGGTGCCCCGGGACCGCAACGTCCGATGTGACGCCTACGGTGCGTCGAAGTTTCGCAACTCCGTCGCGGTGAGTTTGCTCCGCTGCGCGGGTCCCAGCGTGCCGCCGCCGATGACCTGGACGGGACTTGCCGAATCCTGCGTTCCTTTCTGGCTTCTCTGGTCGCCGGGTTTCTTCTGTTCGTCCCCGTCACCCTCGCCGCCGCCATAACCGAGCACTTCGACAATGACGACGGAGGGCTGATCGCCGGGGTTCGCCTTCGGCGCTGCGGCCGTCTGGATCGCGGCGCCGGCGACGTTGCCCGCGGTGGTCAGGGCGCCGGTGTTGGGGGCTGCCGTCGTCGGCAGGCCGATCGTCACACCGCCCACATTGGCGTTGAAGGCATTGAGAACCTGCAGCGCCACGACATAAAAATCGCCGGCGACCCGGACACCAGCCGCGCCGAAGTCCACGGTGCCGTGCGGCGCCGCCAGCACCACGTTGCTGTTGGCCGGATCCTGGCCGGGGACCGAGAGCAGCGCGCCGACGCCGGCGCCGGTGACGAGGCCCGACGGATTGACGCGGCAATAGCCGTCGACATCGCAGATCAGCTTCAAGGGCGGATAGGCGGCCGAGCTCTTCGGCCCCTTGCCGGCATTGAGGTCGCCGTTGGCGGAGAACAACTCGATGTTGCCGCCCTGCTCGGTGAAGATGCGGCTCTGGTAGATCAGCACGCTGCCGTCGGTATAGGAGCGCACCGAGCCGCCCTGCAGGGTCAGGATGCCCTGCTGGTTCGACGCCAGGGCATCGGCGCTGTTGCTGCCGACATAGGCGTTGCCGCCGGGACCGAGGATATCGATGTTGCCGCCGGTCTGGGTCTCCACCAGCGAGCGCGCCATCCTGAGGTCGCCGGTGTGGCTCAGCGCCGGCACGGCGCCGGTGCCGCCGGCACTGTTGTCGGTGTAGCCGAGCGACGCCGGGAACAGCGTGGCGATTGCCTGGTAGGCGCGTCCGTACTGGCCGAAGTAGCGGCTCGCCGGATCCTTGTAGTCCTTGCTGACCTGTGTCAGCAGGGCATGGAAGCCGCTGTCGATCGCAAGCTTCATCGCCTGCTGCTGCTGCTGCAGGGGCAGGAACTGCGCCGGCGTCAGATTGAACGCGAGGCCGCTGAGCCCGGCCCTGGCCGCCAGCACCGCGAGCTTGTCATTGATGGCCAAGGTGGGCAGCGCCGTGAACAGCTCTCCGGCTTCGGCCGGGTTAAGTGTGACGGCGACGTTCGGGTTCGCGATGCCCGCCGCCTTCGCCTGATCGGTGATCAACTGGTCGGCGATCTGCTCGAGCTGCGGAATGATGCCGGAGACGAAGTCGATGCCGCTGGCGGCCGCCGTCGCCGCGTCGCCATAGGTGGCGATCGCAGCGGCATAGTCGATGCCGCCGGCGACGCCGTAACGCAGCGAGATGTTGGCGCCCTGCTGCGGCAGGTAGGGCTTCGTCGGCAACGATGCCGAGTTGTTGGCGCCGTCGCCGATGGCGAAGATGCCGCCACCGCTGCTGCCATAGGTGTTGAACGGGCCGAGGTCGCGCCCGGCCTCGATCACGAAATCGCCGGGTCCATAGAGGGTCAAGCTGACGCTGGTCTGCGGACGCGCACTCCCGAGCACATCGGGCAGGCGCGTCGCGCGAACGTCGCGGCCGGCGACGATGCTGGTGATGTCGCCGTCGGCGGTGTTCATGCCGGTGAAGGTGATGTTGGCGACATCGCGCCCCGCCCACAGCCGCGCCTGCTTCAGCAGCGTGTAGGTCCCGCTATCGATGTCCTCACCGGCATAGATGAGCGCGGGCACGTCATCGCCCGTGTGCAGCGGTACCGTGAGAGCCGCCGGCAGGCTGCCGAGCATCGGCCTCATCAGATAGCTGTCGGTATCGAGCATCGTGATACCGACGGTGTTGTCCGTGCCATTGCCCAACGTCTTTCGCCCGTCGATCGAGCCGCCGGCCACAAGGCTCAACTGTCCGGTCGGCGAGGGATAGAGATAGACAACCTTCTGAGCGAAGGCGCTCGCCAGCTGGATGTCGCCAGTGAGGGCGGTGACGGAGAGGTCAGGCACCGTGATGCTGGCCGGCTCGGCGCCTCCTACATAGCCAGAACTGGAGGTGACATGGGTGAACAGCGTGTCGGTAACGCCGCTGCCGTTGCCATCCGACTGTTCCAACGTGTTGACGGCGATCGACCCCGTGCTGCTCAAGAGCGCCACGCCGCTGTTAGGCCCATAGCTGTCGAACGCGGCGCCGATGGCGGACGTTAGCGTTCGAGCGGCGCCGTTTTGATCGGACGTGTAAGGCAACAGGTGTTTGCTGATCTCGGCCGGGATGCGCGTCGGCTGGAAGACGCCGCCGAGATCGATGGAGCCGGCGGCCTGCACGGAAATATGGCCATCCTGCACGGCAAGCATCAGCGGCACCGAAAACCGCGGGCCTGGCTGTCCGCTATTCGGGTCGGTGATCGTTGGCACCGGCACGCCGGTCATCCAGTTATTGCTATTATAAAGGGTCAGGGGCAGCGTTGCGTCGCTCACGACCTCGCCGCCGGCGCGGATGAGCCCGGTGCCGCGGCCGACGTAATAGACGCCGGAGAGCACGTCATTTCCCGCCGTGACCCGGAGATTGCCGCCACCGTAATCATGCGCGGTCGCCGCCGGCCCGCTGGCCGACTGGCCCCCCGACACCTGGATGGTCTCGGGCAGCGAGGCCGAGACGTCCTGCACGTTGCGGCCGGCCTGCAGCGTGATGTTGCCGCCGCCGAGCGCGCCGAAGCCCTGGAAGAAGGTGCCGTAGTTGATCCAGGTCGAATATTGCACACCGCCGGCAGCGGGATCGAACGGCGCTGTAGCGCTGCCGGTCGATCGGCCGTTGACGAAATACCACGCGCTCCAGAACTGCCCCGTCGAGACGCCGATCGAGAAGTTGAGGCCCGTACCGAAGTCGTCTATTCCCGAGGTAAATCGCGTCCCGTCGGGATCGGTCGGCGTTTCGATGCCGACGATGTCGCGGCCCGCTCTCACCGTGACGCCGCCGCCACCCGTGGCCCAGACCGGCGTGGTGACAAGACCATTGCTGACGGGCCCAGGCAGCGTCGGCACAGTGAAGCCGGCAGCGTTGTCAGCGACATGGCCCGCCGTATAGACCGCGCCGGGCGCGGTGGTGTCGAGCAGGGCAAAATCGCCCGCAGCAGTGATGGTAATCGAGCCCGTGCCGGTGCGCACCAGCGTCGGCACATCCACCGTGGTGGGATCGAAGCTCTGGGTCAGCGGATTGCTGTAGGAGGTGTGGCCGTCGACGGTGACGTTGCCGGTGAGGCTCGACGACAGCGTGGACAATTGCACCACGGCATTGGGATTGACCGAGGACGCGCCACTGGCGTTGAACGCCGCGCCGCCGACGACGTCGTAGGAGAAGCTGCCCTTGCCGCTCACCGCCGCAGTCATGAGATCAGCAGACGACGTGCTGTTGTAGACCGCCAGGTTGCCGATCCCGCTTCTGAAAGTGCCCGGATTGTTGGCAATCTGGTCGGCTGATGATGGTGCGGGCAAGGATGATGCATAGCCCGGCTGCAGGGTCGTGTAGGCCGGCGGCGCATAGGGCGGCGTGACGGCAATCGCACCCAGGATGCCGTATCGCGCCGCGAGACCTGCAACATTCTCCAGCGTGGGCTGCGTACCGCCGCCATAGAACGACGCAACCACGTTGGGTAAGGTCGCGGCGTTGGTGCTCAGGGTGTTGAATGTGTTGGCGTTCGCCACCGTGAAGAAGTATGCCGTCCAAAGCGTCGCGTAATCGCTCGCATCCGTCGTATAGCCCCTCAGGGCGTTCGTGTTGTTGAACGTCAGGGCTCCGATCCCGCCGGCAATGTCGTAATATGCGCTGCCCGTCGTCGGTGCGGTCGGGGGTGTGAAGAGCGGGACAAGAGTTGCCCGCAAGGGATTAATGAAGGTCGTGCTGGTGGCCTGTATCGCTCGCGCTTTCGTTATGTAGGCGACATAGTCGCTATAGGACAGCAGCGCCGGGCCGTCGGTCTGGGTTGATGCTGGCGTGCCAATTCTGCCGAGCAAGGCATGGGTGTTGAGCGACACGATATCCGTCGCATAAGCATTGAACAGTGTAAGGTACAGAGCATAATATTGATTGTATTGATCGATGACCTCCGCCGATCCTGTGATCACCGTCGGCGCCTGCACCTGGAATTGCAGAGAATCGAATTGAGTCTGCGAGAGACTGAAGAACGACGCGCTGGCGCCCACGGCCCCGGCGGGCAGCGGCGGATTGCGGGTGGTAAGCGTTGGATTGTTCGAGATCAGCTTCTGAATTCCACTCGAATTGTATTGCAATACACCGCTCGCGAACATGCCGAGATACGACTGGTACAGGCTCGAATTCGTCTCCACGGCATAGAGCGACGCCGCATCCGTTGCCGCCGCACCGGGCACGTAGTCCGCGAAGAAGCCGTCAGTGATCGTGGCGTTGATGTTGACGTTGTTGGCGGCACGCAGGATCAGCGTGCCGGGCTCGCGGCCGTCGGTGGTGCGGTAGAGCAAATTGACGCCGTTGCCATCGATGCTTCCCGCGCCGAAATTCCAGTTCGAGGCGACGGTGATGTTGCCGTTGTTGATGCTGCCGGGGCCGGTCGACGGCGTCGGATTGACGAGGTCGATCTCCGGCCGCAGGTGCAGTGCGGATGATGGCATCGCGGTTGCGGCATTCGAGCCGATTTGCAGCTTCGCTCCCGCAAAGCGCGACGCCACGGCATTGGTGTCGAACGGGTTGTTGACGAAGTCGAGCAGCGTCGTCTGGTAGAAGGTCACATGCGACAGGTCGGCGCCGCTCGCCGGCGCGTCCGCCGTCGAGGTCGGATAGAGGCCATTGGCGTCGGCCGAGATGATCCGCGTTCCCGACGCATCGAAGAAGCCCGCCGGATCGATGATGCCATCGAAGTGCTTGCCCGGATCGGTGCTGTTGTCCGTCGTGCTCCACACCGCAAACGCATTGACCACCAGCGGATTGCCGCTGGCCGTACCGTCAGCCCCGGCATTGGTGACGATGGTGCCGCCAAAGCTGACATTGATGGCGTTGCTGGTCAGGATCGGCGCGCGCAGGATGACGCTGCCGCCGGTGTTGTCGATGTTGGCGCCGCCAGGGCCGCCCGAGACGTCGAAAATCGCGCCCGAGGCAACGGTAATGGCGCCCGAGCCCTGAACGGTCTGATAGCCGTAAGCGGCATTCAGCGTTCCGTCCGGCGTCCCTGTCGTGCCGAGGGTGATGGTGCCGCCCTTCTGCACCAGGGTCGATGTCCCCTTGGCATAGCCGGGGCTATTCACGTCGGGCGCCTGATAGCGGGCATAGAGCCGTGCGCTCGACCCGATGGTGACGCCGGAGGCGCCCGCGGTGCCGGCCAGCGCGGTTGAGCTCCCCGCGCCATAGAGCGCGATGCTGCCGCCGGAGGCCGAGCTTGCATCGATGGTGCCGTCGATGAAAATGCCGCCGGTGTTGGCGACCAGCAGCACGTCCGCAGACGTCAGCGTCTGCCCGGCGCCGATGACGATCGCGCCCTGTCCGAGGCTGACCTCAAAGCTGCGGGTGAAGCCGGCGCCCAGCGGCAAACCACCGTCGAGCCGGTTGGCGACCAGCGCCAGTTCGCCGCCGAGATCGTTGTAGCGCGCTGCGCCCTTGAGCGTACCGTACAGCCCGGCGGTGCCGCCGGCATAGATCGAGAGCGTGCCGGCATAGCCGCTGCCGGCGCCGGAAACATCGACCGTGCTGCCGGCGTTGAGCGTCAGGTCGCCGAGGTCGGCGTAGAGCCGGATGTTGCCCGCCGGCGTATCCTGGATGAGGTCGCCGAAGGCGATGCGTGTGCCGGCCGCCGAGAGCAGCGCATTCCCCGACAGCGAGAGCGCTCCGGTCGTTGCCTCGAGCGTCAGCGATCCACCTTGGGCAACGAGCGAACCGCCCACCGAGATGGAGCCGCCGGTCAGGCTCAGCACGCCGCCGAGGACGGTCGGGGCGACCGCCGGCGCGGCTCCCGCGCCTTGCGCGAGCGTCAGCGCACCGGTGGTGCGGAGCGACTGCGACGTCGATGCATCGACCAGGAACAGCGGCGCCGTCAAAACAACTGCCGCACCCTTGGCATCGAGGCTGCCAGTGCCGGTGAACAGCACCTGCGACCCGGCGGTCGCGGTTACGCCGGCCAGGCCCGACAGCGTCTTGCTCCCGGCTCCAAAGATGAGCGTCCCGCTCGCATCGACGATCAGGCTGCCGCCGGCCCCGCTCGTGTTGGCGCCGGAGAGGTCCGTGCCCGATTGGGTATTGACGAAGACGATGTCGCGCGCGGTGATGGCGGTCGTGCCGCCATCGCTGTACAGGCCGGCGCCGTCGAGCGTCAGCGTGCCGATGCGGTTGCCGGCGTCGCCGAAGTTATTGTTGCCATAGAGGTTGAATACCGACGCCGAGCGCAGCCGCACGATGTCGGCACCGGCGAACTTGCCGATCAGACCGGTCGAGATGACAAGCCCGCCGGTGCCGCTGCCGAGATTGATGACGGCACCGGAGAGGTCGTAGTTGCTGGCCGTGAGGTTTGCACTGACGGAGACTGTCGTCGCGCCGCTCGAGTCCAGCGTCAATGTTTTGCCCAGGAGCGTGACATTGTCCCCGACCGAGAGGCTGCCGAGGGCGACTGTCGAGACCGGACCCGCAGGCGCCGGCGTGGTCGTCGGCACCTGATAGACGCCCGGCACAAAGTTGCGCTCGATATCGACGAGGCTGCCATTGGAAATACGCAGCAGCGCGCCGTCGCCGCTGACCCCGGTGCTCCAGCTCGAGACGCTGCCGTTACTATTGTAGGTGGCGACCGGATTGACACCGAACACGAGCGGCGACGGCGATCTGCCGGCGACGGTTCCTTGCGCCGCGATCACGCTGCCGGCATCGACGCTGAGCCCGCGCACGGTGGGGCTCGCGGCCGTCGGCGCCAGCGACGTGAACAGCAACTCCGGCCCGCTCAACGGATGCGCGGCATCGGTCGCGATATCGAGGTTGAGTGCCGTCGCCGTGACCAGCGTCCCTTGCGTCGTCGTGCCGCGATAGCCGCCGATCAGCGTGCTTTCGATGCCGAGCCTGCTCAGCATGTCGGCATCGAGGAACAAATAGCCGGCGTAGTCGCTGCTCGGGGTGAAGACGCCGTCGGCGACCGTGCCGAAGCTGTCGAGCCGATCGCTGGCCGCGACGACAAGATTTGCGCCGGTGATGTCGAGCTGGCCGCCGAGACCGCCCGCGGCTGGGGCAAAGCGGTTGGTGGCGTTGAGCATGAGCGAGGTGCCGGCGGTGACGACCAGGCGCGCGGCGTCCTCGGCAAGCCGCGGCACCGCCGTGGCTTTGGCGGCGGCCAGCGCGGCGAAGTAGCTGCTGCCCCTGGCGATGTCGATCTCGGAATAGCTGCGCCAGACCGCGCTGGACTGGATCTGCAGCACCGCGGTCTGCGAGGCGCGCGAGCCGTTGATGGCATTACCGAGCACGCCGCTCATGTAGATCGAGCCGTCGGGCGTGGTGAAGGCCTTGCCCGGCTGATTGGTGCTGCCGGTGGCGACCACCACCACGCGGTAGGCGCCGGGCACGGTGGCATATTCCGCAGGCAGCAGCGTATAGGTGCCGGCTGCAATCCCGTTGCCGCCCGGGAGCGTGACGGTCGTGCCGGCGGCAACCGTCGTGGTGAAGCTCGGATCGTAGGCCGCGAGCGTCGAGCCGTATCCCGGGACGAGCGCATAGACGGTTTGCGTCGAGGTGGTGAGGACGTTGCGCGAGCCGCCGGTACCGGGCACGAACTCGGTGGCGTAGACGTCACCGCCACCGGTGCCGTCGATCACGGCACCGGCCTGGGTGTCGACCCTTGCACCGCCCAGCGCCAGCAGCTTGGCCGGCGGCCCGTTCAGGAGCGTGCCGTTGTCGGTCCAGTCGGTGCCGTCGGTGGTGGTGCCGTAGGGGATCGCGAGGCCGTTGGCGGAGACCGAGGTCAGGCTGCCCGGCGACAGCGTGACGCTGTCGGTCGCGACCGCCGCGATCCGCGACCGGTAGATGCCGTTGTCGACCAACGCCACGTTCATCTGCACGGGATCGTAGGGATTGTTGATCACGCCGTTGATGAAGATGCCCGGCAGGGTCTGGTTCGCACCGAAGCCGAGCTGGATGGTGCCGAGCGGCGCATAAAGCGCCCCGCCCTGCACGATGGCTTTGGCATCGACAATGATGGCGCCGCCGGCCGACAGCGGCGCGATCGGCGTCTGACCATTTGAGGCGAAGGCAATGGTGCCATGGGTGCCCGCGGCACCCGCCGGCGCAAGCCCAAGCGACATCAACAGAAACGCGGTGTCGGTGGTCGGATAGATTTCGCGCGCCGTCAGATTGAGATTGTCGGCGACCAGCAAACTGCCGACCCACGGCATCCCGCCATAGCCGGCGCTCGTTCTGGCGACCGCGCCGATTGGGGGGCTCCCGAAGTTGACCACGCCGGTCAGACGGATACCGCCGCCGCTGACGAGATTGACCGTGCCGGCGTTGTTGACGGTAGGGACACCGACGAGATCGATCCCCTGGCTCGCCTTCAGCGTCAGCGTGCCGTCGGCCAGCGTCGGAAGGGAGATGGTGGCGAAGGAATAATCGTTGTAGAAGCGGACATAGCCGGCCTCGAGCGTCACATCGGTGCCGCCGATCGAGGGAATGCAGGCCGTGCAGGCAGGCACGCTGGAGGCGGTGTCGACCGTCCCGGCCGGCAGCAGCGTCGTGGCCTGGAATTTATTGTCGATCAGAACCGACCCGGTCATTTTCAGATCGACATTGCCGCTGAAATATAAAGGCCCCGAGAACGACACGGTATCGAGGCCGCTCCTGGCGCTGCTGATCGTATCAGCGCTGATGAAGGACGTTGCCGTGGTGGTCGGCAGCAGCGCGAGGAGCTGCGCGCGAGTCGCCGGCATGGCGCCAGCCGCGAACGGTGCGGCGGCGTCGCCGTCCTGGCGGAGCAGGATGCCGCTCAAATTGCTGATATTGAGCGTGCCGCCGGCGGCCTGCGCCGCGCCGCCGGACGCATTGATGGTTCCGGCAAAATACAGGCTGTTGTACGATCCGGCTGCAGCCAGGCTGGACGTCGAGAGCAGCGACAGGCTGCCGCCGTTGCTCCAGACCTGCTGCGTGGCGAGGCGCGGTCCATTCAGGCCATTGGCCGCCGGCCCCTCGATCATGGCGCTGGATCCGGCGATATCGAACACCGAACCGGCGAGCGCGACGATCACTCCCGAGCTCGACAGGGTGATCGACCCGCCGCCCAGAACACTGCCGGTGGCATAGATTGCAATGCGCGGATCAGGTACGAACGTGCCGGCGACGTCGAGCACCGCGTCAGCGCCGATCCAGACATATTGCGGCAGGCCATCATGCGACAGCGGGAACTGCGGCTGGATGCCTTGATTGATGGTGATGGTGCCGCCCGGCGCCGTGACGCGGCCGAGCACGATGGCGGGACCACCCGCATTGAGGCTGATCGTGGCGAGCGGGTCGCCGACGATGCTCGCTCCCTGACTGATCAAGAGTT
>JBGMOD010000245.1:0-34393 GCA_041424235.1 Hyphomicrobiales bacterium
TCTGCCCAACACTTTGCAATTGATACCGATATTGGCAAACTGATCTCGAATGAGCTGCCCTGGCGGCAGCGCGAAATTGCCTATGACAAGGCGTTTCCAGGCCAAAATGACCTGATTTTGGCCGTGGTGGAGGCTCCCACCCCCGAGCAGGCCCGGCAGGCGGGGCTGGATCTCGAAAAAAGGCTTGTTCCTCAGACAGATAAGTTCATTTGGGTGCGGTTTGCCGGCAGTGGGCCGTTTTTCGACACCAATGGGCTCTTGTTCCTGCCCACTGACGAGGTGGCCAAGCAGACCGAGCAGCTGGCGTCCGCATCCCCGATTTTCGATATCCTGATCGATGATCCGAACCTGCGCGGGCTGACCGGCGTGCTGGAATTCGGCCTGCAGGGTGCCGAACGGAACCAGTTCCCGCGCGAGGCGCTGACCAAGCCGTTGACCAAAGTTGCTGAGACCGTGGAACAGGTGATGGCCAAGGGGAAGGCGGATTTCTCTTGGCGGGAACTCGCCAGCACGGAACCGCTGACCGACGGCGATCGCCGGACCCTGATCAGCATCCGTCCCATTCTCGATTTCCAGGCCCTGGAACCCGGCAAGGTGGCCACGGATGCCATCCGCGATGCCGCCCGCGAGCTCGACCTGGCCGGCAAGTACGATGCCCGGGTCCGGCTGACCGGACCGACGCCGATCGCCAATGAGGAGTTTGCCACCGTTCAGGAGGGGGCGCTGGTTAACGGCATCGGGACCGTGGCCGTGGTGCTGTTCATCCTCTGGATGGCGTTGCGATCGCCGAAAATCATCGCAGCGGTGTTCGTCACCCTTGCCATCGGCCTGTCCATCACGACGGCGGTCGGCTTGATGCTGGTCGGTGCGCTCAACCTGATCTCGATCGCCTTCTTCGTGCTGTTTGTCGGGCTGGGCGTCGATTTCGGCATTCAGTACAGCGTCAGATACCGCGCAGAACGCCACAACGAAGGTGATCTGCAGTCCGCGATCGAAGTCGCCGCGGATCACTCTGCGGTGCCGCTGACGCTTGCGGCGGTGGCGACCGCGGCAGGTTTCCTGTCATTCCTGCCGACCGCCTACAAGGGCGTGTCCGAACTCGGCGAAGTCGCCGGCGCCGGCATGATCATCGCGTTCATCTGCGCGCTGACGGTGCTGCCGGCACTGCTCAAGGTGTTCAATCCACCGGGAGAAGCCGAGCCGCTGGGCTATTCGTTCATGGCGCCAGCCGATCGTTTCCTGGAGCGCCATCGCGTTCCCATTGTCGCGGGAACTCTGATCATTGCCGTTCTCGGCCTGCCGCTGCTGTATTTCCTGCATTTCGACTTCAATCCGATCAACCTGCGCAGCAAGAAGGTCGAGTCGATCGCGACCTATCTCGATCTGCGGCGCGACCCCAACACCGGGACCAATGCCGTCGACATGATCGTGCCGTCGGAGGCCGCGGCAAAGCAGTTGCAGGAGAAGCTCGCGAAAGTCCCGGAGGTGGCGCGAACCATCTCGCTGGATACGTTCGTGCCTGACGATCAGCCGGCGAAGCTGGCCTTGATCCGCAAGGCCGCGGCGACGCTCGATCCAATTCTCGGGGGATCCGCGGGGGCGCCGCCCAACGATACCGATCGTGTCGTTGCCCTGACCGAGTCTGCGCAGAGCCTGAGAAAATTCGCCGGCAAAGCCGATGCGCCGTGGGCCGTGGCCTGCAAGCGTCTCGCTGACGATCTCACCAAGCTCGCCGGCGCCGACAAGGCGATGCGGGACAAGGTCGAGGCGACGTTCATCGCGCCGATGACCATCATGCTGGATCAACTGCGCGCGATGCTGAAGGCCGAACCGGTCAGCATCAAGACGTTGCCGCCGGAGATTGTCAGCGACTGGGCCACGCCCGACGGTCGTATCCATGTGCAGGCTCAGCCGAAAGGCGATCCGAACGACAATGACACCCTGCGCAAGTTCGCCGGCGCCGTGCTGAAGGTCGAGCCGACGGCCACCGGCGGTCCGATCTCGATCCTGGAATCCGGCGACACCATCGTGCTGGCGTTCATTCAGGCCGGCTGCTGGGCGCTGCTGTCGATCGCGATCCTGCTCTGGATCGTCCTGAAGCGGATCGGCGACGTGCTGCTGACGCTGGTGCCGCTGCTGCTCGCCGGCGTGCTGACGCTGGAAATCTGCGTGTTGATCGGGCTGTCGCTCAATTTCGCCAACATCATTGCCCTGCCGCTGCTGCTCGGCATCGGGGTGGCGTTCAAGATTTATTACGTTACCGCATGGCGTGCGGGTCAGACCAACCTGCTGCAGTCGAGCCTGACCCGGGCCATCTTCTACAGCGCGCTGACCACGATGACCGCTTTTGGCAGCCTCTGGCTGTCGAGCCACCCGGGCACCTCCAGCATGGGCAAGCTGCTTGCGCTGTCGCTTGTCACCACGCTGGCCGCAGCCGTGCTGTTTCAGCCAGCGCTAATGGGGCGCCCCCGCGATCTCGGGAAGTAGGCAAATTTCCGCATTCGGGTCGGCGGGAGCAATTCCTTTCGCCGATCCCGCCGTGGCGGGCGATTTGGCCTTTGCCACATTGGACTTTGGTTGCATGGTTCCGGCCACTGGAGGCGGCGGCGCGCTGGGGTCGATATAGCGGGTCCAGGTCTGGCCGCCGCAGAGGAAGCCCAGGACGCAGCCCTTGATCTCCAGCTTGTCGGGGGCGATCAACTTGAGCTTGGAATCGTAGGTTTTGCCGTTTTCGGCATTGTAAACCTTCCCTTCCCATTGCTCGGGTTCGCCCTTATTTTCTGCTGGCGCTTTCTTCATGTTCAGGAGTACAGGCATCCCCAGGGTGGGGCGGCTCCGCTTCGAACGGTCCGGGTTTTCGGAATCAAGGTTGCCAGGCTTCTTCTCCCAGGAAATCACCCCCCACAAACGGGTATTGCAATCGACGATGCGAATACGCGCCACGGCATCTTCAACCAGCCATTCGCCCAGCGGCTGGGGTTCTGCAGCGGACGCTGATCCAAATGATGACCCGAGTGACGCGAGCAGAGCAAATCCGCACAAGACAGTCTTCTTCATAGAACCTCTTCGGCAATGCAGCGAAAACCAATGGACATTCTTATCAGAAGTTCCGAATCACGGGGCAAATCGCCGCATTTCTGATTTCCAGTTGACGAGCCCGTAACGAAACGACCTATGTAGCCCATGATGTATCCGAATCTTGACGTTTCCGAGATGTTTAGCGCCCGCCAGACCGAGCGCAGCGACCTCCACGCCCGCTATCTGAACGAGCAGCTGGTCAGGGTTCTCAAGACCATCGGGTATGACGTGGGTTTCGTCGGCGGCCGCGGCCAGTATCTTTTCGATCGGCAGGGCGCCCGGTACCTCGATCTGTTGAGCGGCTTCGGTGTGTTCGCGATCGGGCGCAACCACCCTGCGGTGCGCGATGCACTGAAAAGCGTGCTGGACAGCGACCTGCCAAATCTCGTGCAGATGGATGTCTCGACACTCGCCGGAATCCTGGCGGAACAGCTGATCGAGCGGGTCCCCTATCTCGACAAGGTGTTTTTCGCCAATTCGGGTACCGAAACCGTCGAGGCCGCGATCAAGTTCGCGCGAGTGGCCACCGGTCGGACCGACATCATCTACTGCGGGCAATCCTATCACGGCCTCACCTATGGCGCGCTGTCGCTGACCGACGACATGAATTTCCGCAGCGGCTTCGAGCCGCTGCTGCCCGGGTGCACCTCCATCCCCTTCAACAACCTTGCTGCACTGGAAAAGGCGCTGTCCTCGCGCCAGGTCGCGGCGTTCATCGTCGAGCCGATCCAGGGCAAGGGCGTCAACATCCCTGACGACAACTTCCTGCCCGAGGCGGCGGCGCTGTGCCGCCGTTATGGCACGCTGCTGGTCGCCGACGAGGTGCAGACCGGCCTCGGCCGCACCGGGCGCTTCCTTGCGGTCGAGCATTGGAATGTCGAGCCTGACATGGTGCTGCTGGCGAAGTCGTTGTCCGGCGGTCACGTTCCGGTGGGCGCGGTACTGACCCGCCGGGCGGTGTTCGACAAGATTTTTGACCGGATGGATCGCGCGGTCGTCCACGGATCGACATTCGCCAAGAATGACCTGGCCATGGCGGCGGGGATCGCCGCGCTCAGCGTCATCAAGAACGAAAAGCTGATCGAGAATGCGCAGCAGCGCGGCGAACGCCTGCAGGCCTCGCTGGGCCGCATGGTGCAGAAGTACGAGCTGCTCAAGGATGTGCGCGGCAAGGGGCTGATGCTCGGCGTGCAGTTCGGGGCACCGAAGTCTCTGGCGCTCAAGGCCTCGTGGAATGTGCTGGAAACCGCCAGCAAGGGGCTGTTCTGCCAGCTGATCACCATCCCGCTGTTCAAGGAGCACAAGATCCTGACACAGGTCTCCGGGCATGGCAGCCACACCATCAAGCTGCTGCCGTCGCTGACGATTACCGAAGAAGACTGTCAGTGGATCGAAACCGCGTTCGACACCGTGATCAGCGGTGCCCATCGCGTACCGGGTGCGGTCTGGTCGCTCGGCAAGACGCTGGTTGACAACGCAATGCGTAAGTCGGCTTGAGCAAGTCAGTTTGAGCAAGTCAGTTTGAGCAAGTCGATCTGACAAGCCGCTCAGGGCCAAGTCGGGCCGCATGTCTCATCGTCTACAAATCGATCAGGACAACATAAAAGCGGCCGCAGCGAGGTCTCGCGCGGCCGCTTTTATGTGCAATGGATGGAGTCTAACTTACTGGCCGTGGTTTTTCAGCACGTCATCGCAAGCCTTCGAGATTTTGGCGCGGTTTTGCTGAAGGCAGGCAAGAATAACGAAGTCGCCCTGGTCCATCACGGACCGGCAGTGGCGGGAAACGTCCTTGGTGCAGGCCTTCTGTTCGTCCGGCGTTCCACTCCGTCCCGCACCCTGCTGTGCCAGCGCGGAGGTGGACACGGATGCGAGAACAAGCGCGGTCACAAGCAAAGATTTCAACATCACATCCCTTTAATCTGTATTGGAAAGCTTCAGCCCGAAGCCCTGTCTAACACACAACTCCGGGCAGGCTCCATGGTTCGCCCGGGGCGGCGCCCATTAAGGCGCGCGGGCGTGTTCTTTCGGAAACACCTCCAGGAGTGCATTTTATGCGGCAATCCTGCGTGTTACGGCCTGTCGAGATGCCGTGACGCGGTGCAAAAGCGGTACGCCGGGTCAGTCAATGGAAGGTCCCGGTGTCGCCGGAAAGCGGGCACCTACGCGCGGTGTTTTTGGACCGCGGGCCAGTACCGGTCGCGCAGGTGCCGCTTGACCAGCTTGCCGGTTGGCGTTCGCGGCAGCTCGGGATCGAAGTCGATCGACCGTGGACACTTGATCGGCGACAGCTGCTGTCGGCAGAACGCGATCAATTCGGCTTCGAGCTCCTTGCCCATGCGGGTCATGTCGTGCGGCTGCACGACGGCCTTGACCTCTTCGCCCATCTCCTCGTTGGGAATGCCGAACACTGCGACGTCGGCGACGGCGGGGTGGGTGATCAGCACGTCCTCGGCTTCCTGCGGGTAGATGTTCACGCCGCCGGAGATAATCATGTAGGCTTTGCGATCGGTGAGATAGAGATAGCCGTCCGCATCGAGATAGCCGACGTCGCCGAGGGTGGACCATCCCTTGGCGTTGTAGGCGCGTTTGGTTTTCTCCGGATCGTTGTGATAGGCGAACTGGGGGGCATCGGCGAAATAGACGCCGCCTATTTCACCAGCCGGCAGCTCTTCGTCGTTCACGTCGAGAATCTTGATCTTGCCAACCACGGCGCGGCCGACACTGCCGCGATGCGCCAGCCATTCCGGCGAGGTGCTCACCGTCACGCCGTTGCCTTCGGAGCCGGCGTAATACTCGATCAGGATCGGTCCCCACCAATCGATCATGCGAGCCTTGACGTCCACCGGACACGGCGCCGCCGCGTGGATCGCGCCTTTCAGCGACGATACGTCGTAGCGTGCGCGAACATCGTCCGGCAGCTTCAGCATGCGCACGAACATGGTCGGCACCAGCTGGCTCTGGGTGATCCGATGCTTTTCCACCAGCCGCAGGAATTGCTCGGCGTCGAACTGCTCCATGATGATGGACGTGCCGCCCAGCACGCCGACCATCATGTTGAAGCGCAGCGGAGCTGCGTGATAGAGCGGCGCCGGCGAGAGATAGGTCGTATCCGACGACATCCCGCACATGTTGGCGCACAGATATTTCAGGAACGGGTTCGGCGTGTCGATCGTATCGCCGGTGGCTTCGCGCTTGATGCCTTTGGGGCGCCCGGTGGTGCCCGAGGAATACAGCATGTCATAGCCGGCGACTTCATCGGCGATCGGTGTCACCGGTTGCGCGGCGGTGGCGGCATCCCACGAACGGAATCCGGGGCGGGATTCTCCGGTGATATAAAAGGCCGTCATCGACGGCGCAGCCGCGATCAGCGGGGAAACCGCATCGGCGCATTTCGCCGACGTGATCACGACCTTGGCGCCGCAATCCGCGATGATGTAGGCGATTTCATCGGCGGTGAGATAGCGGCTGATCGCGGTGTAATACAGGCCGCTGCGCTGCGCCGCCCAGCAGATCTCTATGAAAGCCAGCGAATTTTCCATCAGGAAGGCGATGTGATCGCCGGCCTTGAGCCCAAGCGAGCGAAGCAGCTGCGCGCCCTGGTTGGAACGCTCATCGAGTTCGCGATAGGTGATGGCGGCGCCCGAGCTGGCCATCTGGTAGGCGATCTTGTCAGGCGTGGTCCGTGCATGGAGCGACGGATGAGGCATCGATATCCCCCTTGGCATTTCCTGTCGTGAATTCGGCGGTTTTGGCCGCTCGCATCTTTTTGATGTTGTGGATGAGGCAAAAAAAGAGCGGGTTGGTCAACCCGCCCTCTGGTCGACGACATCAGAGCCGTTCGACGATGGTGACATTGGCCATGCCGCCGCCTTCGCACATGGTCTGCAGGCCGTAGCGCTTGTTGCGATGCTTCAGCGCATGCAGCAGCGTCGTCATCAGTTTGGTGCCGGAGCCACCCAGTGGATGTCCCAGCGCGATGGCGCCGCCATTGACGTTGAGCTTGGCAGGATCAGCGCCGGTGTCCTTCAGCCATGCGGTGGGCACCGACGCGAAGGCTTCGTTGACCTCGAACAGGTCGATATCGTCGATGCTCATGCCGGCCTTCTTCAGTGCGCGGTGGGTGGCGGGCAGCGGTGCTTCCAGCATGATCACCGGATCGTGGCCGATCATGGTCATATGATGGATCCGCGCCATCGGCTTGACGCCGAGCGACTTGAGGCCCTTCTCGTTGACCACCATCACGCCCGAAGCGCCGTCGCAGATCTGGCTGGCGCTGGCCGCCGTGAGCCGGCCGCCGTCCACGATCAGCTTGACGCCGCGAATGCCGTCGAGCGTCGCATCGAAACGAATGCCTTCGTCGATGTGATGGGTATCGGTGGTCCCGTCGGCGCGGGTGATCGTCAGCGGCACGATCTCGCCCTTGAATGCGCCGGCCTGTGTAGCGGCGATCGCGCGCTGATGGCTCTGATAAGAGTACTGGTCGAGCGCTTCCTTATCCAGGCCGTACTTCTCGGCCATCATTTCGGCGCCGGTAAACTGGCTGAACTGGATGTTGGGGTAGCGCTGTTCCATGTTCGGGCTCTTGTAGTGTCCGAAGCCGTTCTTGGCCGGCAGCGACGAGGCCAGCCCCATCGGCACCCGGGTCATGCTCTCCACGCCCGCTGCGATCACCACGTCCATCGATCCGGACATCACCGCCTGGGCGGCGAAGTGCAGTGCCTGCTGGGAGGAGCCGCACTGCCGGTCGATCGAGGTGCCCGGCACGCTTTCCGGGAGCTTCGAGGCCATGATGGCGTTGCGGGCGATGTTGGTCGACTGTTCCCCGGTCTGCATCACGCAGCCCATGATGACGTCTTCGACCTGGGCCGGGTCGGCGCCGGTACGTTCCACTAGGGTGTCGAGTACGGTCGCCGCGAGGTCGGCCGGATGCCAGCCGGCCAGCCGGCCGCCCTTTTTCCCGCCCGCGGTGCGGGCTGCTGCGACGATATAGGCTTCGGCCATCTGGGGCTCTCCTTGGTTGACGGTTTCCGCCGTTGGGCCGAATTAAAGAGATGAGGCTGGACTTAGTCAATCAATCAATTAACTTGGCGCCGGAAACGTGAGGCAATGGGACCGAGATGGGACCAATTTCGAATACGGCGGTTGCGAGCCGCCAGCCGGCGGCACGAAACACCACGGCCGAGAAACTTCTGGTCGCGGTCAGCGAGCTGATGATCGAGCGGAATTCGATCGAGGTGTCGCTGAGCGACCTTGCGCAGAAATCCGGGGTCAATGCCGCACTGGTCAAATATCATTTCGGCAACAAGGAAGGCCTGCTGCTGGCGCTGCTCGCCCGCGACGCGGAGACGCAGATCGCGCACCTCGAGTATCTGCTCAAACAGCCGATCTCCCCGATTGAAAAGCTGAAGCTGCACATCGCGGGGATCATCAACGCCTACTATCGCTTTCCCTACATGAACCGGTTGCTGCATCTGCTGCTGCATGACAGCAGCGACGCGGCCGCGGCGTCGGTGTCGCAGTTTTTCGTCAAGCCGTTGCTCGACTTCCAGCGCCGTCTGCTCGACGAAGGCGTCGCCGCCGGAGAGTTCAAGGCGGTCGATCCGGTGTTTTTCTACACCCATCTGGTCGGCGCCTGCGACCATCTGTTCCACGCACGCCATGCGATGTCGCGGGCGGCCGGCGTCAGCGGCGTCACCGAAGAGGTGCGGCGCCGCTATATCGACTACATGACGGATACATTCCTCGGTGGCCTGTTGCGCCCTGGTGTGCAAGCGGGGGCTCCGGTGGCGAGCTAACCGGGATTTTCGAGACACCAGGCCTGAACGAAGGCCAGGCACAACAAATAACAATAGCAAGATTGTATCGGGAGGTACTGCGTGAGTGAGACGGGAGCGGCGTCCGGGCCGCTGAGTGGTGTGCGTGTCGTCGAGTTCGCGGGCATCGGGCCAAGCCCGTTCGCGGCGATGATGCTGTCGGACATGGGTGCCGATGTGGTGTCGATCGTGCGGCCCGGCGCGGGCAAGCGCGACGCGCGCGAGTTCGTCAATCGTGGACGACGCGTCGTCGAACTCGATCTCAAGAAGGCCGGCGATCTGGTCCAGGTGCTGGACTTGATTGCGGCGGCCGACGTGCTGCTCGAAGGGTTTCGCCCTCAGGTCATGGAACGGCTGGGACTGGGTCCCGACGTGGCACTGAAGCGCAATCCGAAGCTGGTTTATGGACGCATGACCGGCTGGGGCCAGGAGGGGCCGCTGGCGCAGGCCGCGGGCCATGACATCAACTACATCGCCATCACCGGCGCGCTGGATTCATTCCGCGCCTCCAACGGCGAGCCGGTATCTCCGCTCAATCTTGTCGGCGACTATGGTGGTGGTGCCTTGTTCCTTGTGGTCGGCGTGCTTGCGGCCCTTGTCGAGGCACGGCGCAGCGGCAAGGGACAGGTGGTCGATGCCGCCATGTGCGACGGCGTGTCGCTGATGCTGACCATGTTCCACAGCATGCAGGCGATCAAGCGTTGGACCGATGTGCCGCGGACCAACATGCTCGACGGCGGCGCGCACTTTTATCGCGCCTATGAATGTTCCTGCGGTCGCGCCATCGCGATCGGTGCGATCGAACCGCAGTTTTATGCCGAACTGCGGCAGCTCGCCGGTCTCGACGATGAAGCGTTCGATCATCAGATGGATCGCTCGAGGTGGCCGGACCTGCAAGAGAAGCTGATCGCCGTCTTCAAGACCAAGACTCGTGATGAATGGTGCGCCATTCTGGAAGGCACCGATGCCTGTGCCGCGCCCGTGGTCGGCCTGTTCGAAGCCCCGTCGCATCCGCACCTCGCGGCGCGCCAAACCTTCGTCGAGCACGCCGGTCATGTTCAGCCGGCCCCGGCGCCGCGGTTCTCGCGCACGGTCTCCGCGATCCAGGGATCGGCGGCGGTGGCGCCGACATCGATATCGGACATTCTTGCCGGCTGGTCGCAGCATCAGGCGGTCGCTTCTTGAAATCCAGATCCCAAACGGACTCAAAGAAAGACAGAAAGGCAGCAATATGCAGTTGAAGGACGTAGCGGTACTCATCACCGGTGGCGGTTCTGGCCTCGGCGAGGCAACCGCCCGCGCCATGGCGGCCAAGGGCGCCAAGGTGGCGGTGCTCGATGTCAACAAGGAGAACGCCCAAAAGGTCGCCGCTGACATCAAGGGCGTGGCGGTGTTCGGCGACGTAGCCGACGAGAACGATGTCAAGGCTGCGATCGCGCAGGCGGAGGCCGCTCATGGCGTCGCCCGAATTCTGGTGAATTGCGCCGGTATCGGCAATGCCGTGAAAACGGTCGGCAAGAACGGTGCGTTTCCGCTGGATCAGTTCACCCGGGTGATCCGTGTCAACCTGATCGGCACCTTCAACGTGATCCGGCTGATGGCGGAACGGCTGCAGTCACTGCCGCCGGTGGGTGAAGAGCGCGGTGTTATCATCAACACCGCGAGTGTCGCAGCTTATGACGGGCAGATCGGCCAGGCAGCCTATTCGGCGTCGAAGGGCGGCGTCGTCGGACTAACGCTGCCGGTGGCGCGCGATCTCGCCAGCCTTCTCATTCGCGTCAACACCATCGCGCCGGGCCTGTTCCTCACGCCATTGTTGATGGGATTGCCCGAAGAGGCCCGCGAGAGCCTGGGCAAGCAGGTGCCGCATCCGGCGCGCCTGGGCAAACCGGAAGAGTACGCCGCGCTCGCCGTGCACATCGTGGAGAACTCCATGCTGAACGGCGAAACCATCCGTCTCGACGGCGCCATCCGCATGGCACCGAAGTAAAGGGCGTCGCATGAGCAACGGGCCGCTGCTTGTCGAGCATGTCGATGGTGTCGACCGGGTGACACTCAATCGCCCGGACAGCCTGAATGCGCTCGACACACAGATGGTCGACGCGCTCAACGTCTACTTCGCCGGGCTCGCACGCAACGAGCGGACCCGAGTGGTGGTGTTGAAGGGCGCGGGCCGGGCGTTCTGCGCCGGGCTCGACCTGAAGGAGGCCATGAGCCGCCGCCCGGCGGATGCGCCACCGGCAACTGTGGCCGAGGCGCTCGACCACCAGCGCCACATCGCCGATATCGTGATGCTGATGCGGCGCTGTCCGCAGCCGATCATCGCCCTGGTGCAGGGCGCGGCCTCCGGTGGCGGCTTCGCGCTGGCGCTTGCGGCGGATATCCGAATCGCGGCGAAATCGGCGCGCATGAACTGTGCGTTCATTCGCCTGGGCCTCGGTGGCTGCGATATCGGCACCAGCTATTTCCTGCCACGGCTGGTCGGCGTGTCCATCGCCTCGGAATTGATCCTGACCGGACGTTTCATCGGCGCCGAGCGCGCCTTCGCTGTCGGCCTGGTCTCCGAGCTGGTCGAGGACAGTGCGCTCGACGATGCGGCGCAGCCTTATGTCGAGGCGATGCTCGCGGCATCGCCGCTCGGGCTGCGGCTGTCGAAGGAATGCCTCAACATGAGTGTCGATGCCGCGTCGATCGAGGCCGTGATCGCGATGGAGGACCGCAACCAGGTTCTCACCAGCCGGTCGGAGGATTTCAAGGAAGGCATTCGCGCCTTCCTGGAGAAAAGGAAACCTGTCTATCGCAATGCATGACGCTCTGCCGAAACCGCAATAGTCAAAACAACAAAAGCGGCAGACCTTATCCTCGGAGGAACGATGCAAGAGACCACCGCGGCGGTGCTGCAGAAGCCCGCCTTCCGCAAGATCAACTGGCTCAAGCGCGACATCGCCGTCGAGCGGCGGCCGGATGGCGTGGTCATTCTGAAATCCCGGATTCCGCTGCAGGCTTATGTGCGCCATATCCCGGAAGCGCTGGCGCGATGGGCGAGAGAGCGTCCCGATCACATCTGGCTTGCGCAGCGCACCGGCCCGGAACGGCAGTGGCGGAAACTGTCGTATGGCGAGGCCAAGCGGACGGTGGATGCGCTGACGCAGGCGCTGCTCGACTTCAAGTTGCCGGCCGACCGTCCGCTGGCGATCCTCAGCGGCAATTCGATCGAGCATGCGCTGATGACGCAGGCCGCGATGCAGGCGCGCATTGCCGTGGCGCCGATCTCGCCTGCGTACTCGCTGATGAGTCAGGATCACGCCAAGCTGAAATACATCTTCGATCTGATCAAGCCGGGCGTGGTGATGGTGCAGGATGGCCCGGCCTTCGAGAAGGCCTTGTCCGCACTCGACCTGACGGGCGTGACGGTCATCCATGTGCAGCGGCCGCCCGCAGGTCACAGCAGTCTCGGGTATGCCGATCTCGCGGCCACGCCGGTGACGGTGGCGGTCGCGGCGTCAGTCGCAGCGATCACACCGCAGACCATCGGCAAACTGCTGTTCACCTCGGGCTCCACCGGCATGCCCAAGGCGGTCATCAACACCCAGCAGATGATGTGTGCCAACGCCGCCATGATGATGCAGACCCGCCCCCGCGAGGCAGGCAGCGCGGAGCCGGTGTTCCTCGACTGGATGCCCTGGAATCACACCATGGGCGGCAACGCACTGTTCAACCCGGTGCTGATCGAGGGGGGCACGCTGTACATCGACGACGGCCGCCCCATGCCCGGTCTGTTCGATGAGACCGTGCGCAACCTGCGCGAGATTTCCCCGACCTATTACGCCAACGTTCCGGCGGGATATGCCGCACTCGCCGCGGTGATGGAAAAAGACGACGCGCTCTGCCGGAACTTCTTCAGGAACCTGGGCCTCCTGGCCTATGGCGGCGCGCGCCTGCCGGATGATCTCTACGAGCGTATGCAGGCGCTGGCGGTTCGCGCCACCGGCGAGCGCATCGTGTTCTATACCGGCTGGGGCTCCACCGAGACGGCGCCGACATCGACCGGGACATATTGGGATACGGAGCGCGTCGGGTTGATCGGCCTGCCGTTCCCCGGGGTTGAGCTGAAGATGGTGCCGGTGGGGCCGAAATACGAGCTGCGCCTGCGCGGCGTCAACGTCACGCCGGGTTATTACGGGCAGCCGGATCTCACGGCGGCCGCGTTCGACGAGGAAGGCTTCTACTGCATCGGCGACGCCGGCGTGTTCGTCGATCCGGACGATCCGGTACAGGGCCTGATCTTCTCCGGCCGGGTGGTTGAGGATTTCAAGCTCACCACCGGCACCTTCGTCCAGGTCGGCGCACTGCGCACCGACGCCATCGCAGCCACCTCGCCGGTGGTCCAGGACGCGCTGGTTGCGGGCCAGGATCATCCCTTTGTCGGCCTGCTGGCGTGGCCCAACCTCGATGCGTGCCGCCGGCTGATCGGGGACATGGATGCGACCATGGAGGCCGTGATTGCGCATCCGCAGGTGATCGCGCGATTCAAGGAAGGCCTGCGGGCTCATAACGCCGCGGTCCGCAATGTCAGCAGCATGCGGGTCGCGCGCGCCATGCTGATGGCTGAGCCGCCGTCGATCGACGGCAATGAGCTGACTGACAAGGGCTACATCAACCAGCGCGCGGGCCTGGAGCGCCGCGGGGCTCTGGTCACGCGGCTTTACGCCGAACACCCCGCCGCCGACGTCATCCTCATCGACTGAACCCTTTCGCATCTGATCATAGGCAAAGAGCACCGACATGAACTTCGATTTCTCCGACGACCAGAAACAATTGCGCGACCAGGCAAGGCGTTATCTCGCCGAACATTCCGCGCCAAAAGCCGTGCGCGCCATTCTCGATGGCAGCGCCCCCTATGATCGCGCGCTCTGGAAGGGGCTTGCGGAGATGGGCTTCCTCGGTGTCGCGGTGCCCGAGGAATTCGGTGGCGCGGGCGCCGGCCATCTCGAGCTGTGTGTGATCGCCGAGGAAATGGGCCGTGCGCTGGCGCCGGTGCCGTTCTCGTCCTCGATCTATCTGGCGACCGAAGCGATCATGCTCGCCGGCAGTCAAGAGCAGAAACAGAAGTATTTGCCGGGCCTCGCGTCGGGAGAAACGATCGGCACGCTGGCACTGTTCGAAGGACCGGGCAATCCGTCGCCACGCGCGATCAAGGTGGCTGCGGGCAACGGCACGCTCAGCGGCACGAAAATGCCGGTGCCGGATGGCGAGATCGCCGATATTGCCATCGTTGCCGCACGGACCGGGCAGACCGGCCGGGAGACCGACATCGCGCTGTTCATCGTCGATTTGAAAGCCAAGGGCGTTCGCCGCAAGGCGCTGCAGAACGTCGATCCCACCCGCAACCAGGCCGAGATCGTGTTCGACGCTTGCGCGGCCGAGCCGCTGGGAAAAGCCGGCGAAGGCTGGAGCATCCTGACCCGGGTGCTCGATCGCGCCGCGGTGCTGCTGGCGTTCGAGCAGGTCGGCGGCGCCGATCGCGCGCTGGAGATGGGGCGCGATTATGCGCTGGATCGAGTTGCGTTCGGCCGTCCCATCGGCTCGTTCCAGGCGGTCAAGCATCTGCTCGCGGACATGTACGTGTCCGCCACGCTGGCGCGCTCCAATGCCTATTACGGTGCCTGGGCACTCTCGACCAATGCCGCCGAACTGTCGGAGGCTGCCGCCGCTGCACGCATCAGTGCAACGCAGGCATTCCAGCATTGCGCCAAGAACAACATCCAGGTGCACGGCGGCATGGGCTTCACTTGGGAGTTCGACTGCCATCTTTATTACCGGCGCTCCAACGCGCTGGCGCTGGGTCTCGGCAGCCTGTCGTACTGGGAAGACCAGTTGATCGATCGCATGCGCAGCCGTAACGCGGCATAGGATCGGATGCCTACACATGAACTTCGACGATACCCCGGAGGAAGCTGCATTCCGCGCCGAGGCCAAGGCGTGGATCGCGGCCAATGCTCCAACGCAATACAAGGATGATCTGGCCAAGGCGTCGCTCGGGCGTGTTCAGCTCAACGGTGCGAACATTCTCGAAGCCGCCAAAGCCTGGCAAAAAAAGAAGGCCGAGGCCGGCTGGGCGTGCCTGCACTGGCCCAAGGACTATGGTGGCCGCGGCGCAACCCCGATCGAGCGTGTGATCTGGCAGCAGGAAGAGGGCGTTTACGGCAAGCTGAGCGGTCTCTTCATCATCGGCCACGGCATGTGCGGGCCGACGATGATGGCTTACGCCAGTGAAGACCAGAAGCGGCACTACCTGCCGCCGCTGGCATCCGGCGAAAAGGTCTGGTGCCAGTTGTTTTCGGAACCGGCCGGCGGGTCGGATGTCGCCGGGTTGCGCACGCGTGCGGAACGCGAAGGCGACGACTGGATCATCAATGGCCAGAAGATCTGGACCAGTGGCGCGCATTATTCGGACTACGGGATTCTGATCACGCGGACGGACCCGACGGTGCCCAAGCACAAGGGCCTCACCATGTTCTTCCTGGACATGAAGAGCCCCGGGGTCGAGATCAAGCCGATCAAGCAGGCCAATGGCCAGGCTGAGTTCAACGAAGTCTATTTCACCAATGTCCGTATTCCGGATGCGCAGCGGCTCGGGGCTGTGGGTGATGGCTGGAACGTGTCGCTTACCACGCTGATGAACGAGCGGATGTCGATCGGCGCCAATGTCGCGACCGGTTTCCCCGAACTGTTTGCGTTCTGCGCGAACCTGGCATTGGCGGACGGTCCCGCGCTGGACGACCGCGCGGTGCGCGCCAAGCTGGCCAACTGGGCGGTGCGGACCAGCGGCCTGAAGTATACGAGCTTCCGCGCCATCTCCGCGCTGTCGCGCGGCGAGCGGCCGGGGCCAGAGAACTCCATCGGCAAGCTGGTCGCAGGGGCGATGATCCAGGACATCGCGACTTATGCCCTCGATCTGCAGGGGGCAGCCGGAGTCGTCAGTACGCCGGAACAGGCGGAACTCGGCGGCAAATTCCAGGCGATGCTGCTGCGTTCGCCGGCCACGCGTGTCGAAGGCGGCACCGACGAAATCCTGCGCAACATCATCGCCGAACGCGTGCTGGGTCTGCCCGGCGACATCCGGGTCGACAAGGATGTTCCATTCAACAAGATTCCGACCAAGGGGCGCTGACGCGAGATCGTGTCACGACGTCAAAGATAAAACAAAGGATTACGTCCATGAATTTCGACGACACGCCGCAAGAAGCCGCCTTCCGCAAAACGGCACGCGACTGGATCAGCGCCAACGCGCCCAGGGAGCTGGAGGCTGAACTGTCGCGGCCGTCGGTGGGGCGCATCAAGCTCGATCACGGCAACATCATCGAAGCCTCGAAGGCCTGGCAGCGGACAAAAGCCGATGCCGGCTGGGCGTGCCTGCACTGGCCTAAGGAGTATGGCGGGCGCGACGCCTCGCCGATCGAGCGGGTGATCTGGCAGCAGGAAGAAGGCGTCTACGGCAAGCTCACCGGCGTGTTCATGATCGGGCAGGGCATGTGCGGTCCCACCATGATGACCTACGCTAGCGAAGAGCAGAAGCAGCACCATCTGCCGCCGCTCGCCGCCGGCGAACATATCTGGTGCCAGCTGTTTTCCGAGCCGTCGGCCGGCTCCGACGTGGCGGGGCTACGCACCAAGGCGGAAAAACAGGGCTCCGACTGGATCATCAACGGCCAGAAGATCTGGACGAGCGGCGCGCATTATTCGGACTACGGCATCCTGATCACGCGCACCGATCCCAACGTGCCCAAGCACAAGGGCCTCACCATGTTCTTCCTGGACATGAAGAGCCCGGGCGTCGACGTGAAGCCGATCAAGCAGGCCAGCGGGCAGCAGGAATTCAACGAGGTGTATTTCACCGACGTGCGGATCCCGGACGCGCAGCGGCTGGGGGCTGTCGGGGACGGCTGGAATGTCTCGCTGACCACGCTGATGAACGAGCGGATGTCGATCGGCTTGCGGCTCTCCACCGGGTTTCCCGAGATTTTCGACTTCTGCAGCAATCTGGTGACCGAGAATGGCCCAGCGCTCGATGACCGGGCGGTGCGCTCAAAACTCGCCAATTGGGCCGTGCGCAACAGCGGCCTGAAGTATACGAGCTACCGCACCATGTCGGCGCTGTCGCGCGGCGAACGTCCGGGGCCGGAAAACTCCATCGGCAAGCTGGTGTCCGGTTCGATGCTGCAGGACATCGCGATGTTCGCGGCCGATCTGCAGGGCGGTGCCGGCGTGCTGACCGATCCGGCCATCGCGGAGGCCGCGGGCCAGTTCCAGGCGATGCTGCTGTCGTCGCCGTCCGGCCGCATCGCCGGCGGCACCGACGAGATCTTGCGCAACATCATCGCGGAGCGCGTGCTGGGCCTGCCCGGTGACATCCGCGTCGACAAGGACGTGCCATTCAACAAAGTGCCGACCAAAGGCCGCTGAGGAATTCCACCATGACATCGCCCTCCGGCGAGCGCATCGAAGCACTCGAATCCCTGCTTGCGGAACGCTACTCCTGCCGGGCCTTCCGCCCCGACCTGGTGCCGCGCTCCACCATCGAGCGTATCCTGACCGCGGCGCAGCGCACCGCGTCGTGGTGCAACAGCCAGCCCTGGCAGGTGATCGTTGCCAGCGACGCGGCCGCGCGGCGTTTCAGCGAGGTGATCCACGATGCGGCAACCGGGACGGGCTCGGCGCATGGCGCTCAGTCCGACTTTCCATTCCCGCGGGAATACAAGGGCGTGTATCTCGATCGCCGGCGCGAAAGCGGGTTCCAGCTTTACAATGCGCTCGGCATCGAACGCGGCGACAAGGACGGCTATCGCCGGCAGACGCTGCAGAACTTCAAGCTGTTCGGCGCGCCGCATGTGGCCATCATCTCGACGGACGAGGCGCTCGGGGTGTATGGCGCTGTCGACTGCGGCGGCTATGTGAACAACTTCCTGCTGGCCGCCCAGGCGCTCGGCGTAGCGACCATCCCCCAGGCCGCGCTGGCCGGCTTTTCCGGCGTGATTCGCCAACACTTCGGTCTCGGTGACGACCGCCGGGTGGTCTGCGGCATTTCATTCGGCTTTGCCGAGGCCGACCATGCGGCCAATAGCTACCGAACGAATCGCGCGACCCTGCAGGATGCGGCGACCTTTCTGGAAAGCTAATTTTTTTACAGGCCAGGCGTCCAAAAACAGGTTCCCACGTTCATTGGTTAACCGGTCGTTAGGATTTTACATCGCATTCTCTGGTTCAGGAGAATTTCGCTATGTGGTCTGGACGCGTCGCTTTTGAAAATGATGCCTGTCCCGTCGGAGACGATCTGCTGGGGCAACTGTACCGGGCGAACGAAAACGGCTTGCCCACGCTCGTGGCATCGGTCTCGGCCGATATCCGCGCCATGCTGGCGCTGTACTGCTACAAGCGAAGCCATCTTCACGCCATGGGGGTTGCGATTGCAGCAAGCTGCGAGGAGCGCGATCTCGTTCAACTCGGCGGTCGGGTGGGCGCGACACTGTTCGCGATCTCTCGCGCTGCGCCAGCCGCACGGCCCTCGGTCTCGTCGGGCCATCGCAAGTCGATCACGCTGTCGACGGCGCCGCTCAGTGCGGTTCCGGCGATGGAGGATATCGACGACGATACCGAACTGACTGACCCAGCGGTTGCCTGATCTGGGCTAGCTGGCCGCTCCGCGCGTTATTCCCGCGCGGGCAGCGCGGTCATTCCAAATCTGCGCCGCGCCATGGTGCATTCGGCGTCCCCCGGTTCGCAAGTCCGGCACACTTCGGGTCGCACCGCATAAATCCCGCACGATGTCGTCTCACCGATCTTGCCGACCAGGGCACAACAGCGGTCACCGTCACAGCGCATGCCCGAGAGCCGGTCATTGACCAGATGCGCGGGAATGAGATCCAGCGCGGCATCGTCCTCGATGGTGAAGCGCGGCCAGTTCGCTGAGTAGCTGCAGCAGGCGCCGCAGGACTGGCAAATGTTCTCGTCGAGAGGGTTGTCGGTGCTGCTCATGATGCCCGCGCCTGCACACCGGGGCGTGTGAACGTTCTCATCCATTTTGCCCGCAGTGCCGCGCGCCGCTCCGGATATTTCTCATCCAGAAAGGCCGCCTCGGTGATCCGCTCGATACGGAAGCTGCGAAAATCCCGGCGCAGTTCGCACCACGCCACAAGGTGCCGCACGGCCTCCAGATAGCCGATGGCGACCGGCCAGATTATTCGTTCGCTGGTCCGGCCCTGTTCGTCACGGTAGTGCAGCCGCAGTTTTTTGCCGGCATGGATGTGCGTGCGCAGTCGCGTCAGGTCGATGCGGTCGTCTTCAAGATCCCGTTTCGGCGGCGTGCGGCTGGCGGGCTCCAGCGCCAACGGCCGCAGCCGCTCCGGCACCGTGTCGGCGATCTTGGCGATCAGGTCCCGCGCGGCATTGGCCAGCACCGGGTCGGCCCGGCCGGCCACCCATTGTGCGCCGAGCACGGCTGCTTCGATCTCGTCGGGCGTCAGCATCAGCGGCGGCATGTCGAACCCCTTGTCCAGCACATAACCCGTCCCGGCCTCGCCCCGGATCGGCACACGCTGCGCCATCAGCGTCGCGATGTCGCGATAGATCGTACGTTTCGAGGTTTCCAGCTCGGCGGCGATGGCATCGGCCGTGATCGGTCGTCCGGTGCGCCGAAGCACCTGGATGATCTGGAACAGCCGGTCGGCCCGCCGCATCGTTGCTCCTGGTTGGAGGTGGACTGCTGACAGTATGGTGGCAGCAGGGGGTAGCTAGAAAGCGGCATCTTTTCAACGCGCAACGGCAAAGGATGCCAAAATGATCACGCTTTATGTGATCGGCCCCAATTTCGGTCTTCCGGAAGTCAGCCCCTATGTCACCAAGACTGAGGTCCAGCTCAGGATGGCCGGGTTGGCCTACACCAAGCAGCAGGCCATGCCGGACACCTCGCCCAAGGGCCAGCTGCCCTATATCGACGACGGCGACCGGCGGGTGGCGGATTCGACCTTCATCCGCAGCCATATCGAAACAACCTACGGGATCGATCTCGACCAGGGGCTCAGCGCACGCCAGCGTGCGGAGGCCTGGGCGATCGAGCGGATGGTCGAAAATCACTTCAACTGGGCGACCGGTTACGCGCGTTGGATGCTACCGGAGAATTTCGAGAAGGGCCCGGCGCGCTTCTTCGACGCGGTGCCCGACCACATGCGCGAGGCCCTCGTCGATGACGTCCGTCGCCGTGTCGCCGAGAGCATGCGGATCGCAGGCCTCGCCCGTCACACGCCCGAAGAGATCGTGGAGCTCGGCGCTCGCTCGCTGTCGGCGCTGTCGCTCATTCTCGCCGATCATCCGTATCTGATGGGTGGCAGGCCCTGCGGTCTGGACGCCACAGTGTTTGCCGCTTTGGCTGGGCTAATGACGCCGTTCTTCGATTCACCGCTGCGTCAGCGTGCGCTGCAGTTCGTCAATCTTGCTGCGTATGTCGACCGGATGATGACCCGCTACTACCCGCAGCATCCCTGGCAGAAACTCGCCTGATCAGGACACTTTTGAGGTATCGCGATCCGAACCGGCTGGCTGCTGGGCTTTCAATGCAGCCAGTTCCGCCTCCAACGCAGCGATCTTCGCATCGCGCGCTCCGATCGCGGCAGCAACGTTGGCCGCATCGAACTTCTGCGGGATGTGCTGCGGGCAGTTGGTGTCCCACGCCTCGATCCTGAACACGATCACCTGCTCGGGCCGTGCCTTGTACCCTTCGGGCATCAGCTTGCGCAGCAACTCCGGATCGTCCTCGATCACGCGGGCTCGGCCCCAGAGCTTCACCCGGCGCTTGTGCACATAGTCGATCATGAAAATGTAGGCTTGTGGGTTGTCGGCCAGATTTCCCGACGAGATGTACTGCCGGTTGCCGCTGAAATCGGCGAACGCGAGCGTCCTGCTGTCCAGAACCCGAATGAAACCTGGCGGACCGCCGCGATGCTGGATGTAAGGCTGGCCAGCCGCGTTGGCGGTGGCCAAGAAGACGCTGCTTTGCTCGCCGATGAAGCCGGCGAGGTCCTCGGTGATGTCCGTTCGCCAGCCACCGTGCCGTTCGACATTCTCGTAGGATCGGCGCGATCCCTTGCGGGCCTGGATCGCCTTGACGGTCGGCGTGAAGGCGATGTCGCTGGAGACTTGAAAATGGCGGTCCATCTCACACCTCGCGGGTACCCGAATCGAACGCGGTGTCCGGGTCGTTGCACCGACTACGGACCCCAAAATAAGATCAATCGATTTCGGTCACAATTATCGCTATTGACACTTCATTGTTGCCGATTATGAAATAATGGCATGGATCGCATTGAGGCCATGGAAGCTTTTGTCGCGGTCGCGGATCTTCAGGGATTTGCGCCGGCGGCCCGCAAACTGAACATCTCGCCTTCGGCGGTCACTCGGCTGGTGGCGGCGCTGGAGGAGCGGGTCGGGGCGCGCCTGCTGCAGCGGACCACGCGCTCGGTCGCGCTGACGGATATCGGCGAACACTATCTGGAGCGGGCGCGCCGGATTCTGGCCGATGTGGATGAGGCCGAGGGCGAGGCGCGGGCTGAGCGAACCCGCCCATCCGGGCACCTCATCGTCTCCGCGCCGCTGATGTTCGGGCGGCTGCACGTCAATCCGCTGATGTCGGACTATCTCAAACGCTATCCCGAGGTGACAGGCGAACTGCGGTTATCCGACCGCACCGTCAATCTCGTGGAAGACGGCATCGATGTCGCCGTCAGAATCGGACATCTGCCCGACTCCAGTGTGGTGGCGAAGAACGTCGGTGATATGTATCGCGTGGTCGTTGCCTCGCCCGACTATCTGGCGCGGCGGGGCACGCCAATGGCGCCGGCGGATGTGCGCGCACATGACACCATCCACTGCTCTATCGTTGCGCCCTCAACCGAATGGCGCTTCGTGCAGGACGGCCGGGCGATCCGCGTCCCGATCGCTCCGCGTTATATCACCAGCAGCGCCGAGGCCGGACTCTGGCACGCCGAGCAGGGTGGCGGGCTGACCATGGTGCAGGCCTATCAAGCCCAGCAGGGACTGGCAGCCGGCCGCCTGAAGCTGGTTCTGGCGGAGTTCGAGTTCCCGCCCCGCCCCATTCACATCATTTATCCGGCAGCTCGCCTGCTGTCGGCGAAGGTGCGCGCCTTTGTTGATCTCGTGGTCGAGACCCGCAACTGGCGCTTCAGCGAGATGGCCGGCGCACCAACATTTACGACGGCCAAAGCGTTTTCGAGCGAAGTGGATACCGGTTCGCGTTAAGAAAACGCGTCAAAACAAGAATCGAGAGTCCCGTTCCGGTTCTATCGGAACGGGACTCTATTTCCGCAGCGCCTTGAAAGTCGCATTGCCGCGTGCGCACGGTGCGCCGTTCGCGGTGACCAGGCATTGCGCGAAGCAGATCGAGCCGCCGACCTTGACGAAATTGGTGTCGATCTCCAGCCACTGGCCCTTTTCGGCCGAACCGAGATAGTCGATCGACAGGCTGATGGTGAGGAGCGAGAGCGGCTCTGTCGAGGCGACCGAACAACTCAATCCCATCGCGTTGTCGGCCAGCGCCGCGATCAGTCCGCCATGGATCAGCCCGCGCGAATTGGTGTGCGGCTCAGCGAGCCACAGGCCGATGATGACGGCCCGTTCCATCTTTTTCGAATAGATCGGTTCCCACGGCTCGGTCAGCGGGCTGCGGCGAAAATGACGTTCAAACCCTTCGGGGGCGGCGCTCGCGGGGCCCATGGATGTTCTCCCTTTTCTAATTAGACCAGTCTATATAGAAATGGCGCATCGAATCAATGACAGGGAGAGCGAAGATGGGGGCCTTGCCGAAACACCGCAGCGCCATCATCGCCGCCGCTGCAAAACTGTTCAGGCGCCAGGGTTATGCTGCGACCGGCATCAATGAGATCGCCGATGCCGCCGGTGCGCCCAAGGGCTCGCTCTATCATTATTTCCCCGACGGCAAAGACCAGATCGCTGAGGCGGCCGTCCGATTCGCCGGTGATCGGGTGTTTAAAACGATGGAGCAACTCTTTGTCGAAACACCGTCGGCGGCAGCCATGATCAAGGCCTATGGCACCCTGCTGCAGGGCTGGATGGCGCAATCAAAATTCCGCGACGGCTGCCCGATCACGACCACCCTGCTGGAAACCGCGCCACAACTACCAGATGTCACCACGGCCGGCCGCGAAGCGTTCGAAGCCTGGTGCGGTGTCATCGCCAAGGCGCTGCTGCGCGATGGCTTTTCAAGGGCAGAGGCGCGCAAGCTGTCGGTGCTGGCGGTTTCATCGTTGGAGGGAGCATTGATTTTGACACGCGTGCAGGGGCACGGGCAGGCGATCGCCGATGTCACGGACATGCTGGTGAAGACGCTGCGGGCGAGATCCTGAGAGGGGATGCCACAGCAATTTTGCCCAAGAGCGGGCGGAAGAGGCGGCGTAAGGAATCGAACCCGCCAATTCGTCATGAAAGCCGCAGGCCATGACCGCGTCTTCATCTCTTGTTGAAATGCTCCACTCCGACGGACCCGCTCCCGATCGGGCCAATGAAATGGCGCTGTATGGCTGGTTGATTGGTGACTGGGAGATGGACGCCACGGTCTTTGCCGATGACGGCACCGAACACACCGGGCGCGGTGAAATCCATTTCGGTTGGGTGTTGCAGGGGCGTGCGATCCAGGATGTCTGGATCCTGCCGGGCTTTTTCTACGGCACGACGTTGCGGGTCTATGATCCCGGCCTGGATGCCTGGCACATCCTGTGGAGCGATCCGTTGAAGCAGCTCTATACGCGCCAGATCGGCCAGGCGCGCGGCAAGGATATCGTGCAGGAGCGCACAGCCGACACCGGCGGCTGCGATCCGATGGAGCTTTTGCGAGATCACGCCGGCCTCGTTCCTCTGGCGCGGCGAGCATTCCTTCGACAGCGGCGCGACCTGGCAACTGCAAGCTGAGTTCCGGGCTACAGACCAATGCTACGGCCTAATACGGCAGCCCGACGTAATTTTCTGAGAGCGCCGCCGTGGCTGCTTTCGACCCCACCAGATAGTTCAGTTCGGCGAGCTGAATGCGGGCGCTGAATTCGTCGGTGTCGGCGAAACGATGCAGCATCGAGGTCATCCACCACGAGAAGCGCTCTGCTTTCCACACCCGCGCCAGCGCCTTGGTGGAATAGTTGTCGATGCCCGCGGCCGACTTCTCCGCATAGAACTCGCGCAAGGCGACAGCCAGATAGTGCACGTCGCTGGCCGCGAGATTGAGGCCCTTGGCGCCGGTCGGCGGCACGATGTGGGCGGCGTCGCCGGCCAGGAACAGGCGGCCGAACTTCATCGGCTCGGCGACAAAGCTGCGCAGCGGCGCGATGCTTTTTTCGATCGAGGGGCCGGTGACGAGATGGTCGGCGGCCTCCTGGTCGAGGCGCCGTTTCAGTTCATCCCAGAACTGGTCGTCGGACCAGTTGTCGATGTGGTCGTCGAGGCTGCATTGCACATAGTAGCGGCTGCGGGTCTGCGAGCGCATCGAGCAGAGCGCGAAACCGCGCTCGTGCTTGCTGTAGATCAATTCCGGCGACACCGGCGGCGTCTCCGAGAGAATCCCGAGCCAGCCGAACGGGTAGACCCGCTCGAACTGCTTGATGGCATCCGCCGGCACGCTCTGGCGGCTGACACCGTGAAAGCCGTCGCATCCGGCGATGAAGTCGCAGGCGATCTCGTGGGTGGCGCCGTCCTTGACGTAGCTGACGCGTGGCGTGTCGCCGCTGAAATCCAGCGGGGTCACCTGATCGGCATTATAGATTGTGGTCAGGCCCGCCGCCGCGCGGATGTCCATCAGGTCGTGGGTCACTTCGGTCTGGCCGTACACCGTGACGGTCTTGCCGCCGGTCGCCGCCTTCATGTCGATGCGGTGGCGCGCGCCGTCGAAGGCGAGTTCGATGCCGTCATGGATCAGGCCTTCGCGATGCAGCCGCGCGGCTGCACCGACTTCCTCGAGCAGCTTGACGGTGCCTTGTTCGAGCACACCGGCCCGGATCCGGCCGAGGATGTAGTCGCGGTCCTTGCGTTCGACGATCACATTGTCGATGCCATACGTGTGGAGCAATTGGCCCAGCAACAATCCGGCGGGTCCGCTGCCGATGATCACCACTTGCGTGCGCAAGATCTCAATCCTCTGGTTGGTGCGTCGTCTTATTCGTTGGTCGAGTAACCCGCAGGTAACGGGTCCTGTCGGGCCAATGATTATATGATATAACGGCGCCTGAAAAGGTTGCCTTGGCAAGCATCGTCAGGCAGTCATTAAAAAAGATAAGGTGGCAGCGAGACGGGTTGCCGCAGCGCGGTGCGGTTCGCTTGCAAACCGGCGCAAACTAGATAACATGTTAAGGAAATAACCCGGGCGATGAACACCGGGACAATCACGGAGGGAGATGCCGATGAAGAAAGCACTGTTGACGCTGCTGGTTGCGGCAAGCGTGGCGCCTGTGTTCGCACAAAACGCACTCGCGCAAGACAAGACCATCAATCTGAAGATCTCGCTGTGGGTTCCTCCGGCGCATCCGCTGGTGCCGGCGACGCAGGCCTGGGCGGCCGACCTCGAGAAGGCTTCGGGCGGCACCATCAAGGCCACGGTGTTTCCATCCGAGCAGCTCGGCAAGGCGTTCGACCACTACGACATGGCGCGCGACGGCATTGCCGATGTCACCTATGTGAATCCGGGTTACCAGCCCGGCCGGTTTCCGATTGTTGCCGCGGGGCAGATCCCGTTCGTGTTCGGCGACGGCAAGAAGGGCACGCTCGCGCTCGACGAATGGTATCGCAAGTACGCGCCGACCGAGATGAAGGACACCAAGCTGTGCTTCGCCTTCATCCACGATCCCGGCACGTTGCACGGCAAGAAGAAGATCGTGCTGCCGTCTGATCTCAGCGGCGTCAAGGTGCGCCCGGCCCAGAGCACCATCGCCGAGATGGTGAAATTGCTCGGCGGCACCAATGTGCAGGCTTCCGCACCGGAATCGCGTGACGCGCTGGAACGCGGCGTGGCCGACGAGATCGCCTTCCCCTGGGGCTCGATCTTCCTGTTCGGCATCGACAAGGTGGTGAAGTATCACATCGATACGCCGCTCTACACCACGGTGTTCACCTACAACGTCAACTTGAACACCTACAATTCGATGTCGCCGGCGCAGAAGAAGGTGTTCGACGACCATTGCACGCCGGAATGGGCGTCGAAGGTCTCCGATCCGTGGACGGACTTCGAGGCCAACGGGCGCGTCAAGATGAAGGCGCTGGCCGGCCACGAAGTCTACAAGCTGACCGACGACCAGATCGCGCAGTGGAAGACGGCTACCCAGGTGCTGCATGCCAATTGGGCGGATCAGGTCAAGGCCGCCGGCGGCGACCCGGTCAAGATCGATGCGGATCTCCAGGCCGCGATCAAGAAGCACGACGCTGGAATCTGAATGCCGGTGTTGTGATCAACCGCGGCGATGCAAGAGTGTCGCCGCGGCCACCCGTGTATGCTCATCGTCCACCTGACCTCTCGGCCTCATCATGACCGCATTGCCCGAAGTCTCGAAAGACGGCGCGCTGGTGCCGCCACCCGGCGCCGGACGCAAGAAAAGTTTCATGGATCGGTTCATCGATTCGATCGAACTGATCGCGGCGGCGTTCGTCGGCATCGTGGCGCTGAACACCTTCATCGCCATCTTCATGCGCAAGTTCTTCGCGGTGACGATTCCCGATTATTATGATTTCGGCCGGCTGCTGCTTGGCATCCTGATCTTCTGGGGCATCGCTGCCACGAGCTATCGCGGCTCGCACATCACCGTCGATCTGGTATGGGCCAATGTGACGCCGAAGTACCAGCGCTGGATCGACGTGTTCGCCACCCTCGTTCTGCTGTTCGTGGTCACGGTGCAGACCATCACCTTGTTCGACAAGGTGCGCACCACTTATCAGGACCATGTGCTGACCTACGACCTGCGGCTGCCGAACTGGCCGTTCTTCGCGGTGGCTTGGATCGGCGACGTCTCCGCCGTGCTTCTGATCGCCATCCGGACCTATCGCCTGATCTTCCATCCGGAAGATATCCATGATGCCAAAGTCAAGACGGCGGAGTAATCGCGCGTGAGCCCTGAAACAGTCGCCGTTCTCGGCTTCGTCTCCCTGTTCGTGCTGATGCTGCTGCGCGTGCCGGTCGGCATGGCCATGGGCCTCGTCGGCATCACCGGCTTCGGCTATCTCACGGGCTTCGGTCCTGCATTGAAGCTGGTCGGCCAGACCACCATGCGCACGGTCACCGACTACACCTTCGGCGTGATCCCGATGTTCCTGCTGATGGGCGCGTTCGTCTCGGTGTCGGGCATCAGCCGCGAGCTGTTCCGCGCCGCCAATACCTTCGTCGGCCACTGGCGCGGCGGGCTGGGCATTGCCACCATTGCCGCCTGCGGCGGCTTCGCCGCGATCTCGGGTTCGTCGGTCGCTACCGCCGCGACATTCTCCGCTGTGGCCTATCCGGAGATGCGGCGCTTCAACTATCCGCAGTCGTTCGCCACCGGCGTGATCGCGGTCGGCGGCACGCTCGGCGCCATGCTGCCGCCGTCCACGGTGCTCGCGGTCTATGGCATCATTACGCAACAGGACATCGGCAAGCTGTTCATTGCCGGCATCATTCCGGGCCTGCTGGCGATTGCGATGCACATGATCACCATCGCCATCATCGGGCGGGTCAAGCCGGATTTCCTGCCGACAGGCGTGAAAAGCACCTGGGCGGAACGGGCCAATGCCCTGCGTGACGTCTGGTCGCCACTGCTGCTGTTCATCTTCGTGATCGGCGGTCTCTATGGCGGCCTGTTCATCCCCACCGAAGCCGGCGCTGTCGGCGCCGTCGGCGCCTTCCTGATCGGCATTCTGCGCGGCAAGCTCAATCGCGAAGGAATCCTGCAGTCGCTGCTGCAGGCGACGCGGACGGCAGCGGCCGTGTTCACGGTGCTGATCGGCGCGTTGTGTTTCGGTTATTTCCTCACTATCACGCAAACGCCGCAGCATGTGACGCAATTCCTGACCGGGCTCGGCATCGGCCCGTATGGCGTGCTGGCGCTGATCCTTCTGATGTATCTGGTGCTGGGCTGCCTGATGGACGCCATGGCCATGATCATCCTCACCGTGCCGATCGTGTTTCCGGTGATTACGGCGCTTGGCTTCGATCCGATCTGGTTCGGCATCATCATCGTGATGACGGTGGAGCTTGGCCTGATCCATCCGCCGGTCGGCATGAATGTGTTTGTCATCAAGAGCGTGATCAAGGACGTCAACATGTCGACCATCTTCGTCGGCGTGCTGCCGTTCGTGCTCACCGACCTGATCCGTCTGGTGATCCTGATCGTGTTCCCGCTGCTGGCGACCTGGCTGCCGCTGCGTATGCTCGGATAGGACTCAGTCCAACGAGGTGAGGTCATGGCTCCCACGCTTGCCACCCGCTATGTGTTCAGCCTTGCGATCAAGGTCGGGGCACCGATCGAGGCCGGGGATTTTGGCCACGGCAGCCGCCGGGTGATCCCGATCCTTGGCGGCGAAATTTTCGGCGAGGGGATGCACGGCCGGATCCGCGAAGGCGGCGCGGATTACCAGGTGATCCGTCCCGACGGCCTGACCGAACTCGAGGCGAAATACGCCGTCGAGATGGACGACGGTGCCGTCGTCTATATCGAAAATATCGGCCTGCGTTTCGGGTCGAAGGAAGCCCTCGACAAGATTCGGCGCGGCGAGCCAGTTGACCCAGGCCTGATCTATTTCCGCTCGGTGCCCCGGTTCGAGACCGGCGCCCCGGCCTATCGCTGGCTGATGCAATCACTGTTCATCGGCGTCGGCAGCCGTTATCCCGACCGTGTCGAACTCGACGTTCACCAGGTGCTGTAATCTCCGCAGGCAGGGATGGGCGTTGACTCCCGGTCATATAGTTATATAACATAACTATTTTAAGGGATACGAAATCGCCCATGGGAAACGCACCCGAGACAGCTTCCGGCGCTTCGCCGCTTGTCATAGCGCGTGTCGGCTCCGTGCTGACCGTCGGCCTGAATCGGCCGGCCAAGCGCAACGCCCTGAACGATGGCACCGTGCTGGCGCTGGATGATTGCTTTTCCAACATCGCCGACGATGTCCGCGCCATCGTTATCCATGGCGTCGGCGACCATTTCTCGTCCGGCCTCGATCTGTCCGAGTTGTCGGAACGCGACGTCACCGAGGGCCTTGTGCACTCGCGGATGTGGCATCGCGTGTTCGACAAGGTGCAGTTCGCGCGCGTGCCGGTGATTGTTGCCTTGAAGGGCGCGGTGATCGGCGGCGGGCTCGAACTCGCCTGCGCCGCGCACATCCGCGTCGCGGAGCCCAACGCCTACTACGCACTGCCGGAAGGTCAGCGCGGCATCTTTGTCGGTGGTGGCGGCTCGGTGCGGCTGCCGCGGCTGGTCGGCGTGGCGCGAATGGCCGACATGATGCTGACCGGGCGGGTCTACAACGCGACCGAGGGTGTGGCGCTCGGCTTCTCGCAATACCTGACCGAGGCGGGTGGCGCGTTCGACAAGGCGATGGAGCTGGCGGAGCGCATCACCACCAATGCGCCGCTGACGAATTTCGCGGTGCTGCAGGCGCTGCCGATGATCGCCGAAGCCAGCCCGCAGGTCGGGCTGATGATGGAATCGCTGATGGCGACGGTCGCCCAGAGCGACAAGGAAGCGAAGGCCCGCATCCGTGCGTTCCTCGATCGCAAGACGGCCAAGGTCAAGCCGACCTAGAGCTTCGGTTCTGATTGAATCAGAACCGAGGCTCTAGTTTTTTGTTTTGACGCGTTTTCTTCACGCGAACCGGTATCCACTTCGCTTGAAAACGCTCTAGAGAACGGGGACGCGCGATATGTCTGCGGCACCTTCCACACGTGATCGGAGCACGCCCGCAACCGCTCCGCTGCGGCCGATCTCGTTCGGCCGGCCTGCGGTGACGATCGATCGGCGCGACGACGGCACCATCTACCTTCGGCCGAAAGTCACGCTGGGCGATTATCCGCGGCGTCTCAGCGACAAGCTGCATCACTGGGCCGGACTTGCTCCGCATCGGGTGTTCATGGCGGAACGCGATGCGCGCGGTGGCTGGCGCGAGGTAACCTACGCGCAGCTGCTCGAATCGAGCCGCGCGATCGCATCCGCCTTGCTGGCGCGGAAACTCTCGGTCGAGCGTCCACTGGTCATTCTATCGGGTAATTCGATCGACCACGCGCTAATGGCATTCGGCGCGTACTACGCCGGCGTGCCGTTCTGCCCGGTCTCGCCGCCCTATTCACTGGTCTCGAAAGATTACAGCAAGCTCGCTCACATCATCGGTCTGCTCACGCCCGGTCTGGTGTTCGCCGACGATGCCGCCGTTTTCGCCGATGCGATCCTTGTCAATGTTCCCGCGCAAACTGAAATCGCCGTCAGCCGCGGTGAAATCGCCGGCCGCACCGTCATCACGCTGGGGGAGTTGCTGGCGACACCGGATGGTGTCGGGCTGGATGATGCCAACTCAGCCATTGGGCCGGAGACGATTGCGAAATTCCTGCTGACGTCGGGTTCGACCGGCAAGCCGAAAGCGGTCGTCAATACCCAGCGCATGATCTGCGCCAACCAGGTCATGCTCGCCGACACCCTCGCCTTCCTGCGGGACGAGCCGCCCGTCATCATCGACTGGCTGCCCTGGAATCACACCTTCGGCGGCAATCACAATATCGGCCTGACCCTGTTCAACGGCGGTTCGATGTATCTCGACGAGGGCAAGCCGACGCCGGCCGGCATTGCACAGACCGTGCGCAATCTCAGGGAGATTGCGCCGACGGTCTATTTCAACGTGCCCAAGGGCTATGAATCGCTGCTGCCGTATTTCCGCGAAGATGCGGCCCTGCGAAACAAGTTCTTCAGCAAGCTGCATGCGATGTTCTTTTCCGGCGCGGCTCTGTCGGCCCATGTCTGGACTGCGCTCGACGAATTGTCGGTGGAAGCGACCGGCCTGCGGGTGCCGATGCTGACCGGGCTCGGCGCCACCGAGACGTCCCCGTTCTTCATGTGCGTCACGCCCGAGACCAGCCGCTCCGGTCATGTCGGGTTGCCGGTGGCGGGCAACGAAGCCAAGCTCGTGCCTGACAACGGCAAGCTGGAGGTCCGCGCCCGCGGGCCGAACGTGATGCCGGGCTACTGGCGCGAGCCGGCCATGACCGCAAAAGCCTTCGACGAGGAGGGGTTCTACAAATTCGGCGATGCGTTGAAGCCGGTCGATCCCAATGATCTTCATGCGGGGTTCGATTTCGACGGCCGCATCACCGAGGATTTCAAGCTCGGCAGCGGCACCTGGGTCAGCGTCGGCCCGCTGCGGGCGCGATTTGTCGCGGCCTGCGCGCCGCTGGTGCGCGATGTCGTGATCACCGGACTGAACCGGGATGAACTCGGCGCACTTGCGATCCTCGATCTCGACGGCTGCCGAAGCATCAATCCGGCGTTGCCAGTGAACGATCTGGCCGCGGCTGCAACCGATCCGCTGGTGCGCAAGGCCCTTCGTGCGTGCCTTGCAGCATTTGCTGCAGGTGCGACCGGGTCGTCGACCCGGATCACCCGCGTCATTCCGATGGATACACCGCTGTCGATCGACCACAGCGAGGTCACCGACAAGGGATCCGTCAACCAGCGGGCGGTGCTGGAGCATCGTGGAGGACTGGTCGACCGTCTCTATACCGATCCGGCGTCCGTTCAGGCGATCCTGCTCGAGCCATGAGCCGTAACCGGCCTGGCCGCATGATCCGGATCTGTTGCCTGCGACAAAAAGCTGCGTCGGAAAATGCCAAGGCGACTAAAGTCCAAGGGAGTGCCTAAGGAAATTCTCGCCCGTTTTACACAAGCCTGACCTAAAATAGGCACCAATCGCGTTCAAAGGGAGGACTGAATGAATAAACTGATTTTCTCGGCGGCGGCTGCATTGCTGGCGTTGCCGGGCCTGGCCGCTCCTGCGGCGGCGCAGAGCAACGAGATCGTGATCGGCATCACCACGTCGACCACGGGGCCGGCCGCCGCGCTCGGCATTCCGGAGCGCAATGCGGTCGAGTTCGTGCCGACCGAAATCGGCGGGGTCAAGCTCAAGGTCATCGTGCTCGACGACGCCGGCGATCCGACCAATGCCACGACCAATGCCCGCCGCTTCATCACCGAGGCCAAGGCCGACATCATCATGGGCTCGGCCACCACGCCGCCCACCATTGCGGTCTCCACGGTTGCGAACGAAGCCGGCGTGCCGCACTTCGGCCTGGCGCCATTCCCGGTCACGCCGGCCCGCGAGAAATGGTCGGTGGACATGCCGCAACCGATCCCGATCATGGGCAAGGTGCTGTACGGCCACATGAAGAAGAACAACGTCAAGACCGTGGGCTATATCGGTTATTCGGATTCCTACGGGGACCTCTGGTTCAACGACCTGAAGGCGCAGGGTGGTCCGCTGGGTCTGCAGATCGTGGCCGAGGAGCGTTTCGCGCGACCCGACACGTCGGTGACCGGCCAGGTGCTGAAGCTGTTGTCGGCCAACCCGGATGCGATCCTGATCGGTGCGTCCGGCACCGCGGCGGCGCTGCCGCAGTCGACGTTGCGCGAGCGCGGCTACAAGGGACTGATCTACCAGACCCACGGTGCGGCGAGCATGGATTTCATCCGCATCGCCGGCAAGGCCGCGGAAGGCGTGATCATGTCGTCGGGTCCGGTGATGGCACCGGAAGGCCAGCCCGACACCGCGCTGACCAAGAAGCCTGGCCTCGCGCTCAACACCGCGTATGAAGCCAAGTATGGCCCCAACAGCCGCAGCCAGTTCGCCGGCCACTCCTACGACGCGTTCGAGGTGCTCAAGCGCGTCATTCCGGTGGCGCTGAAGGAGGCCAAGCCCGGCACGCCCGAATTCCGCGAGGCGATTCGCAAGGCACTGATCAGCGAGAAGGAAATCGCGGCCAGCCAGGGCGTCTACAACTTCACCGAAAAGGATCGTTACGGCCTCGACGACCGGTCGCGCATCCTGCTGACGGTCAAGGACGGCAAGTACGTGGTCCTGCCGGAGGACTGAGGTTGATTTAAAAAGACGCGGGGGCCGATCGCAAGATCCGCCCCTTTTTTATTCCGGGCTACAGGTCCCTAACTCGACCGTTCAAACTGCCGAAGCGTCGTCGTGCTGGAAGCCAAGATAACTCGCGACCACGCGCTGGTCCGCCGCGATGTCTTTCGCCGCGCCGTTCAGCAGGAATTCGCCGAGCTCCATCACATAGGCACGGTCGGCGATTTGGAGTGCGGCCTGCGCGTTCTGTTCGACCAGCAGCACCGAGATGCCGGCCGCCTTCAGTTCCCCGATGATCTTGAAGATATCGGCGACAATGCGCGGCGCCAGGCCGAGGCTGGGCTCATCGAGCATCAGCAGTTTGGGTTGCCCCATCAGCGCGCGGCCCATCGCCAGCATCTGCTGCTCGCCGCCGGAGAGCGTGCCGGCGAGCTGGGTGCGGCGCTCCTTGAGCCGTGGAAACAGCGCATGGACCCGCTCGAACGAGCGCGCCGTGGCGGCCGCATTGCGAAACGCGCCGAGCTGCAGGTTTTCCTCCACCGTCATGGTGGAGAACAGCTCGCGGCGTTCCGGCACCAGCGACAGTCCGACGGAGACCCGGTCCTCGATATCGAGCGGGCCGATATCCTTGCCCGCGAAGGTCACGCCGCCCTGGAGCGGCAGGATGCCCATGATGGCGTTGAGCAGCGTGGTCTTGCCGGCGCCGTTGGCGCCGACGATGGTGACGATCTCGCTTGCTCCGACGTCGAGCGAGACGGAGCGCACGGCTTCGACCTTGCCGTAGGAGACGTGGGCATCGGCAACCGCAAGCAACGGCGAGCTCATGCGACACCTCCGAGATAGGCCTTGATGACGTCGGGATTCGTCTTGATCGCGCTGGGCACGCCTTCGGCGATCTTGGTGCCGAAATCCAGCACCACGATCCGGTCGGCAAGGTTCATGACGAATCCCATGTCGTGCTCAACCAGCAGCACCGACATGCCTTCCGCGCGCAATTGCCGCAGCAGCTCGGCGAGCTGCTGTTTCTCCTTGTGCCGCAGCCCGGCCGCCGGCTCGTCCAGCAGCAGTAGGATGGGATCGACGCACAGCGCGCGGGCGATTTCCACGATGCGCTGCTGGCCCAGCGCCAGGCTGCCGGCGAGCTGATGCATCTGGGCGCCGAGCCCGACGCGCTCGATCTGGCGCGCGGCCTCTGCCAGCAGCTTGGCCTCATCCGCGCGGTCGAGGCGCAGCATGCTGGCAATCGCACTGGCGCGGCCGCGCAGATGGGCGCCGATCGCGACGTTTTCCAGTACGGTCATGTCGGGCACCAGCTTGACGTGCTGGAAGGTGCGGGCGACGCCGAGCCGGGC
>JBGMOD010000246.1:0-3716 GCA_041424235.1 Hyphomicrobiales bacterium
TGTGGAGCCTCAACAGGTTGTCCTCGGAGAGGCCGAGGCGGCTGATTGGGACTTTATCATCGATGCCGGCATGAGGCCTGTGCCAATTGTAGGAATGCAACCAGTCAGGCAGGAACGCCTTTCGTTGGTTTGAGCTTTGGTAGGCCCGAGCATAAGCCCACTCGCGCAAGCTGGTCTGGATGAAGCGTTCAGCTTTGCCATTGGTCTTCGGGGTATATGGCTTGGTTCTGATGTGCCGCAGTCGGAGCTGTTTACAGGCTCTTCGGAACGCGAAGGATTTGTAGCAAGCACCATTGTCGCTCATCACGCGCTGGATCTTGATGCCGAGACTTGCGTAATAGGCAACTGCAGCCCTCAAAAAGGCGGTAGCGCTACGTTTCTTTTCGTTGGGCATGATCTTGGCGAAGGCAATGCGGGAGTTATCGTCAATCGCGACATGGACGAACTCCCAACCGGCGCCCCAGGCTTTGCCTTGTCGGCTTCCTCTTCTTGAACTCTGGCGGGTGCGGTCCCCGGTGATGCGGTGGCCGACCTGGTTGAAACGGCCCAATTTCTTGATGTCGATGTGGATCAACTCGCCGGGCTTCTCACGCTCGTAGCGGCGGGTCGGTTCGGCTGGTTCCAGCGCCGCGATACGATTAAGGCCCAGACGTTTGAGCACACGACTGACCGTGGCCGGCGAAACGCCGACTTCGGCTGCGATCTGCTGGCCCGTCTGACGTTGGCGACGCAGTTGCTCGATTTGCGCGACGACTTCTTCCGGTGTCGGCCGATAGAGGCGTTTTGGTCTCGACGAGCGGTCCATCAGACCCGCACGCCCTTCCGCCTTGAAGCGGTTCATCCATTTCCGCGCAGTCTTCGGGCAGACGCCTGCGGCTCGTGCGGCGGCCTCCGGCGTCTGCCCGCCCAATACCGCTTCTGCCAACCGCTCTCGACCGATCGGCGTCAGTCGGGCATTCTTATGAATGTTCATCCGGTCCCTCCGTGGAATACCGAAGCTTCGCAACCTCAGCTTCCTCGGTCCGGACCGGGTGGACAACCTACTGAAAGCTCACAGCTAGAGCGGAAGCTGGAGCCTGCGTTCCGATTCAATCGGAGCGCAAAAGGCTCTAGGCTATGACCCGGACGACCAATCGTTCCGGGAGAATCATGCTGCGAGACGACGACGCCACACCGGTCACGGCCACGGAAGCCCGGCAGTTGTTTGCCGATCTCAAGGAGGTCGCGGCGATCGTCCTTGCGGTCTCCGGCGGTCCTGATTCCGTTGCGCTGATGGTTCTGGCGGCGCGCTGGCGCAAGGCCATCAAACGTGGTCCGAAGCTGATCGCCGTGACGGTCGATCACGGCCTGCGCCGCGAGGCGGCAGCCGAGGCGCGCACGGTCAAGACCCTGGCGACGTCACTGGACATTCCGCATCACACCCTGCGCTGGCGGGGGCCCAAGCCGCAGGCCGGCGTGCCGTCGGCCGCGCGCGATGCGCGCTATCGCCTGCTGGCGCGGCTGGCGCGTGACCACGACACGGTGCATGTGCTGACCGCCCACACCCGCGACGATCAGGCGGAAACCGTATTGATGCGGCTGTCGCGGGGCAGTGGCCTTGCCGGTCTTGCGGCGATGGCCCGCCAGTCACAGCGCGACGGCGTCACCCTGGTGCGCCCGCTGCTCGATATCCCGAAGGCGCGTCTGCTGGCCACCCTCGACAAGGCCGGGGTCGCTTATGTGGCGGACCCGACCAACCACGACACGACGTTGACTCGGCCGAGGTTGCGAGCGCTGATGCCCGCGCTCGCCCGGGAGGGTTGCGACGCGCGCAATCTGGTGCGGCTGGCGTCACGGCTGGCGCGCGCCAATGCGGCGCTGGAGATCCTCTCGGACGCCGCCGAGCGGGCGATGGTACATGTTGACCGCAAGTCGCGGAGCTCCGAGCTCGATGCCGAGATTTTTTTCTCGGCACCCGAGGAGATTCGGGTTCGGCTGCTGATGCGCGCCATCGATCGCGCCGGCCATGAGGGGCCCGCCGAACTCGGCAAGACCGAAGCGCTGCTGCGCGCCCTGGCGACGGCGCGTGGCGCGGGAAAAACACCGCTTTCCCTGAAACAAACCCTGGCCGGGGCCGTGGTCAGTTTGGGCCGGAATCTGATCGTGGTGAGCCCCGCGCCGCCACGCCGGCCGGTGCGAAACGCAAAATCCGGGGACAAACCTTAACCAGGGGCAAGGCAAGCCACCAAATCCGCCCTCATTTCACCTGGAATAGCGGTAAAATGCGCTAAATAGTCCCAAGTGGTTCCCTTGGCAGTAGCCGGGTGGACACCTAGATTGTATCCCTGTAGCGGGTGCTCCGAATCCGGGAACTTTCTGGGCGCACGAGGCAGGAAACTGAAAAACTGACAAGTCGACTGGAGCCTCGGCGAAACGCGTCGACGACCCAAGCTTTTTGAAGGACATAAGGTTGCGGTCCGCGCAGCCACGAAGGAATCCGAATGAACGCCAATCTGCGCAACTTCGCCCTCTGGGTCATCATCGTCTTGCTGCTGTTGGCACTCTTCACCCTGTTCCAGAACCCGGGTCAGCGCGCTTCGTCGCAGGACATCTCGTTCTCGCAGCTGTTGTCGGAGGTCGATCAGAGCCACGTCCGCGACGTGGTGATCCAGGGCCAGGAAATTCACGGCACCTTCACCAATGGCGGCAGCTTCCAGACCTACGCGCCGAACGATCCGACGCTGGTGAAGCGCCTGTATGACGGCAAGGTTTCGATCACCGCGCGTCCGCCCGGCGACAACGTGCCGTGGTTCGTGGGCCTGCTCGTTTCATGGCTGCCGTTCATCGCACTGATCGGCGTGTGGATCTTCCTCTCCCGGCAGATGCAGGGCGGTGCCGGCAAGGCGATGGGCTTCGGCAAGTCCCGCGCCAAGATGCTGACCGAGGCGCATGGCCGCGTCACCTTCGAGGACGTCGCCGGCGTCGACGAGGCCAAGCAGGACCTGCAGGAGATCGTCGAATTCCTGCGCGACCCCGGCAAGTTCCAGCGGCTCGGCGGGCGGATTCCGCGCGGCCTGCTGCTGGTCGGCCCTCCCGGCACCGGCAAGACCCTGATCGCACGCGCGGTCGCGGGCGAAGCCAACGTGCCGTTCTTCACCATTTCCGGTTCGGACTTCGTTGAAATGTTCGTCGGCGTCGGCGCCTCGCGCGTCCGCGACATGTTCGAACAGGCGAAGAAGAACGCGCCCTGCATCATCTTCATCGACGAAATCGATGCGGTCGGCCGTCATCGCGGCGCCGGTCTCGGCGGTGGCAATGATGAGCGCGAGCAGACGCTGAACCAGCTGCTTGTCGAAATGGACGGCTTCGAGGCGAACGAGGGCGTGATCCTGATCGCCGCCACCAACCGTCCCGACGTGCTTGACCCGGCGCTGCTGCGTCCGGGCCGTTTCGACCGCCAGGTCATCGTGCCGAACCCGGATGTGGTCGGTCGCGAGCAGATCCTGAAGGTGCATGTCCGCAAGGTGCCGCTGGCGCCGGACATCAACCTGAAGACTATCGCGCGCGGCACCCCGGGCTTCTCGGGCGCCGACCTGATGAACCTGGTCAACGAAGCCGCCCTGATGGCCGCCCGGCGCAACAAGCGCATGGTGACCCAGAGCGAATTCGAAGACGCCAAGGACAAGGTGATGATGGGCGCCGAGCGCAAGTCGCTCGTCATGACCGAGGAAGAGAAG
>JBGMOD010000247.1:0-3691 GCA_041424235.1 Hyphomicrobiales bacterium
TAGCCGGCTTCGGTCAGCGTGGTGGCGTCGGCCATCACGAAGGGCACGTCGAGCATGCGCGCGAGCGTCTGCGCCAGCAGCGTCTTGCCCGAGCCAGTCGGGCCGATCAGGAGAATGTTGCTCTTGCTGAGTTCGACCTCGTCGCCCTTGGTGTTCTTTTCCTTGTGGCGAAGGCGCTTGTAGTGGTTGTAGACCGCCACCGACAGCATGCGCTTGGCCGGCTCCTGGCCGATCACGTAGTTGTCGAGGTTGGTCTTGATCTCCAGCGGCGTGGGCAGGTCGCTGCGTGCTTCGCGCGCTTCTTCACCGGCCGGGAGCTCGTCGCGGATGATCTCGTTGCAAAGGTCGATGCACTCGTCGCAGATGAAGACCGAAGGGCCCGCGATCAGCTTCTTGACCTCATGCTGGCTCTTGCCGCAGAACGAGCAATAAAGCGTTTTTTCGCTGGAAGAGCCTTTTTTATCGGCCATGGACAGGTGCCTCGTTACAGGGTAGGGACAATGATAACTAAACAAAAACGGCGTTTCCCGTGTGGAAAACGCCGTTTTTTGCCTTTTGGCGCCATCGGCGCCAGGCGGCCTCAACCGCGTTGTACGCCTCAGCCGCGCTTGGCGACGACCTGGTCCACCAGACCGTAGTCCTTGGCTTCGTCGGCCGTCAGGAAGTAGTCGCGCTCGGTATCGGCCTTGACCTTTTCCAGCGGCTGGCCGGTGCGCTCGGCCAGGATGCGGTTCATCTGGTCCTTGGTGCGCAGGATGTCGCGCGCATGGATTTCGATGTCGGTGGCCTGGCCGCGTGCTCCGCCCAGCACCTGGTGGATCATGATCTTCGAGTTGGGCAGCGAGAAGCGCTTGCCCTTCTCGCCGGCCGCCAGCAGGAAGGCGCCCATGCTGGCCGCAAAGCCCAGGCACATGGTCGACACGTCGGGCTTGATGAACTGCATGGTGTCGTAGATCGCCATGCCGGCGCTCACGCTGCCGCCCGGGGAGTTGATGTAGAACGAGATGTCCTTGTCCGGGTTCTCGCTTTCGAGGAACAGCAACTGTGCCACCACGAGGTTGGCGGTCTGGTCGTTGACCTCGCCCACCAGGAAAATGATGCGCTCCTTGAGAAGGCGCGAGTAGATGTCATAAGACCGCTCGCCACGGCCCGATTGCTCGATGACCATCGGAACCATGCCGAGGCCTTGAATTTCCTGTGCGCTCATGAATTTGCTCTCCGGAAGATGGAATCGTTCGCTGTTTCTGAACTGTACGCCTGAGTGAAATGGGGCTCGTGCCGCAAAGCACAAGCCCCATTGGCGATGCGGGCGGCGAGGGAGATCAGCCCTGCTGTTGCGCCATCAGTTCGTCGAACGACACCGACTTTTCGTTGACCTTGGCCTTGCCCAGCACGAAGTCGGTCACGTTGTTCTCGATGACCACCGCTTCGACTTCGGCCAGACGGTTGTTGTCGCTGAAGTACCAGCGCACCACGTCGGCCGGCTTTTCGTAGCTGGCGGCCAGCTCGTCGATGTGGGCCTTGATCTGCTCGGGCTTGGCCTGCAGGTTGTTCGAGCGCACCAGTTCGGCGACCACGAGGCCCAGGCGCACGCGGCGCTCGGCTTGCGGACGGAACACTTCCTCGGGAATCGGTGCCTTGTCGGCGTCCTTGATGCCGCGCTGCTTGAGCTCGGCGCGGGCGCCTTCGATCATGCGGGCGACTTCCGACTGCACGCTGGCGTTCGGCAGGTCGAGTTCGGCGTTGGCAACCAGCGCGTCCATCACGGCGTTCTTGTTGCGGGCCAGCAGGCGGAACTTCACTTCGCGCTCGAGGTTGCGCTTGATGTCGGCGCGCAGGCCTTCGACGGTGGCTTCGGCAATGCCGAGCGACTTGGCGAGTTGTTCGTTGACTTCGGGCAGGTGCGAGGCTTCGATCTTCTTCACGGTGACCATGAAGTCGGCTTGCTTGCCGGCCACGTCCTTGCCGTGGTAGTCGGCCGGGAACGACAGCGGGAAGGTGCGGCTGTCGCCGGACTTCATGCCGCGCACGGCGTCTTCGAATTCCTTGAGCATCTGGCCTTCGCCGACGACGAACTGGAAGTCTTCGGCCTTGCCGCCCTGGAAGGGCTCGCCGTCGATCTTGCCTTCGAAGTCGACGGTCACGCGGTCGTCGTCTTGCGCGACGGCGTCTTGCGCGCGCTGGGCGAAGGTGCGGCGTTGCTTGCGCAGGATGTCCAGCGTCTTGTCGATGGCGTCGTCGCCCACTTCGGCCGAGAGCTTCTCGACTTCGGCGCCCGACAGGTCGTTGATCTTGACTTCAGGGAACACTTCGAAGACCGCGTCGAAGGCCAGTTCGCCTTCGGGTGCGTTTTCCTTCTCGGTGATGCGGGGCTGGCCGGCGACGCGCAGCTTGGCTTCGTTCGCGGCTTGCGAGAAGGCTTCGCCGACCTTGTCGTTCATGACTTCGTAGTGCACCGAGTAGCCATAGCGCTGGGCCACGACGTTCATCGGCACCTTGCCGGGGCGGAAGCCGTCCATCTTGACGGTGCGCGCGAGCTTCTTGAGGCGCGAATCGACTTCGGACTGGATGGTGCCGACCGGCAGGGTCAGCGTGATCTTGCGTTCGAGCTTCTCGAGAGTTTCAACGTTCACGGTCATGGTGTCTTCCTTGTAAGGGGGCTGGTGCGCGGGGCCTGCATCTTTTTATCAATACAGATCAAGGACTTACACGCGCTAGCGGGATTTATGCGGAGGCACACACGTGCCGCGCGCAAAACTGGGCAACCCGCGATTCTAATCGGCCGGGAACGCCCTCTTTTGCCGGCGCAAGGCACGACGCGCGGAGTTTGCGGATCGGACCGGATTTGCGGCCCGGTTTCGCCCTTACAGTGGCGAGCGATTCGCCATCGCCCCGAGGAAATTTCATGCTCCAGCGCCTGTTCGCCGCCATCGCATTCGTGCTGGCCATTTCGTTTGCCGCGCCCACGCCCGCGCTGGCCAAGACGGCACCGAAGGAGCCGGGCATCCAGCAGATCTACGAGGCGGCAAACAACGGCCGGATGGCGGACGCCAACGCGATGATCGCCAAGGTGCTGAAGAACCATCCGAACAGCGCGAAGGCCCATTTCGTTCACGCGGAACTGCTCGCCATGGACGGCAAGCTCGACGATGCGCGCGAGGCGCTGTCCCTGGCCAAGGAGATTGCGCCGGGTCTCCCGTTCGCGAAGGCCGAGTCGCTCGCCAAGCTCGAGCGGAAACTCGAAAAGCCGGTGGAAATCAAGCCGGATCCGGTGCCTGCGCCGAGCCCGCTTACCGCGCCGACGCCCGCAACCTCGCCCGCGCCGACAGACTACTTTCCGCCCACTGGATCGATCCCCTGGGGACCACTCGGCGTCGTGGCGCTGGTCGTCGTCGCCTACGCCTTCTTCCGGCGGCGCTCGCGCGCTGTCACCTTCCCCGTGCCAGCCGCGGCCACGGAAGCACCGCGCTTCTCGCGGCCCGCGAGCGACTCGTCCATGGGCTATGCCACGGCGAGCAGCGACGGGGGATTCCCGCCCTCGCCACCGCCGAGCCAGGGGCCGAGCGTCGGTGGCGCGCTGGCAGCCGGTGCCGCGGCCGGCGTCGGTGCGGTGGTCGCGGGCGAGTTGCTGCGCCACCTGCTCAATGACCGGTCGGACGACCGCCGCGGCAGCACGGTCAACATCTTCAAC
>JBGMOD010000248.1:0-3547 GCA_041424235.1 Hyphomicrobiales bacterium
TCGAACGTCATGACGGCGCCGACCCTTTCCGCTTCGCGGTTGAGCTTGAGGCCGCGGTGCATCAGGCCATGGAGCGCGCCATAGGCATAGACGCGACAGTCGCTTGCCTCGTTGGCGCGACCCCCGGGCAATTCCCAGACGCGATATTTCTGGCCGCCGAGCTCTCTGACGACAATGACCTCGGCAGTCAGCTGGGCGAAGTAGCCAACGTCACGGTCGACGTTGAAGTGCATATATCCGGGCCCCGGCCCAGTACGTCCGAGATAGGACCGGATCACATCCTTTGCGGCATTGACGCCCAGGATCACCGGTCGAAATGACTTCTTCGAGCGCGAACTCGGCCGCTTGGTCGGCCAGATCGGGTTGCGCTGACCAGTTCGCGCACTCTCGCCTCTGATCGCCCAGATATAGCGCGAGAGATTGGCCTTGGAGAAGGTATAGACTGCGTTCGTGTGATGGCCGCCGGAATCATGACATGCGGCGCTGATTTTGAATGGGCGGCCGTCGGCGCGGTGCCATATCCGTCTCAGATAGGCATCGAGCTGCGCCTGCACCTTGGGATCGTCGAATTCGCCCTCAATCACCTCATATGCGATCGACCAACTCTCTTCGTCGCGGCCCCAGCCAACGATTTCGATCTCGATCCGGTAATCCTGCGTATCGATGCCGGCGGTGAGAATGGCGACGCCATCTGGGATCTCGGCTTCCCAAACCTCACGCCGGGCGAGGAGCGAATCCGGATCGAGGATCTTGCCGGTATTTTTGCGGTAGGTGCGCGCGAGCTGGGTATTGTAGAAAGTGAGCTTGCCGTCCTCATCGGTTGCGGCAAGCCATTTCGCCGCCAGTTCGGGCGGCGCATCATTGGCCCAAGGGCTGTATTCCTTCCCCGCCTGGAAACCGGCATGTTTGTTCGGTACAGCCCATGTGCCGCAGCAGCTGCACTTCGCCCGGTAGACGGCCCAGCGATTGCTGGCCCACCAATCCCAGACCTTGTCGACCGCGCGCGGATCGATCTCGGCTTTCCACTCTGCCGCATATCGCTCGAGCGGATCCTGCCGGATGCCGCAGCATTCGAACGTGCGCGTTTGGTGCCACCGGATCGTCTCCAGGGCGCGGAGGCGTTGCCCCTCCGACCAGGCAGTGCCGCACGCCTCGCAATAGATCCGCGCCGTATCGGGGCGATGAGTCTTGCCGTCCGACCCATGCTCCCAATCGATATGGTTGAAGAACTCCGGAAATTGACGGTGATGACATTCCGGGCAAGCGACCGACGCACGCCGCTGGTCCGATTCCGCAAGCCGAGCCTCGATCTTGCTCTCACCGGTGATGGTGGGAGAACAGACCGCGACATCAAGCGAATTCGATTCGAACGTTGCGAGCCGTTCGGCACCGATCAGGAGGGGATTGCCCTCCTTCAGCGGCAAATATTTGTCGACCTCGTCGAACAGGATGATCCTGATCGGACGGCGTGCCAGGTTGTCCGGGCTGCCAGCGCCGACGATCCCAAGAAACCCGCCGGGGAACGCTTTATAGTCGATCGTGTCGCCGGCATCGCGCGTTTTCGACGTCCCGATCAGCCCGCGGAGGACCGGCGTCGCTTTGATGAAGGGCGCCAGGCGCTCCTTAGAGAACTGGAGCGCCGCCGTATCCTTGGGCTGCACGATCAGCATCGGACAGGGATCGAGATGGGCGTGATAGCCCATGATGTTCTCGATCAACGTCGACTTGAGCAGCTGCGTCGCGACCTGCGCGGTGATCTTGCGAACGCCCGGCTCGGTAACGGCGAGCATGGGGCCGCGGGCGATCTCGACGCGGGCGGTGCGGTATTTGCCGGAGGTGCTGCCGGCCTCCTTTGCCAGCACACGATATCGGTCTGCCCATTCCGGAAGGCTGATACGGGGTGGAGGGGTCCAGCCGCGGCGCGCTGCGCGCCGCAGCAGGTCAGTCTTCGTCGGCGGCGATGAAATCGAGGTCGGGCTCGCCGAGCTCGTCGAGCTGCTGGTGGACATAGGGCTTCAGCGCCTCCGCCAGCTTCGCTCCGTCGATGTCGAGATCGGCAGCGAGCAGCGGAGCAAAGCGGCCAGGCCAGGCCATCCAGGCATCACGAGCCGCGCGGCGATCGTCGAAGATCACCATCTGCGCATGCTCGATCTCGATGAGCTTTCCGGCCTCCTTCTTGGCGACCAGCAGATGTTTCAGCGCGAGCGCATTTTCCTTGATCGCTGCCGCTTCGACCTTCGATCGGAACTTGCCCTCGAGCAGCTGCTCGATGAAGCCGCCGGCAATCTCCTCGTCGATGTCGCCATCGGCTGCGGCATCCTCGAAGTCAGCGACAACCTCGTCGAGGATGGCCGCAACCTCAGGCGCAACCGTTGCGCGGTTGCGGGTCTTGGTTGCGGGGGCCGGTTGCGCCCTACCCGCTTCGATCTTGAAGCGGCCCAAGCCTGCATCGCGCATCCGCTGGTCAGAGGCATCGACGTCGATCAGTTCGCCGGAAAACTGCAGAACTCCGGCCTTTTTCCACTTTGCCGCGGCCTGACGGGTCGCGCCGTGCGTCTTAGCAAATGCGGTGAGAGATAAGAGCGGCATCGATCCCCTCCCCAGCGACCAGTTGCCCCCCGCAACCAACTTTTCGAACCGTCAGCTGGGCAAGCATCGCGGCGCGCAATTACCCTCTATGCAAAAGGGGCCCGGAAGGACCCAAAAGACCCCGGGGGGGGCGTCAGGGACAGGCGGCGGCTGCGCGGCGGGCGGCGCGCGCCCGGCCACGCTGACGGCGGGCTGCGCGGCGGCTGAGGCGGCGCGCTTCCCAGAGACCGGTCATCGGATCAACCAAGATCGAGGTCCATCCCAAAATTTGGAGTGGGCCCGACGAACTCCAGCCGATCAGCTCAACTTCGAAGCGATCGATCGCGATGTCCATGCCGCACACGATCACATGTCACCTCGCGGTTGCGAAGGCCCGCTTGAGCGCAGCGTCGAACTTGCGCGCGGCATTGGCCTCCAGGTAGGCCGTTGCCCGGCCGAAGAAGTCGAAGTGCTTGCGCACCGGAGTGGTGTCCTCGAACTGGATCAGCAGCTTCAATCCGGTTCGAGCTTTTCCGCCCTTGTTGCCGGCGCGCCGCGCTGCGGATGTCGGCCGCTGCCAGACACCGTTGACGACCTTGCCATTCCGCGTCGTCACCTTACCGATGAAAACGCCGGGCTTTCCCTTGAGCGAGGCCAGCTTCCCTTTGGCCAGATTGCCATATTGGTTCAGCGTGATCTCGCGCGGCGCTAGCATCCCACGCTTCGTTCCGAGCGATCGATTGCCGCCTACAACATAAGGCTCGAGATATTCGGCTTGGATGTCCTTCGCCGCGACCCGCGCGATCGGGCGCGATTTCGTTGCGACCTCGATCCGAAACGCATTCTGCGTGAACGGCGTTGGCGTGTCGAAGGTGTCCGACACCTCGTCCTTTTCTTGCGCGACGACGCCCTTTGCGAGGGCGTTCAGCGCGAGCGACGTCGCGAACGGCACCTGTTTCGCGCTGAGCGCGATGAACGC
>JBGMOD010000249.1:0-3511 GCA_041424235.1 Hyphomicrobiales bacterium
TGAGCGGAAGATCGCCGAGCGCCGGAATGAACAGGTCGAACTCGGGATTGGGATCACGCCGCTTGCTCACGGCGCGAACCTGGTGTGTCCCCGCTGGACCAGATACTGGCGCAGCAACCGCTCGGTGATGACGGTAAGGGGCTCCCCGCCCTCCTCGACGCTGAGCTGGCGCAGTGTGCGGTGCATGTCTTCGGGAATGTGGATCAGCACCGGCTTCTTGCCAGGATGGCTGCTGCGCCGGGCAGGTACTGCCGGGGCCGACGTGTCCGCCGCACGCCGCGACCGACGCGGGACGGCAGGCTGCGGCGCGGGAGTTGCATCGGCAACGGGAGCCGGTGCCGGTGCCGGTGCCTCGGGCTCGTCATCGAAGATGCCGGCGAGCGCGGAAGTTTTCTTCGCCATCATCCAACCTCGCTTACTTGCTTAGTCGTAAAGCCGCTTAGTCGCTTAGCCTCATCATAGGCGGCGCGCAACTCGGTCGCCGCCTTGCTGTCCGGGTCCGTCTCGGCCGCCGTTCTGCCGAGCGGCGTGGCCTTGTAGAAATCCTTGCGGAAGTGGAGGCGGCTGTCGAACATCGTCACGCCCTTCGCCGCGAAACCGGCATGGGCCTCCTGCCCCTCCCCGCCCTGATGCGGAACCTGCGTCAGTATAACAGCGAACGGCGTGCCTGCCTGCTGCACCTGCTTGACGGTCTGCAACACCGAATGAACGTCCAGCCCTCGCGGCGCGACAGGGATGATGACGAAATCCGCCTGCTCGGCTGCGAGCATGGCAATGTCCTTGGAGTTCGCCGGCGTGTCGATGATGATGAGGTCGACCTTGCCGCTGCTGCGCCCGCGCGAGACGTGGAGCGGCAGACCGGCAACGCTGCTGTCCTTCACCATCACGTCGTCCTCGTCGCGGCGTTCGGACCAGTAGAGCGCCGATCCCTGGCGATCGTCGGCATCGAGGATAACGACCGACGCCCCCTCCCGCGCCGCCTCGACGGCGAATCCGGTTGAGAGGGTGGTTTTGGATTGCCCGCCCTTTTGCGCGATGACGGCCCATACTTGCATAGCTGCTGCTCCTACTAAGCGGCTAAGCGGCTTATGGAGCTTAGCCGCTTAGTCGTAAAGGGCATTAGTCGCTTAGTCACGTCCGTCCTCAGTTTCGTCGCCGATCAGATCGTGGCGCATCGGGCCATGCCCCCTCAATCGGGCACAAAGGTGCGCCCACTGTCTCCAGCCATTTGCGCGCGGTCCTGACGGTATAGCCGCACGTCGAGCACTCGCATTTCAGCATCCGCGCCGCCTGCTTCCTGGGCCGAGTGGTCGCGCTGCCTGTATCGAGTCTGGCATGGGGGAGGAGGTGACCGACCGCAGCCAAGATCGCCGCTTCACGCGAGAACGGCCGCAAGAGCGGGTAGCCTCGGAAACCGCTGGCTGCTGGAGCCTAAAAGGGCGAAAAGCAGTTTGTCGCTTAACAGCTTATTCGCTTAGTCAATGTCGCAAATATTCTGACTTCCCAGCGTCGCCGCTTCTGCGACAACGCTGGGGCGAGAAGGAACAGCCTTAGTCATCAACAACCGTCAGCTCAGCGCAATGGCACCGATTGCCGCCCCAATCGCCAGCACAACCGGCGTGGCGAGCTTGCTCTTCCACCGGTACATAATCGCCAGCGAGACCGCGAAGATGAGCGCGCTTACGATCAGGTTCGGCGTGCGTGCGCCCGTGGTTCGGGCAAGATCAACAACGGTGACCACAATCAGGCCGACGACGCCGGCCGCCACGCCCGCCAGGAAGAGTTGCAATCGCTTATGTTCGACCACCGCTTCCAGTCGATCGTAGAGCAGGAGCGAGAACGCGAAGGCGGGCAAAAACATGCCAGCGGTCATGGCAAGCGCGCCAGCAAGGCCGCCGCTGATCCAACCCACGAAGGTAGCGAAGATCACGAGGGGGGCTGGCAGGATGCCCGACAGACCCAAGCCATCAAGGAACTGCGCGTCGGTCATCCATCCCCGGCCGACCGTATCGTTGCGGATGAACGGGATGGCGGTGTAGGCTCCGCCGAAGGTCAGGAGTCCACCCTTCAATCCCGCCCAGAACAGCGCGGCGATGGCAGGCGCTGGTTCCTTGGTGCCCGTCATTATTTCGGCACCCCCGGGACTTCCTGCCCAGGTCAGAGCCGCCAGGCCAACGGCAAGCGCGACCACGACCGCGGCGAGCGCGTAGCGCCCGGTTGATCCGAGCGCGTAGGCCGCGCCGGCCGCCGGAAGCACGATCCAGAAGCTGACGCCGGCGAGCGAGGCGGCCGCCGCCGCAATCGCTGCGGCCCAAAGCCACGGGTCGAACAAGATGTGCTCACCGATGCGATGGACCGCGCGGACAATGACAGCGATCACCGCTGCTTGGATGCCCAAGAATGCGGCTCCGAGGAGCGTTCCTTGAATCGGGAGCCGCGTGTACGCCCAGGCAAGCGCGAGCATGAGCACGAGGCCGGGCAACATAAAGCCGAGCCCTGCCAGAAGGCCGCCCAGTCGCCCCTTGGCGCGGATGCCGAGATGGACGCAGAGTTCATGCGCCTCCGGCCCGGGAAGCACCTGCATAACTGCGAGCAGCTTGTTGAATCGGTCGCTGGGTATCCAGCGTTCCTCGTCCACCAGCTCGCGCCGGATCATTGCGATCTGCGCTACGGGGCCGCCGAACGCCATCATGCCGAAGCGCAAGAAGCGCAAGAATAGCGCGGGATAACTTAGCTCTGGCGGCTGGGCTTCATCCAGAGCCGCGCTCGCCGGGGCAGGATGTTCGATGCTCGACATGTTCTGCTCCCCTTATGCGCTGCGTCGCTTGGTGAAATGTGCGTAGAAGCCATCGAGCGCGCCCGACCCTTGGGCAATGCGCTCGTTGTCGCCGTCGGTGCTCGCGCAGATGCCATTGATGAGCGCGGCGATGCCGGCGGTCTCCGGCCTACCGAACTTGTCGTCGGCGATGTCGAGGTCGTGGATGATCTCGGCAAGTGCAACGAGCGCCTGATCGCCGTCGAGCCCCGTCCGATATGTCAGCGTTTCGAAGGTGCAGTGGTCGCCTTCGTGCGTGAACTCCGCGTCCGCCATGTCGAAGCGAAGCTCGCCGGGCTCGGGCTGGTAGTCCTTGCCGTCCACGAACTTGAAGCTGGGGCTCGGGTCGATGAACCGGCGGATAAGCCAGGCCGAGGCGATGCGATCGACATGCACGTGCCGGCGCGTGACCCAAGTGCGGCCTTTCAGCTCCGCCGGCGTCAGCTCCGGCGCTCCCGGCCCGCTCACGTCCGGGTGGCGGCCGGCGCGCCCCTCCGCTTGGGCTATCGCGGCGTCCGCCGCCTGCCGTCCATGCGCGCCGAAGAAGTCGACCGCTGCGATCTCGTCCAGGCGTTTACGCAGGCGGCGGACGTCGGCGGACGACACGTATTCCGCCTCGGCGATCATACGCGCTTCGCGCGCCAACTCCTCGTAATCCGCGTCGCGGGCCGCGTCGAACACGGCGCGAAGCTCCGC
>JBGMOD010000250.1:0-3504 GCA_041424235.1 Hyphomicrobiales bacterium
GTCGCGCGGCGCTACGATGTGTCGCGAAGCCAGATCTATCAATGGCGCCATCTGCGCGGCGACAACTACGGTGGCCGGTTTAGCGACAACTATGATGGCCGGTATGCTCGCCCGTCAGGCCTGATCGCAGGGAGGGGCGAAGCCCCGACCGGAGAGCGGGCCTGACGGGCGAAGGCGATCTTCAAAGCCCCTTGTCGGGGCTCTGATCGGGCGACGCCGGGTGGTGGTATTGGAACGCTTATCGAACACAGCAACGATAGGTTCCGATGCCTGGCCTCCACATTCTCGATCAGCAGGCACATCTCTTTATGGTTCAGCGTCGTCATCACACCCAGGCCGTCGCGGCCGCCAAGGCCGGTATCAGCGAGCGCAGCGCGCGTCGGATCGAGAAGGATCGGGCCGGAGAAGCTGGAGTTGCTGTTGGCGCAGACGCTGGACGTTGCGATACGCACGAACGCGGTGACACCGCAGGCTTTTGAATGCGTGACGCTCGATACGACGGTACAGACCAAGGCTGTTGCCTATCCGACCGACAGCCACCTGCTGATGCGCGGCATCGAACTGCTCAATCGGCTCGCCAAGAAGCACGGCATCCCACTGCGCCAGTCATTCCTTCGGGTGGGACGCCGCGCCAAGCGTGACGTATCCCGGCTCATCCATGGTCGCGGCCACAAACAAGCGATGCGCTGGGTGCGCAAGATGCGGACCTGGCTGGGTGGGTCGCCTCGATCGCGACATCGGCCGCAAGATCGCCGGCCATAATACGCTGGAAGCTGCCTTTGCGGTGCCACGTGAGCGGATCGCCAGGATTCTGACACAGAAGGCAGGCGACACCGACAAGCTCTACGCCCTGCACGCGCCGGAGGTCGAATGCATCGCCAAGGGAAAAGCCAGGACACGCTATGAGTTCGGCGTGAAGACCTCGATCGCCGTCACCAACGCGCGGTCCGCCGGCGGCCGGTTCATTGTCGGCATGCAGGCACTGCCCGGCAGCCCCTATGATGGTCACACGCTCACCGGCCAGATCACGCAAATCGAGCGCCTCACCGGGGTGGCTGTTGAGCGCGCCTATGTCGATCGAGGCTATCGGGGCCACAAACATTAAGGCAAAGCTCAGGTTTACATCGCCCACAGCCGTGGCATCGTAATTGCTCACGGGGGTGGCGATGAGCATTATCAGGCGATGGCGAAGTTTCCATCGACGAGATCGCGGATGGCGTTCCAGTGCGGCTGTCCGTGGAGGCGAGCGGTACCGGTGACGGAGCGGTATCCGGCATGGATCTGAGCCCCCAGTCTGATCGGAAGCCGTTGGTCACCTTTCGGAAGACGACGGAGGGCCTGATCTCCCGTTCAGAGATGTTGTTGGTGGGCGGCACGTCGCGGTCGGCGAGGAAGACGAAGAACTTGGTGCGCCACGCCTTGATCTGGCGTTGCAGTTTGCGGCTGGCGGGATGTGCGGCGGGCACAGCGACGAGCGCGTCGAGTTTGCGGTCAGCCTTTCCGGCATAGGCGGTGAGCGTGCTGTCCTTCAATTCGGATCGTCGCTTGCCGACGCGGATCGCCCATCGCAGATGGTCGCGGATCTTGGGAGCGATCACAGTATCGCCGCAGTCGATGGCATATTGGACATCGCGCAGCACATGAGCGAGGCAGACCTGGTGTCGCTGCCCGAGTTCCTGCTGGCCGGCATAGCGATCCGAGACCCAGACTTCGGGCCGATAGTCGCCCAACACCTCCTCGGCGACGCTTCGCGCCCGGCGCGGCGCGATCTCGTGGAGCACCGCCTGGTCGGACAGGAACACCCATTGCCAGTGGGTGACGCCGTCGATCCGGGTCGTGGTTTCGTCCGAAGCGATCATCCGCGCGGCCAGCAGCTTGTCCTTGATCGCCGCGCGGGCCGTCGTCAGCGCGGCCCCGGCCCGGCGAAAACCATTGGCGATGGCGCCCTCGGAAATGCTCAGGCCGAACAACTCGGCCATCATCCGCGACAGCCGCTCGAAGCTCACATGATGGCTGTGATGAAGATAGAGCAGCAGCGAACGGATGCCCGGCCCGAACGGCGTGCCCGGCGCCATCCCCTCGGGCGCCTCGGCCCGGTAGCGACGCCCGCAGTCGCTGCAGCGACCACCGAGCAGTTCGACCCGCGTCACCACCGGCCGGATCGCCGGCAAATCGATATGATCATAACGGTGCCGGCAGCGCTGCACCGCGCCCGAAACGTCCGTCCCGCAATGCGGACAGGCCCCAACCATCCGCCGCTCCGTCTTGTCGGGCTTCTCGCTCAGCGGGCGGGACACACCGGGCCGTGACGGGCGAGGCCGCTTCGGTCGGATCGGGCTGCGCTTCCGGTTCGGCCGCTCGGGACCATCCTGAGACGGCGGCGTGTGCGAGTTCGAGGATGTCTTCTTCGGCTTGCCTTTGAGTGCCGCCTCAAGCTCCGAAATCCGAACCGCCATGCGCTCGATCACCGCCGCCTGCTCCAGCAGCAGCGCATCCTTCTCAGCTTCCGTCAGGCGATAACCAAAGGGCGGCTCCATGAGCATCTTGACTCATATTCCGAGTCTCGCCGCAACCCCCTTTTTGCCACCCCCGTGAGCAATTACGTGGCATCGCGTCACCGACAATCAAGCGGGAGCAGCGTCGGCGCAATGCCGTCGAGCCGATCATTGGCCATACTAAGAGCGATGGACTGCTCGAGCGCAATCACCTGGCCGGCGCGACCGGCGACGCCATCAACGCTATCCTGGTCGCCGCCGGACATAACATGCGCCTGCTCATCGCATGGCTGACTACCTTTTGGCATGCGCTGATCACGGCGCTGTTCTCAGCCATCCTGCCAACAAGAATCGTCGCCTGAAGCGCCACGCTATCAAACCGGGGAATTTTAAAACCACACTTTCTCCAGCGACAGCGCGAACTCCACAAAACCGCATTCTTCACGGACGACAAGATAGCCGCGAGTCTTGAGCTCCAGGTCGAAGGCAGCAAACAGCGGGTCCATGGCCCCGGCATGGGTCAGCCGCTCGCGGAACATGCGGATTGTGTTGGCATCCGGCGTCGCTGCGGCGAGATCGAAACCAAGAAAACGCAGCCAGCTCAAACGGTCGCGGATCAGATATTCCATGCGCGCGTCGCTCACGTTGTTCTGCGCCGCGAGGATCAACACTTTGAACATCGGGACCGCGTCATACGGTGGCCTGCCACCACCCCGCGAGCCATCCCCGTAGGACAGTGCCGTTACCAAAGCGGGGCGAAATATCTCAAAGTCGATGAGCCCGTTCAATTCCTCCAGCGGATCGCCATTCGCTGATAGCCGATTCAAATGCTCCGATAAGCCAAAAAGTCCCGATTGCCGCATGCCATGCTCCCGATCCTCGTCAGCAATGAATCATGCCCGCAGCCGTTTGGCGAGAAGTAAATGGAGGTGCCCAGGTTGCTGACTTCTTAGCTTATGTCGACTTCGCACTTGGGCGGAAGGCACCTCCACAGGGGCTAAATAGCGAC
>JBGMOD010000251.1:0-31678 GCA_041424235.1 Hyphomicrobiales bacterium
AGCTAAGTAGGTGTCCCACATGGCATTGAGGAACGTCAGGTTCGGATCTTAGCGGCGCGTGGCGGCGACGAAATCGGCGGCATGCGGATAGGATTTCACGACCTGGTCGCGGCGCGCATGCAGCCGATAGGGCAGATAGAACGCGCCACCGATGGCGGTGATACGCTCGATCAGCGCTTCGGTCAGCTGAAGCATGTCGGTTTCGCCTTCCGCGGAAATATCCTGCGAGAGCGACATCACGGCCGCGATGCGCGGCGTCGGCGCGAACGCCAGCACCGGCGTCTCATCGGCCGCGACATACCGCAGCGTGACGTTGAGGAATTCCGCCTTCGCCTTCGGGATCAGGTCGCGGCACGCCTGCAGGAAATCGTGGAAACGATCCGGCGGCACGAAATACTCGTGCAGGATGTCGGTCAGGCGCTTGTTGGTGCCGGCGAGATTGGCGACCGGCTCGTTCATCAGCGAGTTGCGGGTCCAGGCGCCGGAGGCGATCATCGGGTTGAGCTGCGATTCCATGTACCAGCGCAGGCGCTTGGCGTTCTCCCAGCCGATCTGGGCGCGATAGACCTCGCGCTGCACTTCGGTCATGGCGCCGGAACTCGTGGCCGCGGGCAGTTGGTCGGGCTGCTTCGCCGTCGGCCGATAGCTGATCAGCAGGGCTTCGTCGAAGAAGCCGGCGCGCGACACCGACAGCCGCCCGTAGGCCATGCGCGCGGTCTTGTCGGTGGTGGCGACCCGGATAAACGTGTCGGCAAAGCGATCCGGATCCATCAATTCATAGGTCGGATCCAGCAGCAGGTTCGGCACCATATCGACGTCGAGCTCGACGATGACGCCGAACAGCCCGTAGCCGCCCATCGCCAGACGAAACAGCTCGGTATTTTCGGTGCGCGAACAATTAACCAGCGAGCCGTCGGCCAGAACCATGCGGATGGCATGGACGGTCGAGCCGAACGGGCCATAGGGAACCGGCCAGCCATGGGCGTTGACACAGAAGGTGCTGCCGATGCCGAAATCGTGATTCGACTGCATCACCGCCGGGGAAAATCCGCGCGGATCGAGGGTGCGGATGATCTCGGCCCAGCTCAGGCCGGCGCTGGCCCGATAGGTGCGATTGGCGGTGTCGAGCTCGATCGGCCCGCCCGCCAGCGTCAGCGCGGTTCCGTCCCGCGGCAGGCTCTGCCCGCCCATCGAGTGGCGCGCCACGCCCACCGCAAACGGCCGCCGCGCGGCGGCTGCGTCCTTCAGTTCGGCGCGCACCCGCGTGACCAGGTCATCCAGCGATGCCGGCACAAGACGCACATGCCGCGCCACCGGCGTCGGGTTGAGCCGGCTCGCATCGTTGAGAACAACGCGCGGATCCGCCGAAACAAATGTCTTGGGGAGTGTCACGCCGGCGAGCGCAGCGGCGCCGGTAGCCATAAACGATCTTCGAGAATGCATTCCAGCCCACCACAACGTCGTCGATATCTGTCACATGAAACCGGTCAAGCGTTCAAATGAACAAACAACTGCCATCGGGTTTGCGTCATTTTCCGGGCGGACCGCATGGGCCTCCCGGTGCCGGGCAAGGCCCGTGCAGCGCAATACATCTCCGGCTTTCGTCATTATCCCTCCCCTGCTAGCATCTTGATGCTTACGCGTTCAACCGTTCAAAAAGAGCAAAGCCGAAAGAGCAAAGCAATGACGAAACGCGATTCCGATGTCGCCTCGCCGGAACGGCGTGCGATCCTCCAGGGCGCCGGATTCGGCGTCGCAGCCGGCCTGACCGGCGGATTGATCGGTTCCGCACAGGCGCAAACCATGACCACACAGCCCGCGATGGCCGGCGAGATCTGGAGCCAGGAATACTGGGCGAAGAAGGGCGACATTCCGCTGTGGATGTATCGCAAGCGCGTCGGCGCGCCGAAACCGGGCGAGCCGGCACGGCCCGTGCTGTTCTTCGTGCACGGCTCCTCCGTCACCTCGCGGGTGTTCGACCTCAATGTGCCGGGACACGGCGAATACTCGGTCATGAACGAGTTCGCACGCTACGGTTTCGACTGCTGGACGATGGATCACGAGAACTACGGCAAGTCGGGCCGCACTTCGGGCAACGCCGACATCGCCAGCGGCGTCGAAGACCTGAAAGCGGCGGCCGAGGTCGTAACACGCGAGACCGGCCGGCAGAAATTCCATTTTCTCGGCGAGTCGTCCGGCGCGTTGCGCGCCGGCGCCTATGCCATGGCGCAGCCGGACCGCGCCGACCGACTGGTGCTGGCGGCATTCACCTACAAGGGCGAGGGCTCGCCGACGCTGGCCAAGCGCGCCGAGCAGGTCGAATATTATCGCACCCACAACATGCGCAAGCGCGATCGCGAGATGATCCGCTCCATCGCCACCCGCGACAAGCCCGGCACCAGCGACCAGGCCGCCGTCGACGTGCTCGCCGACGTGGAGATGCAGTTCGGCGACCAGATTCCGACCGGCACCTATCTGGACATGACCGCCAACTTGCCGGTGGTGCATCCGGAGAAAGTGTTGTCACCAGTGCTGCTGGTGCGCGGCGAATTCGACGGCATCGCCGCCGTCCCCGACCTCGAGGAATTTTTCAACCGGCTGCCGAACGGCGACCGGCAGTTCATCATCCTGCCGGGCACCGCGCACTCCGTCGCGCTGGCCATCAACCGCCATCTGTTCTGGCACGTGACGCGTGCGTTCCTCACCATGCCGGCGCCGCTGGCGACATGACGTATCGGCAGGCGACGAGCGGTCGGCATCTGGAGGGACGCGGCCATGCAGCGAATGACGTGTTCGACACTGCGCGTGTTGCCGGCGCTGTTAAGCATCCTTGTTGCAACTCCTCTCGCCTACGCCCAGCCCCGTGAAGCGGGCCAAACAAATCCGGGGCAGACGATGCCCTCGATCCCCGATGGCAAGGACACCGATCTCAAATTCTATTCGCCCGACGGAGCCATCGCGACCGGGCGGCAAGCTCTGGAACAAATGCCCCATGCAAACCTGGTTCTCTGGGTGGCCGGCAATCAGTTCTTTGCCATGGATGACGTCATTCACGGCTTTCAGAAGGACAACGCGACGATCAGTGTCGGCCTGATCACCCTGCCGCCGGGCCTGTTGCTTGCGGCCATCAAGGCCGGCGGCTGGATCTACAACGGAAAAGACTATCGCGGGCGACCCGACATCTATGCATCTGTCAATCTGGGGCATCTGCGGGACTTGAAGCGGTCCGGGATGATGAACGATTTCATCGTCTATATGCACAACGAACTGCAGATCATGGTGGGGAAAGGCAATCCCAAGAAGATCACCGGGATCGACGACCTGGTGCGTGACGATGTGCGAACCTCCCTGCCCAATCCGGTCAACGAAGGCATCATGCAGTTCTATCTGCGCCGTGTGCTGGAGCGGCACGGGTTATGGCAGGCGATCTCGGCCGGCCGTGACTGCGTGGCCTGCCAGACAACAACGAACAACTGGTTCACCGCGGTGCATCACCGGGAAACGCCGGAGCGCATCGCGACCGGTCGATCGGACGCCGGCGTGGTTTGGAGGACCGAGGGCCTGCAGGCACTGCGGACCAACGCCGCGGTCGACACCATCGCGCTGCCTGCCGAGGACAGCCTTCGCAACGAGGTCTCCTACGTCATCGGTGTTCTCACCGAGACACCGCACGCGGCCGCCGCAAAGGCCTATATGAGTTTTCTCCGCGCGACGGCTGGTCAGGACATTTACGTCAAATACGGCTTCGTCCCCGCCACCGATGAAGACCTGAAGCTGAAGCCCATCGATTGACGTTTGCCGGTCAACGAACGAACAGCACCGACTCGGGCGGCCGCCGGGTTTCCCAGCCTTCGCGTTCCAGCACCGGCACGTCGTCATCCTCGACCGGATACCCCAGGCAGAAGTAGCCGATGAAGCGCCATGCCGGTGGTACGTCGAGGGCCGCCACCACGACGTCGGGATCGAGGATCGAGACCCAGCCGAGCCCGATGCCTTCCGCCCTTGCGGCCAGCCACAGCGTGTGCACGGCCATCACCGCGGAGTAATCGATCGTCGCCGGCATGGTCAGGCGACCGAGGCCGTGTCCCTGCGAGGTCGCGCCATCGGCAAACACCGCGAATTGGCAGGGGGCGTCATCCAGTCCGGCGAGCTTCAAGCGCGCGTAAAGACCGGCGCGATCCCCGGACTGGCTTTGCAGGGCCGCCGCGTTGCAACGCTCGAAACTGACGCGGACCGCCTGGCGTCGCGCCGCGGTTTCTACCTGCACGAAACGCCATGGCTGGCTCAGCCCCACCGATGGTGCAAGACAGGCGAGCCCGATCAAACGCTCCAGCGTTCCGGCCGGCAGCACATCGCGCCGGAAACGGCGCACATCACGCCGCCAGAGCAGAAGGTCGAGCAGTTGCGCGCGAAAACCGGTCCCGAACTGAGTCGCGATAGAGGCCTGTCCCATGACTGGCCTTTTACGGCAAATTCACCCACGGCGCACCAGCCCTGCCATTCCCTGCAGGGAATAACAGCCGTCGCCGTGGAAGCCTCTGTCCTATCGCACGCGCGCGACCCACGCCCGATACCGCCTGGTGCGACGCCGGGTCCAGATCTGCTGACCGATCAGGGCGAACAGCGCGTTGGCACCGGGTTTCGGCGCGCGGCCGGCCCCCAGACGGTTCAGCTGCATCTTGACCAGTGCCATCCTGGCGAGGCTCGCCAGCACCTTTTTGCGCCAACCAACGCTGGGGATGTCGATCTCAAGCGCTTCGCCGCCCTTCCATCGCTCCGGCAGCGCCGGTTCGAACGCCATCGCGCTGGCGATACCGATCATGGCAACGCCCGGTTTGCCGTCACGCGGCAGCAGCGCTTGTTCGGCGATCGTCCGGTGGCGGATACCCCCGGTGACCATGATGGGCATCTGGGCGACAGCGCCGATCTCGCGGGCGAAGTCGATGAAATAGGCTTCGCGCGCCCCGGTGCTGCCGGCCTGCGGCGTCCCCTGCATCGCCGGACTTTCATAGCTGCCGCCGGACAACTCCACGAGATCGACAGCGAGATCATTCAACCAGCGCACGACCTGAACCGCATCCGCCGCATCAAAACCGCCCTTCTGGAAGTCGGCGGAATTCAGCTTCACGGCAACGCAGAAGCCGGGAGACACCGCCGCGCGCACCGCCTTGATCACATCGAGCAGCAACCGTGCGCGATTTTGCAGCGAACCACCCCACGCATCGGTGCGGCGATTGCTCAGCGGCGAGAGAAACTGGCTGATCAGATAGCCATGGGCGGCATGGATCTGCACGCCGTCGAAGCCGGCCGCCTCGGCCAGTTTCGACGTGGTCACAAAGCGCTGCACGATGCCGGCGATCTCGTCGGCTGTCAGCGCCTGTGGCAGCGGAAACAGGTGCGAATGCCCGGGAATATCAACACCGATGGCTGATGGCGCGACCGCGCCCTGCCCCATGGCGGCGAACACCTGGCGGCCCGGATGACTGATCTGCAGCCAGACCTGGCCGCCGCCGCTTTTCGCCGATCGCGCCCAGGCCTTGAACGGCTCCAGCGGCTGGCGGGCATCGAGCACCACGCCACCGGGCCCGGTCAGGGCGGTGGGATCGACCATCACATTGCCGGACAGGATGAGGCCGGCCCCGCCTTTGGACCAGCTTTCATAGAGCCGCCGCAACGCCTCGCCCGGAAGCTGGTTGTCGTCGGCCATGTTCTCCTCCATCGCCGCCTTGGCGATGCGGTTTCGGATCACCGTACCGTTCGGGAGCGTCAGCGGGGAAAACAGCGAAAGGGGTGGAATCGGCGCATGCATGGATTTGCCTTGAATTGGACATCGGATGCAGGCACGCTACACCTTCAAGTTAACTTGAAGGTCAAGGTCTAAAACCACATAGGCACACAAGAGCCCACTGGAGGCAAACCCATGAAGATTGGTGAACTCGCCCGGCGGCTCGACGTGGCGTCCTCGAAGATCCGGTTTCTCGAAGCCGAGGGCCTGGTGCAGCCGGTCGGGCGCTCCGCCGGCGGCTATCGCGAATACGACGAGAGCTCGGTCGCAGCCCTAGAGATCATACTGCAGGCGCAGTCGTTCGGCTTTACGCTGCAGGAAATCAAGGGCGCGCTGGCGGACAAGACGAGCAACGTTCATTCCCACGACTACCTGATCAAGCGGCTGTCGCAAAAGCTCAGTGAGCTCGATCGCCATATCGCACAGGTGCAGGATCTGCGCGGACGCATCGTCGCGGCGGTAGACGACCTGAAGACGCGCGCCAAAAACGGCGCCGCACCGATCGCGTCCTGCCCCACGCGCCGGACCGCGCCGCGGCTGAAACCGCGCGCGGCCGCACACCACATCGGGACCGGGCGATCGCCGGTGTGACTCGTTATTCCCTCATCTTTCCATCGCCGGGGGTCGAGGCCCTGGAGCGGGGCACGACGCAAAATCGCGGACTCGTACTCGGCGCATATCTCGCGTGCTTCGACCTGGGCCTCGCGGTAGCCGGACCGATCGCTGGAGGCGGTGCCCAACTCTTCCGCTTGGCCGCGATGTTCCCGGCAGCTCGCGGGCGGAAAGCCCGTTAAGATCGGCCCTTGGGAAGCTCCCGCACGCCGAATGGCGACGCGTAGGGCTCGATACGCAATGCTTCATTTGCGATCAGCGAAACCTTGCCTACAGGCACCTCTCGAAATTCGCCCCGGGCAACCTCTTCTTCCCTGTACCGCCACACGGCGAGTGATCCTCGCGCCAACAAACTCCTGGCGACGCCCTCCGCGCTGTGCTCGGACAGGCTATCCATTTCATCGCGACTCAATCCGATAATGATCTCGTCTCTTGGCGTGATCACTTTGAACAAGGATACTTTTTTGTAGGCAAGCGCCTGATGCGGAGCGATGATCTCGACGACCAAACCGGCAAGGCCGAATCCAAGAACCAAAATACGCGACCACCTCGACAACTTGCTCTCCATCGAATGCTGCTGATACCCATCTGCGCCAGCTGCCCCCCGTTCCGATTGAATCGGAACGGAAGCTCTAGATTCTTAATTTTGACGCGTTTTCTCCGCGCAAACGCTTCGCGTTTGTCGCGGGGGAACCGGTATCCACTTCGCTGGAAAACGCGCTAGTCCGGACACGATGCACCTTCCGAGATCCATTCTTTGGCCAGATCGATAAACTCGTCTCGCGGTATTGGCGGTGGCTGACGTGGCTTTCCATCGAGGTTGGTGCCAGGCGACCAGGCCCACTGCACCAGATCGGTTTCCAGGTGCGGGATGAACTCGTTGGGGCCAAGCATTCCGCGATTAGGATCGAACATCAGACGGCAGAGTTCACCAACATTGAGCCCCTCCCATGCCATGGAGAGCGGGGCGAGATGCCAATCCGGTGCTCCCGGAACACCCGTGGCACTGGAGTTAGCATCACGGTGACAGGCCTGGCATTGCAATGACGCAGCGCCGTGATCCGCGGGCCCCCGCACGACCGTCATGATATGACGATGGCGATCATCTCCCTGGCGAGGAAAACCGGTTCGCGTGTGACAGTTCATGCAGCGGGGCGACTGCAGCACCAGAGCCATGCGCGAAAATGCCGCGACGGAGCGCATCCTCCTGGAAACCTCCTGGCCATCCGCTGCGACGGTTCTTTGGCCTATCAGACTGCCGGCGAGCAGCACCGCGACTGCGGCGCCGGCACATGACCAACAAACTCCGCGCATGATCATGGCTACGCCGGCACCAAACGATGCTTACTCAGCGGGAGCGATCGAATACGCTGACCGGTCGCGGCAAACACAGCGTTGGTCAGGGCCGGCGCCAGAGGGGGCAGTCCCGGCTCTCCGATGCCGCCCCAGCGCTGGATGTATTTATCGCCGCTTGGAACCAGGGAAACTTCCACCGGAGGCATCTCGTTAATTCGCAGGGCCGGATAGTCATGAAAATTGCTTTGATCGACGCGGCCGTCCTTGAGCGTGATCTCTCCGGTCAGAGCGGCCGTCAAACCGTAGGCCACTGCACCCTCGATCTGAGCTGTCACAATGCCGGGATTCACGACGTAACCGGAATCGACCGCGCACACCACGCGATGGACTTTCACATTGCCATCCGTACCGACCGAAATATCGACGACGTGAGCGCAGACCGAATCGTAACACTCAACCAAGGCAATGCCCTGATGTATTCCGGATGCCGGGTGCCCCCAATTTGCGCGGCGTGCCACCTCGTCGAGCACGGCGAGCGAACGAGGACTGTTTGCCAGGAGCGTGCGTCGAAACTGGTAAGGATCCTGGTTGCGAGCGTGCGCGAGTTCATCGATGAAGGCTTCGCGGAAGAAACCGTTCTGGGAATGATTGACGCCCCGCCAGAACCCGACCGGCACTGCCGTATTGCGCATGGCATAACCGACCTCAAAATTTGGCACGTCGTAGAACATGTCCTCGTCCACGAACCCCTTCATCATCTCGAGATCTTGACCATCCTTCATGCGAGCTTGCATCAAACCGAAGAGAATCGACGACCCGCAAAGCTTGACTTTCCATCCGATCAACTGCCCGGATTGATCAAATCCTGCGGTATGACGGGCGACACAAAATGGCCGGTAATAGTCGTGCTGGATATCTTCAGCCCGCGTCCAGACCATCTTCACGGGAACACCAATCGCCCTGGAAATCAGCACGGCTTGCCGCGCCCAATCCTGCGCCAGGCCGCGGCGGCCGAATCCGCCACCCAGATGGCATTTGTGGACGATGACCTTCGATGGATCGATTGAAAGCGCGGACGCGACGGTGCGCAGCGTGCCTTCGCCATCCTGGGTCGGCGCCCACACCTGGGCAATTCCGTCGGCCACGTGGGCCGTGCAGGTTTGAGGTTCCATTGTCGTGTGGGCAAGATATGGAACTTCGTAATCCGCGCGGACAACCGACGCGGCGGAGGTCAATGCGGCATCGACGTTGCCCAGTTTATAGCCGATCGCAAGATCGGTCGCGTCCAGGCCTTGCAAGAACGTCTGCCTGATCAGGTCAGTGGAAAGTCCCTTGGCGGAGCTTTCGTCCCATGACACCGGCAACGCTTCGAGCCCTTTCTTGGCTTGCCACCAGGATGCGGCCACGACAGCGACTGCGTTGTCGCCGACCGGGATGACATGCTTGACTCCAGGCATTTTCAGAATAGCGGCGGCATCAAACGACTTGAGACTGCCCCCGTGCGCTGGACAGGCGAGAATTGCCGCATATAGCATGCCAGGCAAACGTACATCGCTGGCATAGATCGGCTTGCCAGTTGCCTTGTCGGCGGAATCAAGTCGGCGGACGGAACGGCCGATGAGCCGCCAGTCTTCCGGACGCTTCAAGATGACATCTTGCGGAATGGGGCGTCGCGACGCTGCGCCTCCAACCTCGCCGTAACGCAGGGTCCGATTGGTCGGGCGATGTGTGATGATGCTGTCGCGGGCCGAGCACTCGCCCGGCGGCACATTCCATCGCGATGCCGCCTCGGCAATCAGCATTTCTCGCGCTTGTGCGCCCGCCTTCCGAAGGTAGGCCTGCGAGGTCCTGATCGACAGGCTTCCCGCGGTCACCATTGGGCCCCAGGCCCGATCCCGTGCAAGATTGTCCGACGGCAGAACATATTCAGCACGAACCCGGCTCCAGTCACACTCGAGTTCCTCCGCAACAAGCATGGGCAACGAAGTAAAACCACCTTGGCCCATCTCGGATCGGGCAACGCGGATGACGACAGTGTCGTCAGATTCGATGACGGCCCACACCGTCAGCTCAGGATTGCTCAACCCGGTAGCTGGAGCGCCCTGCGCTTCGCCGGGCGAGGTTTCCAAGTCAAGCAGAAGTCCTCCACCGAGTGCGGCAATGCCAAAAGCAAAACTGCGGCGGGTCAACACCGGTTCATGCAGATTCATGGGCGCACCGTTTCGTCTGCCGAGGTAACCGAAGCTCGGCGTTCCGGTGCACCAGCTTCAAGATTTCGAACCGCCTGTCGTATCGCGGCGCGAATCCGCGGATAGGTTCCGCACCGGCAGATGTTGCCGGACATAGCCTCATCGATATCGGCGTCGGTGGGATCCGGCTTACTGGCAAGCAGCGCGGCCGCCTGCATGATCTGACCCGACTGGCAGTAGCCGCACTGCGGCACGTCGAGTTCGATCCATGCCTTCTGCAGCGCATGCAGCCCTCCCGCGCCGAGCCCTTCGATCGTTATGATGGATTTACCGTCAAGGTCGCCCACGGTCACACCGCAGGATCGCGTGGCTTCGTTGTCCACATGAACCGTGCAGCAGCCGCACAAAGCCGCACCGCAACCAAATCGCGTCCCCGTCAATCCGATTTCGTCGCGAAGATACCAAAGCAGCGGCATATCCGGATCACCGTCGAATTTGTGCTCCATATGATTGATGGACAGCGTGATCATAGGCGTTCCCCGAGTCTGCACGTCACCGGCGTTGCTTTCCCGCGTTTGCTCGTCCAGATTTTTGTCTGGCGGGAGAATTGCGAATTCCGACCATGATGTTGCGAACCAGCGTGGTCGCCATGCCGTCCGGCATTGGCGCGTGACCAAGCATCAGGCGGATATAAATTGCCCCATAAATCTGATCGAGAACGATCGTTGTGTCGAAATCGTCGCGCAGGGTACGCGACGATTTTCCAGTCCTGAGGATTGCCGCGCCGACCTCGCGCCGAGGATCAAGCCATCGAGTCCGCAGGGCGTTCGCCAGGTCGGGATCCTTCTGTGCCTCTCCGATCAGCCCAGCCAGCACGGGACCGACGGATGTATCGCGAAACAACCGCACAATGGCTTCGGCCTGGGTAGCCAAATCGGCCTCACAGTTTCCGGTTGAGGTGACATCAATGGTCGGAGATACCGAGGCAAAGAAGCCATCCAATGCCAACGCCCCCTTCGAGGGCCACCACTTGTAGATCGTAACCTTGCTTGCTCCCGACAAATCGGCGACCGCTTCGATCGTGAAGCCCTGAATTCCCGAACGCAGAAGCAAGTCGCCTGCCGCCTTCAAAATCGACAAGCGGGTCTCTTCGCTACGCGGACGGCCACGCGGCCGAACATTGGTACCCCGGATGCTGATTTTCGCTCTCCATTGAGTGATCACTCGTATTTACTGAACGCATCGTACATAAACAAGTCAACAAAGCTCACGATCGCTTGAATGACGGCGAACAACCGATCCCCACAGCGAGAAATCGCTCTCGTCCACGTGCATGTGCTATTCGATTGGAAGACGAGTCCTGACCGAGGTGCAGAAATGAGCTTGCCCGAGATCCAGCGTTTCGCCAGTTGCACCTGCGGCTGGCTGCAGGTCCGCTGCGAGGGCGAGCCGGTGCGCGTCTCGATGTGCCATTGCGCCGACTGCCAGCGGCGTACCGGCAGCGTGTTCAGCATCGCCGCCTTTTTCCGGCGTGAGGCTGTGAAGGTGGCGCATGGCAAGTCGAAGAACTTCATCCGCAATTCGGCGGTGGGAACGCAGGTGCTCTTCCATTTCTGTCCGGATTGCGGATCGACGCTGTACTGGGAGCCGGAGCGCATGCCCGATCTGATCGGCGTGGCGGTCGGCGGCTTCGCCGATCCGACATTCCCGAAGCCGGAGCAGTCGGTCTGGACCGCCAACAAGCATGCCTGGCTCGACCTGCCCGACGACGTGGCCGCCCACGACATGATGCCACCGCCGCGCGAGCCGAGCACGTCATAGCCATGCGGATGGTCGACGCCTGACCACCGTCATGCTTGTTCCCGGATTGGAAAGTGTCTACGCTCGCTTGGTGACGCCGAGCATCTGGCGGCAGATCGTTACCAGGGTTCACGCATGCTTGCAGCTATTGCTCGGTGCTTTGCAGCTCTGTTATTCACGACACCGCTTCTGGCTTCACCACCCCTCGCTTCCCACGCATCGGCGCAAGACAGTCCGCCGCTCCGCGTTGCCACCCGTGTCGTACCACCGATGGTCTTCGAACACGAAGGCGGGTTGGACCACGAAGGCCACCTCTCCGGTTTCAGCATTGACCTGTGGAACGACATCGCCAGCCGGCTCAATCGCAAGACCGATTATCAATTCACGCCGGACGTGACGGAGTTGCTGGAGGCCGTGCGAAACGACAAGGCCGATCTCGGCATCTCGGCCGTCTCGATCACCGCGGATCGCGAAGCGATTTTTGATTTCTCGCAACCGATCATGAATGCCGGCCTGCAGATTCTCGTGCGCGGCGGCGGCGAGGGCGGCGACCCCAATCCGCTGACCGCACTCATGCGATTGTTTTTCTCACGCACGATCCTGGTCTGGTTCGGCATCGCGCTGCTGCTGATCCTGATTCCCGCCCATCTGATCTGGCTGTTCGAACGACGGCACCGGAACGGCATCGTTCCGGATGAACGGTACTTCCCGGGTATCTTCCACGCCATGTTCTGGGCCGCCGGCACACTGGCAACGCAAGCTGACCAGATGCCGCGGCACTGGATGTCCCGCATCGTCGCGGTGCTCTGGATGTTTACCGCCGTGGTGTTCGTCGCCTTTTATACCGCGCAACTCACCGCTGCGCTGACCGTTCAGCAGATTCAGGGCTCCATCAACGGACCGGACGATCTGACCGGCCGCCGCGTCGGGACCACGCAGGGCAGCACGTCAGCCGCCTATCTGCGCGAGCACAAGGCACGCCTCTCCGAATTCGCGCTGATCGACGACGCCTACAAGGCGCTGCTCGACAAGCAGGTGGATGCCGTCGTTTTCGACACGCCGGTCCTGCTCTATTACACCGCCCACGACGGCAAGGGACGGGTCCAGGTGGTCAGCGGCGTGTTTCACAAGGAGGACTACGGCATCGTCTTTCCGACCAACAGCCCGCTGCGCAAGCAGGTCAACGAGGCACTGCTCGCGCTGCGCGAAGACGGCACCTACGAAGACATCTACAACAAGTGGTTCGGGAAAAAGTAAAGCAGCGGCTTCTGATGGGCATACTGCGCCACAAATGAAAACGGGACCGCGCAGCGCGCGATCCCGTGACGTGACTGAAGCGCATGGCGCTTCAATTCAATCCGAAGCTTAGTTCTTCGACTTGTCGACCAGAGCGCCCTTCTTGATCCACGGCATCATGTCGCGCAGCTTGGCGCCGACTTCCTCGATCTGGTGCTGGGCGAGCTTGGCGCGGGTGGCCTTGAACGAGGTCTGGTTGACCTTGTTTTCCAGCATCCAGTTGCGGGTGAAGATGCCGTTCTGGATGTCGGCCAGCACGCGCTTCATCTCGGCCTTGGTCTCCGGCGTCACGATGCGCGGGCCGGTGACGTACTCGCCGTATTCGGCGGTGTTGGAGATCGAGTAGTTCATGTTGGCGATGCCGCCTTCATAGATCAGGTCGACGATCAGCTTCACTTCGTGCAGGCACTCGAAGTAGGCCATCTCCGGCGCGTAGCCGGCTTCCACCAGCGTCTCGAAGCCGCCCTTGATCAGCTCGACCAGGCCGCCGCAGAGCACGACCTGCTCACCGAACAGATCGGTTTCGCACTCTTCACGGAACGAGGTCTCGATGATGCCGGCGCGGCCGCCGCCGATGGCGGAGGCATACGACAGGCCGAGGTCATGAGCATTGCCCGAAGCATCCTTGTGGATCGCGATCAGGCAGGGCACGCCGCCGCCGCGCTGATATTCCGAACGCACGGTGTGGCCGGGGCCCTTCGGGGCGACCATCAGCACGTCGATGTCGGCGCGCGGCTCGATCAGGTTGAAGTGCACGTTGAGGCCGTGGGCGAACAAGAGCGCCGCGCCGTTCTTCATGTTGTCGTGCAGATGATCGCGATAGATGTCGGCCTGCAGCTCGTCCGGGGTCAGCATCATGATGACGTCGCCCCACTTGGCAGCTTCAGCGACCTCGAGCACCTTGAAGCCGGCGGCTTCCGCCTTCTTAGCCGAAGCCGAGCCCTTGCGCAGCGCAATGGCCACGTCCTTGACGCCGGAGTCCTTCAGGTTGAGCGCATGAGCATGGCCCTGGCTGCCGTATCCGACCACGACAACTTTCTTGCCCTTGATCAGATTGATGTCCGCGTCGCGGTCGTAATACACACGCATGGTCGGTCCTCTTCGTCTGTCGGGCGCGATTGCCCGTTTCACCATGATTGGGGTTGGGTCAGGCCTTTTTATCGGTCAGGCCCGTCGAATTGCCGCCGTTGTGTAGGGCGGCGGGACGATCCAGACAAGCCCGAAAGCCCCTCCAGACCGGTAGATTCTGCATGACTAGAGGCCGCATCATGCCTCCGTCAGCACAGGGTAAAGCGAGGCCAGCAGCAGCAGCGCCATCACGATATTGAAGATCCGCACCGCGCGAGGCGATGTGACGATCGGCTGCAGCCAGGTGCCGAACAGCACCCAGGTGACCGACGATGAAATGCCGAGCACCAGCAGCAGGGCCGCCTGGGTCAAGATGTTCCAGGGATAGCTCGCAATTGCAGCATAGGCGGTGATGGTGCCGATGGCGATCACCCAGCCCTTGACGTTGATCCACTGGAACAGCGCTGCCCCAAAAAACGTCAGCGGGCGGCCGGAGCCCTTGTTCGAGGTATCGGCTGGCCCTGATCGCGCAATCGCAACGGCGAGATAGATCAGATAGGCGCAGCCGGCATATTTCAGCACCGTCTGCAGCAGTGGCCACGCCTCGAACACGGCTCCGAGGCCGAGCCCGATCAGCGCCACCTGCACCGCAAATCCGATGGCCACGCCGAGCACATGCGGCACAGTGCGGCGGAAGCCGTAATTCAGGCCCGACGTCATCAGCATCACGTTGTTCGGCCCCGGGGTGTACAGCGCCACGACGGCAAAGATGACGAAGGCGACAACGAGCTGCTGCGACATCATGACGAGTCTTCTTTTTCAATCGGCATCGTGCTCGAACCGGGAGCCGCCTGTATCGGCGACCACCAGTTCGATGTGCTGCAGCTTGTCGAACAGTTTCATGTCCAAAATCAGCCTGGCGCTACATGCTCTCCGGCCCGCGCACGATGGCGACGACGCCGGTGCGCGCCACTTCGACGAGGCCGAGCGGTTTCATCAGGTCGATGAACTGATCGATCTTGGTGGTCGCACCGGTGATCTCGAACACGAAGCTCTCGGTCGAGGCATCGATCACGCGGGCGCGGAACGCCTCCGCCAGTCGCAGCGATTCCACCCGCGGCTCGCCGGTGCCGCGCACCTTGACCATGGCGAGCTCGCGCTCGATCGCATTGCCGGCCAGCGTCATGTCGATGACGCTGTGCACCGGCACCATGCGGTCGAGCTGATGCTTGATCTGCTGGATCACCTGCGGCGTGCCGGTGGTGACGATGGTGATGCGCGAGACATGCTTCTGGTGTTCGGTTTCCGACACCGTGAGGCTTTCGATGTTGTAACCGCGGCCGGAAAACAAGCCGATGACCCGCGCGAGCACGCCCGGTTCGTTGGCGACAAGCACCGAGAGCGTGTGGGTCTCGTTCGGATCCTTGCGATCCTCGAGGAAATAGGCGGATGCAGGCTGGTTCATGGTCGTGTCCCCTGGTCCCTGTTCACACCAGCGCCTTGCCGCCGGCAAACGCTTTCGCGGTCGCCTCGTCATTGGCTTCGGCCGGCAACAGCATTTCATTGTGCGCCTTGCCCGACGGAATCATCGGGAAGCAGTTTTCCAGCGCCGCGACGCGGCAGTCGAACAGCACCGGGCGCTTGACCTTGATCATCTCGTCCAGCGCGCCGTCGAGATCACGCGGCTTGGTCACCTGCATGCCGACGCAGCCGAAGGCATCCGCAAGCTTGACGAAATCCGGCAGCGCCTCCGAATAGGAGTGCGACAGACGGTTGCCGTGCAGCAGCTGCTGCCACTGCCGCACCATGCCCATGTACTGGTTGTTGAGGATGAAGATCTTGATCGGCAGCTCGTACTGAACCGCGCTCGACATCTCCTGCATGGTCATCTGCACCGAGGCGTCGCCGGCGATGTCGATCACCAGGCTGTCGCGATGGGCGACCTGCACGCCGAGCGCCGCCGGCAGGCCGTAACCCATGGTGCCGAGGCCCCCCGACGTCATCCAGCGATGCGGCTCCTCGAAGCCGAAGAACTGCGCCGCCCACATCTGGTGCTGGCCGACCTCGGTCGTGATGTAGGTGTCGAGATTCTTCGTCGCCTCGAACAGCCGCTGGATCGCGAACTGCGGCAGGATCACGTCGTTGTTCTTCTTGTAGGCCAGCGAATTGCGCGCGCGCCAGCCGGCGATGTCTTTCCACCACGCCTTGGTGTCCGGCTTCTTCGCCTCCGCTTTGAACACCTGCAGGATGTCGCCCAGCACATTGCCGCAGTCGCCGATGATCGGCACGTCGACGCGGATGTTCTTGTTGATCGACGACGGATCGATGTCGATATGGATCTTCTTCGAGTTCGGCGAGAACGCATCGGTGCGCCCGGTGATGCGGTCGTCGAAGCGCGCGCCGATACACAGCATGACGTCGCAATCATGCATCGCCATGTTGGCCTCGTAGGTGCCGTGCATGCCGAGCATGCCGAGCCAGTTCTTGCCGGACGCGGGATAGGCGCCGAGCCCCATCAGCGTCGAAGTGATCGGGAAGCCCGTGGCTTGCACCAGCTCGCGCAGCAGCTTCGAGGCTTCCAGCCCCGAATTGATGACGCCGCCGCCGGAATAGATGATCGGCCGCTTGGCACCGGCGAGCAGCGACACCGCCTTGCGGATCTGCTCGGCATCGCCCTTCACCCGCGGCTTGTAGGAGACGTGCACGTCCGACTTGCGCGGCGGGGTGTAGGTCCCCATGGCGAACTGCACGTCCTTCGGCACGTCGACCACCACCGGGCCCGGACGGCCGGTGGTCGCCACATAGAACGCCTCGTGCAGCACCCGCGGCAGATCCTCGATCCGCCGCACCAGCCAGTTGTGCTTGGTGCAGGGACGCGTGATGCCGACGGTGTCGCATTCCTGGAACGCGTCGTTGCCGATCAGGTGCGTCGGCACCTGGCCGGTGATGCAGACCAGCGGGATCGAATCCATCAGCGCATCGGTCAGCGGCGTCACCATGTTGGTGGCGCCGGGACCCGAGGTCACCAGCACCACACCCGGCAGGCCGGTGGAACGGGCATAACCTTCGGCCGCATGGCCGGCGCCCTGTTCGTGGCGCACCAGGATGTGCTCGACATCGCTCTGCTGGAAGATCTCGTCATAGATCGGAAGCACCGCGCCGCCCGGATAACCGAAGATGTGCTTGACCCCGTGATCAGCAAGCGCGCGTACGATCATCGCAGCGCCGGTCATCTGGTTGGGGTCGTGGCTCTTGCTGTCGCTCATGGTTCGCTCCGGATCCGCTTGCCGCTTGTTCGTGGACGTCTGCACTCGAAGTCGTTGGGTCGTGAAGTCTTGAGTCGTAGAGGTCTTGGGGGTCGTTTTGGGTAATAAAAAAGGGCCCCGAGAGGCCCTGCACACCGCCAGTCACGCAGGTGGCCTCAGCCACCCCGGGCGGTGTGCCAGGGGACGATAAGTACGACAACAATTGAAATAATATTGCGCATTTTTCGTCCAGACTTCCTGAAGGTTGCGCGCCTTATAGCCCCGAACCGGCCAAAGTCAAGCCGATCCCGCTCACATCAGCGCGACAGCCACAAAACTAGCGCGGTTTTTAGCTTTCGAGGAGAGGCAAAGTTGCCGGGCAAGCCATGCGTCGGCAAAGACGCTATCATGGGGAGGCGGCGCCACCGATGACGGCGACGCGAATGCGAGGATCGGACGATGCCAAATTGGCTGCTTCCGCTGGCCTGCCTGATCATCCTCGGCAGCTTTATCTATGTCGGGTTCTGGAAGGGTCTGAGCAACAAGCCGGGCGAGAACACCAACGAAAACGGGGCCGGGGTGGAAACCCTCCCCAGCTCCCCGGACAGCCATCACGGCTGAACGCGACCGTCGCGCGGCAGCCTGCCCCTCATGCCTCGACGAGGTGAATCCCCAGCTCCGAAAGCTGGCTGAGGACCTCTACGATTTCCTCCGATGTTAACGACAGCGGTTGGCAACAGCTCATTGAGTTCGGCATACGTGATCCGGCCGGTTTTCACCGCCAATGCGATTGCTTGCCGCACGCCCTGTTTGACGCGGTCATCCATCTACGCCTCCAAAATTGGACCTCTATAGAATCCAATCGGAGTCCGGCTAGTTGAGCCCGCGGATAGAGAGTGCGTTGGCGAGCCAGCCGCGCGCCTCGTGGGGGGCCACCCACTGGAACTCCGGCAACTGGTGCCGGAACCAGGTGAACTGGCGCTTGGCATAGTGGCGGGTGTCGGTCTGGCCGATGGTGAGCGCTTCGTCGCGACTGATCTCGCCTGCCTGGTATTTGATCAGCGCCGGTACGCCGTGGGCTTTCATGGCCGGCAACAATGGATCGAGCTTGCGCGCCGCGAGGGCCGCCACCTCGTCGAGCGCGCCCTGCCCCAGCATGGACTCGAACCGCGCGTCGATCCGCCCGTACAGCTCGGCCCGGTCGGGCGCGAGAAAGACCGCCACGGTCCCCTCGGGCGGCAACAGCGGAGGCAGGCCCTCACGATGCCAATCCGTCAGCGAGCGCCCGGTCGCCTCCACCACCTCGAGGGCGCGGGCGATGCGGACGCGGTCGCGCGGCTTCAGCTTGAGGGCCAGCATGGGATCGCGCAGCGACAGTTCCCGGTGCAGCGCCTCGGGCCCGCCCTGCGCGAGACGTTCGCGCACATCGTCACGGACCCGCGCCGGAATCGGCGGCACCGCCGACAACCCCCGGGTCAGCGCCTTGAAATACAGCCCGGAGCCGCCGATGAAGATCGGCACCCGCCCGGCCTCGCGCGCCTCATACAGCACCGTGACGGCGTCGTTGACCCACATCCCCGCGGAATAATTCACCGCGGCGTCGGCGTGGCCGTAGAGCCGGTGCGGGGCCTGCGCTTCGTCCTCCGGCGCGGGACGGGCCGTCAGCACCCGCAGATCCCGATAAACCTGCATGGAATCGGTGTTGATCACCGTTCCGTCGATGGCGCACGCCAGATCGAGCGCCAGGGCCGACTTGCCGCTGGCGGTCGGTCCTGCGATAAGCACGGCCTTGATCGGATGTCTCATCGAACCTGACGTCACACGCTCATCTCAAAACACGCTCACCCCCAAACACGCTCACCTTAAAGGCTACCATGTCTCTCGTCGCCACGCTGATCTGCAACCCGAACGACCCGGCGCTCGACAGCACGGCGATCGACGCAGCGTGCGCCATCCTGCCGGCCTCTGCCAAGCCCTCCTGGCTGTTCGACGAGGTTGCCGCCGACATCACATTTAGCAGCGACGAGGCCCCCGGCGCCATCGCGGAACGGCTGCGGCAGGCCAGGGGCGACCTGCCGATCGATATCGTGGTGCAGCCGGAGGCGACCCGGCGCAAGAAGCTTTTTCTCGCCGACATGGATTCCACCATGATCGGCCAGGAATGCATCGACGAACTGGCTGATTTCGCGGGCCTGAAGCCGCATGTTGCCGCCATCACCGAACGCGCCATGCGCGGCGAGATCGACTTCGAGCCGGCGCTGCGCGAACGCGTCGCGCTGCTCAGGGGGCTGCAGGCAAGCGTCGTCGACGAGGTGCTGGAGAAGCGCATCACCCTGACGCCAGGGGGCGTCGCACTGGTGCGCACCATGCGCGCGCACGGCGCCTACACCTGTCTGGTCTCCGGCGGCTTCACCGTGTTCACCAACCGCATCGCCGACATGATCGGCTTCCAGGAGAACCGCGCCAACACCCTGGTGGTCGAGGACGGCAAATTCGCGGGCCAGGTCGCGGATCCGATCGTCGGACGCGAAGCCAAGCTCGCCACCTTAAGGGAACTGCGCGAGTCGTTCGACCTCGACGCCATCGACACCCTGGCGGTCGGCGACGGCGCCAACGATCTCGGCATGATCGAAGCCGCGGGCCTTGGCGTTGCTTATCACGCCAAGCCGAAAGTGGCCGCAGCCGCCGGCGCGCGGATCGACCACGGCGACCTCACCGCGCTGCTGTATGCGCAGGGCTACAAGCGCAGCGAATTCGTGACGGGGTAGGCTTTGCTGCAGTGTTAAAACGCGAATGCCCGGCTCAAGGCCGGGCATCACGTCGGGATATGAGACTGCAGAGCTGCCTTACTGCACGCTCAGCGCCACGAACCGCAGCTCGCCGTCGGCGTTCGACACCAGCAGCAGCACGGATTTCTTGCCGTCCTTCTTGAGCTGGTCGATCCGCTTCTTGACGTCGCCGCCATTCGTCACCGCTTCCTGCGCCACTTCGACAATGACGTCGCCGGCACTGAGACGCTTCTCGGCCGCGTCGGAGGAGGTGTCGACGCCGGTGATGATGACGCCCTTGACGCTGTCCTTGATCTTGAACTTGGTGCGCAGATCCTTGTTCAGGGCTGCGAGATCGAGGCCCAGCGCCTTCTGGGTCACCGGCTTGTCGGCCTCCGGCGTGGAGGACTTCACCGACGCCTGGACCGGCTTGTCGTCGTCCTGCAGCCGGCCGAGCGTGACCTGCTTGGTCTCTTCTTTGCCCTTGCGGATGATGATGACGTCGACGGCCTTGCCGACCGCGGTGTCCGCCACGGCGCGCGGCAGATCCTTCATCTCCTTGACGTCCTTGCCGTCGAACTTGACGATGACGTCGCCCGGCTCGATGCCGGCAGGCTTCGCCGGGCCCTTGTCGTCGACGCCGGCGATCAGCGCACCCCGCGGCGGCTTGATGTTCAGGCTTTCGCCGATTTCGTCGGTCACCTGCTGGATGCGCACGCCGAGCCAGCCGCGGCGGGTCTCGCCGTACTGGCGCAGCTGCTCGACCACGCCGGCCACCGTCTTCGACGGCACTGCGAAGCCGATGCCGATCGAACCGCCCGAGGGCGAGATGATCGCGGTGTTGACGCCGATCACCTCGCCGTCGAGGTTGAACAGCGGACCGCCGGAGTTGCCGCGGTTGATCGCGGCGTCGGTCTGGATGTAGTTGTCGTAGGGGCCGGAATTGATGTCGCGGTTGCGCGCCGACACGATGCCCGCCGTCACAGTGCCGCCGAGCGAGAACGGGTTGCCGATCGCGACCACCCATTCGCCGAGCCTCAGCTTGTCGGAATCGCCGAACTTCACGGCGACGGTCAGCGGCTTCTCCGGCTTGAATTTCAGCACCGCCAGATCGGTCTTCTTGTCGCGGCCCATTACCTCGGCCTTGATCTTGGTGCCGTCATTGAGAATGACGTTGATCTCGTCGGCATCGGCGATGACGTGATTGTTGGTGACCACGATGCCCGAGGTGTCGATGATGAAGCCGGATCCCAGCGAGTTCACCTTGCGCGGCTGGAAGTTGTTGCCGCCCTTGTCGGCGCCGCGATTGCCGCCACCGCGGCGATTCTTGAAGAAGTCGTCGAAGAATTCCTCGAACGGCGAGCCTGGCGGCAGTTGCGGCATGGCGCCGGAACCGTCGGCGCCCCGCGCATCGACCGTCTGCGAGGTCGAGATGTTGACCACCGCGTCGATCACTTTCTCGGCAACGTCGGCGATGCCGTCGGGGCCGCGTGCGGCGGCGGGCGCGGTCATCAGCAGGCCTGCGACACCGGCGCCGATCACGGCGGTGAAAACCGAGCGAAACAGAGCGGCGGGACGTGAAGGCTGGCGGCGCAATGCTGCAATGGCATTGGTCATAGGGTCGTCGTCTCCTGAAAGAGGGGCATCCGATTTCGCCCCAGAGTGCGCCGGAACGATGGGCCGGCGCAAGCGGTTCTGCGACCGATCAAGGCGTGGATTGCGGCGAAATACGGGCCGGAAAACCATCGAACGGCGGATCGGCCGACGTGTCAGGATAACTCGATCAGGGGCGACTTCATCAGAATGACTTGCCTGCGTGTTGCCACGTCATCAAGGCAGCGAGAACGATCGGCACCACCGCGACCAGGGTCAACCGATCGGCCGCCCCCCACCCGATCGCCAGCGCGCCGACGACGCCGGACAAGGACACCGCCGCATAGATCGCCGACTGATACAGGCCCGTGACCAGCGACAGCTTGCCGCCCGCCGAATGCGATATCAGCAGATGCTGCTGCGGCGTGGTCAGCGAGAATGCGAACAGACCGGACAGCGCCACGACGACCAGCGCCGACGGCAGCGTGCTGTTCAGCAGCGGCACCAGCAGGAACACGATCGCGAGTCCGAGCGATCCGCCGACGATCACCGGGACCGGCCCGAAACGATCCGCGAGCCGTCCTGCGAGCAGATTGCCGGCGGTGCCGGCAACACCGAAGATCAGCAGCATCGCACCAAGCCATTGCGGCTGTGCGCCGGTCACCGGCGCGTAGACCACGCTGATGTAGGTGTAGGGAATGTAAACCCCGGTGAATACGACCAGTGTGCACAGCAGGTCGATCTGCACGGACCGGCTGCGCAACGGCCTGAAACGTTCCATCAGCCCGGACGCGCCGGCCTCGCGCACATCCGGCAGCCGCCACAACACCACGACGCCCGCCAGCAAGCCGAGCGCGGTCACCAGCCACATCGTCATCCGCCAGTCCGACAGGTTGCTGACCGCGGTGCCGAGCGGCGCGCCGAAGATCAAGGACGACGTCAAACCCAGCATCACCAGTGCAATGGCCCGGCCGCGATACTGCGGCCCCGCCAGCATCGCCGCGGTGGCGCTGGCGTTCGCCGTGAACAGGCCCGCGCCGGCTGCCGCGATCACCCGCGAGGCCAGCACCAGGCCGAAATCCGGCACGATTGCAGTGATGGCATTGCCGATCGCGAACACCACCAGCGCCGTGACCAGGGCAGCCCGTCGCGACCACTCCGCCGTCAGCGCACCGAGGATCGGGGTCAGGATGGCATAGGCGAGCGAGAATACCGTCACCAGCTGCCCGGCGGCCGCCGGCGTGACGTGCAGGGTGTCTGCAATGGAGGGCAGCACGCCGGCAATGACGAAGGCGTCGGTGCCGACGGCAAAGGTGCCGAAGGCCAGCGCCAGCGCATGGGCTCGCCACTGCGGCGACAACGGTGAAGCCTCGGAATTGGCGTTCATATTTCCGATTGCGGTCATTATATTCGATCCTCATCGTATATTATGATATTTGTCGTACTATACGATGGCTGTTAGGGTATCAAGAGGACCAGAATCGGGGCTCAGGACGCGTTTATGCATGTGGAGACGGAAGACACCTGGCTGCCGCAGCCGGACTGGCAGCAGCTCGACCTCGGCACCGTGCTCGGCGCGCTGGCGGATCCGGTGCGGCTGGAAATGGTGCGGCAGTTGCACAAGCGGGGCGAGGCCACCTGCACCGAGCTCGACATGCCGGTCAAAATCTCGACCGTCTCGCATCACATGACGCAGCTTCGGCTGACGGGCCTCGTGTCGACGCGCCTGGTCGGCACCGCACGGCCAAGCCGGCTGCGCGAGGACGATCTCGAGCGGCGCTTTCCGGGTTTGCTGCGGTCGGTTCTGGCGGCGGCCGGCTGAAGCCGCACGCGGATCAAACTGTGGGAGTTCGGTGGACGGCGGACCGTCTCAGCGCATCAATAGCGGCGGACGAAATAGATCACGATCAGGCCGACCACGGCCGAGCCGATTCCGACCCCGCGCAGGATATTGTCGGGCGTCAGGATGGCGCTTTTCATGGCCTGCCGCATCCAGTTCGGCAGCGCCGCGAACAGCAGGCCCTCAATGACGAGCAGAATGCCGACGCCGATCAGCAAATCCGAAAACGCAATCGACCTCAACACGCGCCGCCTCCCCCCATGCGCTGTTCCCGCGGACCGGCATGCCGATGATCCGCAGACGCGCAGTTATTGACGCAACCGTATCCTGATTTTGGACTTGCAGTCGCGCTGGCCCCCTCGAGCGCGAACCAGCGGGTCGCGCTCAGGGACATGCTTATTGGAAAACAGAAACCCCCGGGTCAAGCCCGGGGGTGTGTTTTTTAGTGAGCTGCGGAACCGGCGGGGGGCTGCCCGGCCCCGGCCGCCGCGGTGGCCGGTTTGCCGGCCGAGTTGGCGAAGAAGCGGAAGAACTCCGAATCCGGGCGCAGCAGGAAGCGGGTGTCGTTCGCCTTCAGCCCGGTCTCGTAAGCCGACATCGAGCGGTAGAAGGCGAAGAAGTCCTGATCCTTGTTGTAGGCGTCGGCGAAGATCCGGTTGCGTTCGCCGTCGCCTTCGCCGCGGATCTGCTCGGCCTGGGAATTCGCTTCCGCGATGATCACCGTTGCCTGACGATCGGCGGTGGAACGGATTTCCTGGGCCTTCTGTCCGCCCTGGGCGCGGAATTCCGCGGCTTCGCGCTGCCGCTCGGTCTGCATCCGCTGGTACACTGCCTGGCTGTTCTGCTCCGGCAGGTCGGCACGGCGGATCCGCACGTCCACCACGGAGATGCCGTAACCGTCGGCCTCGCGGTCGAGCTGCTCGCGAATCCGCGCCATCAACGCATCGCGCTCGTCACGCACCACCTGGATGAACGTCACCTCGCCGAGCACGCGGCGCAGCGCCGAGTTCAGCAGCGTGGTGAGCTGCAGGTTGGCGGCCTGGATCGACCCGACGCGCTGATAGAAGCGCAACGCGTCCTTGATGCGGTAACGCGCGAACGCATCGACCACGAGACGCTTCTGGTCCGACGCGATCACTTCCTGCGACGGATTTTCCAGATCCAGAATCCGCTTGTCGATATCGATCACGGTATCGACGAACGGCGCCTTGAAATTCAGACCCGGTTCGGTGACCACACGAACCGGCTCGCCGAGGCGAACCACCAGCGCCTGCTGGGTCTGGCGCACAGTGAACAGCGCGCTGTAGCCGACGACGGCGATGACGAGCAGCAGCAGCAGCGCCACAATTCCTGAGATACCGGCCTTCATCGCGTGCTCCCGCTCGGCTGTTGCGGCGCGGGCGCCGGCGTTCGTCGTGACAGTTCGCTGAGCGGCAGGTACGGCACGATACCCGGCCCCCCCTGCGATCCCGGATCGATCACGACCTTTTCGGCCGAACCGAGCACGCGCTCCATGGTTTCGAGATAGATGCGCTGACGGGTCACGTCGGGCGCTTTCTTGTATTCGTCATAGACCTTCAGGAAGCGCGCGGTCTGGCCCTTGGCTTCGGCGACGGCCTGCTCCTTGTAGCCCTGCGCAACCTGCAGGATCTGCGCGGCCCGACCACGCGCGTCGGGCACCACGCGGTTGGCGTAGGTCTGCGCTTCGTTCTGCAGCCGTTCGAGGTCGGCGCGCGCCGCCTGAACGTCACGGAACGAGTCGATCACCTGGGCCGGCGGATCGACCTTCTGCATCTGAACCTGCTGAACCAGGATGCCGGACTTGTAGCTGTCGAGTGTCTTCTGCATCAGCTCCTGCACCGCGGCTTCGGTGGTGGTGCGGGCGCCGGTCAGCACCGGTTGGATGTTGGCGCGGCCGATCACTTCACGCATCGCGCTCTCGGCCACCGCCTTCACGGTGCCCTCGGGATTCTGGATGTTGAAGAGGAAGTCACCGACACCGTCCGGCTTGATGCGCCAGAGCACGGTGAAATCCACGTCGACGATGTTCTCGTCGCCGGTCAGCATCAGGCTTTCTTCCGGAACGTCGCGGAAGGTGCCGCCACGGCGGGATTCATCATAGCGCATGCCGATGCTCAGGGTGGACACGCGCAGCGCCTTCGGCAGCAGCACGGTCTCGATCGGATACGGCAGATGATAGTTCAGGCCCGGCTGCACCGTGCGCACGTGCTTTCCGAAACGCAGCACCACGCCGAGCTCTTCGGACTGCACGCGGAAGAAGCCCGAGAGACCCCAGATTGCGATCGCGGCGATGATCAACAGCCCGATGCCCATGGTGCTGAAATGACCACCCGGCAACAGCGTCTGCAGGCGATCCTGCCCCCGCCGCAGAAGATCTTCGAGATCCGGCGGTTTCGGTCCCGACGACTGCGGCCCCGAGCCCCATGGTCCCTTCGGACCGGAGCCCCACGGGCCGCCACCTTGATTCTTCCACGGCATCAATTGTCTCCTCGACGCGAACCCGAGCATGATCCGGAAAAACGGGATGCGGTTTTCCGAAGAGATCAGGCTCAAACAGGGTCTGGCGTAATCCGGATGGCTTTATAGGGGACGCTTCGGGCCCTTACAACGCGGCTTCTTGCTGCTCAGCAGGTAGGGTCCACGCGATATTTGTCAATGTAAACATCGGTGAATGGGGTTAATGCGGCGACCGGCGTATATATGTCGCATAAGTGAAACCGGCGCTATCGGCGTCCGTCGCCACGTTTTCGACCCGCGCCACTTCGCTCCATTGTGCGGGATCCGGCTTCAGCAATTGCGTCAAAAATGCATCGCCCTCGGGCGTCGCGTGCACCTCGGTAATCTCCAGGCGGTCGGCGCGATCCAGCAACTGCGAATAGATCTCGGCGCCGCCCACCACCATGATTTCGGTGGCAAAACGACGCAGCGCATCGCCCCGCGCGACATCGTGCGCAACCTCGATCGACGGCGCGACGACAATTCCCGGCGCGCTGAAATTCGCGTCGCGCGTCACCACGATGTTGGTGCGGCCCGGCAGCGGCCTGCCGATCGAGAGGAATGTCTTGCGGCCCATGATCACGGGCCGGTCGATGGTGAGCGCCTTGAAGCGCTTCAGGTCCGACTTCAGCCGCCACGGCATCGCGTTGTTGTGGCCGATCACGCCGTTCTCGGCGACGGCGACAACGAAAACGATATCAGGATGCACGCGATCGGCGGCAACCGCGCTCAAACCGCGACCTCGGCCTTGATGTGCGGATGCGGATCGTAGCCTTCGAGCACGAAGTCCTCGTAACGGAACGCGAAGATATCCGTGACGTCGGGATTGATCTTCATCTGCGGCAGCGCGCGCGGCGCGCGCGTCAGCTGCAGCCGCGCCTGCTCCAGATGATTGGAATAGAGATGCGCGTCGCCGAGCGTGTGGACGAAATCGCCGGCCTTCAGCCCCGTCACCTGCGCGATCATCATGGTCAGGAGCGCGTAGGATGCGATGTTGAAGGGAACGCCGAGAAACACATCCGCCGAACGCTGGTAGAGCTGGCACGACAGCTTGCCCTTGGCGACATAGAACTGGAACAGGCAATGGCACGGCGGCAGCGCCATCTTGTCGACGTCGGCTGGATTCCAGGCACTGACAATCAGGCGGCGCGAATCCGGGCTGCGCTTGATCATCTCGATGACATTGCTGATCTGGTCGATCACCCGCCCGTCCGGGGCCTCCCAGGAGCGCCATTGCCGACCGTAGACCGGGCCGAGGTCGCCGTTCTCGTCGGCCCACTCATCCCAGATCGAAACCTTGTTGTCCTTGAGATATTTGATGTTGGTATCGCCGGCCAGGAACCAGAGCAGCTCGTGCACGATGGATTTCAGCGGCAGCTTCTTGGTCGTCAGCATCGGGAAGCCATTGCCGAGATTGAAGCGCATCTGATGGCCGAACACCGACAGCGTGCCGGTCCCGGTCCGGTCGGTCTTTTCCGCGCCGTCGGCCAGAATACGTTCGAGCAGGTCGTGATATTGATTCATCTGCGTTTTCTGGACGTTTTTGGGGTTCCGGAACCGCGTTCTGGCGGCGACTCAAGCGATCGCTTGGCCATCATACACCCGCAGGCGGCTGCCCTCGATACTCCAGATACATGGCCGCACCGGCCTCAAACGACAAGGGCGGCACCCGCGGTACCGCCCTGTTATCACCGGACTTTTTCAGCCTGTGGATGAGTCTCGGCTTAGTTCGTCGCCGCCTTCAGCACGCCGCTCCATTTGGCGATTTCGCTCTTCACCAGCGCGGCAAGAGCCTCCCGGGTGCGGCCCTCGGGCTTGGGGATATCGCTGCCGAGTTCGAGCAGGCGCTTGCGCACGTTCTCGTCGTCGAGGGCTTTCGCCGCCGCCGCGTTGAGCTTCGCCAGGATCGGCTCCGGCGTGCCCTTCGGCGCGAAGATCGCGTTCCAGGCCGAGGCCTGATAGGCGGGCAGCCCGGCCTCGATGGTCGTCGGCACGTCCGGCAGCGACGGATTGCGCTCCGGCGTCGCCACCGCAAAGGCGCGGATGGTGCCGCCCTTGATCTGCGGCACGGCATTGACAATCTGGTCGCACATGTAATCGACCTGCTGGCCCACCAGCGCATTCATCGCCGGACCGGTGCCGTTGAACGGCACGCCGGTCGGCCTGATGTCGAGAACCGAATTCAGCAGTTCGCAGGACGAATACGAGACCGAACCGACGCCGGCATGGGCCATGTTGAGCTTGTCGGTGTTGGCCTTCACATAGGCCACGAACTCTTTCAGGTTGTTGGCGGGGAAATCCTTCCGCGCCAGGATCAGGATCGGGGTGCCTGCAAGCAGCGCGACCGGCTCGAAATCCTTTTCCGGATGATAGGCAAGTTTGGGATACAGCGGCACCGCGGCGGCATGCGTGCCCATGTGGCCGGTGATCAGCGTATAGCCGTCATTGGTGGATTTGGCCGCACGCGCCGCACCGGTGGTGCCGCCGGCGCCGACCACGTTTTCAATCACAATGGCCTGGCCCAGGGTCTGCGACATGTGGCTCGCCACGATGCGCGCGATCACGTCGGTGGGCCCGCCCGCGGCGAACGGCACGATCATGGTGATCTGGCGGGTCGGATACTCCTGCGCCGCCGCCGGACCGGCGAGGATGGCAGCGAGGGCGGATACGCCCAGTGCACGCGTAAAAAATCGACCAAAAGAAATCATGCTGTCCCCCGAAGCAATCAGGCGTTGCGAAATGGCCTGTTGCGCGCTGACGTAGCAGAGTTGGCAAATCTTGTAATGGGCCAAACCGCCGCAGTTTTGGCGCAGGCTCAGGACAGGCCCGCGAGACCCATCCGCGGGCAGCCCCGCAACGAAAAAACCGCCGCAGTGAGCGGCGGTTTTCGATCTTGGACGGCGCGATGGACGCCGGTCTCAGTTCTCCGATTCCACGAAGACCTCATCGCGCTTGCGCTTGAGCGCGGGCAGCACCGCGATCACCAGCAGGAAAGCGGCAATCGCCATCAGCACCGCGGAGAGCGGCCGGGTGAAGAACACCGTGGCATCACCACGCGAGATCAGCATGGCGCGGCGCAGGTTCTCTTCCATCAGCGGGCCGAGCACCATGCCGAGCAGCAACGGCGCCGGCTCGAAATCGTGCTTCACCAGCCAGTAGCCGACGAGGCCGAAGGCGCCGGCCAGGATCACGTCCATCGGAGCGTTGTTGATGGAATAGATGCCGATGGCGCAGAAGATCACGATCGAGGGGAACATCAGCCGATATGGCACGCGCAACAGACGCACCCAGATGCCCACCATCGGCAGGTTGATCACCAGCAGCATCAGGTTGCCGACCCACATCGAGGCGATCATGCCCCAGACCAGTTCCGGCTGCTTCTGCATCACCTGCGGACCGGGCACGATGCCGTGGATCGTCATCGCGCCGACCATCAGCGCCATCACTGCGTTCGGCGGGATACCGAGGGTGAGCAGCGGGATGAACGATGTCTGCGCGGCCGCATTGTTGGCGCTTTCCGGTGCCGCCACGCCTTCGATGGCGCCGCGCCCGAATTTCGAGGGATTCTTCGAGATCTTCTTCTCGAAGGTATAGGCCGCGAACGACGCGATCACCGCGCCGCCGCCCGGCAGAATGCCGAGGATCGAGCCCAGCACCGTGCCGCGGGCGATCGCGGGAGCGGAATCGATCAGGTCCTTCTTGGTCGGCATCAGGCCGGTGATGTGCTCCTGCACCAGGCTGCGATCTTCCTCCGCACCATGGTCGAGGTTGCGGATGATCTCGGCGAAGCCGAACACACCCATCGCCACGGTGGCGAAGCCAAGGCCATCGGCGAGCTCCGGAATGTTAAACGCCATGCGCGAGACGCCGGTTTCGATGTCGGAACCGACCATCGACAACAGCAGGCCGAGCACGATGACGGCGATCGCCTTCAGCACCGAGCCCTTGGCCAGCACCACGGCGAACACCAGGCCCAGCACCATCAGCGAAAAGTATTCCGCGGGACCGAACGCCAGCGCGAGCTTGGTCAGCGGCGCACCGAGCACCGCGATCAGCACGGTGGCGATACAGCCTGCCGCGAACGAGCCGATCGCGGCGATGGCCAGCGCCGGACCGGCACGGCCCTGCTTGGCCATCTGGAAGCCGTCGAGGGTGGTGACCACCGACGTCGCCTCGCCCGGAATGTTGACCAGGATCGAGGTGGTCGATCCACCGTACTGGGCGCCGTAATAGATGCCCGCCAGCATGATCAGCGCGCCGACCGGAGGCAGTCCAAACGTGATCGGCAGCAGCATAGCCACCGTGGCAATGGTGCCGATGCCCGGCAGCACGCCGACCAGGGTGCCGACCAGAGCACCGATCAGGCACAGCAGAATGTTGGCGGGAATCGGAATCGTGATGCCGCCGAGAAACGACGGCGTCCACGGCACGAACTGGAAAACGACATGAAAGCCGAGCGCGAGGTTCGAGAAAATATCCATCACGCCCTCACTGCATGAACGACGGCAGCTGCTGGAACGGCAGCCCGAGCGCATAGGGGAAAAGCAACGCGCAGCCCAAGGTCAGCAGCACCCCGACAATGAGCGCCTCGCCCCATCGGGTCTCCGGCGAACCGGCCGCAGCGATCAGAAATGTCAGGATGCTCGACAGGATCAGCCCGAGCGGGCGGATCGCAAACGAGAAGAACACGATCGCGACCGTGACGAACAACGGCCCGCGGATCGCAAACCGCTGCAGCGGACTGCCGTCCTTCAACAGCCCGTTGAGTGCGACGGCGGCCCCGAGCAGGAACAGCAATCCGGCAAACAACCGTGGCGCCGTGCCGGGACCGAAGGAGAAGCCACGCTGACCGGCCAGATCACCCGACGCCCAGAACGCAAACAGCGCCACCAGCATCAACACCAGGCCGCCGACAAAGTCCTGTGGACCACGAATGGCCGACCGCCGGCCGGAATTTTCCGGCACTGTGCCGGTTCCTTCGCTCATGACAAACCCCTCCCCAAAACACGGACTTGGTATCCGTCTTAGCTTTATTACGCGGCCCTGCAAACCATTGCGTAGCTCGTTTGTCAAATTGTCAAAGCGCGCATTGTCACATGCTGCGATGATGGACGCATCGATCGATACGTGCTCGCGCGCAAGGCATTTACAAATTGATCGCAGAACATGTCTTCGCGTCACGCCTTCAAATGCGGCCTTCCTGAACACGGCTCTTCAAACAATCAGGCACGCAGCGCATCTCACACGCATGCCGAGCACCACGGCTCGCGCGCGCATGCCGCTCACGACATAAGCAACGATGACTGGTGGGCCACACCTCGCCGTCATCCCCACCCGACGGCAACGGGCGACCGCAACGAACGCTGTCAGATTTGAGGACGTTGGGACGGGACATGGTACAGCGCGGAGACTTCGTTGAATGCGTTCGCGGTCATCGCGCAATGGGGATCGACGACGGCCCGGCGCGCGCAACGGGTTGGCCTCCGCCCCGGACAACACCATCTTCGCGGATGCAACACACAGGTCCGTAGCCCGCCGGGCGAACTCATCACCTGGCGAGCGCCGGGCCTGTGGACAGCATCCGGTTCCAGGCCTTTGCACCGCAGGCCATTGCCCCCTATATTGAGGGTGCCGGTTCGCCGGCTATGGAAATAAATGGCCGTCGCAAT
>JBGMOD010000252.1:0-31663 GCA_041424235.1 Hyphomicrobiales bacterium
TCACATCCGCTTCGGCCTGCCGGCGATGCTGTCCGCCGACATCGAATCCCAGATCAAGCTCGCCGACATGGGCGCCGCCTATCTGGAGGCCACGCGGCTGGCCGGATTTTCGCAAGCCGAATCGCGGCGCCTGTTCGGGCGCGATCCCGGCCTGCCGCATGCGATCGAAGCCGGCTACATGACGCCGTGGCCCGCCGGTAAGGCCGAAAAGCAGTTTCTGGCGCGGTTCAAGACGCTGCTGGGCTAGAGCATGATCTCACGGGGCATGACTGCGTCGCAACAAACCGTTTGCGCTGCCGCAACCATCACGATCACCGCTGTGGCCCATTCACGCAAGCACAGCTGCTGCGTCATCAGCCGGTCTCGATAGACGGAACATTGCGAACTATAAGTCGGCTTGGGACCTTCTTGTCGTCTACTTATGGAATGCACGTCCATGTCGGAATCGAACGGGGCCGGTCGACACAGGCATGATCTGCTGCAGACCATTCTAAAAGGCCACTTCGCCTCGGATGACGCCGACCTGATCGCCAGCATCAAGGCATCGGCCGAATTCATCGACCTGCCGTCGGGCGCCATCCTGTTCCACCAGGGCGAGCACAGTGACGATGTCTATTTCGTCCTGGCGGGCCGATTGCGGGCGCACCTCGACATCAGGGGCGAAACCCGGATTCTCGGCGAAATCGGCCGCGGCGAAACCGTGGGTGAGCTCGCTCTGTTCACCGGCGAACCGCGCTCCGCCTCCATTATCGCGTTGCGCGATTCCCTGGTCGTCAAGGTGACCCGGCAGCTCATCGAACGCACGCTGGCCAAATCTCCCCGGGTCGCGCTGGAGATGACCAGGATCGTCATCAAGCGGTTTCAACGCTCGGAACGCGAGCGCCAGGCCGCGGTCGTTCCCATCAATATCTGCATGGTCGCAATATCGCCCGGTGTCGACACCGCGGCATTGGCAGAGCGCTTGCGGGCATCGGGCCGGGACAGCGCAGCGACACGGATCGTGAGCGCTGACGATATCGCGCGACAGTTCGGCATCGATGCAGCAGGCGCGGTCCGGCGCGATCACGACGCGGTCGCCGATTACATCGACGAGATCGAGGCCGCGAGCAAGGCGGTTTATCTGATCGCCGACCCCAGCGAGTCGGCCTGGACGCAGTTCTGTCTGCAGAACAGCGATGAAATCATGCTGATCGGCGATGCTCGCCAGGATCCGAGCCTTTCAGGCGCGGAAAGCCGTTATCTCGTGGGCGAGACACCAGTTTCGATCGCACGCCAGACCCTCGTGCTTTTGCATGGGGTGGAGACCAGGAGTCCGACCGGCACCGCGCGATGGCTGAAAGCCAGGCACGTCTCGCGGCATGTCCACATCCGGCCGGATCTCGGGCGCGACATGCGCCGGCTGGCGCGGATCATCTCCGGCAACGCAGTCGGTCTGGTGCTTGCAGGCGGGGGCGCGCGCGGTTTCGCCCATGTCGGTGTCATGAAGGCCCTGGAGGAAGCCGGCATCGAGGCCGATTTCATTGGCGGCACTTCGATCGGCGCCATCATGGGCACATGCCTCGCGCTCGACCAGTCAGCGGAGCACATCGCCGCTGCCGTTCACAAGGCGTTTCTGCGCCATCCCAAGGGCAGCATCACCGGCGACTACAACCTGATTCCCCTGGTGTCGCTGATCAAGGGCAAGCGCACCCACGAGGCGATGGCCGAAGCCATCGAGACCGCGGCGGGCGCCAGCATCGACGCGGAGGACACCTGGAAGACATTCTTCGTCATCGCCTCGGATTTTTCCACCAACAGCGAGGCCGTGCTCGACAGGGGGCATCTCGCGCGCAACGTGATCGCGAGCTACGCCATTCCCGGGGTGCTGCCGCCGATGTTCATCGGCGGCCACCTGATGTTCGACGGCGGCATGTTCAACAATTTTCCCGTCGACGTGATGGCGCGGCTCGGCGCCCGGCAGATCATCGGGGTGGACCTCCTGATCGAAGACGGCCACCTGTTCGAGATCGACCAGATCCCCGGCACGCTTGCGCATCTGCGCGACAAGCTGCGCGCCCGGGAGGCGCAGCGCTACCGCCTGCCGAGTGTGCCCGAAACGATGCTGAACTCGTCCTGCATCAGTTCGGTGCCGAAGCAGAAGGCGATGCGGCAGTTCGTCGATCTTCTGTTCGAGCCGCGCATCGAGCGGGTGGGACTGCTGGAATGGAAGCGTTATGACGAGGTCGTTACCGCCGGATACACCCACGCCAGGCAGGTGCTCGCGGCCCTATCCGAAGAGAGGCTGAACACGCTCCGGTAGCAGTCGATTGCCGTCAAACGGTGGTCATTCCCTCCCCGGAGATGTGCTTTTGCCCGCTTCCCGTCGCGACGGACGGGGCCTATAAGGGCGTCAACCACGGTCAGGAATCCTCATGATCCACGTCTGCTCGCTTGCCGATCTTCCTGCCACCGTCGAGGCCACGGGAGCCCGCTATGTGCTGACCGTGATGGCCCAGGTCGACAAGGCGCAGCGCCCGCCGTCGGTTCCGGAAGCCAATCATCTCAAGATCTCGATGGACGACATCACCGAGGCTGCCGACGGTTTCGTCGCCCCCTCCGCCGTGCACGTTGCCCGCGTGCTCGATTTCGTTCGCGGCTGGAGCCGGGATGCGCCGATGGTGATCCATTGTTACGCCGGCATCAGCCGCTCCACCGCGAGCGCCTTTGCAGCCGCCTGCCTGCTCAATCCGCACCGTGACGAGATGTCGATCGCGCAGCAGATCCGCCAGGCCTCGCCGACGGCGTTCCCGAATCGCCTGATCGTGACGCTGGCCGACGAAGCGCTGGGCCGCCAGGGCCGCATGGTGCGCGCGCTCGACGCCATGGGCCCCGGCAACATGATGATCACGGGCCGACCGTTCCGGGTCGAGATCGAATAGGCTTGTTGTCATTGCCCGATCTGATTCGGATATGTGACGCCCGATGACCGACAAGCTGCTCCGGCCCATCGAGATCGGCCTCACCGCCGCGATCGTTGCCGTCGACGCCAACCAGCCGCTGGTGCTCACGGCATCGGGCGGCGACGGCGACCGCCTCGCCGGATTGCCGTTCGGACCGTTCGACGCGCTCTCGCACCGCACCTTCGAGATCGGCCTGCGTGCCTGGGTGCAGGAACAGTCCGGCCTGACGCTGGGCTATGTCGAGCAGCTCTACACCTTCGGCGACCGCGGTCGCCATGCACGCCCCGGCGATACCGACGCGCACATGGTGTCAGTCGGCTATCTGGCACTGACGCGGATGGCCGATGCGGTCTCGCAGCCGCATGTCGCGGGCGCCGCGTTCGAGCCGTGGTATCGCTATTTTCCGTGGGAAGACTGGCGCACGACACGGCCCGACATCATCGAAAAGCAGATCCTGCCGGCACTACACGACTGGGCGGCACAGCCTGAAGCGCCGAACACCGCCCGCGCGCTCGCCCGCGCCGACCGCGTCCGCTTCTATTTCGGCAACGACGGCGCGCAGTGGGACGAGGAGCGCGTGCTCGATCGGTATGAGCTTTTGTACGAAGCCGGCCTGATCGAGGAAGCGCGGCGCGACGGCCGCAGCGCGGCGCTGACGCGTGGCGCAATGCCGCAGCTCGGCGTCGCCATGCGTTTCGACCACCGGCGGATTCTGGCGACCGCGATCGCGCGGCTGCGCGCCAAACTGAAATATCGCCCGGTGGTATTTGAACTTCTGCCGCCTGAATTCACACTTACTGAATTGCAGCACACCGTGGAAGCGGTGTCGGGGCGTCATCTGCACAAACAGAATTTTCGCCGCCTGGTCGAATCCGGCGCGCTAGTCGAACCCACGGGTGAGATGTCGACACGAACCGGTGGTCGCCCGGCGGCGCTGTTTCGCTTTCGCCGTGAAGTCCTGCAGGAGCGGCCCGCACCGGGCCTGCGCGTGCGGGGCCGTCGCTGAGCAATTCCAACCGCTGCCGAGACGGCGGTTGATCTGGAGGACTGATGGAATTTCTGGCCCTGCTGATCGCCATCGTGGCTGTCATTTTCGCGCGCAAGGCGATCACCCGGAGCAATGAGCTGACCCGGCGCATTGCGCTGCTGGAAGCGATGGCAAATGCGACGCCCGCGCCTGTCACCGCAACAGCGACAACACAGCAGCCGGCGGCGGAAGCGCCGATCGCGCCGGAGCTTCCGCACAACGATCGCACGACGGCCGCCGACGCGCCCGCACCAGTTGCGCGCGAGACCCCGCCGCCGGAGGCGCTAGCATCCCCTGGACCGCCGCCGCTGCCGCCGCTCGCGGAGGCGCCGTCGGTCGTTCCCTCGCCGCGGCCCGGCCTCGAGGAACGGCTCGGCACCCGCTGGGTGGTCTGGATCGGCGGCCTGACGCTGGCGCTCGGTGGCCTGTTCCTGGTGCGCTTTTCCATCGAAGCGGGCCTGATCGGCCCCGGCGTGCGCGTGCTGCTCGGCGGTCTGTTCGCATTGGCGCTACTGGCGGCCGGCGAATGGACCCGGCGCAAGGAAAGCCTCGCGGCGATGCCCGCGCTGCCGATCGCCAACATTCCCGCGATCCTCACCGCCGCCGGCACCGTGGTGGCGTTCGCGACGGTCTATGCCAGTTACGCGCTGTATGATTTCCTCGCGCCCGCATCCGCCTTCATCCTGCTCGGGCTGGTCGCGCTCGGTACCCTCGCCGCCGCGCTGCTGCACGGCCCGGCGCTGGCTGGCCTCGGCCTGGTCGCCGCCTTCGCGACTCCTATTCTCGTTTCATCCGGCAAGCCGGATTACTGGGCGCTCTACGTCTATCTCGCTGTTGTCACCGCAGCGGCATTCGGACTCGCGCGAATCCGCCTGTGGCGCTGGCTTGCGGTCACCGCCATCGGCTTCGCGCTGTTCTGGCTTGCGCCTTGCCTGGAGTGCGGCCCGTCGATGATCCCACCCCACGCCTTCCATGTGGTGGCCGGCTTCATCCTCGCCGCAATGCTGGTGGTCTGCGGATTCCTGTTCGGGCCGCCGCAGGAGGCCGGACAAATCGAACCGGTGTCATCCGGCTCGCTCGCGGCGTACCTGCTGGCGGCGACCATTGTGGTGCTGAGCAGCGATCACGCGGACGCTGCACTGGTCGTGTTCGCCGTGCTGACCGCCGTCACGCTGTACGTCGCCTGGCGCACGGACGCCGCCGCAGGTGCGGTCGGCGCCGCCGCGGTGCTCGCCGCCATCGTCTTCCTCGAATGGGCGGTGCGCGCCACGCCCGACCTGCTGGTGCTGTCCGGCGGCGCATTGCCCGGCATTGGCCCGCGACCGGTGGACGAGTCCATCAGTTCGCATCTGGTCATGGCCGCGATCTTTGCCGGCGGCTTCGGTGCTGCGGGTTTCCTGGCCCAAGGCCGTGCGGTGAGCGCGGTGGTTCCGGTGATCTGGTCGGCCACGGCGACGTTCACGCCGCTGGTGTTGCTGATCGCGCTCTATGCACGGATCGCCCAGCTCGATCGTTCGATTCCGTTTGCCATCGTGGCCGTGCTCCTGGCCGCCGCCTTCGCCGCAGCCACCGAAGTCCTGAGCAAGCGCGAGCATCGCCCGGGTGTCGCTATTTCAGTTGCGCTGTTCGCCACCGCGACGCTGGCCGCGCTGGCGCTGGCGCTCACGTTCGCACTGGAAAAGGGCTGGCTGACCATCGCGCTCGCCTTGATGTGCACCGGCACCGCCTGGATCTCGATGCAGCGGCCCATCCCGTTCCTGCGTTGGCTCGCGGCCGTCCTCGCCGGCATCGTGGTGCTGCGGATCGGCTATGAACCGCGCATCGCCGGCGATGCGGTGGGCACCACGCCGATCTTCAACTGGCTGCTGTGGGGTTACGGCGTTCCGGCGCTGGCGTTCTGGAGCGCCGCCTCGCTGCTGCGCCGGCGCCGCGACGATGCCCCGTTGCGGATGGTGGAATCCGCCGCCATCGTTTTCACCGTGCTGCTGGCCTTCATGGAAATTCGCCATGCGGTCAATGGCGGCGATGTCTATGCATCCAGCGCCGGCCTCGCCGAGGTCGCTCTTCAGGTCTGCGTCACACTCGCCATGGCGATCGGGCTGGAACGGCTGCGGCTGCGCAGCGGCAGCATCGTGCACAACATCGCCGCCATCGTGCTTGCCGCTTTTGCCGGCCTCGCCACCGCCTTCGGCCTGCTCACATCGGACTGGCCGATGTTCACCGGCGCCGATGTCGGCGGCCTGATCATCAACCTGCTGCTGCTGGGTTACGCGCTACCCGCGGTGCTGGCGCTACTGCTGTCCTACGCCGCCGCGGCGGGCAAGCGTCCGGCAGCCTACGGCAACACCATTGCCGGCGTCGCGCTGCTGCTGGCGCTGGCCTATGTCAGCCTCGAGGTGCGCCGTTTCTATCACGGCCCGATCCTCACCGGACCGACCACCGACCCCGAACAATATGCCTATTCGGTGGTGTGGCTGGTGTTCGGTGTGATCCTGCTCGGCGCCGGTTTCATCTTCACCTCGCAACGGGCACGGCTGGCGTCCGCCATCATCATCGGGCTCACGGTGCTCAAGGTGTTCGTGATCGACATGTCGGTGCTGACCGGCGTCTATCGCGCGTTGTCCTTCATGGGCCTCGGCCTGGTACTGGTGTCGATCGGCTGGCTGTACCAGCGCATCCTGTTCCGGCAGCGCGCGCACGCGGCGGGCGAAGCGCCCCAGTAGGGGCGCTAATCACGCTGGCGACACCGCCCCGCCCAGCAGGCAGCCCACGGCACGGCCGCCGGCAAAGCCGATCCGCACGCCGATCTCGGACAGGCGACCCATGGCGCGGCCCTGGAAAATGCGGATCAAACGATCGTCAGGCGCGATCGATCCGTCCTGGAGCAGGCCGAAGGCGAGCGCCGCGGCGGCGATGCCGGTAGCGGCATCTTCCGGATAGCCGGAGGAGCGCGGAAACTGCCGCGCCTCGAAGGTTCGGGTCTCGGCATCGCGGACAGCATAGGGATAAAGCCCGGTCGAGCCGATGCGCCGGCACACGGCCTCGACCGCCGACGGGGTTGCCACCAGTGCGTTGAGACGCTCGCAATCAGCCATCGGGATCAGGGTCTTGACCCGCGAGGTCACCGCGTTGTGGACCGGCAACGCCGCAAGCGCATCACGCCCGATGCCGAGCACCGACAACACCGCCGCCTCGTCGTCGCGCCCGAGCGGGACAACCTTGCCGGCCGGTTGCGTGATCTCGACAATCGGTTCGCCATCGCCGCTGCGACCGACGAAGCCCGTGACCGGACCACTGCGGGTTTCGATCCGCACCGTCCGGCCCGACAGCCGGCCCTGCCGCGCCAGCAGCCAGAGCGCGCCGATGGTGGCGTGGCCGCACATCTCCATCTCATGGTTGGGCACGAAAAACCGGAAGCCGAAATCATAATCGTCGCCGGTCGGCGAAAACACGAAACCGGACTCGTGGCCGAAGCGTCGCGCCACCTCCTGCATGTCCGCCGGACTCATGCCGTCCGCGCGCGTGATTACGGGACACGGATTGCCGCCGTCCTTCGCGTGGGTGAAAACGTTGACGAGGTCGACATTGCTCATCGAGAATGGATCCCTGTTGTGTCGGCTTGCGACCTTGCCGCGATCAGCGCGTCCGGATGTGCGATCTGCTTAAGTCCGCCAGCGTAGTCCAGCAGAATGACGCGTCCAAGCCGGATTCAGCAGCTCGCGCAATCAAATCGAAGACACGCGGCTGTTCGCAGGCCGATGATCGGAGCTCCGGGCGACGGATCGAGCACACGCACCACGAAGCGCTTTGCCGGAATCGTCATCGTGCCCTATCATTGATCCTGATCCCGGCAGGAGGCAGACACATGCGCAGGACAATCGTTGTCGCCATGCAGATCGTGATGGCCATCGCGTTCGGCGCCCCGGCGATCGCGGCCGAGTCATGCCCGGTCAGCGAGAGCGCCGTCGAGAAAGCCGGCGGCTATGGCAACGCCGTCACCGCCCTTGTGAATGCCGCGTCAACGTGCGAGCGCGCCTATGAGACGCTGAGGATCTGTCAGCTCGGCTCGTCCGGCGACAACGCGCTGTCGAATATCGTCGCGTCGAAATGCGAGCCGCTGTTCCTGGGCAAGGCCCGCCCCGCCACCAGGGCGACGTACAAGGCGGCACAAGCCCGCTGCAACACCATCGCGGAAAAAAACCAAGGCACCATGTACCAGGGCCTCGCCGCCGTCTGTCGCGCCAAGGCCGCAAGGGATCTTGCGCGCAAGACCGCCGGGAAGCTGTAGAACGCGTTGCCGTATATTCAGCATGGAATAGTGGCGGCGCGAGACAGCCGTGGTTCGAAGCGCATCGCGCCCATTTTCATACCTGCGCTTTTTCAACCTTACTTTTATCCTCTCCCCTTTTTCCAGATTCGCGCTATGTAGGATTCATGGCCCGACCCCGTACCTTCGATCCCGACACTGTGCTTGACGCCGCGCTTCAGGTGTTCTGGAGCAAAGGCTTTCACGGCACGTCGTTCGATGACATCACGGCCGTGAGCGGCCTGACCAAGCCCAGCCTCTATGCGGCATTCGGCGACAAAAACGCGCTGTTTCGCAAGGCGCTCGATCGCTATCACGGCTTCCTGCTCAAGCGCACCGAGAGGCAGCTGGCGAAAGGCGCGACCGCGCGCGAGGCGATCGCGGCCTGGCTCGCCGACTATATTCCCTTGTGCACGGGCAGCCGTGGCGCCCGCGGCTGCTTCTCCATCAACACGCTCACCGACAGCGCGCTGGATGATGCCGAGATCACCCAAAGCGCCGTCCGCTTCTATCGCGATCTCGAAGAGATGGTCGCCGCGCGATTGACACAAGGCGCGAGCGAATTCCCCGATGATTTCGACGCGGCTGCAACGGCCCGCGCCATGATCGCGGCGTATGCGGGATTGATGGTGCTGGCAAAGGACGCGCCCTCCGCCGCCGAGACCAAGGCGGTGGCGGCACAATTGATGCGGTTGCTCGACACCCCCTCTTGACAGCGGCATTCCATTATATACCGTATAGTATATAACTCGGCAACAGCCGGGCAGCGCGTCGTCATCTGACCTTGGAAGCGGGTCGGCTGCATTCGGAGATGTCCGGACGCAGACCGGTGACGGCTGCGCGCAACCATCGTGATCCGGAGAACTCCCATGAAAGCCGTTCAGATTGTCGCGTTCGGAAAACCGACCGAGGTGTTGCAAGTCGCCGATGTGCCCGATGTCGGCGCGCCCGGCCCGAACGAAGTCGTGATCGCGCTGGAAGCATCGCCGATCAATCCCAGCGATATCTTCATGTTCACCGGAAACTACGGCTACCGGCCGCCGCTGCCGTCGATCGTCGGCGCCGAAGGCGCCGGTCGCGTGGTGGCGGTCGGCTCGAACGTCAAGCATCTCAAGGCCGGCGACCACACCATCATTCCGTTCGGAACACCGACATGGTCCGAACTCATCAAGCTGGACGCGACCTGGCTGCGTCCGCTGCCTGCCGGCGACATCAAGCAATTCGCGATGGTCGGGGTCAATCCGGCAACCGCCTATCTGCTGCTGACCGACTTCGTGGCGCCGCAGCCGGGCCAGTGGGTGATCCAGAACGGCGCCAATTCCGGCGTCGGCCGCGCCGTGATCCCGATCGCCAAATCGCTGGGATTGAAAACCGTCAACGTGGTTCGACGCGCCGAACTCATCGACGAGATCAAGGCGCTTGGCGGCGATGTCGCACTGCTCGACGGACCGGATCTGCCCAAGCGGGTGGCGGAGGCGACCGGCAACGCGCCGATCCCGCTGGCCCTCGATGTGGTCGGCGACGCCGGCACCACGGGTCTCCTGGGCAGCCTCGCGACGCGCGGCACGCTGGTCTCCTATGGCGCGATGAGCCGCAAGGCCATGGTCGCGCCACCGCAGTCGCTGATTTTCAAGGACATCACCATTCGCGGCTTCTGGCTGGTGACCTGGCTGCAGAAAGCCACGCCACAGATGGTCGCCGAGATGTACGACCGACTGGTGCCGATGGTGGCCTCCGGCGCCATCGCGACACCGATCGCGGCGACCTTCCCGTTCGCGCAGGTGACCAAGGCGGTCGAGACGGCCATCGCCGGACAAGGCAAGGTGCTGCTGACGCCGTAATACGCAGGGCGAAAATCGAAACGGAAACGCGCAGGGCGGGTGAGTCTGTAGCCCGGGAGAGCGCAGCGAGACCCGGGGTGAGCGCCCATTGCGTGATCCCGGATGTCGCTGCGCTCATCCGAGCTACGAACCAATAAAAAAGCGCGTCTCGAACGACGCGCCCGCATCACATCATCGCAAACAATCCGCGCGAAAAAATCACTCCGTCGAGCGGCGCAGTTCCAATGCCGGCTCGGCCTTCTGCGGCTCCGGCTGGGCTTCGGGACGCGTGGCGTCGGCCGAGCGGGTCGGATGCAGCGAACGCGGACGCGCCTGGGCGCGCGCCATGATCATGGAGTTGCCGTGCTTGTGGAAATCGCAATAGGCGAAGCCCATGCCTGATACCGAGCCACGGAAACTGACTTCATCGCTCTTATTGAGATTGAAGCAGGGCTCGAACGGCAGCCCCTTCAGCGAGGCGCAGACCGCGTTGCTGCGGACCTGGATGGTGTTGATCGGCAGCCTGGCATAGCGAATCGGACCCGAGCCGCCGAACTGAATGGAGCCCGCCACCGAACCATCGCTGAAGATGCGGCCGGAGCCGCGCGAGCCGTCGAAGCAGGTGAAGGAAAACATCTTGTTGGCGACGAACTGGCGAGCCTGTTCCGGACCCAACTCTTCGGCGATCACCGGGAAAGCGACACTGGCTGCAACGAGAGACCCAGCAACAAAACGCGCCAACATGATGCAACTCCAACTCATCGGGTTTGCCTGCGACCGCGCCAGCGATGCTGTAAAGGCCGCCTTAACCCGCTGCTTACCATACCAACCGTGGCAACATTGGCGCAGGATGGTTGGTAAAGTCTGAACGTTTCACAGGATTTTCACGACCAGCCGTCCCCGGACCTGACCACGCAGGATGTCCGGCGCCGTGGTGATGACGTCATCCAGAGAAATTTCCTGAGTGATTTCAGCGAGTTTCCCGCGATCCAGATCGGTCGCAAGCCGGCTCCAGGCTTGCCTGCGCTTGTCGATCGGGCACATCACGGAATCGATGCCCAAAAGGCACACCCCGCGCAAAATGAAGGGCGCGACCGACGACGGCAGGTCCATTCCCGCCGCCAGACCACAGGCCGCGACGGCGCCGCCGTACCTGGTCATCGACAGCACGTTGGCGAGCGTGGTCGATCCCACGCTGTCGATGCCGCCGGCCCAGAGTTCCTTGGCAAGCGGCTTGGCCGGCCCGGAGAGTTCGTTGCGATCGAGGATCTCGGCCGCACCGAGGCTGCGCAGATAATGTTCTTCCGAGGTCCGCCCGGTCGAGGCGATGACATGGAAACCGAGCTTCGACAGCAATGCAATCGCCACGGAGCCGACGCCGCCGGCCGCGCCGGTCACGATGAGGGCGCCGCTCTTCGGCGTCAGTCCCTGCTTTTCCAGCGCCAGCACCGACAGCATGGCGGTGTAGCCGGCAGTGCCGATCGCCATCGCTTCGCGCGTCGTCATGCCCTCAGGCAGGCGCACCAGCCAGTCGCCCTTCACCCGCACCTTTTCGGCATAGGCGCCGAGATGGGTCTCGCCGAGACCCCAGCCGTTCGACACCACCTTGTCGCCGGCCTTCCACGATGAGTGGGTGGATTCGATGACGGTGCCGGCGAAATCCACGCCCGCGATCATCGGGAAACGGCGCACCACCGGCGCCTTGCCGGTGATCGCAAGGCCATCCTTGTAATTCACCGTGGACCATTCGACGGCGACGGTGACATCGCCTTCCATCAGATCGGCCTCGTCGAACTGCGTCAGCGCAGTCGTGGTGCCCTTCTCTGCCTTATCGATCCTGATTGCCTTGAACGTTCCCAAAACGCACTCCCCGCATCATGACGCAACTAGTGTCCCGAATTCGCTCATCAAGCCGGAACGACACCACGCACCACCGGCTTCTCCTCGATCGGCAGATTGATCAGCGCGGACAACACGCCGAACATCGCCGACAGCCACCAGATCACGTTATACGATCCGAAGCGGTCAAAGGCGATACCACCAAGCAGCGCGCCGAGGAAGCCTCCGACCTGGTGACTGACGAATGCAAATCCGTAGAGCGTCGCAAGCCAGCGGGTTCCGAACATCAGCGAGATCAGCGACGAGGTCGGCGGCACCGTCGACAACCATGTCAGGCCGGTGACGACGCCGAACATGATCGCCGACAAGGTCGTCATCGGCAACACCACGAACGCCACGATGGACAGCGCGCGGGCGAAATAGATCGCGGACAGGATGTAGCGCTTGGGAAAATATGTCGACAGCCAGCCGACGCTGATCGAGCCGATGATGTTGCAGAGCCCGATCACCGCCAGTACCCAGCCACCGGTCTGCGCCGGCATGCCGCGGTCGACCAGATAGGCCGGCAGATGCGCGGTGACGAATGCCAGCTGGAAACCGCAGGTGAAGAATCCCAGCACCAGCAGCACATAGGAGCGATGGCCGAACGCTTCCGCCAGCGCTTGCTTGAACGATTGCTGCTGCTCGGCCGAGGCGTCGGCGGTGGCCGCAGCCGGCGTCGCGATCACGAACGACAGCGGTACCACCAGCAGCATCAAGGCGGCAAACAGCAGCAGCGTCGACGGCCATCCCAGATTGTCGATGAGGGCCACGCTGATCGGCGCAAACAGGAACTGGCCGAATGAACCGGCCGCGGTGCCGACGCCGAGCGCAAGGTTGCGCTTCTCCGGCGGCACCAGTTTGCTGAACGCCGCCAGCACCAGATTGAACGAACAACCGAGCCCGAAGCCGATCAGGACGCCGGTCGACAGCGTCAGCACACTGGGCGAGCCCGCATAACGCATCATCAGCAGCCCAGCGGCATAGAGCAGCCCGCCGACAGCCAGCACCCGCAGCGTGCCGTAACGATCGGCAATGGCGCCGGCCACCGGCTGCCCAAGGCCCCACAGCAGATTTTGAACCGCGAGCGCCAGCGCGAACACATCGCGGCCCCAGCCGAGATCATGACTCATCGGCTGCATGAAAAAGCCGAACGTCGAGCGCGGGCCGAACGTCAGCATGCCGATCAGGCCGCCGCAGATGATGACGACCGCAGGTGTGCGCCAGTGTGAACCTGCTGTGGCTGGCGCGGCGTCAGCGGCCGACATGGCGAATCCCCCGGAGTGTTTGGAAAATTGTTATCGCATCAGAAGATGCGTCTGCATCAAGGTAGCTGATCGCTGCCGGTTTTCGAATTCCTCGGTGCTGCATCGCAGCGATGCAAATTCAATTCACCGGGATTGCGAAATTTCGATCGTCCTGCCGCTGGCGCAAGTCCAATCGCCATGCTATATTCGTTTTGCTCAATTTGAGAATAATAAAACCCGGATCGATGAACCAGCGGCCATCGCGGCCTTTCACTGATCGGGGACCGAAAGCGCCGGCCCTTGTGGCCGGATTTCTCAGGACTCTAATATGCTCATATAGAGCATATATCGACAAGCAAGGAGATGGCCGATGCCGATTTCAGCAATTTTTGGCCCAGACGATCTGGAGTATCCGACAACCGCCCGCACCGGCGCGCTTCGCCACGTGCACGCACCGAAACGGACCAATGCCCTTCCTGCGCCATCGCTGGAGTGGACGCCCGAGGTCGAGCGCGCCACGGCGCATCTCTATGAGCGCGTGCGCTCGGTCATTCCCCCGGTCGAATGGCCGCTGATGGCGCCGACCGTCAAGGCGATCAACGACCTCAAGCGCGAGCGCAATGCCGTGATCCTCGCACACAACTACCAGACCCCGGAAATCTTCAACTGCGTCGCCGACGTGGTCGGCGATTCGCTGCAGCTCGCGCGTGACGCCACCCGCGTGAAGGCCGACATCATCGTCCAGTGCGGCGTGCACTTCATGGCGGAGACCTCGAAGATCCTCAATCCGGACAAGATGGTGCTGATCCCCGATTCACGCGCCGGCTGTTCCCTTGCGGAAGCGATCACCGGCGCCGACGTGCGGCTGCTGCGCGAAAAATTCCCCGGCGTGCCGGTGGTGGCCTATGTCAACACCTCGGCCGAGGTGAAGGCGGAGGTGGACATCTGCTGCACTTCGGCCAACGCCGTGGAGGTGGTGGAAAGCCTCAACGCCGACACCGTGATCTTCCTGCCGGATCAATACCTGGCGAAATACGTCGCCTCGAAGACCCGTGTGAAGATCATCGCCTGGAAAGGCGCCTGCGAGGTGCATGAGCGCTTCACCGGCGACGAGCTGCGCGGTTATCGCGCGACGGATCCCTCCGCGCAGATCATCGCGCATCCCGAATGCCCGCCCGACGTGCTGGCGGAAGCGGACTTCACCGGCTCGACCTCGCAGATGATCGACTGGGCGCGCAGGACCAGGCCGCGGCGCCTGATCATGATCACCGAATGCTCGATGGCGGACAATCTCAAGACCGAACTGCCTGACATCGAATTCCTGCGGCCGTGCAACCTCTGCCCGCACATGAAACGGATCACCCTGCCGAAGATTCTCGACAGCCTGCTCACCCTCACCGAGGAGGTCACGATCGATCCCATGATCATCGACCGCGCGCGCCGCTCGGTGGAGCGGATGATTCACTTGAAGAGTTGAGATCATCGAAATCTGTGGCCCGGATGAACGAAGCGACATCCGGGTTCGAACAACGGATGCTCGCCCCGGGTCTCGCTTCGCTCACCCGGGCTACAGGACGAAGTTCATGCCTATGCCAACCAACAACAACATCCCTACAATCGACGACATCGTCATCATCGGCGGCGGCCTTGCCGGCCTGTTCTGCGCACTGAAGCTCGCGCCACGACCGGTCACGGTGATCTCTGCTGCGCCACTCGGCCAGGGCGCTTCGACCGCCTGGGCGCAGGGCGGCATTGCGGCTGCGGTCGCCGAGGGCGACAGCGCGGAGGCGCATGCCGCCGATACTGTCGCGGTCGGCGGCGGCCTGGTGGACGAAGCCATCGCGCTCGGCATCGCCCGTGAAGCTCCCGACCGCATCGACGACCTTCTACGGTACGGCGTGCCGTTCGATCGCGACCTTGCGGGAAAACTCGCGGTCGGACGCGAGGCCGCGCACTCCGCGCGGCGCATCGTGCATGTGCGCGGCGACATGGCGGGCAAGGCCATCATCTCGGCGCTGATCACCGCGGTGCGCCAGACGCCGTCGATCCGTGTCATCGAGGGTCATGTCGCTGATGAGCTGCTGACTGAGGGCGACACCGTCACCGGGCTGCAGATCCGCAAGGCCAACGATCCCGGCGCCAGAGCTGTGACAATTCCGGCCCGCGCGATCGTGCTCGCCACCGGCGGCATCGGACATCTCTACGCCGTCACCACCAATCCGGCGGAGGCCAGCGGCCATGGACTCGCGATCGCCGCCCGCGCCGGCGCTGTTATCGCCGATCCCGAGTTCGTCCAGTTTCACCCCACCGCCATCATGGTCGGCCGCGATCCGGCACCGCTCGCCACCGAGGCGTTGCGTGGCGAAGGTGCCGTCCTGATCAACGGCCATGGCGAACGTTTCATGACCGCGCAACATCCGCTGGCCGAGCTCGCGCCGCGCGACATCGTTGCTCGCGGCGTGTTCGCCGAGATCGCCGCCGGCCGCGGCGCGTTTCTCGACGCCCGCACCGCGCTCGGCGCGCGTTTCGCCGACAAATTCCCCACGGTCTATGCCAGTTGCCGCGCCGGCGGCATCGATCCGGCCGACGCGCCGATCCCGATCGCACCCGCCGCGCACTATCACATGGGCGGCGTGGCGGTGGATGCGCACGGGCGCACATCGCTGCACGGCCTGTGGGCCGGCGGCGAGGTCTCCTCGACCGGCGCCCACGGCGCCAACCGGCTCGCCTCCAACTCGCTGCTGGAAGCGGTGGTCTACGCCGGCCGCATCGCCGAGGATATTTTGGGGCACGTCTTCCCGACCGCCAGCCATCATACGGCAGCGCCAGAGACGCCACGCGGGCAACGCACCGGCGACGAGATGCGCTTGCGCCGGCTGATGACATCGAACGTCGGCGTCATCCGCGACGGTGACGGTCTTGCGGCCGCGGTGCGCGACTTCGCCGCGATCGAGACCGACGCCGCGACATCGCCGTTGCGCAACATGGCGACGACGGCGCTGCTGGTGGCGACCGCCGCCTGGGCGCGGCGTGAAAGCCGCGGCGCGCATGACCGCTCCGACTATCCGGCGGAGCGCCCCGCCCTCGCGCAGCGCACCCGCACCACGCTGACCACTGCCCGCGCCATCGCCGCGTCGCTCGCGGATGGCGCGCGTGTCGCAAAAACCCCACTGATCGCTTGAAACCATGAGGATACCGTCCATGACCACATCATCCCTGCTGACACCCGCCGCACTGCTCCACCTGGACGCCTTTCTGTCTCCTCTCGCCATCGGCGAGGCCATCGGCCGCGCGCTTGACGAGGATCTCGGACGTGCCGGCGACATCACCTCGTTTGCGACCATTCCCGAGACCACGCAGGCCCATGCGATCATGGTGGCACGCCAGGCCGGCACCATCGCCGGCTTGCCGCTCGCCATCGCCGTGTTTCAAAAACTGTCCGCCGACATCGTCATCACGCCGCATGGCCGCGACGGCGACAGTGTCGCCGCGGGCACGCATCTCCTGACCATCTCCGGGCCGGCCCGCGCCGTGCTGACGGGCGAACGCACTGCGCTCAATTTCGTCGGCCGCCTGTCGGGGGTCGCCACGCTGACCGCCAACTATGTCGGTCGCACCAAGGGCACCAGGACCCGCATCTGCTGCACCCGCAAGACCACGCCGGGACTGCGAGCGCTGGAAAAATACGCGGTGCGCTGCGGTGGCGGCTTCAATCACCGCTTCGGACTCGACGACGCGGTGCTGATCAAGGACAACCACATCGCGGTGGCCGGCAGCATCACCGCGGTGCTGCAGCGCGCCCGCGCCCATGTGGGACATCTGGTCAAGGTCGAGATCGAGGTGGACACACTCGCGCAACTCACCGAGGTGCTGCACACCGGCCTCGCTGATGTGGTGCTGCTCGACAACATGGATATTGCGACGCTGCGCGACGCCGTGGGCCTTGCTGCCGGCCGCGTGGTGCTGGAAGCGTCCGGCGGTGTCACCGAACAATCGATTGCCGCCATCGCCGGCACCGGCGTGGACTATATCTCGAGCGGAGCGCTAACCCACTCGGCGCCGAACCTCAACGTCGCGCTGGACATCGAGACCTGAGCGGTGTGCATCAGCGCCGCTTGCCGAGTGCAGCGTCGACCGGCCAGAGATAATCCAGCACGTCCCGCAACCCGGTCTTGATCGCGCGGCGGCCGGCCTCGCTGTCCGCCGCGCCGAACTTGCCCTCCAGCGCCAGCTTGGCGAAGCCGTGAACCGCCGACCACGCGGCCCTGGCGGCGATGTCGATCTGGGCCGCCGATGGCGGGCGGCCTTCATCCTGTTCCCGGGTCAGGTCGCCCATCACCTCTTTCAGCGGCGTGTAGGCCGCCTTCGCCGCCGCGTGCAGCCGTTCGTCGTCGGCCAACAGCCGTTTGTTGCTGAACATCATTTGGAAGCGCCCGGGAAACGTCAGGGCGAAGCGGAGATAAGCCTGCCCCTGGGCGTGCAGCCGCTCGCGCGGTGTCGCATGGGCCGCAGCCGCATCCACCAGCGCGCGCGTCAGTTCGCCATACCCGCGGATCGCCACCTCGGTCAGAAGCCCCGGCGCGTTGCCGAAGTGATGTGAGGGCGCAGCCGGCGACACGCCGGCCCGCCGCGCCGCTTCGCGCAGCGTAAACCCGTCGGCGCCGCTGTCGGCGAGAATGGCCTCGGCCGCCGCGATCAGCGCCTCCTGCAGATCGCCGTGATGGTAGCCGGCCTCCGGCTCCGGGCGCTGCCTGGCCGGTTTGTTCTGGATTTTCTGCCTCACCCGCTTATCCGCCAAAGTTTCCGGCCTCATCTTGACAGTGTTTAGATGTCGGCCTAGTTATCTTAACACTGTTAAGATCGACCGTCACCCGCATGCAGCCGCCACAGGAGATCGCCATGCCAACCACGTCAGACGTTATCACAACTGCGCCCGTCAAACGCCGCCAGGTGGTCGGAAGCGCGGCGATCGGCGCCGTCACCGGCGTGATCGGCGGATTGATCGGCGGCGTCCGGCTCGGGCAGGCCTCGAACCTGCCGCAGCAGAAGCCGAGCGGAAAACGCCGCTTCGAGGACAAGGTGGTGCTGGTCACCGGCGGCACGTCGGGAATCGGCCGCTCCGCATCGCGGATGTTCGCGGCCGAAGGCGGCCGTGTCGCATTCTGCGGCCGCAACGAGCAGCGCGGCCACGAGGTGGAGGAGGAGATCAACGCCGCTGGCGGCCAGGCCATGTTCGTCCGCGCCGACGTCCGCAACGAGGACGACATCAAGGCGCTGGTGGCACGCACCGTCGAGACCTGGGGGCGGCTCGATGTCGCGTTCAACAATGCCGGCATCTCGATCGAGCGGCCGCTGCACGAATACACGGCACAGGAGTTCGATGACGTCATCGCCACCGATCTGCGCGGCGTGTTCCTCAGCATGAAATACCAGATCCCGCATATGCTCGCCGCGGGCGGCGGGTCGATCGTGGTGACGTCGTCGTCCAATGCCGTGGCCACCACCGCGAAACGTTCGGCCTACTCGGCTGCCAAACGCGGACTGGTCGGACTGGTGCAGGCCGCCGCCCTCGACTATGCCCTCAAAGGCATCCGCATCAACACCCTGATCCCGGGCACCACCGATACGCCGATGATCCGCCGCCTCGCTGGCATGGACAATATGCCCGATGCGGTGTGGCGGGTCGGCATCGCGCAGTGGGCCAAGTCCAACGTTCCCGGCCTCGAACGCGTCGCAACCCCGGACGAGATCGCTGCTTTCGCGGTGACGCTCGCCTCCGACGATCATCCCTATCTGACCGGAGGGCAATTCGTCATCGACGGCGGCAAGACCGCGCACGGGTGAGGATCGTTGAAGGCAGCGTGTAGAAGCCCGGATGAGCGGAGCGACATCCGGGACCAATCGCACCGTCGTCCCGGATATCGCGCGGCGCGCTCATCCGGGTTACGGATCACCCGTTGCCGTGACTCACAGCTTCGCCGAAATCGCCGCAGTCTCCGCCGGATTGCCCCAGCTCGGCGCATCGCTGCCGTCACCCCAGGCGCGCGGACGATAGAAGGTGTGCACACCGTATTTGTACATCTTCTTCATCTCGTGCACCCATGACGGGCGGACCCAATAGGCATGATAATGGGTGGATTTGGCGACTTCGGGCAACCACAACTGGCCGTCAAGCGTGGCTTTGGCGATCTTGCGGGCACGCACCCACATGTCGGGCTCACGCACCACGTCCGCGACATCGTCACAGGCAAACGTAAACTGGCAGGCCAGGTGGCGGTTCTTGTTCTGATAGACCACGCCGCACACGGTGGTGGGGTAGAAGCCGGAGAACACCCGGTTCATCACCACTTGCGCCACCGCGATCTGGCCGCGCACCGCTTCGCCGCGGGCTTCGAAATACACTGCCTCGGCAAGGCATTTCTCGGCCTTGGCGCGCGACTTTTCATTGAGGCCGAGCCGCTCCGCCGGTGTCTTCTGCCGCTTCGGCTCGACGCTGACATGGCCCTTGTCGACCTTGGTCTCGCCGCCCTTGCTCTCGGTGCCGGGCTTGATTTCCGAGCCGGACTTGCCGTCGGTGCCGGCTGACGGCGGCGCATAGGCCTTCAGATCGGGATCGGCCTGCGCACCCGGCATGATGACCACCGGCTCCTCACCGGGCTGCCATCGCTCCAGCGATCCGCTGGGCACGCCCATGGCGCCATTGCCAAAGAAAAGGCTGGCGGTCTTGACCGAGAAACCTTCGGCCGACGGAGTGGATTCAATCGCATCTGCCGCCTCAGGATTCGGATTTGCCGCAACTGCGGGGCCGCCTTCGAGCGACAGCGCGACATCGTATTGCGGCAGCGGCGGCGCCTGCAGCGCGGCCTGCAGTTCCTCGTCGAGCGGCTCGCTCGGCGCCGGCATCGCATCGGCGGTTTTCGCGCCGCGCACCGAGGCATTGGAGGTCGCGGGATCCTCCGGTGTCCTGGCGGCGTCGGCCGGCTCGTCCTGCGGCGGCGTGTAGAGCGCCAGCCGATCGCCCTTCAGCGTGCGGTCGACCGCCGAGAAATCGGCGGCGCGGGGCCGAAGCGGATCCTGCCCCAGCGGACCGCGGGTGATCGCGCCGGTGATGTCGCTGCTCTCGCTGTCGAGGCTGGTGAGACTGGCGAGATGGAAGTTCGGGGGACGCGGGATCGAGGTTCCGATCGGCCGCGGGAAGCTGAAGGCGGCGACCTGGATGGTCGCGAGCGTCGATGTCATATGGCGCTGCGATCGCTCCGCGACGCCGGGCTGGCGCGCGAGCAGAGCCGCAAGATCCTGATAGCCAATCTCGCTCGGCAGCAGAGCGAAGAGGCAAAGACTGAGGCCGAAGGGCACGAAGTGCGTGCCCTTCGGCCTGTTACGCAACACAGGCATTGGTACGCTCACGCAACGCTTACGCTTACACTCTTCCAAGAAGCGCGTTCTCTCACGTGAACCGAAGTTCCACACCGCTCGAAAACACGCTGGCCGAGCACATACATCCAGTGCAATTCGACTAAATTTGTTGGTACCGGATTAAAGTTGCGAGCCGGTTAATCGGCGATGCATCGGCGCAACACGCAAGACTTGCAGCACAATTGCGCGCACGATCGAAAATGTTGGTGAATCGCGCGTCGTGAAAACTGGTGAAAATCGCGTCAACGAAGATGGTTGATGAAGTGTTAGCGTGGGAACACGGAGCATCGTCGTTCACAGCCGTCATGGCCGGACCGCTCCGTGTTTGATGCGCATCGCGCAAACGACATTTGCCGTTTCCGCAAAACAAAATCGCGCCGGTGATGACCGGCGCGATTTGTCTTCGATGATAAATTGTGTCGCTTAAGCCTGGCTCGCCACCGTCTTGCCGAGCGCCGCCTGCGCCGCCGCGAGACGGGCGATCGGCACGCGATAGGGCGAGCACGAGACGTAGTCGAGCCCGACCTCGTGGCAGAACGCGACCGACGCCGGATCACCGCCGTGCTCGCCGCAAATGCCCATCTTGAGGCCGGCGCGCGTCTTGCGTCCGCGCTGCACGCCGATCTTCACCAGTTCACCGACACCGTCGCGATCGACCGAAATGAACGGATCGATGTCGAGAATGCCGCGCGACATGTAGGTGCCGAGGAAGCCCGCGGCGTCGTCGCGGCTGATGCCATAAGTGGTCTGGGTCAGGTCGTTGGTGCCGAACGAGAAGAATTCGGCGGTCTGCGCGATGTCGCCCGCCATCAGGCAGGCACGCGGCAACTCGATCATGGTGCCGGTCTGATACTCCAGCTTGGCGCCGGTCTCGCGCGAGACCGAAACCGCCGTCGCATCGATGCGAGCCTTGATCAGATCGAACTCCGCCTTGGTGGCGATCAGCGGCACCATCACTTCGATGCCGACCGGCTCGCCGGTGCGCTTGGCGGCGACGCCCGCCGCTTCGAAAATGGCGCGCGCCTGCATCTCGGCGATCTCCGGGTAGGCGATCGCCAGACGGCAGCCGCGGAAGCCGAGCATCGGATTGAATTCCGACAGCTCGCGCACCCGGTCGGCAAGCCGACGCGGATCCGCGTTCATGGCCCGCGCCACTTCCTCGATCTCCGCCTGGGTATGCGGCAGGAATTCATGCAGCGGCGGATCGAGCAGCCGGATCGTCACCGGCAGCCCCTTCATGATTTCGAACAGGTCCACGAAGTCGGCCCGCTGCATCGGCAGCAGCTTGGCCAGCGCGGCGCGGCGCGACTGCTCATCCTCGGCGAGGATCATCTCGCGCACGGTGCGGATGCGGGTTTCCTCGAAGAACATGTGCTCGGTGCGGCACAGGCCGATACCCTCGGTGCCGAACCGGATCGCGGTGCGGGCATCGACCGGCGTGTCGGCGTTGGCGCGCACCTTGAGCTTGCGCACCTGATCGGCCCAGCCCATCAGCGTGCCGAACTCGCCGGACAGTTCCGGTTCGATCATCGGCATGCGGCCGGCCAGCACCTGACCCAGGGCGCCATCGATGGTGATGACGTCGCCGGCCTTGAAGGTGCGGCCACCAATCGACATGGTGCCGCGACCGTAGTCGACCCGGATCGAGCCGCAGCCCGAGACGCAGGGCTTGCCCATGCCGCGCGCAACCACCGCCGCGTGCGAGGTCATGCCGCCGCGAGTGGTGAGGATGCCTTCTGCGGCGTGCATGCCGTGGATGTCTTCCGGGCTGGTCTCGATCCGCACCAGAATGACCTTGCGTCCATCGGCCTGAAGCTTGGCGGCTTCATCCGACGAGAACACGATCTCGCCTGCGGCCGCACCGGGCGAAGCCGGCAGACCGGTCGCGATCACGTCGCGTGTCGCCACCGGATCGATGGTCGGGTGCAGCAATTGATCGAGCGACGCCGGATCCACCCGCAGCACCGCATCCTTCTTGCTGATCAGGCCTTCATTGGCGAGCTCGACCGCGATGCGCAGCGCGGCCTTGGCGGTGCGCTTGCCGTTGCGGGTCTGCAGCATCCAAAGCTTGCCCTGCTCGACCGTGAACTCCATGTCCTGCATGTCACGGTAGTGCTTCTCGAGCTGGGTGTAGATCCGCGTCAGCTCCTTGAACGCCTCGGGCATTGCCTCTTCCATCGAGGCCTTGTCGGACCCGGATTCCTTGCGCGCCTCTTCGGTGATGTCCTGCGGCGTGCGGATGCCGGCAACGACGTCTTCACCCTGCGCGTTGATCAGGAATTCGCCGTACAGCTTGCGCTCGCCGGTCGAGGGATTGCGGGTGAAGGCGACGCCGGTGGCCGAGGTATCGCCCATGTTGCCGAACACCATGGCCTGCACGTTGACGGCGGTGCCCCAGGATTCCGGAATGTCGTGCAGGCGGCGATAGGTCACCGCGCGCGCATTCATCCAGGACGAGAAGACGGCGCCGACGGCCCCCCACAGCTGGGCGTGCGGGTCCTGCGGGAAATCATGACCGGTTTCCCGGGCGACGGCTTCCTTGTATTTGCCGACCAGTTCGACCCAATCGTCCGCGGTGAGATCGGTGTCGAGGCTGTAGCCCTTGGTGTCCTTGTGGCTGTCGAGAATGTCTTCGAAATGATGATGTTCAAAGCCGAGCACCACGTCGGAGTACATGGTGATGAAGCGGCGGTAGCTGTCGTAGGCGAACCGGCGATCGCCGGATTTCTCGGCCAGCGCTTCCACCGTCTCGTCATTGAGGCCGAGATTGAGCACCGTATCCATCATGCCGGGCATCGAGGCACGACCACCGGAGCGCACCGACACCAGCAGCGGATTTTTGGTGTCGCCGAAACCCTTGCCGGTGATCTTGCTGACATAACCGAGCGCGGCTTCGACCTGCCCCTTCAACTCCTTCGGGTAGGTTTTGTCATTGGCATAGAAATAGGTGCACACCGACGTCGGGATGGTGAAGCCGGGAGGCACCGGCAATCCGAGATTGGCCATTTCGGCGAGGTTGGCGCCCTTGCCGCCCAGCAGATCCCGCAGACCTGCCTTGCCCTCGGCCTTGCCATCACCAAACGTGTAGACCCACTTGCCGGACTTCGGCGCGGCCACCGGCTTTGCGGCAGGCTTCGCTGCGGCCTTGGCGGCCGGCGCCGGGGCTTTGGCAGCCTTTGCCGGCGTCTTCACGGGAGCCTTTAAAGAAGCCTTGGCAACAACCTTGGCCGCCGGCTTGGCGGCGGGTTTGCTGGGCTTTGCGGCCCGCGCGCTCGGCGCGGTGGATGTCCTTGATTTTGCTGGGGCGGGTTTGGTCTTTGATGCAGCTTTGGCCATGGTTTCCAAGCGTCAGCATGAGAGGGAACAGCAGCGCCTTACAACACGGTTTTACGGTGGCACGCAAGACGTGCCGGCGCCATCAGGACGTCAGTATGGTCGGCTTTGGGACCTCAATGTGGTGCGTCTTTTGACCGTTTTTTGCGCGATTCACGCGATTCAGAGGTGAAGCGCGCGCAGAACGCCAAGCCCGACCAATCCGATGAAAATCAGATAGATCGCGACGATGAAATTGAGCAGCCGTGGCATCAGCAGGATCAGGATGCCCGCAATCAGGGCGACGATGGCTGGAATATGAGCGCTGGTAATGTGCATCGAACTCTCCGGCGAAGTGATTAGACGAATCGCGGCGGATGTTATCCGCCACGCGGGAATGGCTCCAGTGCGCTGACGTCAGGCACAGGGATCCGAAGCATCGGGATCTGGAGGATTGGCATTCGGCAGGTGCCGTCATCGTTCCCCGCGCTGCTGGCTGCAACGGCAATGGCAGACTCGCGACGCGGTCATTTGTTCCAGCTGCAAGAAAAAGACGCAATGAATTCACGGAAGTGTCAGGAACATCGCCAATCGCGACGAATTGGTTGGGCTGTTCGTCCGGTGCACGGTCGTTTTGCGCCCCCATCCGTTGAGGAGATCAACCATGCGTAACAAGCTTCTTGCTCTTGCCGTGCTCACAGCGGCCACAGTGCCCCTTGGTGCGCAGGCCCAGCAACGCGTGATCGTCGAAGAAGGCGTGACGACGGGCCTCGCTGGCGTGCCGGTCGGCGGCGGCATCATCGCCGAGCCACAGCGGCCGCGCTTCCGGCAATACATCGTCGAGGAACAGGTGCCGTCCTACACGGTGGACGCACCGATCTCGGTTGGCACCGTGCTGCCTGAAGCCGGCGTCACTTATTACGATGTGCCGCAGCGTTTCGGCGCAACCACCTATCGCTACACCGTCATCAACGATCGCAGCGTCCTGGTCGACCCGCGAACGCGACGCGTGATGCAAGTGATTGAATAACCAAGCGCGTAACGGGTGATTGAACCAACGCTGCCGTCGCACGTTGGCTCACCGCATGAGGTCGGCGTTCAGGATTGAGCGCGCGGTTGTCCCCCCGCCCGTCGCTTCCCTGCAACGTCAGAAGTCCCGCCCCTTCCCTCGGGGGCGGGACTTTCTTTTGGATTTTGATAGCTAAAAGCCAAGCGCAGCTTCGTAGCCCGGGTGAGCAAAGCGATACCCGGGATCTCTTGCACTGGATGTCGCTGACTTCCACCCGGATGTCGCTGCGCTCATCGGGGCTACAACTATGGACGCGTGAGGCGGACTAACCCCGCGGAGCCGCGTCACCCACCCTGCAGCATCGACAGGATCGACGACGTCGACTTGTAGTTCTTGACGGCGAGATCCTGGAATTCCGGCGTCCAGTTGGTGGCCTGCCGCTCTTCCGGGCTCATGGCGGAATAGCTCTTCAGGATGCCGAGGCTGAGCTGGCGCGGATCGCCGGATGACTGGCTCTGCTTCAGGGCATCCAGCACGGATGCACGGGTGCGCGCGCTCAGTTCTTTCTTCGCGGCGAAGATTTCTTCATTGGAAAACTTGCCGCCCTGATTGAGCGTGATCGCCGACAACGAACGATTGTCGAGCGAGGCGAGATCCGCGAGCTGGCCCGTCTTGCGCTGCGGATCGTAGACCAGTTCCTTGTGATTGGCCGCGGCGTCGCTCTTCTGCTTGTCGAGATACGCGCGCACGTCGCTCGCCACATCGCCGAAATCGCGTGATGTCGTCGGCTTGGTGCCCGGCAGTTGGGTGAGCGCTGGCGCAACCGGATCGCCGGCGATATCGGCGGGACGCTTGGTGGGATCCTGCTGCGTCGCCTGGTAACCCTTGAGCACCGCGGCATGCTGGGCGCTCCAGGTCGCTGTCGCTTTCTCCTCGGGGCTTGCGGCATCGAGATAATCGAGCGCGGTCTTGTAACTGACGCTGTAATCGCCGGTCAGCCGTGTGGCCGCGACCGAGGGCGCCAGCGCCGCGTCGAAGCGCTTCTTCAATTCGGAGGTGGCGACGGCCTGCTCGTCCGGGGTGAACTTGCCGCCATTGTTGGTCGCGATCGCAAACAGCGAGCGCCGGTCCAGCGAGGTGAGATCGACGGTCGTTTTGCCGCCTACGATCGGCCCGGTCACCTTGGCCGCGGCATAAAGCTTATCGAGCGTGGCACGCGCGTCATTGGTGACGGTAGTGAAATCGGGCAGCGCCGTGGTGCTGGCGAGTTTCGCCCGCGCGGCATCCGACAGGGTCAAGTTGGTCGCCGCGTTCGATCCTACAACGGTGTTGTCGGTACCATCCGCGGCGAGCGTGGTGGCGAGCGATGGCGTCGCCGCCGCCCGCGCGTAGGCTGACCCGTATTGGGCATAAGCATTGAGGCCGGTGTTGACCGAGGTCATCCGCAAGGTCCCTGCATGAGCGCGGGGGAACGATTGCTTAAGAAATCGTTGACCCGCGCAGACCTTCGGGGATCACGGTTAACAAATCGTAAATTGTTGCTGAATATTGCTGGCTCCGTTAGATTTCCGGATGCCGGTTGCCGAGGCCCCCGGTGCGTTCCAGCAAGGCGCCGAGACGCAGGATGGTGGTTTCGTCGAGCCATCGGGACACCAGTTGGACGTTGATCGGCAGGTGCTCGGAGCTGAAGCCGAACGGCACCGAGAGCGCCGGCAGGCCGGTAATGTTGAACGGCGATGTCGCGCGCAGCACATGATTGGCCGGCACCGTGACGCCGTTGACGACGTGTTCGTCCAACGCGTGGCGCGGTGCGGTGATCGGCGTGACCGGGCACAGCAGCACGTCATGGCTCTGAAAGTATCCGGCGAACGCCGTCTTCAGTTGCTCGACTTTCGCTTCCGCGTCGATGTAATCGACCAACGCCGGCGGCGGCATCGACATCAGCCCCGCCCCGATCGCGTGCAGCTCCGCCTCGCGCCCGGTTGCGAACGTCCGCACCAAGGGGACCAGTTCGTACCACAGCGTGAACAACGGCATGAGCCAGTCGGTCTGCTCCATGAACGGCAGGCGCACCTCTTCCACATCACATCCGAGATCCTTCAGCCGTGCGGCTGCGGCCATCACCGCAGCGCTGATCTCCGGATCAACAGGACCGAAGGCCGTCTCCGACACCCAGCCGACGCGAACAGGCTGGCCGGCGATCCGGGCATCCGCCGGCTCCGCATCCCTGGCATGGATGGCATAGGGATCGATGCCGTCGGATCCCCTGAGAATGGCGTAACCCAGGGCCACGTCGCGCACGGTGCGCGCCATCGGCCCGATATGCCAGAAGCGGCTCAAGGCGGTCGGGAAATGGCCGGTGTAGGGAATCCGGCCGTGCGTGGCTTTCAGGGCCGCGATGCCGGTGAACGCAGCCGGGCCGCGCACGGAGATCGCGACATCACTGCCAAGACCGATCGGCGAGAGGCCGGCGGCGATCGCCGCCGATTCACCACCACTCGATCCGCCGGGTGTGTGCTCCAGATTCCAGGGATTGTTGGTGCGGCCGGTGAGCAGATTGTCGGTTTCCCGCCAGGCCGAGAATTCCGGAATATTGGTCTTCGCCAGCGGAATGCCGCCGGCGGCCTTGAAGCGTTTGACGGCGGTGGCATCCCGATCCGGAACAAATCCGGCAAAGAGCCTGGAGCCACGCTGGCTCGGAACACCGGCGGTATCGATGGCATCCTTGATCGTGAACGGGACACCGTGAAGCGGCCCGAGTTCGGCGCCGTTCATGACCGCTTTCTCGGCCGCATCGGCGGCCTTGAGCGCGTCATCCGCCATCAGGGTCACAATGGCATTGATCTTCGGGTTCACCGATCCGATGCGGTCCAGGTGCGCCCGGACCACCTCCCGCGGCGACAGCTCCTTTTTGCGGATCAGGGCCGCAAGCGTCGTCGCATCGAGATAGTGGATCGGGCCGGCGACAGTGGATGAACGGGGCATTCTGATTCTCCTGGCAATTATCTATCTATCGATAGATAGATTTTGAGGCGAAGCCTGCTGTAAGCTCCGCGCTTGCCGGCGTCAACACCTATCTATAGATAGATAGTCTATGGTGGAGCGGCCAATGAGCGAGATGCGGCAGAAGATCATGGGCGCGGCGCGGGCGACGGTGCAGGCGCGTGGCTACAGCGGCCTGAGCTTTCGCGAGCTGGCCAAGGAAGTCGGCGTCAAAAGCGCCAGCATCCACTATCATTTTCCGACCAAGGGCGACCTCGGCGGCGCGCTGGCGCAGCTCTACACCTCCGATTTCGCCGCCTATCTGGACGGACTGCTGGCCGACGGCCTCGATCGGGAGGCTTGCATCCGAAAGTACACCGATGTCTTCCGCAACACCCTGCTCAACGAGAACCGGATGTGTCTCGGCGGCATCATGGCGGCCGAGCACGACGAGCTGCCCGTCGAGGTGAGAGCCGAGGTGGTGAAGTTCTCCGAGATGAACGTGCGGTGGCTGACCGAGGCGCTCTCGCTCCAGCAGGGCGACGCCGACGCGATCCGCAAACGCGCGCTCGCCATCTTCGCGGCGATCGAGGGCGCGCAGCTGGTGGCCCGCGGCCGCGGCGACGTGTCGGTCTATGATGATATCGTCGGAGCGTACCGCACGGCCGGATTGCTGCCCTGAATCGATCGAAGCGATCAGCCGCGCTTGCGCGCGACAATGCGATGGATCGCCTTGCCCGACGACGCGCTGACCACCTCTTCATCGAGCAGCAGGTCGGCTGACGTCAACTCCGCGCGAACCAGAGCGGCATCGAACGCCGCATAGAGTCGGCCGTGCTTGTCGCGCTGGTCATCCTGCGGCGTCACCCGCCAGCTCAGATACAGCACACCGCCCGTCGCCACGATATCGAGCAGGCGCCGCACCGACGGCGCGATGTCGGCGTGCTCCAGATGCATGATAACGGTTTCACACAGCACGTTGTCGAAACTGCCGGCGGCCAGACCTCGCAGCTCCGGCAGCTCCGCGTGCGCGAACGAAAGATCCGGATAGCGCCGCCGTGCCTCTGCGAGCAGGCCGTCGGAGGCATCGAATCCCTCAGCGGCAAAGCCGTTGGCGGCGAGCCAGACGACTTCGCGGCCGGAGCCGCAGCCGATGTCGGCAGTCGTGCCCGGACGGAAGAAGCGTTTGACGATGGCATGCAGATCGGTCGGCGGCGGCTGATCGTGCCAGTCCTGCGCGAACGCGGCGGCGTCGTTGTCATAGGCGGAGAGGGTTTCGCGATCGGTCATCAAAACGCTCCACGTCATCGACAGTTCCACCACGCGACAAAACGTTATCCCTCATGGTGAGGAGCGCAGCAAAGCTGCGCGTCTCGAACCATGAGGCCCCCCGTGTTGTCCGCGCGGATGCACCTCGGCCTCGTCCTTCGAGACGCCCGCTACGCGGGCTCCTCAGGATGGGGGAGAACTCAATCCTGGATCTTCGAGAAATCCGCCACTGCGCGGGTCGCGGCGCGGATTTCATTCAGCAGCTTGAGACGGTTTTCGCGCACCTTCGCGTCGTCGTCATTGACCTTGACCTTGTCGAAGAAAGCATCGACCGCCGGCCGCAGCTTGGCCATCGCGCCCATCGCGGCGGCGAAGTCCTCCTTCGCAACTGCTGCACCGGCCTCGGCCTTGACCTGATCGATGGCCCCGGCGAGCGTCTTTTCCTCATCGAGCCGGTAGAGCGACGGATCCGGCGCACCGTCGAAGGCCTTACCGTCCTTCTTCTCCTCGATGCGCAGGATGTTGGCCGCGCGCTTGGTGCCGGCGAGCAGGTTCTTGCCGTCGTCGCTGTCGAGGAACTTGCCGAGCGCCTCGACCCGGCGCACCACCATCAGGAGATCGTCCTGGCCGCCGAGCGCAAACACCGCGTCGACCAAATCGTGCCGGGCGCCCTGCTCGCGCAATTGCACCTTCAGGCGATCCGCGAAAAACGACAGCAGATCGTCCGACAGTTTCGATGCATCGGCGCTGATCTTCGCAAGTCCCGCCACCGACGATTTCGCGACGTCGCGCAGCGGCAACCGCAGGGTATTTTCGACCAGCAGCCTGATCACACCCAGTGCCGCACGGCGCAGCGCGTACGGATCCTTGCTGCCGGTCGGCTTCTCGTCGATCGCCCAGAAGCCCACCAACGTGTCGATCTTGTCAGCCAGCGCCACCGCAATCGAGACCGGATCGGTCGGTACGCGGTCGTTCGGCCCCTGCGGCTTGTAATGCTCCTCGATCGCGGCGGCGACCGAGGGGTCCTCGCCCTGGTCCAGCGCGTAGTATTTCCCCATCAGGCCCTGCACTTCGGGGAATTCGCCGACCACCTCCGTGGGCAGGTCGGCCTTGGCGAGTTTTGCCGCGCGCTTCACCTTGGCAGCATCGGCGCCGACCAGTGGCGCCAGTTCGACGGCAAGCCGTTCGATCCGCGCAATACGCTCGGCTTGCGTTCCGAGTTTCTCATGAAACACGATCTGCTCGAACTTCGGCAGCCGCTCTTCCAGCCTGGTCTTGCGATCCGTCTCGTAGAAGAATTTCGCATCCGACAGCCGCGCGCGGATCACACGCTCGTTGCCTGCGACGATGGCCTTGCCGCCATCGATGGCCTCGATGTTGGAGACCAGGATGAAATGCGGCGCCAACTTCCCCGTTTTCGGGTCGTTGACCACGAAGCACTTCTGGTTGTTGCGGATGGTGGCGCGGATCACCTCACCCGGGATCGCAAGGAACGCGGGATCGAACGCGCCCATCAGCACCACCGGCCATTCGACCAGGCCAGCGACCTCATCGAGCAGTGCCTGATCCTCGACCAGTTCGAAGCCCTGCGCGAACGCGAGTTCCTTGGCATCGGCAAGGATGGTGTCCTTGCGGCGCTGCGGGTCCAGCATCACCTTGGCGGCGTACAGTTTCGCTTCATAGTCCTCGAAGCGACGCACGGTGATCGCTTCCGGCGCCATGAAGCGATGGCCGTGGGTGGTCTGCCCGGCTTCGATGCCCGCGATATCGAGTTTCACCACGTCCGGATCTTCGGTTTCCGGACCGAAGGTCGCGATGATGGAATGCAGCGGCCGCACCCAGGTCAGCGCGCCCGGCTTCGCGGAGCGTTCGCCCCAGCGCATCTGCTTCGGCCATGGGAAGGTGCGCACGATCACCGGCAGGATCTCGGCGATCACGTCGATCGCGGCACGGCCCGGCTTCTCGATCAGCGCGACATAGAAGTCGCCCTTCTTGGGATCGCGCTGGATCGTGGCCTGATCCAGCGAGGCCAGCCCGGTGGCTTTCAGGAAGCCCTGCACGGCGGCCTCGGCGCCGCCGACGCGCGGACCCTTGCGCTCTTCCTTCAGGTCCGGCTGTCGCGCCGGCACGCCGTGCACGGTCAGCGCCAGCCGCCGCGGCGTGACGAACGCCTTGGCGCCCTCATAGACCAGGCCTTCGGCCACCAGCTTGTCGGTGACCATCCGGCGCAGATCCTCGGCTGCCTTCGCCTGCATGCGCGCGGGAATCTCTTCCGAGAACAGTTCAAGCAACAGATCGGGCATGGCTCAGGCTCCGCCCGCTTCGGTGGCGATCCAGGCTTCGCCACAGGCTTTCGCCAGTTCGCGCACGCGCAGGATGTAGCTCTGCCGCTCGGTGACCGAAATCACGCCGCGCGCGTCGAGCAGGTTGAACACATGGCTCGCCTTGATGCACTGGT